>NZ_SMUV01000047.1 GCF_004358185.1 Antarcticimicrobium luteum
CCGTGCCGTCCGCCTTCACGCGAACCTTCACGTTATAGTCGATCACGCGCTTGACAGGTACCACTACCTTCATTTGCGTCGGTCTCCTCTGTTGTATGGGGCCGGCCTCAGGAGGCCAGAATGCGCGCCGCGCGCGCCAGCACCGGCTTGTCGATCATCTGCCCCTCGAAGCGGAAGGCGCCGCCCTGCGCCGCGGCGGCCTGCAGCACGCGGCGCGCCCAGTCGGCCTGTTCGGGGCGGGGGGCGAAGGCGGCGTTGACCCTATCGGCCTGTTTGGGGTGGATGCACATCATGCCGCCGAACCCGCAGGCCCGGGCATGGGTGGCAGCGGCGGTGAGCCCCGCCGTATCGCCGAGATCGGCAAAGACCCCGTCGGCGGGCGCCGCGAGACCGGCGGCGACGGAGCTGGCGACCAGATGATACCGCGCACTGTCGAGCATCGCCTGTCCGCCCGGATGCGCGGCGTCGAGGGCCATGTCGAGGGCCAGGTCGATGGTGCCGAGCAGCATCCGCGCGACACCGGGCATCGGCGCCATTCCGTGCAGATCCCGCAGCCCCTGCGCGGTTTCGACCAGGGGCCAGAGGGGGGCGGCGGTGCCGGCGCGCGCACGGGCCAACGCGGCCGCGTTGGCCTTGGGCAGAACGACCCCGGCAATGCCGGAATGGGCGGCAAGCGCGATGTCCTCGCCATACCATTCAGTCTCAGCCGCGTTGATGCGCAGCAGCACGCAGCCCGCCGGACGGCCGCCGAGAAAGGCCGCCACCGCACGGCGCGCGCGCGGCTTGTCCTCGGGGCGCACCGCGTCCTCGAGATCGACGATCACCGCATCGGCGCCGCTGGCCAGCGCCTTGGGGATGCGGTCGTCGCGCTCGCCCGGCACGAAGAGCAGGCTTTTGGCGTTGAGAAATCGGTCCGTCATGGCTGGGTCTCCCGGATCTGATCGCGCGCCGGGCGCGGGTCGTTGCGGTATGGGCAGAGGCCGCCCATAAGGCAAATATCCAAATTCCCTAAGTGATATAACGATCCCGTATACCGGAGCGACAGGGCGTGACCGGGCGCGCCCGCAGGCGAAGCCGCCTTCCCGGCTATCTCAAGTCGTTATAACCGGTTGCGCCCGATGGGATTGGAAAGGGAATTCGCCGACTGACATCCTGACGGCGGCATCGGCACAGATGCCGCGCGGTCCTTGCAGCGGGGGCCGCTGTGGAAATCCGACGCTCGCGTCGCCAAACGTCAGGACAGACTATGGACGATCTCTCGCCGCCGCCTGCGGCACCCCAGGCCGCGATGCAGGCCAATCCCCGAATACCCTACCGGCTGGCGAACCGGCAGAAACCGCTGCGCGGACCGGGCGGCAAGCGCCTGATCGTCCATCTGGTGGTGAACATCGAGCACTGGCCGTTCGACCGGGAGATGCCGCGCAAGCTGCTGACCGCGCCGCATGGGCGCGAGCAGGTGCCCGATGTGCCGAATTTCTGCTGGGCCGATTACGGGATGCGGGCGGGGATGGCGCGGCTGCTGGCCCTGCTGGCCGGGCGCGGACTGCCGGTCTCGGCCAGCATCAACGCCACCGTGATCGACAGCTATCCCGACTGCGCCGCGGCGATCCGCGAGGCGGGCTGGGAATTCATCGGCCACGGCATGCATCAGACCAGCCTGCAGGGCGGCGCGGGCGAGCGCGACGTGATCCGGCGGGCGCTGGAGAAGCTCACGGCGTTCACCGGCAAGCCGGTGCGCGGCTGGCTCAGCCCGGGGCTGCGCGAGACCGGGGCGACGCCGGATATCCTGGCGGCCGAGGGGATCGAGTATCTCTGTGACTGGAGCGTGGATGATGTGCCGCATTGGATGCAGGCCCGGCCGCGCGACCTGATCGCCATGCCCTATACGCTGGAGCTGAACGACTCGGTCGTCTACGCGGTGGAAAAGCACAGCTCGGCCGAGATGCTGCGGCGGCTGGAGACGACGCTGGCCTGTTTCGACAGCGCCACCGAGCCGGCGGGCGCCAAGGTGCTGGGCATCGGGCTGCACCCGCATCTGATCGGGGTGCCGCACCGGCTGCCCTATCTGGCCGAAATGCTCGACCTTTTGCAGGCGCGGGGCGACGTGGCCTTCCTGACCGGGTCGCAGATCGCCGACTGGTTCGCCAGGGAGGCGGTGGAATGAGCCTCTATGAGCCGCCGATCCTGACCAATTTCGCCGCGCGTTTCGCGCCTGCGCATACCGCGCTGCTGATCATCGACATGCAGAAGGATTTCTGCCTCGACGGCTATGCCACCAGCCGGGCCGGGCGGCCACTGGATGCGGCGCAGGGCATTGTCCCGGCGCTGCAGTCGCTGTTGATCGCCGCCCGGCGCGCCGGGGTGCTGGTGTGCCATGTGGGGTTCTGGACGCTGGAGCATCATCTGAGCGACACCGCGCCCTGGCTGGCGCAGCGGCGGCGGGCCACCTATGCCTCGGACCGGATCGCGATGGAGGGCAGCGAGGGGGCGGAGTTCATCCCCGAGCTGGCCCCCGAGCCGGGCGAGCCGGTGATCCGCAAGCACCGTTACAGTGCCTTCAAGGGCACCGATCTGGATATGGTGCTGCGCGCGCGCGGCATCCGCTCGGTGGTGCCCACGGGCGTGTCAACCAACGTCTGCGTCGAAAGCACCCTGCGCGACGCCTTCGAGACCGGCCATTACACCGCCCTGCCCCGCGACACCTGCGCGTCCTGGGACATGGAACTGCACGAGGCCACCCTGAAAACCGCCAACGCCCGCTTCGGGCTGGTCTGCGACAGCGCGGACCTCATCCATGCGTGGAACGGAGAGACCAGATGAAAGACATTAATGTAACAGACCGGTCGCTGACCGGGGACGCGGCGGGCTTTGCCGCCGGGCTGGCCTTTGAGGACATCCCGGCGCACACGCTGCATATCGCCAAACGCTGTATCATCGACGGGCTGGGCGTGATGCTGGCCGGGACCGAGCAGGAGGCGCTGGATGTCGCCGAACGCTATCTCGCCGGGACCGGGGCGACACCTGTCGCGCGGCCGGTGGGGAACCGCAAACTGAAGGTATCGCCGCAACAGGCGGCGTTCTGGAACGGGCTGGCGGGCCATGCGATGGACTGGGATGACACCCAGGTCGCCGAGGGGCCGGACCGGCCATATGGCCTGCTGACGCATCCGACGATCCCGCCGCTTTCGGCGGCGCTGGCGCTGAGCGAGGCGGAGCCCGGTGTTTCCGGCCGGGATTTCCTCACCGGCTTCGTCGCCGGTGTCGAGGTGGAGTGCAAGATCGCCGAGGCGATCAATCCCGACCACTATAACCTGGGCTTTCACACCAGCGGCACGATCGGCACCTTCGGCTCTGCCGCCGCCTCGGCGCGGATCCTCGGGCTGAACGCGGAACGCACCGCGCAGGTGCTGGGCGGGGCGGCCTCGATGGCCGCCGGCATCCGCGCCAATTTCGGCACCATGGGCAAGCCGATGCATGTGGGCCGGTCGTCGGAGAACGGGGTGACCAGCGCGCTGCTGGCGCGAGAGGGGTTCACCTTCAACGACGCCGCCTTGGACGGCAAATGGGGCTATCTCTCGGTCGCCGGACGCGGCGGCGAGCCCGAGCTGGTGCTGGGCCGGTTCGGCGATCCGTTCTCGCTGTCCGAACCCGGGGTCAGCATCAAGCCCTATCCCTGCGGCGTGCTGACCCATCCGTCGATGGACGCGATGAAGGCGCTGATGCAGGAGAACGGGCTGTCGCCCGAGGACATCGACAGCGTCACGCTTTATGCCTCGAACAACATCCTGCATCCGATCCGGTTCCGCACCGCCCAGACCGAGCTGGAGGGCAAGTTCTGCATGGCCTTCCTGCTGTCGGCGATCATCCTGGCCGGGCGCGCGGGCAAGGCCGAGTTCACCGACGCCTTCGTGCAAAGCCCGCAGTGCCAGGCGATGCAGCAGCGGGTGGAGACCCAGTTCGACCCCGATATCGCCGCGATGGGGCATGACAAGATCCTGTCGCGGATCGAGGTGGTGACCAAATCGGGCGGGATCATCCGCAAATTCTCTGACGACCGCTATCGCGGCGGACCGCAAAACCCGCTGTCGGACGCCGAGGTCGAGGGCAAGTTCCTGGACTGCGTCGCGGGCATCCTCACCGACGCGCAGGCGCGCGGAGTGCTCGACGCGATCTGGTCGCTGGAGGATCAGGCCGATGCGCGGGTGCTGCTTGACCGTGTGAACGGCTGAGCCCCGGTCCGGCGGTTTCTTTGCACGGCCCCTGTTCTGGTCTAATGTGGCGCGGGCCGGGTCGCCGACCTGCGCCGCAAACCGTTACAGAGACACAGAAACCGCCGGACCCGTAGCCCCATGGAAATGCGCCAGCTTCACTACTTCGTTGCACTCGCGGACGAGGCCAGCGTATCGCGCGCTGCGGTGAAGCTTTCGGTGGCGCAACCGGCGATCAGCCGGCAGCTGCGCCTGCTGGAGGAGGAGCTGGGCGTGACCCTGTTCCATCGCACCGGGCGGGGGATGAAGCTGACCAGCGCGGGGCGGTTCTTTGACGACCGGGTGCGCAAGATCCTGGGCGATCTGGGCGATCTGGAACATGACGTGCGGGCGCTGAAGGGTGTGGTCGAAGGCAAGGTGACGCTGGGCGTGCCGCCGACCGAAAGCCATATCCTGCTGCCGCCGCTGCTGGAGCGGCTGCGGCACGAACATCCCGGCGTCGACCTGCGCACTGTCGAGGCCTTCAGCGGTGATGTGAGCGAGCTGTTGACCACCGGCCATATCGACGTTGCCCTGTTCTACAAGGCACCGCGCACCCGGCATTATGTCGCCGATGAGTTGTTGCATGAAAGCCTGTTTCTGCTGCAGCCGGCGGGCGCCGCCGCACCGGAGAAGTCCCCGCTGGAGATCGCCGACCTCACGGTCTATCCGATGGTCCTGCCCAGCCGCCGCCACGGGCTGCGGGCGTTGCTCGAGCAGGTCGGCAATGAAATGGGCCGCAAACTGACGGTGGAGCATGAGGTGGATTCGCTGATGACCATCGTCCGAATGGTCGAGGCGGGCAGCGTCTCGACCATCCTGCCGTACAACGCGGTGCAGCGGGAGGTGGCCGAGGGAAGACTTCAGGCGACCCAGATCGATCCGTTGCAGTTGCGGCGGACGCTGGTTCTGGCCACCACCACCCACCATCCGGTGCGCACGGCGATGCGGATCGTCGCCCAGTTGTGCACCGAAATCGTACAGAATATGGCCGCAAACGGGGAGTGGAAGGGCATCATCCCCAAACGCTAGGGGATCGCGCCCTCAGCCTGCCTGCGGACAGGCCAGGTCCATCAGGTTCCGCACATCGTCGAGCCGGTCCAGCGCCGCGATGCCATCGGCCAGGGCCGATGCCTGATCTTCCGACAACGGGATCGCCGCCGCCCGGCAATTGGCGCGGAACTTGTCCAGGCGCTGTGCGTCGGTGACCGGGTTGCCCGGATGACCAAGCGCCTGGCCGACGGTTTCCTGTGCCGTGGTGCCGTCGGCATAGTCCAGCACCACGCGGCTGGGGCCAAAGGCGCTGGGTTCGGCCATGTCGAACGTATCGACCTCGATTTGCGCAGCCAGCGCCAGCGGCTCGGCCTCGGCCAGCGCGGCCGGGGTGAAATGATCGACCCCGACCCGCCCGTCGAGCAGGCAGCGCGCGACACTGTAGGACAGGCAGAGGCGGGCGTAATTGGCGGGCATGTCGGACCTCGCCGGGCGTCCGACCAGCGTGAAGGCCACCGGCGAAACGGTCACCGCGATACGGCGCAACTCGACGGGCGCGGCTGGGCGGCGGGCCAGCAGGCGCATCGCCGCCTCGATAGCGCCATGGGTCGCGCGCCCGGTGGGAAAGGGTTTTTCAACCACCTCCTCGATCCGGCGCACCTGCGGCAGCGCGGCCAGAACCGGGGCGAGATCGACGGCGTCCTCGAACAGGTTGAAATAGCCGAACCGCCCCTCCAGCGTGTGCTGCGTGGCGCGCAGACCCGCGCCGGCAAGGTCCACCGCCTCGACCGCCGCGCGGGCGTTGAAGCCGATCTGAAGGGCGAGCAGCATGGTGCCCTCCTCATGCGCCTGCATCGAGCCGCCGGACTGGGCGTATTGGGCGCCGAAGGCGTTGATCAGGCCCTCGCGGTCGAGACCGGCGATCTTGCCCACCGCCGCCGCCGCGCCGAAGCCGCCGATCACGGCAGGGCGGAAAAACTTCATCGGCG
Organism: Antarcticimicrobium luteum; assembly: GCF_004358185.1. Classification (GTDB taxonomy): domain Bacteria; phylum Pseudomonadota; class Alphaproteobacteria; order Rhodobacterales; family Rhodobacteraceae; genus Antarcticimicrobium; species Antarcticimicrobium luteum. Next base: position 6,230 of record NZ_SMUV01000047.1, read on the forward strand.
CGGTGCCGGCAAGGCCGATGGCGGCAGCCACGTCGACGCCGGCGACCACCGCCTCGATCAGCCGCGCGCCGGAGATGCCGCCGCGCTGCTCAGCTGCGGCCAGCGCGGCGGGCAGGATCGCGGTGAGCGCATGGACCACCGCATCCTCGTGCAGGCAGTCAAACTCGGAGTTGTGCACGCAATAGGCGTTCATCAGCGCGGCGAGCCCGGCGGGATAGCGCCCGGCGCGGCCAAAGACACGGGCCGGGCCGCCCCGCCCCCAGGCATCGCCCGCGCCGGACAGATCGCCCGCCCACTGGCCGGCGCTGCCCGCCAGTCCGACACCCATCGTGTCGAGGATCAGCCGCCGCGCGGCGGCGCGGGTCTCTTTCGACAGGTCCGCGTGGCGGGTGGCGATCACGTGGTCGGCCAGATGTTCGATGGCATCCATTCTCAAGACTCCAAAACTGTACGGCGGGGTCTAGCGGAGCAGGCCCGGCAACCAAAGCGCAATGTCGGGGACGGCGATGACAAGGCCGATCATCACCAGCAGCATCCCGACAAAGGGAATTGCCCCCACCATCACATCGTTCATCGAGCCGCGCGCCGGACGTATGCTTTGCACCACGAAAAGGTTGAGGCCGATGGGCGGGGTCACCAGCGCGGTTTCCAGCAGCAGCATCAGCACGATGCCGAACCAGACCGGATCGAAGCCCAGCGAGACCACGATGGGGGTGACGATGGGCACGGTGGCGATCATCATCGACAGCGTCTCCATGAAACAGCCCAGCAGAATGTAGAAGGCGGCGATGACGAGGATCGTCTGGTAAGGGCCAAGGCCCAGCGTGGTCACGAAATGCTCCATCGCGTCGGCGATGCCGATGGCGGCGAAGACCAGGTTCAGGAAATAGGCGGCGATGATGATCAGGATGATCATCGCGGTGGTGCGCATGGTGCCCTCGAAGGCGGTCAGCAGGACGCGCAGGCTGAGCGCGCGGAACATCGCGGCCAGGATCAGCGCCGCGATCACGCCCAGCGCCGCCGCCTCGGTCGGGGTGGCGAAGCCGGCATAGATCGAGCCGACGACGACCGCGAAGATGGCGGCGGGCGGCATCAGATGCGGGATGCTGCTCAGCCGGGCGCGCCAGCTCGTCTCGATGCGCCGTCCCCCCCACCTGGGGTTGATCAGGCAGGCCGCCGCGATCAGCGCCATAAACAGGCCCGCCAGCAGCAGCCCGGGCAGGATGCCCGCCAGATAGAGGCTGGGCAGCGAGGTATTGGTCATCACCGCGTAGATGATCATGTTGATCGACGGCGGGATCAGAATACCGAGCGTGCCGCCGGCGGCCAGGGTGCCCAGGAACAACCGCTCGTTATAGCCATGCACCGGCACCTCGGGGAGCGCGACGGTGCCGACAGTGGCGGCGGTGGCGACCGAGGAGCCGGAGGTTGCCGCGAACAGCGCCGAGGTGCCGATATTAGAGTGCATCAGCCCCCCCGGCAGCCAGCCCAGCCAGTGCGACAGCGCCATGTACATCCGCGCGGAGACGCCGGTGCGCAGCAGGATTTCGCCCAGCAGGACGAACATCGGGATCGCCACCAGCAGGTTGTTGGTGCTGGTCGACCAGGCGATGTCGCCCAGCGTGCGCACCAGCGGCATCGGCGAGAACAGTTCCGCCAGCACCAGCCCGAGTACGCCCATGACGGCGGCGACCGGCAGGCTGAGGAGGATCAGGACGATCAGGGTGGAAAGGGCTGTGGCCAGCATCGGTCTTATCCTTGTGTCGCGGGGTCCAGGGGGGAGAGGGCGGTTTGCTCCTCGATCTCATCCTCGACCGATTTGATGCCTGCAATCCGCGAGATGCCGGCAGCATCGCCGCGCAGCAGATAGCTGATGGCGCGCAGGCACAGCAGCACCAGGGTCAGCGAAAAGAACACAAGCCCGCCGAGCCAGAGCGATTGCGGCAGCCAGAGCGGCACCTGTAACGCGGTGTTGGAGGTGGCGCCGAATTTCAGCGTGCTTTTCAGCAACTGGCCCGCCCAGTAGGTCACCAGCAGCATGAAACCCGTCATCGAGGCCAGGCTGATCAGGTCGAGAGCGGCACGCGCCTGCCGGTTTGCCAGATTGTACAGAACGTCGATCCGGATATGGGCCTGCTCGAACAGCGCGAAGGCCAGCGTCCAGGTTACCGCAACCGCAAGCACGTAGCCGGTGATCTCGTCCATACCGCCCAGTGTCACGCCGACAAACTTGCGCAGCAGCACCTCGGCCATGACCAGGACACAAACCGTGATCAGGGCAAATCCGGATACCCAGGTGGCAAAGCGGCCCAGCCTGCCGCACAGGCGCAAGGCCCGGTCCAGAGGCGCGAGCGCCCCTGGTCCCTTGCGAGGGTCGGTCTCGGAGAGAGACATATCAGTTCACTTCCGTCGTGGCGCCAATGATCGGGCCGATCGCCTGGTTGAACTCGGCGACGCAATCGCCGCCACAGCGTTCCGCCCATTTGGGCAGGATGACCTCATGGGTGATCCGGTCCAGCAGCGCCCGGTCGCCGTCCGAGACGGGCACAAGGGTCATCCCGGCCTTGACGCCCACGGTGCAGGGATCGGCGCCCACGTTGCAGTTGATGCCGTCCTGGGTTTCCTCGCCCGCACCCTTCCAGATTTCGTCCTCGAGCGTATTCAGCTCGGCCTGGAGAAAGTCCTGCGTTTCCCGGTTGAGACCGTTCCAGAAATTCAGGTTGGCGGCGGTCACCATCGTGCTCCAGCCCACGGGCAGGGCATAAAGATGGGTGGCGACCTCGAACCATTTTGCGGAATTGCCGGACAGCGTTCCGGTGATCGCGCAATCGACGACGCCGGTTTGCAGCGCGGGAATGACATCGGCAAAGGCCATCGTGACGCCGGTGCCGCCCAGCGCGGTGACGAATTCGGCCAGCGTGCGATTGCCCGTGCGGACCTTTTTGCCGGCGATGTCGGAGAGCCCGTTGATCTCGGTGTTGCAGTAGAAGACCTGCGCCGGATAGGGCCAGGTGGCCAGCACCTTCACCCCGTATTTGCCGGCGAAATAGGAATCGAGAACCGGCTCATAGGCCTCGGCGATGGCGTGGGCCTGTTCGACAGTGGGGGCGAGACCGGCCAGATCCGCGGCCTCGTTGCGGGGATCGTCCGACGCGGTATAGCCCAGCACCGTGGTGCTGATGTCGACCACACCCTGTCCGGTCAGGCGCAGAACCTCGCCGCCCTTCAAGCCCATCTGGTCGAAGCCGCGCGCGGTGGCCCGGATGCGACCGCCCGATACCTCGGGCAAGCGGTCGTTCCAGAACGCCTGCTCGTAGTTCTCGTAGGAAGAAAGGAAGGAGACCGACCCGAGAACGTTCAGATCCACGCTCTGAATCTCAGCCGGGGCCGAGGTTGCGGCCACCGACGCGACGGCTATCGCAGCTCCGACCCTGAACACCGTGTTTCTGTAAGTCATTTCAGCGTACTCTCTGTTGGCTATCCGGCAGCGCAGGCGGTGACCCGGAGGGCATTGGCCGGCTGCCGTTTGTTTCGTTTGTGATCGACTGCGCCATGTTCTGGCGACCATCAAATCTTATCGCCAATCTTATTTTGTGGGTAAAAGAACCAGATATGCCGATTTGTTATATCTCGGCCGGACACGGTCGGACCGGCGGCGAACCGCGAGAGCCTGCCGCCGGAAGCGCGGTCACGGGCCCGGCGAGATACAGGATGTTGGTCCGATGGCCGCGGGCGTCGCAGGCCGCAACGATGATGTCCCCTGGCCCCGCCCAGACCCGGCCAATCGGCGAGAGCGCCGGCGCGATTGTTCCTGAAATCCGCTCGTGAGGTGAGCCGAGGGCCGTTGTGGGCACCGCTTGTGTCCGTCCCGAAACCGCCCTGCCCGCCTCTGGCCAGGGTCATTTGACAGTGCCGTTCGTTCTGACCGCGCCGCGGTCAGGCCGCGCGCCCGGGTGTCAGGGGCAGTGCCTTGAGCGGCAGGGTCGGGTCGGCCACGGCCCCGGCCACCGGCGATTGCCCGGCCTCGATCAGGCGCTTGCCGGTCATATAGGCACGCGGGTCGTTCATCGCGTCCACCGCAAGCAGGTCGGCGCCGCGGAAATACCAGTGGCTCTGGCTGCCGGGCCTGTCTCCGGGGCGGATGACGACACGGTCATAGCCGGTGTTGAGACCGGCAATCTGAAGCTTGGTCTCGTATTGGTCCGACCAGAACCATGGCCGTGCCATATAGGGCGCGCCCTGCCCCAGCATCGTGGCCGCCGTCGCCTCGGCCTGATCGATCGCGTTGGGCACACTTTCAAGCCGGATGCGCCGCCCCTTCCATGGGAAAGAGGCGCAATCGCCGGCGGCGAAGATATTGTCGTGGCTGCTGCGTCCCTGCTCATCCGCCTTGATTCCGTTGTCGATCTCGATCCCGGCCGCCTCGGCCAGGGCGGTGGCGGGGCGCACACCAATCCCGCAGATGACGAAATCGACCCCGATCTCTGCCCCTGTGGTCAGTCGCGCCGACAGATGCCCCTCCGGCGCACGGCTCAGCATCTCGAGCCCGCAGGTCTCGCGAATATCCACGCCATGCGACGTGTGCATCGCGTTGATCCAACCCGCCGTCTCGTCGCACGCGACCCGGGCAAGGATGCGCGGCGCCATTTCCACCAGCGTCACCGCGACCCCCTGCTGTGCCGCCACCGCCGCGGCCTCAAGACCGATATAACCGCCGCCGACGATCAGCGCCCGCCGACCGGGGCGGAATTCATGCGCGGCCGCGTCGGCATCGGCCAGTGACCGCATGGTGTAGACATTGCCCAACTGCCCGCCGACGTCGTCGGGCAGGCGGATCGGGTCGGCCCCGGTGGTCAGGGCGATCATGTCGGCGGCGATCTGCGCGCCGTCTTCCATCCGCAGCGACATGGCCTGCGGATCGAGCGCGGCCACCCGCGCGCCGGTGATCAGCTCGATCCCCTGTTCGGCATAGAACGTCTCGGGGCGCAGAAACAGGCGCTCTGTCTCCAGCGCGCCCAGCATGTATTTCTTCGACAGCGGCGGACGCTGGTAGGGCGGCACCGGTTCGGCGCCAATCAGGGAGAGGCGGCCGTCGAAACCGAGGCTGCGAAGCTTTGCGGCCAGGGCGGACCCCGCCTGACCGGCGCCTATCACGGCGATATGTGTCATGTCGGAAACTCTTTTCAGGCGACGGGCGCGCCGAGGATTGCGCGCCCGTCGCGGGGATCAGTACATCTTGTAGGGCAGGAACTTGCCGTCGAGCACGATCTTCACCCGGTCGCCGGCCGGGTTCTCCTCACGCGAGATGTCCATGGTAAAGTCGATGGCCGACATGATGCCGTCGCCGAACTCTTCCTCGATCAGCGCCTTCATGGTGGTGCCATAGACGTTCACGACCTCGTAGAGGCGATAGATCAGCGGATCGGTCGGCACCGCCGTGGGCAACGATCCGCGATAGGGCACCGTCATCAACAGGGCGGTTTCCTCGTCCGAGAAGTTCAGACCCAGGGCGTTGCACGCCTGTGCGATCTGGTCCTTGCTCAGGGAGATCTGGCCCATCAGCGCGGCCGTCACCCATTCCTTGGACTGGCCGACAGCGGCGGCGACGTCGGCCCATTTGATGTCGTTGAAGGTCTTGTGCGCGACGATTTTCTCGGTCAGCTCTGCGCGGGTTGTCATCGGGTATTCTCCATTCAGTGAGTTGCAAAACTTGGTGGGTCAGGCGCCGAACGGCAGGCCTTCCTCGATCGGCAGGGACGGATCGCGCGACCATTCGTTCCACGAGCCGAAATAGATCGACACGTCCTTCACCCCCGCCTCTTTCAGCGCCAGAAAGGTGTTCGACGCGCGCGCCCCCTTGAAGCAGTAGATCTTCACCGGCGTGTCGGGGGTGATGCCGACGGTGGCGCATTCGGCCAGAACCTCATCCGCGGACTTCAGCATCGGGCCAAGCGCGGTGGGCTTCATCATGCGGTACCATTCGATCCAGACGGCGCCGGGAATGCGGCCCTTGCGCGGGCAGAAATCGACCCCGTAGGGCGAGGAGGAGGTGGCGATCCATTCGTCGATGTCGCGCACATCGAGGATGACGGCGCCGTCGTCCCCGATGGCCGCTTTCATGTCCTCGACATCCATCATGATGGACGCCGCCGACTCGTCGATGTCGAAGCCGGCCGGCGTGGGCGCCACCGCTTCGGTCGACACCGCCATCCCCTCGGCCTGCCAGGCCGCGAAGCCGCCGTGCAGAACCTTCACCTTGGGATAGCCAAGGAAGCTGAGCAGGTAGAACCCGCGGCACGATTGGCCGAAGCCGGTGGTCATCGCGGCCTCGTAGATCACGGCGGTCTTGTCGCCATCGAGCCCCGCCGCACCGAATTCAGCGGCGAATTTCTCCTTCAGTTCCGACATGCCCGAGGCGTCGGACGTGGCCAGAAATGTGAAGATGTCGTGCATGTTCACCGCGCCGGGGATATGGCCGGCGGCGTAGCTTTCGGGATCGCGGGTGTCGATCACCACGGCGACCTCGCCGTCGATCATGGGCTTGAGCTCTTCGGGGGAGACGAGTGCGGAAGTCATTGGCTGGTGTCCTTTTTCTGGTCCCTGTTGGCGAAAATTCTGACAATCGTTATCCGTCCCCGTGGCGCGGCGCGCACGCCACGGGCAAGTCGCGCTCCTCCCTCGAAACTTCTGTTCAGCCCAGTTCGGCCAGCATCTTGCGCAGGTGCTTGGTCGCCGGGGTCACGATGGCGACGAAATAGGCCTCGCGCAGGCGGCGCTGTGCGACACCGTGGCTGACATAGCCGCGCGCCCCGCAATGCAGCATGGCGTAATGCGCGGCCTCCACCGCCAGCTCGCCGCCCTTGAGGCGCGCTTCGAGGACACGCTTCCAGTACTCGGGGCTTTGGTCGTAGGGCGTCTTCGACATCTCCAGCACGTCGGCCACCAGCGCGTCGTATTCCGCCTGGAAATCCTCGGGCTGCTTGTCGAGGAACTTGTTCACATGGCCCAGCGGGCCTTTGACCTGCTGCATCTGGTCGATCGCGCTCTTGATCATGCCGGCGGCCATGCCGCATTGCAGCAGGACGAAACCGCCACGGATGCGCCGGATGAAGGCCGGGGCCGGATCGCCGACGACCTGTTCGTCGGGGATGTACACATCGCGGAACTGCACGTTGCAGGTTGCCGTGCCGCCCATCGCGACAAACTCGTGATCGAGCTTCAGCCTTACGCCCTTGGCCTCGTCGGCATGGGCGATCGCCATCACGCCCTTGGTGGTATCGCCGTCCTCGACCGAGAACATGATGCCGAACCAGCCGTCCTCGGACAGGTTCGAGACCCAGGGCAGCAGCCCCTTTACTGAATAACCGCCCTCGACCCGCTTGCCCTTGAGGCGCAGCGGTTCGATTTCGGCGATGGCCTTCATCGGGTTGGACATTCCGGTGCCACCCAGCACCTCGCCGGTGGCGACCATGGGCAGAATGTTGGACTTGAGCCAGTCATTGTCGGAGCTGGCGATGTACCAGGCCAGCGTATCCTGGCACCACATGCAGAAACCGGTGGACAGGCAGGCCTCGGACGCCTTGGCCATCGACAGGATGGCCTCGGACAGGTCGGTGGCGGCGTCTGTTCCGCCGATGTGGGTGCCATAGGCCCCGGCGGCCCCCATGGCGCGCATGATGTCTTCGGGATAGATGCGCTCTTCGTCGATCTTGCGCGCGATGGGGGCAAGGGTCTGGTACGAAATCCGCTCGATTTCGTCCATTTGGATCACGTTCAAAGGCGTCGCTATATTCATGGCGGGGCTCCTGGGCAGGCGTCGGGGAAAGAGGGGCGATGGTCCTGCCCCCCGGCTTCGCGCGACCGGGGAACAGGGTCCGGATCAGACGGATTCGGCGATCATGTTCACCGGGCGGGAGAAGGTGTTGAACACCGGCGACCACTGGGTCACGTGCTGGATCAGGGCGTCGATCTCTTCCTTCGGACAATCCGCCTCCATATCGACCTTGATACGGACATCGGTAAAGCCGACGGGTTTCTCCGAGGTGTCGCCGGTGCCCCAGACGGCGGTGATGTTCAGATCGCCTTCCAGTTCCAGCTCCAGCTTCTGGATGGCGATGCCGCGGGCAACGGCGTTGGCGTGCAGGCCGACCGCGACGCAGGAGCCCAGCGCCGCCAGCGAGGCCTCCGACGGGTTCGGCGCGGTGTCATCCCCGAGCAGCGCGGGCGGCTCGTCGACGATATAGGGGGCGAGGTTGCGGATATAGCTGGCGTGGCGGAACCGGCCCTCGGCAACGGTCTTGCACTTCAGCGTCTTGATCGCCTGGGGGTTTTCCTTGCCCTTCGCGATGAGGCCTTCAAGGCCGCTCTTGTCGATCGGATCAAGGCCTTCGGGGGCGAGGCAGCCGGTGAGCGCAGTTGCGGGTTCAGACATGGAATATCTCCTTTGTTTGTCTGGTTTTAGGGTCAGTGCGCGGTTTCGCGCACCCAGTTGAACTTGTTGATGGCCAGCATGCAGAGCCAATCGAGCAGGAAGCCGATGACACCGATCACCACCACGACGGCGGCCAGACGCGAGTAGTCGAGGATGTCGCGGGCATCGTTGATCGCGTAGCCTAGGCCGGAGGTGACGCCGAGGTATTCGGCCGGCACCAGCACCACCCAGGCCACGCCCAACGCCAGCCGGATGCCGGTCAGCACATCCACCGCGATGGCCGGCAGGATGACGACAAAGAGCATGTGAAACGGGTTTGCGCCGAGGTTGCGCGCGACCTTGAGCCAGCTCGGATCGATCCGGCGCACGCCCGAGGCGGTGCTGAACAGGATCGGCCAGACCGCGGCCACGGCGATCAGAAAGACGATCGCGCCGTCCCAGGTGTCGTAGACCATCACCGCGATGGGCATCCATGACAGCGGAGAGATCATCCGCAGGAACTGGAAGGGCACGTTGGTGATCTCGCGAAGCCAGGTCGTCCGGCCCACGGCGATCCCCAGCGGCACCCCCAGCGCCGCCGCGATGGCCAGCCCCGATCCCACCCGGTACAGCGACGGCCCGGACATCGACAGAACCTCGCCCGTGGACAGGATGTCCCACAGCGCAGCCAGCGTGGGGCCGGGTGCAAAGTCGGAAAAGGCGAACATGTCCGGGTCGTTGGCCACCGCCCGGCCGCCCAACCACCACAGCCCCATCAGGAGCGCGATGCCGAGGACCGCGTTGAAGAGGCCGCGAAAGCGCCCCAGCCGGGGCAGACGGAATGCGCCTGCGGGGGTGTCGGGGATCGCGGTCACAGCTTCAGGACCTCCTCGCGCGCGAAGGGATCGCCGGCCGAGACCGAGGGGTCGTTCTTCCACTCAGGGAACCGGTCGAGCGCGGCCTTGACGTATTCGTAGTTGACCAGGTCGTCGGCCACGAATTGCGGGTCCAGATCGGCAAGGAAGGTCGCATCGCCGGAGACGACGGTCTTGTTCATCTCTTCGACGATCAGCTTGGTCGCCGAGGGATAGGGCCAGGGCTGGAAGTCGATGCGCCCGTTTTTCCATTCAGCGGCGTTCTGGTTGGCGCCGCTTTCGGTATAGGCCGGATCCTCGTAGTGGGTCATCGCGCGTTTCACGACGGCGGCCGGCGCCGGCAGGTAACCCCAGCCGTCCTTGGACAGAAGCCCTGCGACCTCCTCCTTGTTCTGCGACGAGTAGATCGCGCCGCGGACGACCGCGTTCATGACCTTTTGCGTCCAGACCTTCTTTTTCTCGGTGACCTCTTCATGCATGCAGACCACGCAGCAGGGGTGGTTTTTCCAGATGTCGCCGGTAAAGCGGAGCATCCGGGCGCCCGCCTTCAACTCGCCCAGCGCGTTGAACGGCTCGGCCACGATATAGGCGTCGATCTTTTTCGCCGCGAGCGCGGGCGGCATTTCCGGCGGCGGGAGCACCTGGAGGTTGCATTCGTCGGGCGCCAGCGCCTCGCCCTGGGCCTTGATGACGGGGGTCACGCCCGATTGCCGCAGCGCGTACTGGAGCACCACGTTGTGCATCGAGTACCAGAACGGAACCGCGACCTGTTTGCCGCCCAGCTGGCTGAAATCCGTGATGTCGGTATGCCGGCCCACCACGAGTCCGGAGCCATTGGTATGCGCCCAGGACATCACCTTGACCGGAAACTTGTTGTTGTAGCGCATCCAGACCGGGATCGGCTTGAGGAAATGCACCAGGTTGAACTTGTTGGCGGCGAACCCCTCGATCAGCGGCGACCAGCCCCGGATCAGCGTCGGCCTCTCCGCCTCCAGACCTTCGTCCTCGAAATACCCCATGCCATGGGCCACAAGCAGCGCGGTCGCGTCGGTGATCGGCAGGTACCCGATGCGCACCACCTCGTCCTCTTGCGCGTAGGACATGTTCGGCATGCCGCCGAGCATGGTGGCCAGCGAAGCGAAGAGGCCACCCTTGGCCAGCATGTCGAGCGTCTGCCGGCGGGTGAAGTCGGAGGCAAAATACTCTTCGTCGTCCCAGGTGTTTTTCGTCATGATCTCAAATCCTCTGTGTCGGGTGGTCGGGGCGTGTTGGGTCGTGTCAGCCCAGCGGCGTGGTGGCGTCGCCGTGGGCCACATCGGTGTAGAGCTGCATCAGCCGGGCCTGTTCCTCCTGGAAGGCGTCGGAGCCCGCGCGGCGGGCATCCTCCTTCAGCGTGATTGTGACATCGTGCGCCACGCGGCCCGGGTTGGCGTCCAGCACCAGAACCCGGTCGGCCATCAGAACCGCCTCGGAGACGTCATGTGTGACCAGCACCATCGTCAGGCCCAGGCGCCTGGCGATCTCGCGCACATCCTGCTGAAGCGAGCGGCGGGTGAACGCGTCGAGCGCCGAGAAGGGTTCGTCGAGCAGGAGCATCTCGGGCCGGGTGGCCAGGGACCGGGCCAGCGCGACCCGCTGTTGCTGCCCACCCGACAGGTCCTGGGCGTTTCGTTCGGCAAAGGCGGCCAGATCGACGAGGTCCAGAACCTCTGGCACGCGCGTGGCTATCTCATTGGTCTTGCGGGAAAACCGCAGCCCCAACGCCGCGTTCTGCGCCACCGTCATCCAGGGGTACAGCGAGGGCGCCTGGAACATCATCACCCAGCGCGGGCTGGGCGCGCGGACCCCGCGACCGTTGATGACAACCTCTCCTTCGCTGGGATGGGTCAGTCCGGCCATCATGTGCAACAGCGTGGACTTGCCGCACCCGGATCGGCCGAGAAGCGCGACAACCTCGCCCTGGTGGATCTCGAAATCCATGTCCCGCAGGACCGGCCCATCGGAGCGCCGGTAGGTATGCGAGAGGGCGCGGATGGCGACATGCGCGCCCCGGATGGGCTTCACCGTGGACTCTGCGGAGGCGGCTGCAACCTGATCTGCGCCAGTCTCGTTCAATCGCGTCACGATCATTTCATCCCCTCTCGCATCAGGTCAATCAAGCGGCACTGAACATACCGTTCTGTCTATCTCAGCGAATCCTCTCGACCTGCGTCAATCTTGCGCCGCGCGAAATGCGCGATAATCTCGGTTTGCTGGTTATTTTGGCAAAAACTCAGGTAGAATGCCCGCATTACAGCGGTTTTTCGTCCTATCCTGTGCCGACGCCACCCTATCGCCAATCACGACGGCGCCGGCAGGAGCGCGCAGGAGCAGCAGGACGACTCATCAAAATGCCTCGAAAAATAAGACAAATCTGTCTTGATTTTCGGCCTTTTATATGGGAGGCAACATATAAGAGACGTCTTGTTGCCGACTTGGGATCCGCCGGATCGCCGGACATCATGGGACGCATTGGGAGAGACGTTGCCGATATGGACGATGGTTTGAACGACATTTGCCTGCGGGACACTTCCGGCTGGAGCTTTGCAGCCCTTCCTGCGGTGTCCGCGCGTGACAAGATCATGAGCGCGGCGTCCCACCTGTTTTGCAACCACGGCTTCGCCGCCACCGGGATCGACACCATCCTGTCCCGGGCCGGCACCGCGAAGGCCACGCTCTACCATCACTTCCGCTCGAAAGAGGATCTGATCTCAGCTGTGCTCGAGGTCGAGGGGAAAACCTGGCGCAACTGGTTCTTTGGTCGGCTGGCCGAGGTCGACGGCCCGGCGCAGGCGCGCCTTCTGGCGGTATTCGACGTGCTGGAAGAGTGGTTTTCGGATCCGGGTTTTTACGGCTGCCCGTTCATCAATGCCGTCGCCGAATTCGACACCGGCAACGACGCGGTCCGCCGCGCGGCGGATCTGCACAAGGAATACCTCATCACCTGGCTCAAGGCTCAGGCCATGGAGATGAAGATTGCCGATGTGACCGAAACCGCCCGCAGTCTCGCCGTGCTCATCGACGGCGCGATCGTTGCGGCCCAGCATTCGCGGGATCCCAGCTTTGCCAGAACCGCCCGGCGGCTGGCCGAATGCCACCTCGCCTCTGTGCAGAGCGGCGCGGAAGACGGCCGAAGTGCGAAACGACTGAAATAGGCCGGAGCCGCCCCGGTCCGGGTTCGGAGCGGTCTTGCGCCAGTCTGTTCGCAAGAGTCGCTTGGATGATCTCCGGGCTCGACTTGAAGAAACGGTATCGGCCGGCTCGCCTCACCGGATGACGCATCTTTGCCCCTGCCCCCCCCGACTGCGCCCGCGGCGGGGTTGTCGCACATCCGGCATGGCGGCGGTTTCTTATCGTGACGCCGTCAGGCAACAAGCGGGGCTGCCTCCGCCGGAATCCCCGGGACTGCGGTCCGGATGACGAACGCCCCCCGCCCGGCGGATCAGCGGATCGTCGGATCGAGCTTGTCGCGCAGCCAGTCCCCGACCAGCGAGATAGAGAGCGTGGTCAGCATGATCGCGGCAGCCGGCGCCAGCATGACCCAGGGCGCGGTGGTCAGGTATTCGCGGCCGAAGCCGACCATGTTGCCGAGGCTGGATTCGGGCGGCTGCACCCCGAGGCCGAGAAAGGACAGGCCCGATTCCATCAGGATGATCTCTGGAAAGGTCAGGGTCATCGACACGATCAGGGTCGAGGCCACGTTGGGCAGAATGTGGTGCAGGTAGACCCGTCGCGGGGTCGCGCCAAGCTGAACCACCGCGGCGGCATAGCCCTGTGCCCCGGCCGAAATCGCAAGGCCCCGGGCGATACGGGCATAGCGCTCCCACCCGTAGAAGCCCATGAGGCAGACCAGCAGAACCATGGACGAGCCGAAGAAGGCAAGAACAGCCAGCGACATGATCAGGAACGGCAACGCCGCCTGGAAATCGGCCAGCATCACGACGAAATGCTCCACCACGCCCCGGAACTGCGCCGCGAGAAAGCCCAGGGTCGTGCCGAAGACCGCCGAGAGGATCGTGGCGCCGAAGGCAATCACCAGAGACACCCGCACCGACTGAATCAGGCGCGAGAGCACATCGCGGCCCAGCTCGTCCGTGCCCAACCAGTGCCCGGACGTGCCGGGTGGGGCGAGGCGCGCGCCCAGGTCCATCCGGGTGATGTCATACGGGCGGAGCAGGTCGGCGAAGGCGGCGCAGATCACCATCAGCGCCAGCCAGAACAGGCCGAAGGCAACCGCCGGGGGAACCCGCGCGAACAGCTGCCGGCGCCGGGCGCCGGAGGCGGCGGTATTCAGGGGGTTGGCGAAAGTCATGGGCGTATCCTTGCGTCAGTGTGCGGCGCCGGCGCGCAGGCGGGGATCGAGCCAGCCATAAAGCAGGTCGACTGTCAGATTGGATACCACCATCACCGCCGCGATCAGCAGCAGGATGCATTGCACCACGGCCAGGTCGCGGTTCGAGACCGACACGATCAGCAACCGCCCGATGCCGGGCCAGGAGAAGATCGTCTCGACCACGACGGCCCCGGCGATCAGAGCCCCGACCATGAAACCGACGATGGTGACGATGGGAATGGCGGCATTGGGAAGGGCATGGCCGCGCACCACGTCGCGCCATTTCACCCCCTTGGCCGAGGCGGTGCGGATATAGGGCTGGCCCATCACCTCGATCATCGCTGAACGCGAAAAGCGGGCGAGGATGCCGATGCCGCCAATGGACATGGTGAGGGCGGGCAGGATGGCGTGCTGCCAGCCGCCAAAGCCGCCCGAGGGCAACAGGTTCCACGTCACCGCGAAGATCAGTACCAGCACCAGCCCCATCACGAAGGACGGGATGGTGAACCCCAGAATCGCCAACAGGATCACCCCGCGATCGAGGGCACTGTCACGGTGGAGCGCGGCGTAAATGCCCGCGGGAATGCCCAGCCCGATCTTGAGCAGCAGCGCCGGCACGGTCAGCATCAGCGTCGCCGGAACCCGTTCCAGCACCAGTTCCAGCGCCGGCGACCTGTCGCGCATCGACTGGCCGAAATCGCCACTGAAGATGGCCTCTATATAGGCCAGGTATTGCCGCCAGATCGGCTCGTCCAGGTGCCACTCGGCGCGGAACGCATCGACGACATCCTTGGGGACGTCCGGCCCCAGAAGCACCGCGGCCGGGTCGCCGGAGAGACGCAGGACCACGAAGGCGAAGGTCATTACCGCAAGCACCGTGATGGCGGCGCGCAGCAGACGGATCGAAACGAAACGGATCATCGGGTGCTCCTCAGGCGGCTCGGGCGGTGTCCGCCCCGTCGCAGTGGTGGCAGGCGGCGGCGCGGTGCGGACCGGCGGCGCGCAATCGGGGAACGGTGCTGCGGCAAATATCCGTTGCCAGCGCGCAGCGCGGGTGAAAGGCACACCCCGGGGGACGCCGGGCCGGGTCGGGCGGTTCGCCCTGAAGGATCACCCGGCCGTCAAGCGGTCGGCCCGGTTCGGGCACAGAGGAGATCAGCGCGCGGGTATAGGGGTGGCGGGGAGCCGCGAAGAGATCCTCGGCCGTACCCTCTTCGACCACGCGGCCGAGGTACATCACCGCGACGCGGTCGCAGAGGTTGCGCACCACCTTCAGGTCGTGGCTGATGAAGACCATGCCCAGCCCGCCCCTGGCCTGCAGGTCGCGCAGCAGGTTCACCACCTGCGCCTGGATCGACACGTCCAGCGCCGAGACCGGTTCGTCGCAGACCAGCAGGTCGGGCCCGGTTGCAAGTGCGCGGGCGATCACCACCCGCTGGCGCTGGCCGCCCGACAGCTCATGCGGATAGCGGTCAGCCTGGTCGGGGCGCAGGCCCACCGCCTGCATCAGCTGGTCCACGCGGACGGCGCGGGACGCCGCATCGCCCACACCGTGAATATCGAGCGGTTCGCGGATCTGGGTGGCGATGGTCAGCCGCCGGTCGAGCGCGGCAAGCGGATCCTGGTAGACCATCTGCATCCGCGCCCGAAGGGCACGCCACCCGGCGGTATGGGCCCGCGGCAGGGGCGCGCCGTCAAAGCGCACCTCGCCGCCCTGCAAAGGATCGAGCCCGAGCAGCATCCGCCCCAGCGTCGACTTGCCCGAGCCGCTTTCGCCGACGATCCCCAGTGTCTCGCCGCGCCGGACGGACAGGCTGATGCCGTCAACGGCGCGCACCGGCGACACCTTCCCCAACAGTCCGCGGCGGGCGGAATAGATGCGCACGAGATCCCTGGCGACGAGAAGATCGGTCATTGCAGCACCCCTTCCTTGCGGTCAGCTCTGGCCGGGTCGGCACCCGGCAGCGGAAAGGCGCAGGCCAGCTGCCGACCGTCCTGCTGGTCCAGCAGGTCCGGCCGTTCGTCCCGGCAGAAGGGGCGCGCCTGCGCACAGCGCGGTGAAAAGGCGCACCCCCGGGGCAGCCTGCGCGGATCCGGGACCGTGCCGGGGATCGGCACGAGCGGCTCGCGCGGGCCGTATAGCCGGGGGATCGCCTCGAAAAGGCCAAGCGTATAGGGGTGGCGCGGCCGCTCGAACAGCTGTGTCACCGCGCCCTGTTCGACGATGCGGCCGGCATACATGACGCAGACCCGCTCGCAGATCTGCGCGACCGCCCCCAGATCGTGGCTGATAAAGACGACAGCCATGCCGGTTTCGCGCCGCAGCCGCGCAAGCAGATCGAGGATCTGCGCCTGGATGGTGGCGTCGAGAGCGGTGGTCGGTTCGTCCGCGATCAGCAGGTCCGGTTCGCCCGCCAGCGCCATCGCGATCATCAGCCGCTGGCACTGGCCGCCCGAGAACTCGTGCGGATAGTTCCCGAACCGCCCCCGCGCATCGGGAATGCCGACGAGGTCCATCAAACGCAGCGCCTCGGCCCGGGCGGGGGCGCCGGTCAGGCCGCGATTGACGCGCAGCGCCTCGCAAAGCTGCCTGCCCACCCGCTGCACCGGGTTGAGCGAACTGGACGGGTCCTGGAAGATCATCGCGATCCGCTTGCCGCGCACGGCTTCGAGCTGCGCCCGGGGCGCGCCGGACAGATCCGCCCCCTGGAGCCGCACCGATCCGGTGACGTGTGCCTTGGAGGGCAGCAGCCCCAACGCCGCCAGCCAGGTGACGGATTTCCCGCAACCGCTTTCCCCGACAAGGCCCAGGGCCTCGCCCGGGGCGACATCCATATTGATTCCGTGCAGCACCGGCATGCCGTCAAAGGCGACGCGAAGCCCGCGGATCTCGACTAGATTGGCCATGTGTAGTCCTTTCGTTCCAGATCGCAGCCGTTCCGCCCGGCGGGAACGGAAAGCCCCGGCGGCCGGAGCGGCCGCCGGGGCGAGATCGGGCCGGGGTGTCAGCCGTCGTTTGTCGCCCAGTTCGGGCCGCGAAAGTCCATGGCGAAGGCCGGGGCGGCCTTCCAGTTCAACTCCGAGCGCATTCCGGTGAACACCGCATTCTGGTGCAGCATCTGGTAGGCGGGATCCTCGCGTTCGGCGATTTCCAGCATCCGGGCGATCGCCTTCTTGCGCTTGGCGTGGTCGGTCGAGGTCTCCATGACCTGCGACAGCTCGTTCAGCTCGACGTTGGTCCATTCCTTGTATTGCTGGATCGAACCGTTGGGGCCGAACTGCACCACCATGGGGGTGATCGGGTCGTTGATCGTGTTGGAGGCCGACCAGTCGCGGATGCCGCGGGTGGTCGAGGCGTCGAGGATCTGGCCCCAGTTCTCTTTCATTTCAATCTCGACGTTCAGGCCGACCTGCTTCCACATCTCGACCATGATCTGACCGTTGGAGACCTGATTGATGTAGTAGTTGTTGAGCAGGCGGAAGGGGATCGGGTCGCCCTTGTAATTCGCCTGTTTCAGCAGGCCGCGGGCCAGCTCCGGGTTGTATTCCGGCGCGGTCCAGCCCTCGATGAACATGTCCGAGCTGCGAAAGCTCTCGAATTGCAGGCCGGCCGGCACCTTGGTCATACCGCCCCAGAGCGCGGCGACAATGGCGTCGCGGTCGATCGAATGCGTCATGGCGCGGCGCACCAGCGGATCGGCCAGGACCGGATGTTCGGTATTGAAACAGGAGACCCGGTGATTCCAGATGGTCGAGCTTTGCACCTCGAAGCCGGGGGCGTTCATGACGCCGCCGATCTGGTCGGGCGGCAGGTCGCAGGCGAAATCGTATTCGCCGGACAGCAGCCCGTTCACACGGCTCGACACTTCGGGAACCTCGACGAAGGTGATCCGTTCCAGCGGCGGGCGGCCGCCCCAGTAGTCGTCGAAAGCGCGATAGGTCAACGACACGTCGGGGCGGTGATCCTCGACGAAATAGGGGCCGGTGGTGATCGGCCTGGTCGCCCATTCGTTATACGTGGCGGCCTCATCCCAGGCGCGGCGGTTCAGGATCTGGCTGCCGCCGGCATAGAGGCGGCCCTCCATCGTCACGTCGGGCGTGGCGTTGTGAAAGCGCACGGTGTACCTGTCGACGATCTCGACCCCGGCGAGGGCAGGCCATTTGCGGCGCCCGACACCCGGCAGCGAGGCCGGGATGTCCTTGGCGGTCTCGGGCGTGTAATTCTCGGAATAGATGGTTTGGCCCCCGGCGGGCTGGGTATCGCCGAACACGCGCTCGGGCGAGAAGGAAAAGGCGACGTCCTCGGCGGTCATCTCGTCGCCGTTGTGGAACTTGACGCCCTTGCGGAGCTTGAGTTCCAGCGTCTTGTCGTCGATGCGGTGCCATTCTGTGGCCAGGCCGGGAACCGGTCCCTGATCGCCCATCCAGTCGCGCAGGATCAGCCCCTCCCAGAGATTGGGGTAGAGCACCCGCTCGCCGACGTTGGACTGTTCGCGCCAGGGGTCGAGCGTGTTGTTGATCGTGATCTTCTGGACGGCGACCGTGACAGAGGGGCGGGCGCCCTGTGCACGCAGATACCCGGGCAGCACGAGCCCCCCGGCGGTTGCACCGAAAAGGCTGATCGCCTGGCGGCGGTTGAGGTTGAGCATGTCGAGATTCCCGTTCGTTGTCAGCGATGAAACAAACCGCGGCGGTGCATGGGGCGCGGCCACCGGATGACGTTTGCAGCCGCTTTAAACCGCGCTCAGATGACAGTCGGGTGACCGTTTCCTGAAGAGAGAATGACATGCGCCCCAGGGCGAAATCGGATGGAAAATGTCATACCGCTGTCATGCCCGACGCCTAATTCCCAGCCATCTGCAAAGACGCGCCGGCGGCGCAATCAACACGACAGGATGATCCCCAAATGACCGATCTGCCACTTCTCGGCGCAGCCATACCGCTTGCGTCCCTCGAACTTTACAAGGACTGGATCATCGCCGATCAGCGCGACCTGGAAATCCAGGATTTCGTGATGGTCGATGTGCTGAACGGCGACTGGGAGGCGCGCGTGGACCGGGCCAAGGCGCTGCTGGACGGCTATGCCGGCCGGCTTGGCATTCATGGCCCCTTCTGGGGCTTTGGCCTTGCCAGTCAGGATCCGGACATCC
This sequence comes from Antarcticimicrobium luteum, assembly GCF_004358185.1. GTDB lineage: Bacteria > Pseudomonadota > Alphaproteobacteria > Rhodobacterales > Rhodobacteraceae > Antarcticimicrobium > Antarcticimicrobium luteum. The sequence continues at coordinate 25,037 of NZ_SMUV01000047.1, forward strand.
GCGCCATCGTCACCCGGCGCATGGAACAGGGCCTGGCGGTATGCGAGGCCCTGGGCGCGACCCAGATGGTGATCCACAGCCCCTATTCCACCTGGCACTACAACAACCGCGACAACCTGCCGGACGCCCGCCAGCAGGTGGTCGACCTGACCCATGCCACGCTTGACCCGGTGATCGCGCGGGCCGAGTCGGCGAACGTGACGATGGTGCTCGAAAACATCGAGGACAAGGACACCGATGACCGTTGCCTGCTGGCCGAAAGCTTTGACAGCCCGGCGGTCAGGGTCTCGGTCGATACCGGCCATGCGCACTACGCCCACGGTTCGACCGGGGCGCCGCCGGTCGACTATTACATCACCCGCGCAGGTGAGCAGCTTCACCATGTGCACCTTCAGGACGCCGACGGTTTTGCCGACCGGCATTGGGCGGTCGGCAAGGGAACGGTGAACTGGCATGCGATTTTTGCCGCGCTGGCACCACTGGGCGACCGACCGCGCCTGATCCTGGAGTTGCGCGACAAGGGCGGCATCCTGCCCTCGGCCGCCTATCTGCAAGAGCTGGGTCTGGCGCGCTGAGGCACCGCCCCGGCGGGTCAGGCGACCCGGTGCGAAAAACGATGAGAAGGCACCTGTGACGTGCCTCCTCCGAGCGCGGTTCCGGCCGAGAGGAAACCGGCGTCACCGCCGGGACCTGCAGAACAGAGCAGCCCACGCGCACCGGGATGCTTGGACACGGTGGTGTCGGATGGACTCGAACCTGTCTTGGCCAGGACCGGGCGGCCACCGGCGCGACGCCCGAACGGGTGGCGCGCCTCGGCGCCGGCCTGGTGCCCGAAGGCCGGCAGATCTTCCAGAACCTGACGGTGCGCGAGAATCTCGTGGCGACCGCGGCGAACCGGCATGATCGCGAAAACCCATGGACGCCGCGGCGGGTCAATGACCTGTTTCCCCGGATGGAAGAGCGCGCCTCGCAGCGCGCCGGCACGCTCTCGGGCGGCGAACAACAGATGCTTGCCATCGGCCGCGCCCTGATGACGAACCCCCATCTTCCGATCCTCGACGAGGCGACAGAGGGGCTGGCCCCGGTGATCCGCAAAGAGATCCGGGATGTCATCACCCACCTAAACAGGACGGGCAATCGATCCTGCTGATCGACAAGAACCTGGCTGTCCTCAAGCGGCTGGCCGATCGTCACTATGTCCTGGAAAAAGGCCGTCTGGCCTGGTCCGGTGACAATGCCGCGCTGGACCGGGATCAGGAGCTGATCCAGGGCTGTATCGGCGTCTTACATGGAAAACCGGCCCCAGATCCATCCGCACGGCGGCTTCGATGCCGCGATCGATGCCGCGCAACTCGATACCGACTACGACGCCCGCGCGACGGTCAGCCAGGGGGCATTCGACGACATCATCGCGCGCTATCTCTCCTGTTCGCAAGCGGCGGCGTCCGAGCACATGAGGCGCGCCAATGTGGTCTATGACCCCTGTGGCGAAGGTTTCGACCTGCTGGGCCCTGCGGATGGAAACGCCCCGGCGGTAATCTTCATCCATGGCGGGTATTGGCGGGCGCTGTCGCGGCGGCATTCCCATTTTCCCGCCCCGATGCTGGCGCGCCACGGCATTGCCACCATCACGCCGGACTATACGCTCGCCCCCCGGGCGACGCTGGCCGAGATCAACCGCCAGATGCGGGCGATGCTGGCCCATGTCTGGCAAGAGGCCCCGGCGCTCGGCCTTGATCGGCAGCGCATCCATGTGGTCGGCAGCTCGGCGGGCGGCCATCCCGCCGCCGCGCTGGCCGCAGGTGGTTGGCAGGCTGAGTTCGATCTGCCCGACCGCCCGCTGGCCGGTGTCATGCCGATCAGCGGCTTGTTCGACCTGGCGCCGATCCGCCGCGCGCCCCCGCAATCGTGGCTGAATCTGAGCCCCGAGGACGAGGCGGCGCTGAGCCCGCTGCGCCACCTGCCCCGCGATCCGGCGCCGATGTTCGTCGCGCGTGCGCAAACCGAGGCGCCCGGATTCATCCGTCAATCCGATGCCTTTGCCCAGGCATGGGGCGACAGCGGCGCGCGGACGCGCCGCCTGTGCATTCCGGGGCGCAACCATTTCGATGTGATCCTCGACCTGTGCGACGACAACACCGCGCTGTCGCGCGCCCTGCTCGACCTCATCGCGGTCTAGGCTCACATCGCCTTTGCGATCTCCTGCAGCTGCGCGATCAGCGCGGTGCCCGCAGGAGAGAGCCGCTCGGCCTTGCGCAGCGAAATCCCGACCGGCCCGGCACCGAAAGGTACCTTCCAGTTGATCTTGGCAAGCAGCCCGCTGGCGATGTCCTGCGCCACCACGTGAGAGGGCATCAGGCCGATGAAATCTCTCAGTTGAAGAAAGGTCCGGTTCGCCAGATAGGACACCGACTCGATCGACACCGAGGGCGCGTATTGTCCCTGGTTGATGAAGAACTGGTCGATCTGGCGCCGCAGCGAGGTTTCGAACGGCGGCAGGATCCAGCCAAAGGGTTTGAGGTCGTCGAAGCCAACCTCTTGGCGCCCGGCCAGCGGATGGTCAGGGCCGGCCACCGCCAGGATCCTTTCGTCAAACAACGCGATCTGGTCGATCTCGCTCCGGTGCCGATGGGTCGGCAGCCGCCCGACGACGACATCGATCTCGCCCGAGCGCAGCGCCGGCATCAGCGCCTCATTGGTGCCCTCGACGATCTTCACCGCCACTTTCGGCCGCGCCTCGATCAGACGCTCGATGGCCAGCGGCAAAAGATGCGATGAGGCCGCCAACAGCGTGCCCACCACGACCCGGCCCTCGTTCCCCTCCTTGAGGTCGTCCAGTTCCTGCGCCGCGTTCGACACCTGCGCAAAGATCAGCTTGCCGTGACGGATCAGCGCCTCGCCATGCGGTGTCGGCACGACCCCCCGGTTGGTGCGCTCGAAGAGCTGCACCTCGAAGTCGAGTTCCAGATCCTTGATCATCTTGGTCGCCGCCGGCTGCGAGACGTTGAGCTCGCGCGCGGCGTTCTGGATCGACCGGTGCTTGCCGACAGCGACCAGCAGGCGCAGCTGCTTCAGCTTCAGCCGCGTCAAGACCCGCTCCACGATCCGGGTATGTCCAGTGGCCATGTCGTCCTCCTAGATCACGATGGTATCCCGGGCGCCGCGCAAGGCGGCCACGATACTCATCGCCGCCAACGCCGAGCTGCGGGGGTTGTCCGGTAGCGGATTGCCGGAAATCGAGAACGAGAACGACCCGAAATCGCCGCAGGCGTGCACTTCGTGGACATTGCCGCCAACCGTCGGATCCGCCACCAGTTCCACCTGCGTGGCGTCGAAGCCGATCCCGGCCAGCGCCACCGCCGCCGCCACATTGGCATTCTTGGGATAGCGCAGCGCCGCCGTCCCCGCATCGCCGCGGAAATGGACCTGCGGATTGCCGCCGAGGTCGGCAAGGTTCAGCACCTCCTCGGCCATCGACCCGCGCCAGCCCAGCGGCGGTTTGCGGCCGACGTAGCGAACCTGCTCCAACCTGCCCTGACGGGCCGCGCGCAACGCATCCAGCGCGCCGATGGCGCCCGAGGCGACATGCAGCCGGCTGTCCCCCGCTGCAGCGGCTTCCCTGAGGCTGTCCCTCAGATCCCTGTCAGCCAGCGCCCCGGCCGAGACGGTGATGACATCCAGCCCCCGGCGCAGCGCCGCCGCCCCATGCTGACGCAGCCCCTCGTGGCCGGCGCAGTCAACGACATGGGTGACCTCTCCGGGCAGATCCGCGACCGATGCGACCGCCGGAACACCGGCAGGGCGTCCGGCCCCGGCCAGACGCTCAGGCCGCAGCACGATGGCCGCGAGCGGCAAGTCCTGTCTTGCCATCGCCGCCCGGACATAGCCGGCAATCGCCCCGTCGCCGATCAAAGCAATTTTCATCGCGCCCTCCGCTTTGCGCCCAAACATATTTAACATCAGATCGATTTCATATCGGCTTTGGTTATACCCACTTGCCTTCTTTGTATTTGGTTTGCGGGGGCGGATTTGGTCCAATGCCGGTCGAACGGAATTCAAAGGCGCTGCATCCAACCATGCGCAATCCCAAGGAAAAATTCGTCGGATCGCCACTGGCGCGACGTGAGGATCCGGCGCTGATCAGCGGGCGCGGCACCTATACGGACGACGTGCGACTGACCGACCCGCTGCATCTGGCCGTCGTGCGCAGCATGGTTTCCGCCGGCACCATCGACGCCATCGAGACCGAAATGGCCGCCGATCTGCCCGGTGTCGCCGGCGTGCACACCGGCGCGGATCTGACCGGCCTTGGCGCGCTGCAGGTCAATCCGGTTATCCCGATCAGGCATCTGCCCGACTATCCGGTCCTCGCCGGGAAACAGGTTCATTCGGTCGGCCAGCCCATCGCCGCCATCCTGGCCGGGGATCTGGAGCTCGCACGCGACGCGTGCGAGCAGGTCCGGGTGGAGATCGACGACGCCCCCCTGCCCGATCCGCGACTGGCGGCCGAGCAGACCTGGTCGGCGGGCGATGTGACCGGCGCCTTTGAACACGCAGAGCGCATCGTGGAATGCGAGGTCCGTCACCCGCGCCTGGCCCCCTCGCCGATGGAACCACGATCCATCGCCGTCGCCTTTGATGCTGCGACCGAGACCGTCACAGTCTGGCTGTCGACCCAGACCCCGCACCGCAGCCGCAACGACATCGCCGCGATCCTCGGACTCCCGCGGGCGCGCATTCGGCTGATCTCGCCCGATGTGGGCGGCGCCTTCGGAATGAAATCCTCGGTCTATCCTGAGGAGGTCTTTGCCGTCTGGGCCGCCTTCCACCATCGGCGCGACATCAGATGGACCTCGACCCGGTCCGAGGAGTTCCTGTCGGCGACGCACGGTCGGGCGGTGACCAGCAGGGGCCGGCTGGCGCTGGACCGCGAGGGGCGGTTCCTCGCGCTGAGCGCAGAGGTCGCCACCCCGGTCGGGCATTGGCTTCCCACCAGCGGGCTGATCACGGCCTGGAACGCGGGCCGGGTTCTGCCGAGCGGCTATCGCCTCGACACCCTGACGGTCACCACGCAGGCCTGGATGCACAACACCGGCCTGACCGGCATCTATCGCGGCGCCGGCCGGCCGGAGGCGAACTGTCTAATGGAGCGTCTGATCGACAAGGCCGCGGCCGAGACCGGGATCGACCCGTTCGAGCTGCGCCGCCGAAACCTGCTGAGGCCGGAGGATCTCCCGTTCGAGACGCCGACCGGAAATACCCTGGATTCCGGAGACTACGCCGCCGCGCTCGACCTGCTCGAAGCTCAGGTCGACTACGCCGCCCTCTGCGATGACCGGGACCGGCGACGGGCGGCGGGCGAACTGGTCGGCATCGGGATCGGCTTTTATGTGGAGCCCTCCGGCAGCGGATGGGAAACCGCGCGGGCGACCCTGAACGCTGACGGCAGCGCATCGGTTCAAAGCGGCAGTTCCTCGCAGGGGCACGGGCGCGCGACCGCCTTTGCCCAGATCGCGGCGGATGCGCTCGGCATCGAGCCGGGGCGGATCGAGGTCACCTTTGGCGATACCGCGACCTGCCCCGAGGGCATCGGCGCCCTGGCCAGCCGCAGCACCCCCATCGGCGGCAGCGCGGTTCTGCTGGCCTGCGAAAAGCTTGCGGCGCGGCAGCGGGCGGGCGACCCCCTGCCGATCACCGAAGAAATCCGCTACGCGAACAAGGGGCAGGCCTGGGGTTACGGCGCCTTTCTCATTGTCCTCTCGGTCGACCGAGACACCGGAGCGCCGACGCTCGAGCGCGCGGTCTGCGTCGACGATACCGGCCTGATCATCAACCCGATGATGGTCGAGGGGCAGCTGACCGGCGGCTTCGCCCAAGCCCTGGGCGAGGCCCTGATGGAGCGGGTCGTCTATGACGAAAATGGCCAGCTTCTGACCGGCTCCTTCATGGATTACGCAGTTCCGCGCTGCAGCGACGTGCCGCCGCTGACGCTTCTTAAAACGACCACCCCCAGCCCGATGAACGCGCTCGGCGCCAAGGGCGTCGGCGAGGCCGGAACCATCGGCGCGCCGGCGGCGATCCTCAACGCGGCAATCGACGCGCTGCGCCCGCTGGGCGTGAGCGATCTGAACCTGCCACTGACAAGCGAAACCCTGTGGCGTGCTATTCGAGCGGCCGAAGAGGAGAAGACGTCATGAAATATTCGAAACTCGACGCCAAGGATTACGCCCGCGAACATATGCGCGGGATCTGGGCCGCCGCCCTCAACCCGTTCCATCAGGACGGCACGTTCAACGAGGAGGGGCTGCGCAGCAACATCCGGCACTGGGTCGATGACCTGGGCATCCAGGGCCTGTTCATCGCCGGAAAGCAGGGCGAATTCTTTTCGATGAGTCTGGAAGAGCGCAAGCGCAACTTCGAGATCGCCGTCGAGGAATGCGACGGCAAGGCCGGCACCATCATGTCTGCCTCGGACCAGAATTTCGACACCGTGGTCGAGCTGGCCCGACACGCGCAGGACTGCGGCGCGGACTACGTTGTGGTGCATGCGCCGGTGCTGCATTTCATCTCGGACCAGGACGACACGGTGTTCAACTACTACAAGGAGCTTTGCGACCGGGTCGACATCGGCATCGCGATGTGGAGCCACCCCGACAGCGGCTATCTGATGAGCCCCGAGCTTTGCGCGCGGGTGGCGGAGCTGCCCAATATCGTCGCCATCAAATACTCGGTCCCGCGCGAAATGTACGTTCGCCTGTCCAGAATGGTCGGTGACAAGATCCAGGTCTCCACCGCCTCCGAAGAGGAATGGCTCGACAACATCGAGGAACTGGACTGGAAACTCTATCTCTGCTCGGCGCCGCCCTACCTGCTGCAGACCAAGGCGGACCGGCGGATGCAGGCCTACACCGAACTGGCCTTTGCCGGCCGTTTCGAAGAGGCGCGCAAACTGCGCGACAGCCTCGATCCGGTCCGCGAGGCAATCAGGAGCACCCGCCCCGGCGGCAAGCCGCAGGCGCACAGCAAGTACTGGCAGGATCTGCTCGGTCAGGTGGGCGGACCAGTCCGCGCGCCCCTGCTGCAACTCACCGACGAGGAAAAGGTCCGCACCCGCGAGGCGTTCGACGGCTGCGGCCTCAAGCTCTGACCCGGAAGGAAAACGGCATGGAAATCTCCGGCGAATACATCATCCGGCCCCCCCGCGAGGTGGTCTGGACCGCACTGAACGATGCCGAGGTTCTGCAAGCCTGCATTCCCGGCTGCCAGGAGGTGATCAAGAGCTCGGACACCGAGATGTCGGCCAGGGTCCGGCTGAAGGTCGGCTCGGTCAAGGCGCTGTTCTCCGGCGATGTCGCCCTGACCGACATCGACGCGCCGGCAGGCTGCACCCTTGTCGGGAAGGGCAACGGCGGCGTTGCCGGCTTTGCCGACGCCGACAAGGTCGCCGCGACGTCCTGAAAGCAACCGGCCGGAGCGCAGAGACATGACAGGCGAAGCGCTGGCTATCGTCTCGGCGGCCTTCTACGGGCTTGCCGGCGCCGCCATCGCGCGCGGCGGACGGACGGCGCGCGCCGACAATGGGTTGTTTCTGTCCATCCTCGTTACCGCCGCCGGATCCCTCGCGCTCTGGCTGCTCTTCGGTCGCCGGGTTCTTCCCGACCTTCCCTTGCAGCAGGCGGCGACAGCGATCATCCTCTTTCTGTTGTCGGGCGTCGCCTCGATGGTCCTCGGGCGATATGGGATGTATGCCGCGTCGGTGCGGATCGGAGCGATCCGAACCAGCCTCTACCGTCGCCTGATCCCGGTCTTTGCGCTGCCGGTCGGGTTTCTGCTCTTGTCGGAGTTGCCCGATCCCGCCGTCTATCCCGGGGCGGTCCTGATCCTGGGCGGCGTCCTGCTGAGCCTGACGCCGCGCACGCCCGGCACCGCCGCCCGGCCGGATGCCTCCCGCGTCTCGGGACATGCCATCGCCGTGGCCTCTGCGGGTGCCTATGCCCTCGCCTATGCGCTGCGCCGCCTCGGGCTGGACCTTTGGCCGGATCCGCTTCTGGGCACCTTCCTCGGCGCCGCCGCCGGGGCGCTGTGGTTCCTCGGCGCGCGAATGTTCCGCGCCGCGCGCCCGTCAACGCGTCCCGGGCTGCTGGAAGACCGGGGCCCATGGCAATGGACCGCCGCCGTGACGCTGGCCGCCGGGCAGACGCTGCAATTTCTCGCCCTGCTCGAAACCGAGGTTGCCACCGTCGCACTGCTGGGGTCTCTCGACATCCTCTTCACCGTCGCGATTGCCGGATTTCTGTTCCGCACCGAGGCGCCGCCTGGTCCCCGCATCGCCCTGGCGGTGCTTGTCGCATTCGCCGGAACCGCAGTGATCTTCCATTGAGCGGCCGTCAGGTATTCCACAAATGGATAGCCGTATTCATTACCATCGATGTTCCTGATGGCTGGTACAGGGTATTCAATGACAGCGCCGAAACGACGCACTGAAACGAGGGAGACGACGTCCATGAACCAGCACCCCAAGCTGCATGCCTTCAATTTCAAGAAATGGGTCGAGGAAAACGCCAGCCAGTTGAAACCGCCGGTCGGAAACAAGCTGCTGCATACGGATTCAGAGATGATCGTGATGGTTGTCGGCGGCCCCAACACCCGGATGGATTTCCACGATGATCCGGTCCCCGAATGGTTCTTTCAGCAGAAGGGCGACATGGTTCTGAAGATCGCCGACGGCGGCGAGATTTACGACGTCCCGGTGCGCGAAGGCGAGGTCTTCATGCTGCCGCCGCATGTGCGTCACGCGCCGCAGCGGCCACAGGAAGGCTCCATCGGGATCGTCGTCGAGGCGCCGCGCCTGCCGGGCATGACCGAAGGTTTCGAGTGGTACTGCTTTGACTGCAACGCGCTGGTGCATCGCCACGAGGTCACGCTGGAATCCGCCTCTGGCATCGTCAGCGAACTGCCCAAGGTCTACGACGCTTTCCACGAGGACATCGAGGCCCGCACCTGCCCGAACTGCGGCAGCGTTCACCCCGGCAAGGGCAAGCCGCCCGAGGGCTGGGTCCAGCTTTAATACCGGCGCACCAGGCCACTCCCGGCAATTTACCTTCAGACGGTCGGCAGACGCTGATCCCGACCATGAAACGACGCCTGGCCGGGCGGCCGCCTGAGAAATGCGACACGGGTTCAGGACCGGGAGCCGGGCGCCTTCCGCCGCCGCGCCGCCCGGTTTCCAAGCCCGGCCCGCGTGCGCAAACTGGCCGTGACCCGGCGCGAAACCGCCAGGCCCTCGGCGGTCAGCCGCGCCGCGATCTGCCCATCCGTGAGCGGCGCGCCGGGCGGTTCGTCCGCGACAATCTCGGCGATGCGCGCCATCAACGCCGGGGCGCTGGCACCGCCGTCCCCGCCCCGGCGCACCTCATGGCAAAAGAACCGGCGGAGGGGCAACGTGCCCGACGGGGTCGCCGCAGCACCGACATCGACCATCCGGCCCACGGTGCTTTCGTGCAGGCCCAGTTCGCGCGCCACCGCGCGTCTGGTCAACGGGCGTTGCGCGATCGCCCCCTCGCTGAGGAAACCCGCCTGTTCGCGCGCCAGGACCCGCCCCAGCGCAAGGAGCGATGCGTTGCGCCGCTCCAGCGCGGCAATCAGGCTGCGCGCCTCGCCTCGGGCCCGGGACAGCGCCGAGCCCCGCGGAACCGCCGCCGACCCCGGGTCCGCAAGGCGGGCCGACGGCGTGGTTTCCGGGTTCAGTTCCGCGCACCAGCCGTTGCGGGCCGGCCGAAACAAGAGATCGGCAACCCGCACCCGAGCAGGCGCGCAGACAAAGGCGCCGGCCGGTCGCGGATCGAGCCTGCGCAGCCGGGCCAGCAACGCGGCCACTTCCCCCTCAGGCAGCCCACTGTCCCGCGCCAACGCAGCCGGTCCGCCGCGCGCGAGCGCCGGCAGCGCGTCAAGCAGCCGGCGCATCCGGTCCTCCCGCGCCTCCACGTCCGGTAACTGCAGCGACAGGCATTCGGAGAGCGAGCGGGCGAACAGGCCGCGCGGCTCTATCCGCTGCAGCTGTGCCAGCACCGCCTCGACCCGCGCCGACGGAACGCCGCACCGCTGCGCAATCTCGGGAAGAGGGCGGCAGAGAAAGCCGCTGTCGTCCAGCTCCTCGGCCAGCGCCAGGGCGATGCGGCGATCCGCAGTCGCGGGCACCAGTCCGGGCATGTGCGCCAGAACATGGGCGATCAGAGAGACCCCTTCGGCCGCCGCCACCGCATCCGGCGCACCGCGGTCCAGCACCGGCGGCAGCCGCAAAGACAACCACGGGTTCTCTGCCGCGGCCTCCTCCAGACAGCGCGCCAGTTCGAGATTGTCCATCGCCATGAACCCGATCGCGCGCTGCAGCTCCTGACCCAGCTTGAGCTGGGTCCGCTGGCGCAGTACGAGGGTCGGGCCGAGTTTCATGCCATTCTGAATACCCGCGCGCGCAGCACATCCGCAACGCCGCGCGCCACCCGGTCACCGTCGAGCGGCCCGCCCAGCCCCGCCCTGGCCGTCAGCGCCTGTTCGCCGGGCAGCCGGCCGCCGGCGAAAAGATCGATCAGATCGCCCAGATAGGCCGGGCCGAACTCCGGGTGGAACTGCACCGACATGGCCGGAAAATCGGTGTAGAGCAGCGCCCCGTTGGGCGAGAGCCGGTCGTTCACCAGCCGCCGCGCGGTCGGCGGCAGCTCCACCACCTGATCCTGGTGGATCGACAGCTGCCAGAGCGGCCCCTCGCCGAACAACGCTTCGCCCTCACCGGTCAGTTCCTGTTTCAACCGGCCCAGCACCCAGCCGCCGTCGGATTTGCGCGCGGCGCCGCCAAAGGCCTGCGCCATGATCTGGTGGCCGAAACAGACCCCCGCCAGTGGTTTTTTCGCCGCCCGCAACCGCTGCAAGAACGCGATCAGCGGTGCGATCCAGGCATGATCCTCATAGACCCCTGCGCGTGAGCCGGTGACCAGATAGGCATCAAAGCGCCCGACCTCCTCGGGCAGCGGCGCGCCGCCGCAGACATGGACGCGAGTGAATGCGGCCTCCGGCAGCACCGGGCGCAGCCAGCGCTCGAACATTTCGGCATATGTGCCGTGCGCCGGCAGCAGCGCGGCGTTCGGCCGGTCAGTCTCCAGAATGCAGATACGCATCGTTTCCTCCGGTCAGCGGCCTCAGCCGAGCTCGACCCAGACGGATTTCGTCTGGGTATATTGGGTGATCGCCTCCAGGCACTTGTCCCGCCCGTTGCCCGATTGCTTGAATCCGCCCCAGGGTGTGGTCGCATCCCCGGCCTCATAGGCGTTGACCCAGACGATCCCGGCCTCGATGTCGCGGGCAAACCGGTGCGCCCGCTTCACGTTCGAGGTCCAGACCGAGGCGGCCAGCCCGTAGATCGTGTCGTTGGCCACCTCGATCGCGTGATCCAGATCGTCCACCGGAATAATCGAGGCGACAGGGCCGAATATCTCCTCCTGCGCGATGGTCATGCGGTTCGTCACCTCGGTGAACAGGGTGGGTTCCACATAGCAGCCGGAATTGAGCGCGGCCGGCACGCCGCCACCAAAGGCCAGCGTCGCCCCCTCGGCCTTGCCCGTCTCGATATATCCCAGCACGCGGCTTTGCTGTTCGGGGGTGACCAGCGGCCCCATCGTCGTTGCCGGGTCCAGCGGATCGCCGGGCTGATGCATGGTCTTGGCCGCCTCGGTGAACAGCGCGACATAGTCATCATAGACCGACCGCTCCACCAGCAGGCGCGAGCCGGCAGAGCAGACCTCGCCCTGGTTGCCGAAGATGCCGGCGACGCCATAGGTCGCGGCCTTTTCCAGATCCTCGCAATCGGCCAGCACGATCTGCGGCGACTTGCCTCCGCATTCGGTGGTGACCCGCTTCATGTTGGACTGGCCGGCGTAGATCATCATCAGCTTGCCCACCTCGCCCGAGCCGGTGAAGCCGATCTTGTCCACATCCATGTGCAACGCCAGCGGCTTGCCGGCTTCCTCGCCGTAGCCGGTGATCACGTTGAACACGCCGTCCGGTCCGCCCGCCTCGGAGAAGAGCCGCGCCAGGAGCAGCGCCGAGAGCGGCGATTGCTCGGCCGGTTTCAGCACCACGGAGTTGCCGCAGGACAGCGCCGGCGCCAGTTTCCACGCCGCCATCATCAGCGGATAGTTCCATGGCACCACGATGCCGCAGACCCCCAGCGGCTGGCGCAGGATGTAGTGCAGCGCATCGGCATTGGTCGCCGTCACCGCGCCTTCGATCTTGTCGATCGCCTCGCCGAAAAAGCGGAAGGCGGACAGCGATCCGGGGATGTCGATCTCCATCATGTCCGTGATCGGCTTGCCCATGTCGAGCGTGTCCAGCAGGGCGAATTGCTCGGCGTTTTCCTCGATAAGGTCGGCAAAGCGGCGCATCACCGCCATCCGCCCCTGCGGCTCCATCCGCGACCAGACGCCGGATCTGAACGCCTTGCGGGCGGCGGCGACGGCGCGGTCCACATCCTCCGGCCCGCCGCGGGCGACCTCTGCGATCACCGCGCCATTGGCCGGGTTGATCGTTTCAAACCGGGCGCCCGAAGCGGCCTCGACGAACCTGCCGTCGATGTACATCCGGGTTTCAGGCGCCAGCGCAGCGGCGCGCTCTTTCCATTCGGAATAGGTGACAGTCATGACTTGATGCTCCCTGATATTATTTCTTGCGCTCGCGGGTGGCGATCACCGCCCCGATGATGAGGATGAGCGAGAACAGCACGATCAGCGTGCCCACGGCGTTGATCTCTGGCGTCACACCCCGGCGCATCGTCGAGTAGATGTACATCGGCAGCGTGTTGTCGCGTCCGGTCAGGAAGAAGGTGACCGGGATCTCGTCAAAGGACAGAACAAAGGACAACAGCCCCGCCCCGATCACCGCCGAGCGGATATTCGGCAGCGTGACATGCAGGAAGGTGTGCAGCGGCGGCGCGCCCAGATCGGCCGAGGCCTCCTCGAGTGATTTCGGCAGCCGCTCCAGCCGGGCCGAGACCTGGGTGACCACCACCGCCAGCAGCGCCGTGGCGTGGCCCAGGATCACCGTTTCCAGGCTCAGGTTGAAGCCGAGAACCCGGAACAGGTTCAGCATCGAGATACCCGTCACCACCCCGGGCAGGGTGATCGGCAGCACCACCAGGCGGCGGAACACCTTCTTGCCGGGAAAGTTCACCCGGTGAAGCGCCAGCGCCGCCGGTACGCCGACGAGCAGCGTCAGCACAGTGGCGCAGCTTGCCACATAGAAGCTGTTGCCGATGGCATCCTGAAGCTGGCTGTTGTTCCAGAGCTTCTCGTACCACTCCAGCGTGAAGCCGGTAAGCGGCCAGGTCAGCGACCGGGAGTCGTTGAAACTGAAGACGATCAGCACCCAGATCGGGATGTAGAGGAACGCCATCAGGATCGCCACGAAGGTCATGAAGGCGGTGTCGGCGGCATAACGCTGCATCATGCCGCGCCGGGCCTTGGGCGCGGCTTTGTCCGCAGGGGTTGTAAGGGCCATGACCATCTGTCTCACGCCTCCTTTGGGCTAAAGGCGCGCTCGACCCGATCCGAGAGCGAGAGCACGGCAAGAACGATGACCAGAACAAAGATCGCCAGCGCCGAGCCCATCGGCCAGTTGAGCGCGGTGCCGAACTGGGTGACGATGACACTGGCCACCAGGTTTCCGTCCGGCCCGCCCACCAGGAACGGGGCGACAAAGTCGCCGAAGGTCAGGCAGAAGGTCATGGTAAACCCCGCGGCCACCCCCGGCATCGACAGCGGCAGCGTGATCCTGAGGAAGGTCGGGATCGGGCGCATGCCCAGGTCGGCCGAGGCCTCGACCAGGTTGCGCGGGATCTTTTCCAGCGAGGTATAGACCGGCATCACCATGAAGGGGATGAAGATATAGGTCAGCGTCACCACCATCGCGAACTGGTTGTAGAGGAAGATGTCCGACGGCTCGGACAGGATACCGACGCTCATCAGGAAGGAGTTGAGGATGCCCTCGGTTCCCAGGATCGTCTTCCACACGTAGGCGCGCAAAAGGTAGCTGACCCAAAGCGGCGCGATCACCGCCATGTAGAGCCAGGTGCGCAGTGCCTGCGAGCGGCACCGGAAGGCCAGGAAATAGGCGAAAGGATAGCCCAGCAGGAACGCGAAGAACGACACCAGCAGCGACACCTTCAACGTCCGGATCAACACCTTGGAATACTGCGGATCGGTGAACAGATTGAGGTAATTGCCGAACTGGAACGCCGGCACGAAGGTCGGGTACTGCTTGATCCAGAAGCTGTAGGTGGCAATGATCGCGTAAGGCAGCAGCATGAACACCGCGATCCAGATCAGTGGTATGCCAAGCACCGCCGCCCCGCCCAGACGCTCGCGCAACAGGGTCATCACGCCACCTCCGCATCAAAGAGGAAAATATTGCCCGGCGACAGCGCCATGCGCACCGGCTGCCCCACCGCCGGAACCGCGGTATCGGCCAGCCGGTCGGGCAGCAGGCTATCGACATAGACACGCCCGCCGCCGGCCACTGCCACCGCGAGGCGCAGGCCCAGACCGTAATAGACCACCTCGGCAATCTCGCCGGGGATCTCGTTTTCGCCGCTCTCGCCCTCGGACAACAGGCGCACCTTTTCCGGGCGGAAACCAAGCGTGATCGCCTCGCCCGCCCGTCGGGGGCTGTCGGTCACCGCTTCCAGTTCGACCCCGGCGACGGAGATGCGCGCGGTCCCCTCCGCGGCGCGGGCAATCTGACCGTCCAGGAAATTGGTGGTGCCGATGAAATTCGCCACATAGGGCGTGCGTGGATGATCGTACAACAGATGGGGGCTCCCCTCCTGCGCCACCCGGCCCTTTTCCATCACCACAACACGGTCTGACATCACCAGCGCCTCGGTCTGGTCATGGGTCACCATGATGAAGGTAATGCCGACCTTTTCGTGCAGGTGCTTGAGTTCCAGTTGCATCTGTTCGCGCAGCTTGGCGTCCAGAGCCGAGAGCGGCTCGTCCAGCAGCAGAACCTTGGGCTGGCGCACGATGGCGCGGGCCAGCGCGATGCGCTGGCGCTGGCCGCCGGACAACTGATGCGGCCGCTGATCGATCTTGTCGTGAAGCCCCACCAGCTCCAGCGCGTCGGTTACCCTCTGGGCGGTCTCGGTCCGGCCCAGTTTCATCAGCTTGAGGCCATAGGCGATATTCTCGCCGATGGTCATATGGGGGAACAGCGCATAGTCTTGGAACACCATGTTGACGTCGCGCCTGTAGGGCGGGGTCCAGGTCACGTCCTGTCCGGCCAGACGGATGACGCCGCCGCTGGGTTCCTCAAAGCCGCCGATCATGCGCAATAGCGTGGACTTGCCACAGCCCGACGGCCCCAGCAGTGTGACGAATTCACCATCTTCCACCGAAAAGGAAACGTCATCCACGGCGGCGATGCTGGCATAGTGCTTGGACAGTTTGTCGAGTTCGATAATGGAGGCCATTGTGCCTCTACCCCCTGTTGCTGTGCGGAACGCAGCACCTGCGTTCCGCTAAGTTTGGGTTCGCGGGCGCTATTACTGCGCCTTCACCGCGTTCCATGCGTTCAGATAGGCCTCGAACCGCTCGCCCAGCGGCTGCCAGATCAGCAGGCTGTCCAGATAGTCCGGGTCGTCCTGGTGCAGTGCCGCGTATTGCTCCGGCGTCATGCAGGACTTGGCCGCAACCCCGTTGGTGGCAGAGTAGCCGTTCACGTTGGCCACGCCGCACTGGCCCTGCTCGGAGAGCTGCATGTTCAGGAACTTGTAGGCGCATTCCTTGTTCGGCGTGCCCTTGACCACCATCCAGGCATCCATCCAGCCCTCGGCCCCCTCTTCGGGGATGAACTCGGTCACCTTGATCCCCTCATCGGCCAGAAGCGAGGATTGATACCCCGCCCAGGTGTTGGAAATCACCACCTCGCCCGCCTTGTAGAGATCGACCAGCTCACCGGCGGTGGACCAGTATTTGCGCACCAGCGGCTTTTGCTCGATCAGCTTCTGCTTGGCCGCCTCGATCTGCGCGTCGGAAAGGTTGTAGATGTCCATGTCCCCGTTCAATCGGGCGGCGACATAGATCGAGCTCTTGTCGTCCCAAAGCGAGATCTTGCCGGAGTTGGCCTCGCTCCACAGCGCGGCAAGCGAGGTCGGCGGCGTGTCGAAGGCATCGTCGCGGTACATGAAGGCGATCGCGCCCCAGCTGTAGGGCATGCCGTAATACTTTCCGTCCTGCTGGATGCCGTCGAGCGCCAGGAACTTGGGATAGATGTCGTTCCAGCCTTCGATCGCCGCGGTATCCAGCGGCTCGACCTGTCCGAGGTCGATCATCAGCTGGGTGGTGTCGATAGAGGGCGCGATCAGGTCGTAGACCCCGCCGCCGGCCATCAGCTTGGGCGCGAAATCGTCGTTCGAGCCGACGTAGGTCGCGTTCACCTCGCAGCCGCTCTCCTCGACGAATTTGTCGATAAAGGAGGAATCCGCATAACCCTCCCAGGTCAGAACGTTGATCGTGCCCTCAGCCACTGCCGGGGCGGCGGCCAGAGCCAGGATCGCGGACATCGTCAATCTCAGTTTCATCAGTAGTCTCCTCTGTTGGGGTCTTCGGTTTTTTTGGTTTTTCGTGAGACGGTGCCGATATCGACACCAAGGGCGGCAGCGGCCTTGCGTTTGCTGCCATGGATACGGATCGCCTCTTGGATGATCCGCAATTCGTATTCGGCGACGGCCTCGCGCAGGGTCTTGTCCCCGCGCAGCGGCTCTGCCGTTTCCGCGACCTTCCCCCGCACCGCCGGATGCCCCGCGGCCAGCGCCGCATCGGGCACCGCGCGCAACCGGCGTGGCAACTCGTCCTCATCCTCGCCCAGCACCGAAATCTGCTGCATCAGGTTCCAAAGCTCGCGGATGTTTCCGGGGTAGTGATAGGCCAGCATCCGCGCGCGCAGATCGTCGGACAGGCCGAAGGGCACCGAACGGCGCTTGTTGATGGCGCCCAGAAAGCGGTCGATCAGATGATCGAGGATCTCGGGCATTTCCCGCAGCGGCCGCATCGGCATGTTCACCACCGCCAGCCGGTAATAGAGATCGAGGCGGAATTCGCGCGACTCGGCCATCGCCAGCAGATCGCGGTTGGTGGCCGAGATCACCCGCACATTGGCCCGCCGCGGCTGGGTGCCGCCGATCCGGGTGATCACGCCATCCTCCAGGAACGACAGCAGCTTGGCCTGAAGGGTCAGGGGAATCTCGCCGATCTCGTCTAGGAACAGCGTGCCCCCCTCGGCGGCTTCGATCAGGCCCTTCTTGCCCTCGGTCGAGGCGCCGGTAAAGGCGCCCTTCTCGTAGCCGAAAAGCTCGCTTTCGAACAGGCTTTCAGGAATGGCGGCGCAGTTGACCGCGATAAAGGGGTCGGTCGCGTTTGCCACAAAACTGTGCAGATGCCGCGCGATCTCGGTCTTGCCGACACCGGACTCGCCGGTGATGATCACCCGCGCGCCCTGCAGCAACGCACGCTCGCCGCGCGACAGCATCCGGTCGAGCCAGGCAGAGATGTTGCGTTGCCGGGCGAAATCGGGCCGCAGCCGCCGCTCGGTCGCCCCGGCAAGCGGCGCGGTCTGCCGGCGCCCCTCGGCCTGCCTGCGCACATAGTCGAAGACCGCCAGATCGCGCAGCTGGATCAGATAGCCGCTGGTGGCATCTGCCGGATCCACCCGGCGCAGCGAGACGAGGACCGTCCCGACCGGATCACCGCGCAGAATGACATTGCCGTTGCGGCCCGCCTCGAGCATCTCTTCGACCGGCGTCCAGTTCAGCGCGGTTTCACGGCAGAACCGGTCGAACGGCATGCCCTGCGTCTGCTGCGTCTCCACCCCGGTCATCGCCCCCGCCTCGCGGGTGCAGAAAACGACTCGGTGCGAAGGATCAAGCAGGATCAGCCCATCGGCCAGCGCGTCGAGCGCGGCGGCCAGGATGGCGCCGTGGGACATATCGGAACGTGTCATCGCCTGTCCCCCCATCCCCTATCCTTGCCCCTGCGCGGCCGCGGCGCCGCGCGCGGCCCCGGCCATCTCGGCCACGCCGAGACGCAGCCGGAAGCTCGCCGCCAGACAATCTTCGCCGTCCAGGGTCAGACCCCGCACCGCCAGAGCGGCCTGGGCGCTCTTGCCCGCGACGCGAAGTTGCATCGGCAGGACCCGGGCCGGATGACCCGGCACATGGGCCGCCGCGATGTCGCACAACTCCTGGATCGCCAGAGGTTGTGCGATCAGGTCGGGCAACCTGTGTTCCATCAACACTTCGCGCGGCATCGCGAAAAGCTCTTCGGCCGCCAGGTTCGCGTGGATCACCTGGCCGTCCCGGTCCAACACCAGCAGCGCATCGGGAAGCCCCTCCAGCACCGCCTCCAGCATGCCGATCCGGTCGCTCAGCACGGCGGTGCGGCGCGCGTATTTCGAAACGTCGCGCACCGTGCCCCACATGCGATAGAGAAGGTTGCCGCGGATATGGCCGCGCACGTCGTTCTCGACCTCGATGAACACGCCGTCATAGCGCAGATCGCGCGAGGGCGAGCCGTTCACGTCGAAATCCGCATGGATCAGGCGCCGCACGAATTCCTCATTCTCCCGGGTCCGCGGGAACGTCTCATGCACCGGGCGGCGGTTGAAATCCTCTCCCTCCGGCGTCCGATAAAGCCGCGCCATCGCCCCGTTGCAGAACCGCCATCGCGGGCCGTTCTCGAACACCTGGCGTATGATCTCCTGCTCGGGCGCGGAGAGGTCCACCGGTTCCTTCCACTCCATGCACCAGCCGGCATCGTTCGACGCCTCCTGGATCGACGCGCGCACCGCATTTTCCTCGGCAAGTTGCGCCAGATCCTTGAGCGCGCCGGTACAGGGCCATTTCACCGTGCGCAGGCAGGGCGTGCCCTCGGCGTCGGCCGCCAGCGTCACAATCGCCGTGGTCGTGATCTGTCCCCCGCCGGACCGGCGCAGAGTCAGCGTCAGGACATGCGGACCCGGATCGGTCTGCGCAAAGACCTGATCAAGCTGCTCGCGCGCGTCGACGGGATAGATCAGCGACCAGGGTTGCCCGGCCGCGCCCCCGGGGGCGAGGCCGAGCCGGGTTTCCTCGGCTTCGCAGGCATGAACGATCCGCCCGTCCTGACTGAGCAGGTCGGTCATTTCGGTGATGTCGGTTGGGCGGTCGATCATACGGAGTCTCCTTGCAAAGCCGGGTGTCAATCAGGGCACACAGTGCAGGTACCGCTCCACATCCCAATTGGTGACTTCGCGGAGGAAGCGGGTCCATTCGTCCTGTTTGTACTCGTCATAAACCTCATAAAGCCGGCCGGGCAGCGCAGAGCGGATCACCTCGTCGGCCTTAAGCGCATCGAGCGCGTCGCGCAGGTTGAGGGGAATCAGATCCACATCGCCGCCCGACTGCCAGACTTCGGTCACGTTACGCGATTCCGGCGCGCCCGGGTCGATCTTGTTGCGAATTCCGTCGTCCATCGCCTTCAAAAGTGCGCCACAGAACAAATGCGGGTTCACCATGCTATCCACTGCGCGGAATTCGAACCGGTCGGGCGAGGAAATGCGGATCGTACAGGATCGGTTCTGAAGTCCCCAGTTCGCCCCGATCGGCGCCCAGAGCCCATAGTCGTTGAACCGGCGGTAGGAATTCACCGTGGAGGCACCGATCGCGGTGAGCGCGCCGATGTGCTTGAGCGAGCCGCCCAGCACGTGATGCCCCAGTTCGGTGGGAATCCAGCCGCCCTCGGTGTTCTCGAACTCGTTGGTGCCGCCCTTGGAGTACATGAAGTTTTCTTCCATGCCAGGCAGCTCGCCGGGGATCAGATCCTGCACCTCGCGCGATCCGCCGGTCCAGACCGAACAGTTGTGGTGGCAGCCATTAGCCGCATAGCCCATGAAAGGCTTGGCCATGAAACAGGCGATCAGCCCGCGCTGGCGCGCCACCTCGGCGCAGATCTGGCGATAGGTAGTCATCCGGTCGCAGGTCGTCAGCACGTCGTCGAACTGGTAGTTCAGCTCGATCTGACCTGGCGCATCCTCGCAATCGCCCTGGATCATGTCGAGGCCCATCGCCCGGCCATAATCTGAAACCTGCATCCAGAGATCCCGGGCCCTTTCGAACTGGCCGATGTGATAGGCCAGCGGCTCGGTGATCCCTTCATAGGGTTGAACCTCGCCGTCCTTGGGTTTCAGCCAGAGCATCTCGGGCTCCAGCCCCACCCGCAGGTGCAGGCCGTTATGGGCCTCGCGGAATTCGCGGTCGAACCGCTTGAGGTTACCGCGGGTGTCGTACTCGTAGTAGGCACCGGGGGAATTCGGGTCTTCGAGGCTATAGAACAGGGTGCAGAACACCCGCGCCACGCGCTTGTCCCAGGGAAGTTGCATGAAGGTATCGGGATCGGGCAGCGCAATGCATTCCATCGCGTTGGCGTCGAACCCGATCAGGTTGCCCTTGAAATCGGGCAGCACGTTGGTGACGCCGCCCATCCAGGTCTGCACGCCCTTGCGCGCCTGGGTCTCCCAGTGGCGCGCCGGAGCCGCCTTTCCCATCACCCGGCCGGTGATCGAGATGTACTGATAGTAGATGTAGTCGACGCCGAGCGCGTCGATCTTCTTGCGGACACGTTCCACCAGGTCCGAACGGCCCGGGGCCTCCAGCTCGCGGTGGTAATCGGTATCCGTCGTATGCGCCACTTTCGTTGTACTGCGGATCTGGGTATTCATCTTGTTCTCCCTGTTGATGTGCTTGGTCTCAGCCTTCGAGGTATCGTCCCCGTTCCTGCGCGCTGACGGCGGTGGCGAGGCTGGCGTATTCGGCTCGGCAGGCGGCCGAGAAGTTTTCGGTGAAAGCAGATCCGAAGATCCGTTTCGCATGATCCGAGGCGGCCAGCCTTTCGGCGGCCTCGGCCAGATCACGCGGGAAGCGCTGTGCGCCCTCAGGTACGAAGTCGGGATCGGCGGCCGCGGCGGCAGGCGGCGCGGTCAGATCGCGCTCGATCCCGTCGAGCCCGGCGCCCAACATCAGCGCCATGGTCAGATAGGGGTTGCAGTCAGCGGGCGGCACCCGGAACTCCAGCCGTGCGCGGGGGCCGGCATGGGGAACCGAGCGGACCGCGACGGTAAAAGGATACTCCGCCCAGGTCAGCGATTTCGGCGCCCAGCTTCCCGGCGCGAGACGTCGGTAGGCATTGACCGAGGACGTACACATCGCAAAGGCCTCGGGGACCACCTCCATCATCCCTGCGATGAACTTGAGGGCGAGATCATTGGTCTTCCCGTCCGGCGAGGCGAACAGGTTCTGCCCCGTCGCCTTGTTCTTAAGGCTCAGGGTGCAATGACCGCCGATGCCCGGATAGTCGTTGCCCAGATAGGGCATGAAACTTGCGGTCTTGCCCTGCTTGCGCGCATAGGACCGCGCGGCCATGCGCAGGAAGCTGGCGTCATCTGCGGCGCGCAGCCCCTCGCTTGCGGCCTGTGTCGCCTCGAGACAGCCTGGCCCAAGCTCGACCCCCAGCCCGTACAGGCCGACGTCGTGGCCGAGGATCTCGGCCTCCATGCCGGCGATGAACGCCGCATGGGTATTGGCGGTGCTGCCCGACCAGCACTTGTTGTCGGGGGCGAACTTGGCCAACCCCTCGAACCCCTTGTCGCGGGCCGAGACCGCATCCTCGTCAAGCACGATCAACTCGAACTCGAAACCGGCATCCACCGTGAAGCCCATCGCGGCCGCGCGTTCGAGCTGCGCCCGCAGCACCTGCCGCGGCATCAGCGCACGCGCCGCGCCCGACAATTCCGCGATCACCGTCACCGCGCCCGGCTCGGACGGGTTACGGCGCATCGAGGATGGATCGATCTGCACCGTCTCGGTGTAGAATCCATCACCACCGAACAGATTGTCGCCGCTGTCCCAATAGGCCAGCACATTGGCGAACCGGGCATCTTCGGCCCAGTCGAGAAACTGTTCGCGGCGCAGCCGGCGTTCGCGGAAGGCCGAGCCATAGTCGAACTGGCCGACGTGCACGACCTCGGCATCGAACTTGTCCAGGGCCTGTATCAAAGCATCAGTCATATTGGTCCTCATGCGGAAACGGTTTCGCTTAGCGCCTTGGTCAGGCGGGCGCTGTGACGGGCGATCATCGCGGGCGGGGCGCCGATGCCGGTGACCGCGACGGGGCGGCCCGCGCGGGCGTATTCGACCAGGATCGGCGCGCGACCGATCTGGCTCAGATCGCCCTCGATGACGGTCTGGCTGTCGGCCAGCGCCGGGGCGCCGAAGGATTGCAACCGCAGGCCGTACTGATCGCTCCAGAAGCTTGGCATCGGCGCGAAGCACACGGAGGGTTGCCGACCCGCGCTCAGCGCGGCGATGGTTTCGGCGGCGCGTTTGGCGGTCTGGCCTGGCACGCACCAATGTTCGATCCGGCGCGGGACCGTATCGAAGAGCGGATTGGGAAAGCGGGCGATATCGCCCACCGCCAGCAGGTTGGGCACGCCCTCGGCCAGCATGTGCCCGTCGGTGAGCACCCCATCGCTCAGATCGGCGCCGCTGCCCTCCAGCCAGCCGGTATTGGGCAACGAGCCGAGCGCCTCGACGATGACCTCGGCTTCGAGCCGGTCGCCGTCATCCAGAACGACATGATCGGGTCCGAAGGCCGACACGCTGCGCCCGGCGTAAAGGCGCACGCCGTTGGCGCGGTGCAGCGCCGCCATCGCCGCGGCGACCCGCGTACCCAGCGCCCGCAACATCGGCTGCGGCGCAGGTTCCACGATCGCGACCTGCAAGCCCAGCTTGCGGGCGGTCGCGGCGATCTCGCATCCGATGAAGCCGCCGCCGATCACCACCAGCCGCGCGCCGGGACGCAGCGCCGGGGAAAGCCGCTGCGCATCCTCGAAACTGCGCAGCACATGACGGCGCCCCTCGGCCCCTTTCAGCGGCAGGCGGCGCGGGCGCAACCCGGTGGCGGCGACGACCCAGTCGGCCTTCAGCCGGGTGCCGTCGGCCAGGATCACGCGGCCCTCGTCAAGGCCGGTTGCGGCACATCCCAGACGCATCTCGATATCGTCGGCGCCAAGCTTGCTGCGCAGCAACAGCTTGTCGAACACCGGCTGCGCGGCATCCTGGCCCTTGGCCAGCCCCTCCATCGCGTCCTTCGACAGCGGCGGGCGGTTATACGGCCGGTGGGGTTCGTCCCCCGCCAGCACGACACGCGCATCCGGCATCGCCGCCTTCACCGCCTCGGCGCAACGCAGCCCCGCAAGCGAGGCGCCTACGATCACGATCCTGGGACGCGCCATGCTCTGTCTCACGCGATAACGATGGCCTGCTCGGGGCAGGCGTCCGCCGCCGCCTCGGCGTCGTCCCGCAGCCCCTCGTCGGGCGCGGCCACCCAGACCAACCCGCCGTCATCGTCAAAGGAGAATATCTCGGGCGCGGCGATCACGCATTGTCCGTGCAGCAGGCAGGCTTCCATATCCACAGTGATTTTCATTGTCTTGTCCCGGTTGATGTCGTGGAGATTTCGTCGCGGCGTCGGGCGACGGTTCAGGCGGCGTCAAACGCGATCGGCAGGGTGATCGCGCCGGTATTGCCGCTGTCGGGCAGCCATTTGACCTCGCCGTTGAACCGCGGGTTCTTCAGCCGCTGCGACAGCAATTTCAGCGCCTCGGTCATGTCGCCGCGGGCGATGAAATGACCCAGGCAGTGATGCGCCCCGCCGCCGAAACCGAAATGCGGCTTGCGCGCTGCGGCGATGTCGAACCCCGGCTCGGGGAACACCGACGGATCGGAGCCCGCCGATTGCGAGAACAGGTGCAGCGTGGTGCCCTGCGGGATCTCGGTGTCATTATAGGTAAAGGTCTCGGTCGCCTCGCGGGTGACCCAGGTGATCGTCGGGCGCACCCGCATCACCTCTTCCACCGCCGCGCGGGCAAGCTCGGGCTGTTCGCCCAGCAGCGCCCACTGATCGGGATGCTCGACAAAGGTGGCCATCGCCAGCCCAAGCTGGTTGCGCGTGGTGTCGATGCCGCCGAAGATCGCCAGAACGATCATGTCCAGCAGTTCCTGATCCGACAGCTGATCGGTTTCGGCATTGGCCCTGACAAGCATGCCGATGAAGTCGTCCGAAGGCTCGGCCCGGCGCAGCGCCACCAGCTCTTCGGCGTAGTCGAAGATGCGCCGGGTGGCGGCGTCGATGGTTGTCAGATCCTGTTTGAAGGTCACCCCGAGGGCGAGGCCCATGTCCGCCGCGATGTCGGCCAGCTCGCGCCATTTCTCGAACGGCAGGCCCAGCAGGTCGCAGATCACACCGGTGGCATAGGGTTCGGTGAACTCGGCGATGAAATCGCATTCGCCCCGGTCGGCGAAGCGGTCGATCAGCATGTTGGCCAGCTCGGTGAATTTCGGTTGCAGCGCGCCGATCAGCTTGGGCGAGAAGGCCGGGTTGGCCATGCGGCGCAAGCGGGCATGGGTATCCCCTTCCTGGCTCAGCAGCATGTTTTCCCACCAGCGGGCAAAGAGTCCGGTTACCCCGTTGTGGCTGGGCCAGCGATATGAGCCCTGGCGCAGTTTGGGGTGGCGAAGCAGCTTCTGCACATCATCATAGCGCAACACCGCCAAACCGTAGGGCGTGCGCGCGCACCAGCTTGCGTCCCGGGCGTCGGCCACCGCCTCGGATCGAATGGAAAATGCCGGATCGGACACGTCCAGATAGGGCATTGCTTCCGCGTTAAGAACGGTATGGGACATTGGAAACACTCCGCGTCGGTTTCGAGTTTCCTAAAATACATGCAAGTTCTGTTCCAAAACCTCCGATCATTTCCAACAAAATGTTTTAAAACGATTTTTTATTCCATTTTTTATCCTGCGCGACAAAATACCGACCACAAGCCACGCCGGTCTGGCTGCGCGCTGCAATTCCGCAGCGTTCCTGCAAAATTTCATCAGCTGTGTGCTCCATCGCGCGCCCAGCGCAGAGATGGCTTTCGGCGGCATAGACATTCTCGTGAACACCATGGGCAGGTGCTGTCAGACGGATGAGAACCGGTCTCACAAAAGGCAGGATCGTTCCTCCTTATCCCGCGCAGAGACCGCGCCACTCGGCGAGAGCCGCGTCGCGGTTCAGCTTGAAATTGGCGCGGGAGTAGAGGTGGCGCTCCTGGTTGAAATGATTGAGGACGGATGCGTGGGCGGCGGCGAACATCTGCAGACTTCGTGCGCTCCTGAACCTGAGCATGCCCGTTTCCGTCGTCGAAATGGCAGATGTGAATTCTCGGCCCGATTGTTGAGCCAGAGGCCCGTCTCCTGCCGGTCCGCAGCCCCGATCTCCCTCAGCGCGGCGCCGGAGGACCGGAGTTTGTCGGGTACGAACACCGCAGCCTTGCCCTACCGCTTCATGGATTTCTTCAATAATTTCAAGGCCGCTTTCTTATCCCGGGTCTTCGTCACGTAGCTTTCCAGCACCTCACCCTCGTGGTCGATGCCACGCTCATGCAAAAGGCCCTCGACGTTGCGCAGGGACAGCGGGAACCGGATGTAAATCATCACCGCCAAGCGGATGATTTCGGGCGACGTTTTGAAATACCTGAACGGGGAACGTCGGGTCATGCCCACAAACTATGCAGACGCCCTACCCACCTCAACAAATTTTCCTCTGACACTTCCGACAGAGCCGTTTCGGGCGCCCGGACCTTGCCTTAATCGAATCATGGTGTATGATGCATCATATATTTAGGACGGTGTGAGAGATGAATGATCAGGCCAATGCGCAAATTGCGTCCAGTTCAACAGCGGCGATCCAAGTGCTCTCTGCCCAGAAAAGGTTTGGCCAATTCACAGCGCTGGACAAAGTAAGCCTCGAGATCGGAGCAGGCGAATTCTTCACTCTTCTCGGGCCTTCCGGCTGCGGGAAAACCACGCTGCTACGGCTGATCGCGGGGTTCGAGGATCTGACATCCGGCGACATCTTGCTCTACGGGGCGACGCAGGCCGGACTGCCGCCGAACCGGCGCGAAATCAACACCGTCTTCCAGCAATACGCGCTGTTCCCGCTGATGAGCGTCGTGCAAAACGTCGAATTCGGGTTGCTCCGCAAGGGCATAGCCAAGGTTGAGGCGCGCAGGCGCGCGCTTGCGGCGCTTGAGATGGTCCATATGGGAAGCTTCGTCGACCGGTCTCCGGTGCAGCTTTCCGGCGGCCAGCAGCAACGGGTCGCCCTTGCCAGGGCCCTCGCGCCCGAGCCGAAAGTCCTTCTGCTCGACGAGCCGTTGTCAGCGTTGGATCTGAAACTGCGCCAGAAAGTGCGGCTGGAACTGACGACGCTACAACGCAACACGGGCATCACCTTCATCTTCGTCACCCACGATCAGGAAGAAGCCCTGACCATGTCCGACCGTATCGCGGTGATGTCTCATGGCCGCGTGCAGCAGGTGGGAACGCCCGAGGAAATCTACGAACATCCCCGCAACCGGTTCGTCGCCGACTTCATCGGCGAAACCAACCTTCTGGCCGCCGAACAACTAGAAGGGCAAGGGACCCAGGCGACGGTCCGGGTCATGGGCGGTCGTCCATTCCGCGTCGAGCGCTCCGCCGATCTCGGGGTCGGCGCCTCGCATGTTTCGATCCGCCCCGAGAACCTGATCCTGACCGACGCCGAAGAGGCGAACATCAGCGGGACCGTGTCCCAACATGTCTATCTTGGCACCGACGTGCAGATTGCGATCAGCGCCGCCGACGGGACCGAAATCATGACCCGCGTGCAGTCAGGGAGCGCCTCGACCCTGCCCGCGCCGGGCTCGACCTGCCACCTCAAGGTGCGGGAGGGGCGCGCGCGCCTAGTTGACGACTGATGGCCGGGGACATGCAATCCGCACGCGGGACAAGCCGCCTCTATCAGGGCAAGGGGCCGTGGCTGTTGCTCCCGGCCTGGGCTGTCATCGGCATCTTCCTGCTGCTGCCGGTCTGTCTGATCGTCGTGTATTCCTTCCTGACGAAAGAGTTCCACGGCGGCGTCATCCCGGAGCCGTCGCTGGCGGCCTATGACCAGTTCTTCTTCGATCGCGGCATTTTTGGCGATGACCCGCCGAGGATCGAATGGAACTATATCGAAATCTATCTTCTGTCTTTTCTTCAGGCCGGGCTGGCAACGCTGTTCTGCCTGGTGATCGGCCTACCGTCGGCCTGGTACATCGCCACACGGCCGATCCGACTTCGCCAGATGCTGATCCTCGTGATCACCGTGCCCTATTGGGTTAACCTGCTGATACGGACGATCTCGCTGAAATTCCTGATCCGCGACGAAGGCCCGATGAACGCGTTCCTGCAATGGACCGGCTTGCTGGATCATCCGTTGCATCTGGTGAACACGAGCTACGCAGTGCAGCTGGGACTGTTCTATTCCTACCTGCCGTTCATGGTGTTGCCAATTTTCGCTTCGGCCGAGCGGTTCGACATCGCCTTGTCTGAAGCCTCGGCCGATCTCTATTCCACCAAGTGGCAGACGTTCCGGCTCATAACCCTGCCGACGATCTGGCCCGGGGTCGTCGCCGGATCGATCCTAGTCTTCGTGCCCTCGCTTGGCGCCTTCCTGGCGCCGAACCTCCTTGGCGGCGCGAAGACCTACATGATCGGTTCGCTGATCGACGAGCAGTTCAAGGGTGCGGCGGGCAATTGGCCGTTCGGGGCCGCGGCGGCGACGATCCTCATGTCGGTCGTGCTGGTTGTGCTGATCCTCAACGCCCGCTCGCAAATCAAGTTGAAGGGAGCCGGATGATGCGCCGCTCTGGGCTTCGGGACATGCCGGGTTTCGCGCAGATATTCGGACTGTGCGTGTTCCTCCTCTACACGCCACTGATCGTCATCGCGGTCTATTCGTTCAACGCCTCGAGCTCGATCACCATATGGTCGGGTTTCACCTTGGACTGGTACAAGGAAGTGTTCACCGGCATCGACAGCCAGAAATACCGCGATGCTGCGGTGAATTCGTTGCTGGTTGCGGTCATCGCGTCGGCACTGTCGACAGTCATGGCTCTGGCGGCCGCCGTGGGCATGTTGCGAGCTGGGTCCTTTCGTGGGCGATCGATCAGCTTCGGCCTGATCGGCCTGCCGCTGTTGGTCCCTGAAATCGTCACCGCCGTGGCGAGCCTGATCTTCTTCAGCTTCCTTGGCCTCAGCGGCAGCTTCTTGACGGTGCTCATTGCCCACACGGTTTTCTGCATCCCGTTCGCCTACCTGCCGATATCGGCGCGGATGCAAGATATTCCCGACCTGTATGAAACCGCGGCAACGGACCTCTACGCGACAAAATGGCAGGCATTCCGTCTGATTCTGCTGCCGATGCTGCTGCCTGGCATCGTGTCGGGTTATCTCCTGTCATTCATCGTCTCGTT
The DNA here is from genome assembly GCF_004358185.1 of Antarcticimicrobium luteum. GTDB lineage: Bacteria > Pseudomonadota > Alphaproteobacteria > Rhodobacterales > Rhodobacteraceae > Antarcticimicrobium > Antarcticimicrobium luteum. The sequence goes on from NZ_SMUV01000047.1 coordinate 53,492, forward strand.
GGACGACTTCCTGATCACCAACTTCGTCAAAGGTAACGGTTTCGAGACCCTGCCAACAGTGATCTTCGGCGCGGTCCGCACCGGTATCCGCCCAAACATTATGGCGATGTCTTCGCTTCTGCTCCTGATCTCGATCGTTCTCGTTCTGCTGTCCTATCTCATCGGGCGCCAAGGCCGGGAGAAATTCCGGATATGACATTCACGAAGGCCAACTGGAGGATATAATGAAACAAACAAGAATCTCGCTGCTCGCGCTGGGCATCGTCGCGCTTTCTGGTGGCGGTGCGCTCGCTGAAGGCGATGTCGCCCTGTACAACTGGGGAGAATACATTGAGCCGGAAATCCTGATCAGGTTCGAAGCGGAAACCGGCATCCATGTCACCATGGACACCTATGACTCGAACGAGGCCATGCTGGCCTCGCTGAAAGCCGGAAAACTGGGCCAGTACGACCTTGCGATTCCCGGCGATTACATGGTCGACATCATGCGCAACGAAGGGATGCTGGATACGTTCGAGCCATCCGATCTTACGAACTTCGGCAATATCCTGCCGCAGTACATCGACGTTCCCTTCGATCCGGGTCGCCACAGCACGATCCCCTACCTGACCGGCACCACCAGCTTCGCGGTGGACCGGAACAAGTTCAAGGGTGACATCAATTCCCTGGCGCTTCTGTTCAATCCGCCAGAGGAACTGAAGGGCAAGATCAACGTACTCGACGCCCAGAACGACGTCCTGGCGCTGGCGTCGATGTATCTCGGCATCCCGCAATGCACCTCGGACCGCGACCAGCTGCGGGCACTGAACGACATGCTGCAGAATGCCAAGAAGGACTGGGCCTCGTTCGGTTCGGACAACTCGCGCGAAGTGCTGGTCTCTGGCGACGTGACGCTGAGCATGACCTGGTCGGGTTATTCCGCGCGCGCCCGCGACGAGGGCGCCAACGTCGAGTGGGCCTATCCGAAGGAAGGCTACATCATGTGGATGGACAATGTCGTGCTGCTCAAGGACGCACCCAACCGCGAGAACGCGCTCAAGTTCATGAATTTCCTTCTGGAGCCCGAGATCGGCGCGGCGAACACCAATTACGCAAAATACGCCCCGGTGCTGAAGGGCGAGAAACCCTTCCTTGACGAGAAGATCGCCAACGCGCCAGAATCGAACCCGCCGGCCGACCATCCGGGGACCTTCGTGCAATCGTGCTCCGAGGAAGTCCAGGTCGTCTATGACAAGATCTGGGCAAATCTGAAGAAATAGGCCAAGTATCGCCCCGGTGCCTGGTCTGGCATCCGGGGCGAACCCATCGCTGCGGAGAGAGATATGACGAACGTGAGCTACGCGAATACCGGCGAAATGAGGGTCTATGCCCTGTTCTGCGGTGGCGATTTCATGGACATGGCGGTTTTCGACCCTTTCGACGAGAACGTCGGAACCAAGGTCTTCAATCCGTATTTCTCTTATTTGATCACCCATCCCAAAGGGAACGTGCTGTTCGACACCGCCGGGCACCCTGACCTGGCGACCGATCCGCACAGCCGAATGGGCGATGCGGCCGACGCCTTCGTCGTCAAGATGGGCCCCGACGACTGGGTTGTCCCGCGGCTGAAGCAACTTGGGCTGGAACCGGCCGACATCTCGACCGTAATCCAGTCGCATCTGCATTTCGATCATACCGGTGCCCTGGGATGGTTTCCACATGCGCGCGTGCTGGTGCAGCGGACGGAACTGGACTTTGCGATGAACCCGCCAGTCTACCAAGCTGGGGCGTTCATCAGTGCCGATTTCGATAGCGGCCTGAACTGGGACCGGCTCGACGGCGAGCGCGACGTCTTCGGGGATGGCACCATCCGTTGTATCCCGACGCCGGGGCATACGCCTGGGCACCAATCTCTGCTGATCGACCTGCCGTCACGGCCGTTGTTTCTGCTTGCCGATGCGCATTACCTGCTGAGCAAGCTGCGGCAGCGGGTCATGCCGGGATTTCTGTGGAGCCCGGATGCGCTGTTGGAGAGTTGGGACCGGATCGAAGAGATTGAGCGCCAGACCAACGCGCGCCTTGTCGTCACCCACGAACTCGACTTCGAAACCAGCGTCCCCAAGTCCCCAGGTGAGTTCTATTCATGACTGACAGTGTCGAACCGCTGCCCAAGCTCGCGCATTCCTCGCTGTCCGAGTCCGTCTACAAGACACTTGTCGACTCGTTGTTGCAGGGCCATTTCAAGCCCGGCGACCGGTTGCGCATCCGTGATCTGGCCGAGCAGTTGAACACCTCGGTTACGCCGGTCCGCGATGCGGTTCACAGGCTGCATCATGACGGAGCGGTGCAATTCCAGACAGCCCGGAACATACGGGTCGTGGAACTGACCAGCGAAGGCTACCAGGAAATACGCGAAATCCGGCTGCAATTGGAAAGCCTGAGCGCCGGAAAAGCTGCCGAGAAAGCCTCGGCAGCGGATATCCGGGCAATCGAGAATATGCTGGCGGAAAACGAGGACGCCATTAGCCGCGGCGACGGCATCAGGGGTGCGGAACTGAACCAGAAGTTCCATTTCTTCTTGGTTGAAATTGCCCGGCTTCCGGTACTTGAGGCGGTGCTCCGCCCGCTCTGGATGCGCACCGGCCCGCTGATTGCGCAGGGCTACCTTGAGGGCGGCCGCAAGATGATTGAGCAGCACTATCACATCCTTGCCGCGATCAAGGGACGGCAGCCCGATCTGGCAATCGAAGCCATGCGCCGGGATCTGCTCGATGGCGGCGCGCCGCTGATCGCGATGCTCGAGGCCACGAAGAAGGACGCCGCCTCCGGTGCGGGCGACGCGCGCCCGGATGCGGCAGCAGTGAAATGATCGCAACAGCACAGGGCGTCCCCGATATGCTGCAGACGCCGCCGCCTTCCGTCGATGAAACCGAAGCCGCCTGCATCGCGCGCGACTTCTACGGTCTGTCGGGGGATCTGCTGCGCCTGTCGTCCGAGCGAGACGTGAACTACTGCCTGAGCACCGGCTCAGGGTCGAGGTATCTTCTTAAAATCGCCAACGAAAAGGAGCCGGTGGAGTACACCGATCTTCAGGTTTCCGTCCTCAGGCACCTCGAAAAGGTTGCGCCGGACCTGCCGGTTCCGCGAAACCTTCCCACCCTGTCGGGAGAGTTCCACGCCCCACGGGCCTCGGGCGGCCGCATTCGGTTGTTGTCTTTCCTCGAAGGTTCGCTGCTGACGGCGCCACCCAGCGACGCCGCGATGCGGCGCTCAGTAGCCGACGCGGGCGCGCGTCTAACCCGGGCGCTGAGCAGCCTGGACGCTGACTATGGCGGACCGAAGCTACTGTGGGATCTGAAGAACGCCGCCTGCTTGGCCGAGTTGACTGAGGCGATCGAGTCGCCCCGTCTTCGGGACCGAGTCGAGCGCGGTATCTCCGATTTCAAGGACCGGGTCCTGCCGCGCTTGGACGGGATGAGATGGCAGCTCGTACATGGTGACCTCAATCCGCAGAATCTGCTGACCTCTGCCGACGGGCAGCGCGTGGTCGGCATTCTCGACTTTGGCGATCTCGTCCGAACGCCTCTGGTTTGCGATGTCGCGGTCACGGCCTCGTATCAGATCGACTTTACGGATCCGTTACGCACTGCGGCTGAATTCGTCTCGGCATGGCACGCCGAGTTCCCGTTGCAGGACGCTGAAATCGCCATTCTGCCGGACCTGATCGCCACCCGTTTGATCACTATCATCACAGTGGCGAGCTGGCGTGCTGCCCGCTATCCGGCGAATGCCGAATACATCCTTCGGAATGTCACGAATGCCACAAAGGGGCTCGACACCCTGTGCGACCTGGCCCCGGATGAGTTGGCGAACGCGCTTCGCAAGGATCTGCAATGAGCCAGCGGGTGCTGCCAGACCAATTCTAAACAGTCTCGGAAAGCGCAGGATGGCTGTCCCTTATTCGGCAAAGAGACTGGACTTACCCGAGTTTGGTGGAGAGCGGCGGCGCGGTTCAGCTTGAAAGTTGATCTCGAGGTGAGGCTGCGCTCCGAGTTGAACAGATTGTAGACCGAGGCGTGGACGGCGGAGAATTTCTGCAAACTTCGCATCCGCCTGAAACGCAGCATCGCCCTCTCCCGTCGTCGGAACG
>NZ_SMUV01000020.1 GCF_004358185.1 Antarcticimicrobium luteum
CGTCAGCGTCGTCTTGCCGTGGTCAACGTGGCCAATGGTGCCGATGTTGACGTGCGGTTTCGTGCGATCAAACTTTTCCTTTGCCATGTCCTAGGCGCCCTTTTGAACTGGTGGGGTCGCAACGACCCGTGTTTCCTCTGCGCGCGGCACATATTGGGTTCGGCGGGGAAAATCAAGCGCCTCCTGCGCGGTGCGGCGGAGCGGGTTCAGCCCGCCGCCTGCGGGGGCGCGACGGGTCCGGCCGGATCGCCTGTCGCCTTGCCCGGGGCCATATCGGGGCGCGGCGCGAACCAGCCGTTTTCCTTTTGCATTTCCACCAGCCAGTCCTCGATCTCGTCCACCGCGTTGCGGGCCAGCCCCTGCATCTGTTCTTCCTTGGTGCGCTCATAGCCGGAGCCGACCAGAACCGAGCCGCCCGAGGGGGTTTCGAATACCGAGATCTGCTTGACCTTGTCGTTGAGTTTCTTGCCGGCGGCATCGTCCCAGACGGTCAGATTGACGATCAGAACCGATTTCGGGTTATAGACCACCGGGATGCCCGGCGGGGCCAGCATGAAGCCCTCGACCGACATGCCGAAATGATAAAGCTGATCGCCGTCATAGCGTCCGAAGCGGTCCGACACCGCGCCGGTCAGCACCTCGATCCATTCGTCCGCAGTGGCATCGCGGGAGACCGGACCCTTTTGCATTTTCGGGGCGACCACGATGTTGTGGCCGAGACGAAAGGCGCCGAGATCCTGGAGCGGGTCTTCGGGGGTGGGGGCGGTGCAGGCGGTCAGCAGGGCGAGGCCTGTGAGCAGGGCGAGTAGGCGGATCATGGACGCTCTCGTGTCAGGACAATTGCCAGAGCAGTAGACCACGCGGCGGCCTTGCGCAAACGCTTCGGGCCGGCAGGGCGGTTTGGCGCGGATGGGCTGCCCCCTCCCCTGCCCTCCCCGGGGAGGGGGAGGGAGCAGCTGGCGGAGCGGCGTTACGAGAAGGTGTTGTCGCGCGGGAAGCCGTGCGGCGGACGTTTGCCCACCCCGGCGCGCTTGCCCAGCCATTCGGTCAGGTCGGGCTCGTGCCGGGTCTTGCCGCCGCCCATCTGCCAGCGCAGCCCCTCGGCCCAGTCAAAGGTGGTCATGTCGCTGAGCCCGCCGTCAAGCTCCAGCGCGCCCTGCTTGCCGCGGGCCAGGTTGTATTTCTGGATCCGCACCCCCTTGCCGCGGGTCATCTCGGGCAGCTCGGAAAGCGGGAAGACCAGGAACCGGCTGTTCTGGCTGACCACGGCGACATGATCGCCCGCGACCGGCTTGCACAGGTGGGCGCGCTCGTCGGGTTTGACGTTCAGCACCTGCTTGCCGCTGCGGGTCTGGGCCAGCACCTCGTCCTCGGGCACGACAAAGCCGTTGCCGGCATTGGAGGCGACCAGAAGTTTCTGGCCCGGCTTGTGCGGGAAGAGGGTGACGATCTCGGCCTCGTTGGGCAGATCGACAATCAGGCGCAGCGGCTCGCCCAGGCCCCGCCCGCCGGGCAGGTTGGCCGCCGAGACGGTATAGAACCGCCCGTTCGAGCCGAACACCAGCAGCCGGTCGGTGGTTTCTGCGTGGAAGATGAAGCGCGGGCCGTCGCCGTCGCGGAACTTCAGCTCGCGGGTGAGGTCGATATGGCCGGTCATGGCGCGGATCCAGCCCATCCGCGAGCAGACGACGGTGATCGGTTCGCGGTCGATCATCGCCTCGAGCGGCACCTCTTCGACCTCGCCGGCCTCGGCAAAGACGGTGCGGCGGGCGCCGCCCTCGTAGCCCTTGCCAAAGGTCTTCTTGGTCTCTTTCAGCTGCTCGGAGATTTTCGCCCATTGCAGGCCATCGTCCTCGAGCAGATCCTCGAGCGCGGCGCGCTCCTCCATCAGCGCGGATTGTTCGCGCAGCAGCTCCAGTTCCTCCAGCCGCCGCAGCGAGCGCAGGCGCATGTTGAGGATGGCGTCGACCTGGGTCTCGCTGAGTTCGCCCTCGCCCGGGGCGGGGCTGACATAATCCTTTTCCGAGGTCGCCCGAACGTGGTCTATCGACCAGTCCTCGCGCATCAGGGCCGGTTTGGGATCGTCGTCGTAGCGGATGATGTCGATCACCCGGTCGAGGTTGAGGAAGGCGATGATGAAGCCTTCGAGCACCTCGAGCCGGTGGTCGATCTTGCCCAGCCGGTAGCGGGAGCGGCGGCGCAGCACCTCCTGCCGGTGATCGAGGAAGGCGCGCAGCACCTCCTTCATCGAGCAGACCTTGGGGGTGAGCCCGTCGATCAGCACGTTCATGTTGAGCGAAAAGCGCACCTCCAGATCGGAGTTGCGGAACATCATGCCCATCAGAACCTCGGGATCGACGTTCTTGGAACGCGGCTCCAGCACCATGCGGACGTCATCGGCCGATTCGTCGCGGATGTCGGCGAGGATCGGGATCTTCTTGGTCTGGATCAGCTCGGCGATCTTTTCGATCAGCTTGGATTTCTGGACCTGATAGGGGATCTCGGTGACGACGATCTGCCAGGTGCCGCGGCCCAGATCCTCGACCTCCCATTTGGCGCGCAGACGGAACGAGCCGCGCCCGGTGCGATAGGCCCGCGCGATGTTCTCGGCCGGCTCGACGATGGTGCCGCCAGTGGGGAAATCGGGGCCGGGGACATATTTCAGCAGGGTGTCGTCATCGGCGCCCGGCGACCGGATCAGGTGCAGGCAGGCGTCGCAGAGCTCGGCGATGTTGTGCGGCGGGATGTTGGTGGCCATCCCCACCGCGATGCCGCTGGAGCCGTTGGCCAGCAGGTTGGGAAAGGTCGCCGGCAGCACCACGGGTTCCGTCAGGGTGCCGTCATAGTTGTCGCGGAAATCGACCGCGTCCTCGTCCAGCCCCTCGAGCAGCGCCTCGGCGACGATGGTCATCCGCGCCTCGGTGTAGCGCGAGGCGGCGGGGTTATCGCCGTCGATGTTGCCGAAGTTGCCCTGGCCGTCGACCAACGGGTAGCGGACGTTGAAATCCTGCGCCAGACGCGCCATCGCGTCATAGATCGCGGCATCGCCATGCGGGTGATAGTTGCCCATCACGTCGCCGGAAATCTTGGCCGATTTGCGGAATCCCCCGCCGGAGGCCAGCCGCAGCTGGCGCATGGCATAGAGGATGCGGCGGTGTACCGGCTTCAGCCCGTCGCGCGCATCGGGCAGAGCCCGGTGCATGATGGTCGACAGCGCATAGGTCAGATAGCGCTCGCCGATGGCGCGGCGGAGCGGCTCGGAGGTCTCGCCGGGCACGCTCGGCGAGGGCATGTTGGGATCGTCGATCAGGTCGTTCATGGATGCGGTGATACGCGCGCGCGCGGCGGGCGTAAAGCCGTGGCGAGACCGGATAGAGCGGTTGCCCGCAGCAACGGGGGTTCCGGGCGCCCCGGGCGATTGCGGGGAAAACCGCCCGCCGCTTCCCGCTGTGCCGAATCGGCGGATCGGCTATGGTGTTGATCCGCCCGGGGGATTCGCCGCCGGGGGACGGACCGAAATCCTTTTGCGCGACGGAGGCGGTGTGCCGCGTTTGGTGATTGCATCCTTTCTGATCCTGGCCTGGACATTCTATGAGTTGTCCGGAGGGACGGATTTCGAGCCGCGCGGGATGCGGCCGCCGAAACCGGAGCCGCAGATCGCCGAGGCCAAAACGCCGCTGGCGTCACGCGCCCCGGCCGCGGTGATCGCGCTGCGAACGCCCCGCGCGACGGATCCCGCCGTGATCACCGATGAGAGCCGGATCGCCAGACTGAAGGCGCAGCAGGCAGAGCGCGCCGCGCGGCTGGCGCAGTTGCGCAGCGGGCTGGGCCAGCCGCTGGTGTTCTATTCCGGCCAACCCGGAAACGGCAGCGCCGCCGGACAGGCCGGGACAGGGCCGGACCACACCGGACTGGGTGGAGCCGGGGGGATCGCGCTGACCTCGCTGGAACAGGGGGCGGCCGGGTTGCGCGCGGCCGAGCCGGAGCCCGCAGCGGCCCCTGCCCCGCGCGCGGAGCCGGAACCGGATCTGCGCGAGGTCACCGGCGCCCGGGTGAACATGCGCGAGGGCCCCGGCACGATCTATCCGGTGGTCGCCCGGCTGGTGCTGGGCCATGAAGTCGAGGTGCTGAGCGCATCGGGCACCGGCTGGCTGCGGCTGCGCACGCTGCCCGAACAGCAGGTCGGCTGGGTTGCGTCCTCGCTGATCGGAAAGGACCGGCGCTGAGGATGAGGTCATCCGCCCCTCTCTGATTTGACCGGCGATGCCATTGGCACTTTGTGGCTTCGTTTGCGACCCCAAAAGTCTTACGGCTGACGGCACCGATTTTCTTAACAAGTGGATTTTTTTCCGAATGTCTTTAGTCGTGGATTTCGTGGTGCGCGTCACCGCCACCTTCAACCTCGACGCCGTTCTGGAGCAAATGCAGACCGGCGCGTTCACCTATCAGACAGCAACCGACAACAGCGCCCTGTTTTCGACCGATGCGTCGGGGGCCGAGCTGAGCCTGCTGGGCCATTTCGGACCGGCCGGGGCGACAGTCGGCGGGTTCAGGACCAGCCAGGATGGCACGACCCTGGCCACCGGAAATGCCCCTGGAACCGATTGGACATATGCGGAGCCGGACTGGACCTTTTCATTCTCTGAGGCGGATTGCGATGGCGCGCCCGATCGACTAGCTCTCGGATGGAGCAGTCGGGACGATCACCATGGTGCGCCAGAAATCCATTCTTATCACCGGGTGTTCCTCGGGCATCGGACAGAACGCGGCGATGGGGCTGCGGGCGCGGGGCTGGCGGGTGTTCGCCGCCTGCCGGCAACAGCGCGATTGCGACCGGCTGCGCGCGCAGGGGTTCGACAGCCCGCGCATCGACTATACCGATCCGGCGAGCATCGAGGCCGGGCTGGCGCAGGTGCTGGAGGCCACCGGCGGAACGCTCGACGCGCTCTTTAACAACGGCGGCCACCAGCTGTCCGGCGCGGTGGAGGATCTGCCGCGCGACGGGCTGCGGGCGATCTTCGAGGCGAATTTCTTTGGCTGGCACGACCTGACCCGGCAGGTGATCCCGGTGATGCGGGTGCAGGGGCACGGGCGGATCGTGCAATGCTCCTCGTCGCTGGGGCTGGTGTCGATCCCCTGGCGCGGCGCCTATTCGGCGACCAAGCACGCGCTGGAGGGGCTGAGCGACACGCTGCGGATCGAGCTGCGCGGCAGCGGCATCCACGTGGTGCTGATCGAACCCGGTCCGATCACCACGCCGCTGCGCAGGAAGGGGATTTTCTATTTCGAGAAGTACATCGACTGGGAAAACTCGGCCAGGCGGGCCGAGTACGAGGCGCAGTTGCTGCCGCGGATCTACCGCGAGACCGGCAAGGACCGGTTCGAACTGCCGCCCGAGGCGGTGACGGCAAATCTGATTCGCGCGCTCGGGGCGCGGCGGCCGAAGGCGCGTTATTACGTGACCGTGCCGACCTATCTGACCGGCTATCTGCGCCGGGTGCTGCCGACCCGCGCGATCGACTGGATCGTGACCCGGATCTGAGAATCCGGTTCGCTTTTGCCGCGAATGCCGCTAGATACCGGCGAGTGAGACAAGCCAAGCGAGGGCAATATGGGTGATCCGCTGTTCGTGATCGTGGTGCTGGCGGTGCTGGCCGTGGCGGTGGTGCTGATGCTGGGCATCGGCGGCTTTGCCAAGGGGGGCGAGTTCAACCGGAAGAACAGCAACAGGCTGATGCGGCTGCGGCTCCTGATGCAGGCGCTCGCGGTGGTTCTGATCCTGCTTTACATCTATCTCAAGCGTCAGACGGGCTGATCCATGGTGGTGCTGAACAAGATCTACACCCGCACCGGCGATGCCGGCGACACCGCGCTGGGTGACGGCGCCCGGGTGCCCAAATACGCCGCCCGCGTCGACGCCTACGGCACCGTGGACGAGCTGAACGCCTTTGTCGGCGTGGCCCGGCTGGACGCCGAGGACGAGGACATGGACGAGGCGCTGGCGCGGATCCAGAACGACCTGTTCGACCTCGGCGCCGATCTGTGCCGGCCGGGCATGGAGCGGGACGGCGAGGCCGAGTATCCGCCGCTGCGCATGGTGGCCGGGCAGGTGGCGCGGCTGGAGATCGAGATCGACGCGATGAACTCCGGGCTGGAGCCGCTTCGCAGTTTCATCCTGCCGGGCGGCGCGCCTCTGGCGGCCGGGCTGCATGTCTGCCGCACGGTGGCGCGCCGGGCCGAGCGGGCGGCGGTGGAACTCGCCGCGCAGGAGGCGGTGAACGGCGACGCGGTGCGCTATCTCAACCGTCTGAGCGACTGGTTCTTCGTCGCCGCGCGGGTGGCGAACAACGAGGGGCTCGACGACGTCCTATGGATCCCCGGCGCCAACCGCTGAGGCGCCGCCGGCCGCCTTTGGCCGTCTTTGGTCAGGAATTTTATCCACTCGACCGCCGAACGCGGCGTCCGTGAGCGCAAACAGGACGATTTTTCCCTGTTTTCCCGCTTTCGCAGCCGCTAACACATGGCGGAACGTTCTAGGCGCCCCTTTCCCGGGCCAACCAAACCAAGGAGACCGACGCAAATGAAGGTAGTGGTACCTGTCAAGCGCGTGATCGACTATAACGTGAAGGTTCGCGTGAAGGCGGACGGCACGG
>NZ_SMUV01000054.1 GCF_004358185.1 Antarcticimicrobium luteum
GGTCACCGCCAAACCTAATAAAGTCTCCCCTTTCTCTCTGTCGATGTTAACAAAAATCCAAGAACAAAATCGAAATTGCGCTGACCCGGGACAGAAATGCTCCGCCCCGGGAAGGCCATCCGTCGGTCAGACAAAGTCAAAGACGTCGACCGCGATGGTGTTCTGCGCGATCAACGCGCCGCCGGAGTCGTATGCGGACAGCCGGATATCGAATTCCCCCTCTGGGAAACCGGCATCGGAGTAGTCCTGGATGCCCGCTGTCAGCGGGTCGGCATCGATGTAGTCTTCGATGAATCCAAAGGCGAAATTCTCCGAATTTTGCGCGACGTTGGCATTGCCGCCATCATCGCCGATCACCGGGGCGCCCTCCGGGTCGAGCCAAAGGAAACCGGTGTCATTGCCCAGCGGGACGCCGGGATCGACCATCGTCAGCACCCGGAAGTCGGTGTCCTCGCCGGGATCGACATCGATCGACAGCGTGAAGGTGAAGTCCGACAGATCGGTGCTCTCGCCCTCCAGCCCCGTGGCGATGGAATACTGAAAGCTCCATGCGGCCCGGCCGGCGTTGTCCGCAAAGGATCCGTTGACCGTCGACTGCGGGCCGTCATTGACGATGTACTGCACGCTGCCGTCACCATTCACGCCAACCGCATCGACGGACGGACCCTGGCGATAGATCACGCTCAGGCCCAGTTCGACCCCGGCCTCGGCGCTGCGCACGACGGCGAAATCATCCGCAGGTATGCCTGATCCGACCAGCATGGTGCCGCCGGGTGTCCGGGCCGAGGGATCAAGCTCGGCACCGATGGCGAGCGTTGTGCCAGGATCGGTGTTCAGCCAGATGTCATCCTCGAGAGCCGGGGTGCCGGCGGTGAAATGAAGGATCTCGATCTTTTTCAGCTGATCCACCCCATCGGGAGAGCCGGCGCGCAGGTCGGTGACCACGATCTTGTCGTGGCCCTTGAAGGCCAGGTCATAGTCTCCGACAGACCCGGAATAGCTGGCGATGTCGATGCCTTTGCCGCCGTCGATCCGGTCGTTACCGGCGCCACCGTCAAAGCCGTCATCGCCCTTGCCGCCGGACATGCGGTCGTCGCCATCGCCGCCGGCCAGCAGGTCGTCGCCGTCGCCGCCGCGCAGCTTGTCGTCGCCGCCCTTGCCCGCGAGGATCGAGGCGCCGTCGCCGGCCCGGATGTTATTGGCACCGCCATTGCCAGCCAGTTCGACCAGGCCCGGCGCGCCGTTGGTCTCAAGGCCATGGGCGTCGATCTTGCCTCCGACATCGTCGATTACGACCGGCTTGCCCCAGCCCGCCAGGGCCGTGACCACGGTGTCCTTGAACCTCAGCCCGTCGCCGTTCGCAAAATTGTAGACTGCGATCCCGGTCTTGGCATAGGCGCCCTCTATTGTGACGTCTTTCAGTTCGACCTTGCCGACCGGACCGTCGTCGCCGCGGAACTGAATGCCGTTATCTCCGGTCCCGCCGCCGGTGATCGAGACATCCTCGATCTTTGCATCGCCATAGTACTGGAAAAAGAGAATGTCGCCGTCACCGTTATTGGTGCCGTTGCCGTTATTCTCGAAACTGGAGTCCTCGATCTCGACCTTGTCCAGTGCGACCGGGTCGTAATCGCCGCCGATGCGCACACCGTTGATGCCGTTATCGACGAAATGGCTGTCCTCTATTTCCAGGGTCTTGAGGATGGCGTCGTCGTCAAAGTCCACCCCGGCGACAGCAAAGTCCCGAAAGGTGATGCCCTCGATCTCGATCTTGGCCTTGCTGCCGAGATCGCCGACCAGATGCAGTCCGGAACCGCCAAGGCCAGTGCCGTCCATGATGGTTTGACCGTCTCCGGCGCCTTCGAAATTGACCGCCTTGTCGACCGTCACAGTCTCGCTGAACGTGCCGGCGCCCAGTCGGATCGTGTTTCCCTCGTCCGCAGCGTTCACGGCGTCCTGAATGGTCGCGTAGCTGCCGAGAAACTTCTTTCCTTTGAAAAGTTCAATCATGTCTTTCCCCCCTAAAACAACTTGCTCAACGTAGCCCGAGGATTGACCGCCCGATTGTCGCCTTTTCTATTGCAATGAATTCCAGTGTTTCACCAAATTTCCCCGAGGAACGCCTCACGATAGGATTGGAAGTGATTCGCGGCAAAGAAAACGTTTCCCGGGCCGATTTGCAAAGTGCAATTGGATTTTTCCACCAATGGGCCGCCGCCGCGCGATGACCTTGGCGGGCGCGCATTTCAAAGTCCGGGTATTCCCTTGATGCGGGTCATCCGGCGCGCTGACGGGTATTTTCGCCCGCCCGAATGCGGAAGCTCTCGTGTGACTGCCGTGCTCAGGCGTGGGCGTACCCCAGAATCTCTTCTATCAGCGCGGAAAAGATGGTGGCGCCGACCGGGATCAGATCGTCCGGGAAATCGTAATCCGGATTGTGCAGGGCAGGGCGGTCTTCGCCCGCGCCCAGAAGCAGAAAGGCCAGTGCGGCCCCTGTGCCGAAGCGGCCGAAATCCTCGGACGGACGCATCGGCAGCGGGCCTGGCCCATGGCTGACGCCCAGCCGGTCCAGCGCCCGGACGGCGATCGCCACCGCGCCGGCGTCGCTGGTGGTGGTTACAAAGACATCTTCATAGGAAATGTCAGCCTCCAGCCCGGCACCCGCCGCGGCCTCGCGAACCAGGGATTCGGCCTCGGCGATCAGGCGTTCCATGCGGTCATCGGTCAGGCTTCGGAGGGTGACGAACAGATCGGCCTCGCCCGGCGCAATGCCAAAGGCCGGCGTGCCAAGACGGGCATGGGTAACGGTGGCCAGCGCGAACCCGGGGTCGTTGATCGGGTCGCCCTGGCCGAGCGCCGTCAGCGCGGGCATCAGATGCGCCAGCGCCGGCATCGGCGACAGACCGGTCTCGGGCTGCGAGGCGTGCGCCGTCCTGCCGGTCAGCCGCAGCCGCATCCCGCGCGAGGCGCAGGCCGAAGGGCCGGCAGCCAGCGCCACATGGCCCAGTGGCATGCCGGGCATATTGTGGATCGCAAAGGCGAAATCGGGCCGCAGATCGGCGAACCCGGGATCGGAGATCACCCGCGCCGCGCCAGAGCCGTCCTCCTCCGCCGGCTGGAACATCAGGATGACCGCGCCGCGCGCGGGGCGGGTCCGGCCCAGCAGCCGCGCCATCGCGGCGATCATCGCCATATGGCCGTCATGACCGCACAGATGCCCCTTGCCCGGCACGGTGGAGCGATGGGCCGCGTCCGAGCGTTCCTCGATCGGCAGCGCATCCAGCTCGCAGCGCAGCAGAACACGCGGGCCGGGGGCCGCGCCCTCATAGATGGCTGCAACCCCGTGCCCGCCCAGGCCGGTGACGATCCGGTCCGGCCCTGTCGCGCGCAGCACCGCTGCGACGCGCCGCGCGGTTTCAGCCTCTTCGCCTGAAACCTCCGGGTGGCGATGCAGCAGGCGCCGCCAGTCGGTCAGTTCTGCGATGTCGGCATTTCCGAGGCGGGGCAGGGCGCGTGCGGTCTGTTTCATCTGGGGTCCTTGGGCAATCTCCGGCGCCCCGGACCAGGTCCGGGTCAGCGGCGCCACCATACCCGGGCACCTCTCCATCCGCGAGGGCGAATCCCGGCCGTTTACGGGACGGCGGACAGCTCCGAACACACGGGGCCAGCCAGTTGATCCCGTCCCGGGGCACGCGTATTTCGGCCGGAACCGAAGAAAACCGGGATTCCTCGATGCCTGTGCGAATAAACACTTGCAAAGCGGACGGCGAATGCCCACATCCAGTCTTGCAAAGCATCTTCCTACGACTTCTGTTTCCTAACGGCCTCAGTTGATCTTATGACGAAACTGAGCCGGGCCACCGCGTGTTGTGGGTGGCGATCTATATCTAGGAGACGACACGATGGCCAATGGCACCGTGAAATGGTTCAACAGTCAAAAAGGCTTCGGCTTTATCGCACCGGAGCAGGGTTCGAAGGACATCTTCGTTCACATCTCCGCGCTTGAGCGCGCCGGAATTCAACAGCTCGACGATGGTCAGGCTGTGACCTTCGACATCGAAAGCGGTCGTGACGGCCGTGAATCCGCGACCAATCTCGCACTGGCGTAAGCCTGCGTTGGACGTGATGACGGGCGGGGGCGGCTTTCGGGCCGGTCCCGCCTTTTTATTTTGAAATGGCCCTCCGAGAACCGGACGCGGCCTGCCCGAAAAACAGAATGGATTACGAAAACTTGATAGAAGTAACTTGGGGAAATCCCATGACCTTTGTCGTTTCATCGCAGGGTGATACGCAAAAAATCAGCACGATCGAGCAGGCCCTTTATTGGCTTCGCAAAAAATGGCCGATTGCCGACCGCAACCGCGAACTTGCACTCGACCAGGTCGATGCCGCGATGCATTGTCTGGTGACAGTCGGCACCGCCCGCAGGGCGTTCCTTTCGGCGGCGAAGACTGCGGGCTTTCTGCCAGAGCATGCCGGGGCCGAGACGGCGCCCGCCTGATGATACCGCGGGCCCATCGGCCTGTTTGCGCGCAAGGGGATGCGCGCACGACCGGTGCCGGCCGCCTCTGCCGACAAAGCTGCGGGGTCCGATGATACGGACCCGGCTGACCTGACCCCGTCAAGGAGATCGAAAGATGGCGAAACCCACAAAGATCACATTGTTCAAAGATCCCAAACCCCGCGCGGAAACTGTCATGGACAAGACCACGCGGGCCGCGCGGGAGATCCTCGACGACGAGGCGGAAACGCGCCTGGTCAAGACCGCGCGTCTTCGCAAGGCTCGGCTGGAGCGGGAGGCCAGTTCACCCCAGGACGATCGGTCCGCAGACGCCGCCAAGAAGGCGCCCGCAAAGCCGCGGGCCAAACCCGCCGCCAAAAGCTGACACCCGATACCGAAAACGATAGGTGCCTTGAGACCGGGGGCGCCTGAGTTACACCCAAGGAAAGAACCCCGAGTGCAACCCACTGAATGGACCCGGATCCTCGCCAAGTACCGCGCGCCGATCCTTTCCCGCAGCATTTTCGAGATCATCGTGACCCTCGTGCCCTTTGTGGCGATCTGGGCGCTGGCCTGGTGGGCGCTGTCGATCAGCCCCTGGCTGTCGCTGGCGCTGGCGCTGGCGAATGCGGGTTTTCTGGTCCGGCTGTTCATCATCCAGCACGATTGCGGCCATGGCGCGTTCTTCAGAAACCGGAGCCTCGGCGACTGGATCGGCCGGTTTCTCGGGATTCTGACGCTGACGCCCTATGACGTCTGGCGCAAGACGCACTCGATCCATCACGCGACGACCGGAAATCTGGACAAACGCGGGGTCGGCGACATGCCGACGCTGACCGTCCGGGAGTACCGCGAGAAAAGCTGGGCTGGCCGGGCGCTGTACCGGGTGATCAGAAACCCGGTTTTCCTGTTCGGAGTCGTCCCCTTCTACATGTTTTTCCTGCAGCATCGGCTGCCGGTCGGACTGATGCGCTCTGGCTGGCGGTATTGGGTCAGCGCCATGGTCACCAATCTCGCGATTGCGGCCACACTTGGCGTGGTCGCCTGGCTCGGCGGTCTGGACGTTCTGCTCTTCGTGTTCCTGCCGACGATGCTGCTGGCGGCGATGACCGGGGTGTGGCTGTTTTTCGTCCAGCACCAGTTCGAGGATGCCGTCTGGGACCGCGAGGGTGACTGGAATGTGCAGGCGGCCGCCTTGCACGGCAGTTCGTACTATGACCTTCCCGGCGTCCTGCGCTGGATCACCGGGAACATCGGCGTGCATCATGTCCACCACCTGGCAAGCCGCATCCCCTTTTATCGCTTGAGCGAGGTGGTCCGGGATCACGACGTTCTGGCGCAGTCCCAGCGCCTGACGCTTTGGGCAAGTTTCCGCTGTGCGCGGCTGCATCTTTGGGACGAGGAGAGCCGCCGGCTGCTGCCCTTCTCCAAGGCCCGGGATCTGCACGTCTAGAACCGGCGTCAGGGGGGCGATGATGCCCCTCGCATCCTGATGATGCTTGCCGTCTTTACCGCTGGGCGGCCCGCTGCGCCGGGTCGGCGGGCATTTCGATCCGTCGCCCCGAGGCGCGCAACGCCCCCTCCCGCTCCAGCCGGGACAAAAGGCGCGACAGGGTCTCGGGGGCGACGCCGATCAGATCGGCAAGGTCCTGCCGCGACATCGGCAGCCGCACCCGGCGGCCCCCGCCGGCCTCTTCCCCGAAGGCCGACATCAGCCGGTTCAACAGATCGAACAGCCGGTCCTTGTTCGATACCGTTTCCTTGCTCATCAGCTGTTCGCGGCACTGGTCCAGCCCGTCTGCGCAGCGTTTGGCGATCCGTTCCAGAACCGCCGGACTGGCCCGGATCACGTGCCGCGCATCGCGTTCGGCCACGGTGCAGACCCTTGACGGCATCAGCGCCGAGGCCTCGGTGCTGTGCTCGCCGCCTTTCAGAAAGGCGCGATAGCCGATGATCTCGCCCGGGTAGGCCAGCCGCATCAGGCTGGAGGTTCCATCGGGCCCGATGCTGCGGATCGCGAACAGCCCCCCGGAGACGCAATAGACCGATCGGCAGCCGCTGCCCTGATGGTACAGCGTCTCGCCCGCTGCCAGCTCGCGCCGTACAAAGCCCTTGGACAGAAGCGAGGCAGAGGCCATCGGCAGCGGCTGCCAGATGCTGTCCTGGTAAAAGCGGCAGGTTCCGCACGGGTGCTCAGCCATTTCGCGCGCCCTTTATGCTTCGTCCTGATCCGGGCCGCCGGGCGGCAAAGCCATGCCGCGCCGAGAGGGGCCGGTGCCGTTCACGTCCGGCCGCTTGGGGGAGGGCCCCGAATGGTGTGCCGGGGGCCGGAATGCGTTTTCTCGTCCGATGGATCATACCGCATATCCCTTATCGTTACCGCGCATCAAACATCAGTCTTGGACTGCGTGGGCGGTTTCGATTGTGTCGCGGCGGCGCCGGATTTGCACCGCGACAAAACGCTCGCAAACACCCGGTCGCGGAGATAGCCGAAGGGCAGGGCGGTGGTGTCCCGGACCCTCCTCCAGCGCCTGAACAGCAAGGCGATGCACCTTTTCTCGACAACAGCCCGGCGCGATGCGGCCTGCATGCGCAGTTTTTTTCTATGTCACAGCCGTTCCTCATAGTATCGCTCAGAGAGCGCGAAAACCTGAAGGAAGCCCATGGAAAAGCCGGTTGATGTTCTTGTCGTTGGGGCCGGTTGGGCCGGTCTTTACGCCGCGAAATACGCGCGCGACGCTGGTTTGTCCGTGCTGATTCTTGAGGCCCGCGATGATCCGGGGGGCGTCTGGAACTACAGCGACGATCCATCCCTCATCACGGTGATGAAAAATACGGTGTCCTCGTCGTCCCGGCATGTGACAGAGGCCTCCGATTTCTCGATGGGCAAGGCCGCCGGCAATTTCTTTCGCCATCAGGATGCGCTCCGCTACCTGAAGGACTACGCCGACAGGTTCGATCTTACCTCTCGCATCGTGACCCAAGCCCGCGTTGAGCAGGCCGAAAAGCAGGGCGACGAGTGGTCGGTCCGCACCTGTGACGGGCGCAGCTTCACCGCCAGACGGATCGCTGTCTGCACCGGTGTTCATCAGCGCCGGCGACCGATCACCGGGCCGGTGGGGAATTTTCAGGGCCAGCGGATTCACGCGGGCGACATCAAGACCCCCGGAGACCTGCGGTTGGGATCGAAGGATCATGTCGTGGTCTATGGCGGTGGCGAAACCGCAGCCGACATCGTGCAGGATCTCGCCGCCGGCAGCGAGGCGCAGATCACCTGGGCGATCCGTGGCGGTCAGCATTTTTTCCGCAAGGTGCCTTTGCGACCGGGTCAGGCGCCGGGCCACTATGACCGGCATGACATGGCGCTGGACGAATACTCGTCGGCGATTCTGGGCGTTCTGACCGTCCCCGAGGAGGGCAAGCCGGGAATGCGCTACCGGTGCAACCTGGCGACATCCGGCAGCGTCTTTTCCTATCAGGGCCATGGGGTCGCCGAATGGGTGAACGATATTCCCTGGTTCCGCCAGTTCTTCAACAAGAACGGGCACGCGCTGGAGCATGTGTGGAACCAGCGCGTGACGCCCGCACGGGGCATTCAGGCCTGCGACGGCCGCACGGTGACATTCGAGGACGGCCGCACATGCCAGGCCACACATGTCATCTGCTGCTTCGGGTATGAGGGGGACGTCTCGTTCCTGCCCGAAGAGCTGCGACGGGTTCCGACCGATAAACTCTACCGCCTCGTCTTTCACCCCGATGATCCGTCGTTGTCCTTCTTCGGCTTTGCCCGGCCGACGATCCTGTCTCTTCCCTACATGATCGAGTTGCAGTGTCTTCTGGCCGAACGCGTGTGGTCCGGCGCGCTCGAATTGCCGGATCGCGAGGCACGGTATGCCGAGGCCGAGGCGGACGCCGCCTCACTCGACGCATTTTTCGGCTATGAGCGCTCCAACCGGAACATCACCTGTCCGTTCTGGTATCTGACGCTGGTGATGGGCGCGCTGGGCAAGGAAAAGACCGGGCTCCGCGCGCTGTTCCGCCGCTTCAACCCGTTCAACAACTGGCAGGAGTTTTCGCGGATCATCCGTGTGCCCCTGTCTCCGTTTCTGATCCGGCTTCTGGTGTCGGATCATGGCCCGGACGCCCGGCTGCGCATGGAGGAATATATCTCGCCGATGCCCTTCGGCTTCAGGCGCGATCCGGGCGCCTCGCTGCTGCGCTATGTGATGTTCTATGTTCTGGCCATCGGTGTGCCGCGGCTGCTGGCGATCGACACCCTGTTCGACCGCATCGCCAGGCGGCGTATCGCCCGGCAGGGACGCTCGCTGGCGCCGCGGCCGGCCGCGATGGAGTTTGCGAGGGCTGCGTCCTCTCCCCCCGGTTCATCCCCGGCCGAGTAGGCGGGACCGGGCTGCACGGCAGGCGGTCATGCCCGTGCGTCGCGTGCTGGCGTGTCGCTGCATGGGCCCGCCCGGTCCCGATCGCGGCCGGTAAAATGGCGCGGCGGCGCGGGCAGTGTGTGGCCCCGTCGCCGGATCTCCGAAAAACTGGGGGCGCTGATACCGGGTCCGGATTGCCTACCGGCCGATCACGATATCCGCCTTCAGCCCGCCCAGGGCCTCGCTCTCGCCCAGACGCAGCGCGCCGCCGTGGGCGCGGGCGACATCCTTGGCGATGGCCAGCCCCAATCCCACGCCGCTGCCCTTGTCCTGGTTGCGGGCGGGATCCAGCCGGGCAAAGGGTTTCAGCGCCTCCTCGCGCTGGTCGGGCGGGATGCCCGGCCCGTCGTCCTCGACCCGGATGCGCAACGCCTTGTCGCTGAGCGTGACCGAGACCACCGCCCGGGTGCCATAGCGCACCGCGTTGTCGATCAGGTTCTCCACCGCGCGCCGGATCGACAGCGTCTTGAGCGGCACCTGGCCCGCGCCTTTCATCTTGCCCAGCGTCACCGGTTTGCCCGCCCGCTGCGCATCCTTGACGATGGCTCGCACCAGTGCCAGCGGATCGCAGGGCTGCGCCTCTCCCGCCGCCGCGCCGCGGGAGAATTCCAGAAAGGTATCAAGCAGCCGCTGCATCTCGTCCACGTCGCGCAGCAAGGGCGCCGCGTCGGTCTCGTCCAGCATCGACAGGCCCAGCTTCAACCGCGTCAGCGGTGTGCGCAGATCGTGGCTCACCCCCGAGAGCATCAGCGTGCGCTGTTCGATCTGCCGTTCGATCCGCGCCCGCATGTCGAGAAAGGCATTCCCCGCCGCGCGCACCTCCACCGCGCCGCCGGGCCGGTAGGGGTCGGCCCGGCCCCGGCCAAAGGCCTGTGCCGCATCCGCCAGGCGGGTGATCGGACGAAGCTGGTTGCGCAGGTACAAAAACGCGATCACCGTCATCACCAGCGCGAAGAACACCATCGTCACGATCAGCTGATGCGGCGTGCCCACGGTGACCCGGCTGCGGCTGAAACCGATCTCGAGCGGACCTTGTACGGTTTCGACGAAGAATTGTACCGAAGAGTCATCGTTGAACCGCACCGCCAGCGTCCCGGGGATCGCGGCCCGCAGCAGAGTGCGCACATGGCCGCCCGAAAAGTCGTACCAGCGGATATAGTCGGCGGCCGGCACCGCGTCCGGAGCGACGAAGCGCAGGCTCATCTGCAGTGCCGGCAACAGCGGATCGAGCGCCTCAAGCGCGGCGTCCTGATCCGGCGCCGCGTCCGCCTGACGGATGACGAGGGTTATTTCGCGCTGAACCGTGCCGGTCATCTGGCGGATGATGTCCTGCAGGTGATTCCGGATGAAGGCCACCGACACCACCAGCGTCAGCACCACCACCGGCAAAAGCAGGATCAGCGCGGCCCGTCCATATAGGCTGCGCGGCATATAGTGTTTGAGCCAGCGGAACGACATGGGCTAAGCCTAGCGGGCGCAGACAAGGAGCGGAAGAGATGAACCAGCCCCCCGATGATTTCGACCCCACCCCGGGCGTGCCGGTCCGGCTGGCCGACGGGCTGCGCCGGGTGCTGGCGCCGAACCCCTCGCCGATGACCTATCGCGGCACCAATACCTATCTCGTTGGCAACCGGGAACTGGCGGTGATCGACCCAGGCCCCCTGAGCCAGGCGCATCTGGAGGCGATCCTGGCCGCGCTGGAGCCCGGCCAGAGCATCAGTCATATCATCGTCACCCATACCCACGTCGATCACTCGCCGCTGGCCCGTCCGCTGGCCGAGCGCACCGGCGCGCCGGTGATCGCCTTTGGCGGCGCCGAGGCGGGACGCAGCGCGGTGATGACGGATATCGCTGCGGCCGGGCTGGCCGGCGGCGGCGAAGGCATCGATCGGGCGTTCACCCCCGACCGTACCGTCGCGGACGGCGCGGTGATCGGGGGCGATGGCTGGGCGCTTGAGGTGATCCACACCCCCGGCCATCTGGGCAACCACATCGCGCTGGGCTGGCAGGGGATGTGTTTCACCGCCGATCACGTGATGGGCTGGGCCAGCTCGCTGGTGTCGCCGCCCGATGGCGATCTGACCGATTTCATGGCCTCCTGCCGGAGGCTGCGAGGGCGCGACTGGACGGTATTCCATCCGGGCCACGGCGCCCCGGTGACGGCCCCCGCGGCGCGGCTCGACTGGCTGATCGAGCATCGTCTGATGCGCGAGGCGGCGATCCTGCGGGCGCTGGAGGAGGGCGCAGCCACCGCCCGCGACCTTGCCGCCCGCATCTATACCGAGACGCCGGCAGCGCTGCTGCCCGCGGCTGAGCGTAACGTTTTCGCGCATCTTGTTGATCTCACAGGACAAAAACGAACCGCACCCTGCGGAGACCTGGCCGTCGCCGCGCCGTTCGAACGGCTGTCCTGAGCGGCGGGGAATTTTTCGGTTTTTTCGCCGGAATCCTCTGGACGACCCAAAACCAGATTGCTATATCGCGCAGACCGTTCCGGCGTAGCTCAGCGGTAGAGCAGTTGACTGTTAATCAATTGGTCGTAGGTTCGATCCCTACCGCCGGAGCCATAAAAAGCCCTTAAGTCTTAAAGACTTGAGGGCTTTTTTATTTTCCTGGATCCAAGCTGATTATGGCTTTGTGGGCGCGGTGCAGGCGCATCCTCTCAACGGCTTTCAATCGCACCGAGGGGGCCACAACCCCGCGCATCGGAGATCCTTGAACGCCGCCCCCACAACCGGCGGCTGACATTTGCCACGATTTGGTGACTGCCGGCCTTCGACAAGACGGTGATCGAGGTTGACGCAATGCAAGCCGCAATTGGCCAGGGCCAGTGTGCCGGTTTGGAAGCCGTCCGATGATATTTTGCGGGTGGAACCGCGCCCTGCCCGAGCGGGCATCGGGTTTGGATGACCTTCTGAAACCGCCACCGGCCGCATCCAGCCCTTGGCGACGGACCGCCGGTGGTGGTTAAGTGCGGGGAAATGATATCGACCACCCGGTTCGGCAAAAAACCGAGAGCCCCCAGACGCCGCGCGATCCTGTCCAGAGGATGGGGGGCGGCTGACACCTGTGCGAAAGATATGCGGGAGACATGGAAAATACTTGATAAAACAATCAGATAGTCCGAATTTATCAGGCGATCAAAGCGGCCGGGACAGGCCCCGCACGGGACCGCCGGATGCGCCGGTCTATGATGTGGCCGTCCTGACCAGCGCCGCCTTGCCCTGGCTGACCGGACCCTCGCTGATCTCGGTCTGGCAAGCCTGCGGGCTGGCCGCGATGGGGTACCGGGTGAGCTATGTGTTCCCCTGGCTTGACGCGGGATCGCAGCGCAGACTTTGGGGCCAATGCCGGTTTGCCGACTTTGACGCACAGGTGGCCTGGATGGCCCGCGAGGCCGAGGCTCTGGGGTGTCCGCCGCTTCCCGATTGCCGGCCTTATCGGGCGCGCTACGTCCGGGGTCTGCGGTCCATCGTCCCGCTGGAGGATGTGTTCGGGGCGGCCCCGCAGGCGCGCTGCCTGGTGCTCAGCGAGCCCGAGCATCTTTGCTGGTATCCGTTCACCCGCGCGCGGGCAGGGATCAGGGCCGAAACGACCGTGGGCCTGTGCATGACCAATTACGATCATTTCATCCGCCGTTCCGGCGTGCCGATGGCGTCCCTGCTTTCGAACCTGGCGGCGCGCCTGCATGGGCGCGCGATCCGGCGGCGCATGGATACGGCGCTGCGCCTGTCGTCCGCGATGGAGTTGCCGGGCGTGGCGTTCAAAGACGCGCGGGTTACCGGCGTGCTGCCCGGCTATGCGCAGGTGCCGCCGGTGACGCCCGGGACCGGGGGCGTGTATTTCCTGGGCGGGTTCATCTGGGAAAAGCGGCTGGCCGATCTGGTCACGATTGCAGAGCGCGCGGGGCAGACCATCGACGTCCACGGGGTCGGCCCCGATGAGGCCAGGATCCGCGCGCTGGCCAGCGAACGCGGCGCGCCGCTGCGGTTCTTCGGGCCGAATGCGCGGTTCTGGAAAGAGATGCCGCGGTACCGTGTCTTTGTGAATCCCTCGCGCAGTGAGGTGCTGTGCACCGCGACCGCCGAGGCGCTGGTGTCGGGGCGGCATGTGGTGCTGCCCGATTGTCCGGGAAACCTGCCGTTTCGCGGCTATCCCAACACCCATTTCTACACGGACATGGACGGGGCAATCGAGGCGCTGGGCCGGGCGCTGGCGTCCATGCCGGCGCCTGCTGACGCGGCCCGGTGCGACTTTGACTGGACCCTGGCCTGCGACCGTCTGGCAGGGCTTTGCAGATTGCCGCCTCGCGGCCCGCTCAGGCACGGGCCGGCACACACAGCCGGATCACCTGATCGTCCAGTGTGATCCGGGCGGGCAGATGCGCAACAATATCGCCGTCGGCTTGCACCGGGTCGCCCGGCGGACCTTCGATCTCTATCCGTGCTCCTGAAACCTGCCGGACAAGCCTTAGGCGATGCACGAGGCCCAGCGGGATCGCCAGGAAACGGGCAAAGACGGCCAACCGGCCTACCTCGGGGAACACAGTGGCATGAAACCGGGGATCGCAGATCCGGGCACCGGGCGCGAGGATGAAGCGGCCGCCATAGCGCTGACCGCGGTTGACGATAATCGTGGAGGTGCGCATCGGCGTTCCGTCAATGCGCACCTCCAGAGGCGGACAGGCAAAGCGCGAAAGCGTTCGAGCCGTTTGCGCAAGATAGGCCAGCTTGCCCAGCCGTTGCTTGAGCGCGCGGGGCAGGTCCGAGACCACCTGCGCATCCAGCCCGACGCTTGCCATCATCATGAACCGCCGCCCGTTGACCACCCCCGCGCGCACATTCAGCATGTGGCGGGCCATGAGACAGGCCGCGATGCGGTCCGGGTCGGTGCCCAGCCCGATTTCATGCGCAAGCACATTGGCGGTGCCCAGCGGAATCAACCCGAGCGGCGGTGTGCCCGGGCCAAAGCCCTGCAGCGCATCGTTGATGGTGCCGTCGCCCCCCGCCACCACAACCATGTCCACCGCTGCGGAATTGGCCGAGCGAACCAGGTCCGCCGCATCGCCTGCCTTGCGGGTCGTCAGAATCCGGAGGTCGTGACCGTTGTGCTGAAGCCTCTCCAGCACAGCCCTGAAACGCGCGTCATTGCGGGCCCCGGCGCGTTCGTTGTGGATGATCCGCAGGCGCAGGCGGGCCGTTGCCGGGTCGCCGCCTGAGACCGGATCGGCGGCGCGGTGGGCCATGGCGCCTGCTGTGCCCTTCCGGGTCTCTTGCTCTTTCGGCCTCGTCACGCTGTCGCACCCGATTTCGGGGGATGGCCGGCGTGGATCGCGGCCAGAATGCCTGCGATCTCTTCGGTCGATCGGTTGGGCGGCGGGGTTTCGCAGGCATGATCGGGGGGATGCGCGGCCAGGTGGCGCGTAAACCCGCGGCGAAACTCTTTCATCGAGGAAAACGCCTGGCCGAGTCCCTGCCTTTGAACATGCTTGAGGATCGCCATCTCCTGCGGCAGGGCCATGCGCCGGTCGAGCAGCACCGGCAGACCCAGAGCGAGGGCTTCGCTGACACTGCCCGGACCGGGTTTGCCCACGAAAAGATCGCTGCACGCGAGATAATCCGGCACCCGGTCGGTGAACTCGACGATCTGCGCGGAATAGGGAAAATCTTCCGCCCGCAGCGCCGCGGCAAGGGCGGCGTTGCGCCCGCAGAGAAACACGATCTGCGCGGTGTGCGGTACATGGATGAGCGTCCGGGCCAGCGCCAGCATCCGGTCGCTGCCCTGAGCGCCATAGAGCACAGTGACGACCGGGCGATCCGGGTCGAGGCCCAAAGTTTCGGCCGGTGCGGGGCGGACGGCCGCGGCGACAAATTCCGGGCGGATCAGCAACCCGGTCAACGGGTGCACGCGCGTCGCGTCCAGCGCCGGAACCCGGCGCGCCTGAGCCCTGCTTTCCGCGGTTCCGCAGATGGCGTGATAGACGCCTTGGCGGGGGAGCCAGACGCCGCGGCTGAGTTCGGACCAGTCGGTCATCAGCACGACCGCCTGCGGATCGGCGCTCTGCCCCGAAAGCCCGGATCGGTGCCGCGCCAGAGCCTGAACAATCACATCGTTGGCCATTGGCATCGCGGACAGGGCGATATCGGGCCGGAGACGATCGAACTCTTCGGTCACAAGGCGCACCGTTCTGGGCCCGCAGGCGATGTAGTTGATCTTGAGCAGCAGGTAGAACAGCCAGCAGAGCAGCTCTGTGCGGCCCTTGCGCAGGACCACGTTGTTGTAAAAATCCTCGCCCGAATGGCCCGTCAGGCGCGTCATGAGGTCAAGATGGGGGATCAGCTCGCGATAGGGGTTCAGAAGCGTCACGCGAAACCGGCCCGTCGCCTCGAGAATCTCGCGCAGCGCCTCGGCGGTGGCCCGGTGCCCGCCTCCGGCATCCGCGTAGAACACCACAATATGCAAGACCGAAGTCATGCGCCGCCGGGCCGGATGAATGCCATGGGCGGCCCGATCCGGTCCTGGCGCGCACTGAGGATCATCAGGCGAGGGGACGGACGCAGGCGGCTCGTCGGTCTGAGCCGGCGCGGCGCCTGCTGTCCGGTTGCCATCAGATCAGACCAACGCTGAAGGCGGCCACGCCCATCATGAAATGCACCAGCGTCACCCCGGCCAGATTTTGATGGCGCGCGTACAAGGCGCCGAAGGCAAATCCGGTCAGAATGGTCATGACCACCGCGACCAGTCCGAAATGCAGATGGAACATGCCGAACAGGATCGAGGCCAGCACGACCGATTGCCAACCGCTGCCGTCCCCAAGAAACCGTTGGAACGACGACTGCAGGAACCCGCGCGCGATCATTTCCTGCAGCGCGCTGTGCAGGAAATAGCTGATCGTGCCGAACAGTTCGAAGGGCACCGGCTGACCGGGAAGGGCGTCGAACATCTTCAGCACTTCGCCCAGCCCATAGGCGAAAAGGCATAGCGCCACCGCGATCACGGCACCCTCTTTCAGCGAACGCTTGAGCCCTACGGTCGTCAGACCCAGCGATTGCACCGAGATGTTCATGTGCCGGATCACGATGTAGCTCGGGATCATCAGTATCGCCAGATACTGCCAGGCGAACATCGCGGTATAGATGTCGACATCGAGCAGGGTGCGGGCGATGGCGTTGTTCACCAGCGTCCCGATCGACATCATGATAAGCGAATAGACAAAGAAAAGGCCGAACTGCTTTTGCTCGGATTTCAGCGCCAGTTCGCGCTGAAGCGTGGCCACGTGGCTGTTGGTGGACGCCCGCATCCGCCGGGTGACAAAGATCGCCAGTGCCCCCCGAAGCGCGGATAAATGCCGGTCGCCGTCCTGCCGTTCAAGGATTTCGTCCGGCCGGATCTCCAGCACCCGGCCTTCGGTTTCGGCCCGCACCGAGGCCGACCGCGGTTCGGGATCCAGGATGGCCATTTCGCCAAACGGTTCCCCTTCGCCCAGAACGGCCACACGGAAATCGGCATCGCCGCCGTCATTGGTGCGAAAAACGCCAAAGCTCCCCTCGCAAATGACGTAGAAGGGGGTGTCTCTGGCTCCCTGCGTTACGACTTCCATGCCGGGCGGCGTTCGAACTTCATGGGCCACCTCGCTCAGCAGGTCCAGCGTCTCGGGATCCAGATGCGGCAGCAGACGGGCAAAAATGCGCTCTGCTTCCTCGTTGCCTGAGGATCCTGCGCGCTGACCGGACCGCTCTTGCCGGCGATTCATGCAGCGTCCTTAGGGTGGAGGATGGCGCGTGTCGGCCGGAAGTCACGCCCACCGAGATAGAGCGCGATCACAACCGGCATCAACAACACATGATAGCTCCCGAACAGGCCCAGGCACCAAAATCCCTGGCTGCCAAGCGGAACCATCGCCGAAATGCCAAGCGCCCCGATGATCGCCAGAATCATCGGCACAGTGCCACGGTTCTGCGTCAGGTGGATGACGCTCAGCGCCAGCGCGATCAGGAAACTGGCCGAGTAATACAGGATCACGGCCATGAAATCATCCGAGGTGAGGATGACATGCAGGGGCCAGGTTGCCGTCAGGAGGCCCAGGGCGAGCACCCCCGCGCGGAGCCGGCCGGTGAGGTATTGCAGGGCAACCGCGACGATCATGCACAGGCTGCCGGCAATGATGGTGATCCGGGTCGCGACGATCAGCGGGCGGTGCATCGGATGCCCGACCGGCTCGTAGAATCCGTGATCGACCGCTCCGATCAACGAGGCCAGTCCGATCAGCGCAAGAGTGAAGCCCCAGATCCATGCGGGTGAGCCTGTCTGGACACCGGGCCGAAAGCACAGGCCGGCCAGGAAAAACAGCTCGCAGGCTAAAATGATATCAGTGATGGCGGAGATCGAAAGTTCTGAAATCATACTATGTTTCCAAGCCTCAAATCATCGAAGCGGGTATCATCAATTATTGATCAACTCTAGCGCAGTTCAGTGGGAATGCCCGCTGAAATCCCCAAGGAGGTCTCTCACGTTCCGGGCATTGAAGTTGGGTGCACCAAACCTCCGCCATTGAGAGTTTCAAGTCGGGTGTCCAACGGCCGGGAGGGCAGGCTGCGGCGATGACATTGCCGGGTGTCGGCAGACCTGCCGCCCCGGGGCGCTGAACCCCGGCGCGGCGGTCTGCAAGAGGTCCGGGCATCTTACGCGGCGGGCGTACCCCGGGGTCAGTCGCTCAGCGCAGGGCGGCCTCGATATTGCCGCCGTCCACGGTCATCACATGGGCGGTGGTGCGCTCGGATTGCGCCAGCGCGACAAAGGCCTCGGCGACATGGTGTGCCTCGACTTCGCGGCCCAGCAGGTTGCCGCCCAGATAGGTCGCCTCGTCCACCTTGCGGGCCGCCGCGCGCGCCGCGATCATTTCCGGGGTCAGCAGACCCGACCGGATGCGGTCGGCGTTGACCCCGTTCACCCGGATGCCGTCGCCGCCAAGTTCCAGCGCCAGTTGCCGCAGAAGAAAGAATGTCGTCGCCTTGGGCAGCCCATAGGCGGCGAACCCCTTGCCCGGATTGACCGCCTGTTTCGACACGTTGAACAGGATCTGACCGCCGCGCCGCTGCGCCCGGAACACCGCCACCGCAGTCTGGGCAAAGGCGTGATGGGCAAAAAAGTTCAGCTCGAAACTGGCCCGCAGCGTCTCGTCGGGCAGGGTGGCGACATCGCCGGTCATCGCCGCGCCGGCGTTCGACACCAGGATATCCAGCCCGCCAAAGCGGTTGACGCAGGCCGCGACCGCCTCGGACGGCGCGCCGGGCCGGGTGATGTCCAGGGCGGTGCCGCCGTGATCGCGGCCAAGCGAGGCGATGGCGGCGCTCAGCGCATCCGTGTCCCGGTCAACCAGGAACAGGGTGGCGCCCCGGGCGGCAAAGGCCTGCGCCGTGGCCAGACCGATGGCGCCGGCGCCGCCGGTCACCATGACGACGCGGCCCTGCATCGCGGGGCGCTTGCCCTTGCCCAGCTTGGCCTGTTCCAACGACCAGTATTCCATGTCGAAAAGGTCGGCCTCGCCAATCGGGCGAAAGCCGCCGCTTGCCTCGCCGTCGCGCATCACCCGCTGGCTTTGTTCGCCGATATCGGCGGCGATGCGCGCGGCCTTGGCGTCGGCGCCGATGCCCACCAGCCCCAGCCCGGCCACCCAGGCCAGGTTCGGCGTCGGCGACAGCATCGTCTTGGCGCCGCCGAAACGGGGGGCCTGACGGTCGAAATAGGCCGTGTAACCGGTCACGAAACGGTCGACGGCCGGGGCGATGGAATCGGCGCCGCCGGCGACCTCCTCTTGTGTCAGCACCAGCGGATGAGCCTTGGTGCGGATCACGTGGTCGGGGGTGGCGACGCCGCGGCTGGCCAGCGCCGCCAGATCGTCGCGTTCGAGAAAGCCCATCACATCGGCCCCATCGCGGATGTCAAAGACCGGCATCGGCTGATCCGTGGCCAGATGGGCGCCGATCGCGCCGCGCAGCGCGGCCAGCGCCTCGGCCCGCGCCGCGGCGGGCAGCGCCGCCGAGGGGCGCAGCGGTTCGGGGCGGCGGTCGGCCAGCCAGGCCTCGACCATGTTGGTGTGTTCGATGATCTTGTCATAGGACGACTTGGCGTCCCGCCCCCAGGCGAAATGGCCGTGGTTGATCAGCAGCAGCCCCTCGGCCCCGGGGTTCGCCTCGTAGGTTTCGGCGGCCAGTTTGGCCAGCGCGAAGCCCGGCATCACATAAGGCACAAGCGCCAGCTTGTCGCCGAAGATTTCCCGCGTGGCGGCCTCGGCCTCAGGCAGGTTGGCCAGCGCGAGGAAGGCGGTCGCATGGGTGTGATCGACGTATTTATGCGGCAGATAGGCGTGCAGCAGGGTTTCGACCGACGGGTTCGGCGCGGTCGAATCGAGCAGGTTCGAGCGCTGCACATTCACCATGTCCTCGTCGGAAAGGCTGGGCAGATCGCGCAGCCGCATCAGCGGTGCCATGCGCACCGCGGGCAGACCGGCGGCCTCGATCGTTTCCAGGTCCCAGCCCGATCCCTTGATGTGAATGACGTCGATCTCGTCGCCGTAGATGTCACGCGCGATCAGCTTCACCGAGGTGTTGCCGCCGCCATGCATCACCAGATCGGGGTCCGACCCGATCAGGCGGGAAGTATAGACGCGCAGGGCGAGTTCCCGCGCGCCGGCGTCGTCGCCGGCCTGGTCCTGCATGGCCGCGGCAATGCTCTCTTGCCATTTGTTAGGGATCATCTGCAAACTCCTGGTCGGATTTCGGAACGGCGGGGCTGGCAGCCGTGCCTTGATTTCTGCTGTGTTTTATACAAAAGTCAGAATGGTTTGTCATAGATAAAATGAGGCAATCGGATGGTCAGCACCAAACGCAGGACAACCGGGCGGATCAGCGGTGAGAATGTCGTGATCGAGGTGGCCTGGATGTATTACCAGGAAGGGCTGAACCAGAAGGAGATCGCCGACCGGCTGGAGATTTCTCGGGCAACGGTGGTCAACTACCTGCAAGAGGCGCGCGAGCGCGGGCACATCCGGATAACGCTGCACGCGCGGGCCTTTACCACCCATCGCGCGGCGGTCGAGCTGTGCAAAAGGTTCGGCCTGACCGCGGCCTATGTCATTCCTGACGAGGGCGCCGATGCGGAAACCGGTTTCTATCGCGTCGCGCATGGGGCGGCGCAGTGGTTGCCCGAACTGCTGGAAAGCGGCGACCGCCTGGGCGTTGCCTGGGGGCGAACGATCTACGAGCTGACCCAGGCCGCGGAAGAGACCCGGATCGACGATCTGACGGTGCTGCAACTGGTGGGCTCGATGGCGACGCCCTATGGCTTTACCGCCGAGGCCTGTTCGACGCGCCTGGCCCAGCGTCTGGGCGCGCGCTGTTTCAACCTGCACGCCCCGGCGATCCTGAGCAGCGCCGCGCTGGCCGAGGCGCTCCGCGCCGAGCCGATCATCCACAATCAGCTTGCGCGGTTGGAGACCTGCAACAAGTTTCTGTTTTCCGTCGGAACCTGCCTGCCGGACAGCCATGTGGTCGGCAGCGGGCTGGCGACGCTGGAGGAATTGGAGTGGTACGTCGCTCAGGGCGCCACCGGGGTTCTGTGCGGCCGCTTTATCGACGCCGGGGGGCAGGCCATCGCCGGCCCGCTGGAAGACCGGATGATCGGGATCCCGCTGGACAGGCTGGTCGGGCTGGACCAGGGCATTCTTGTCACCCCCGGAACGGACAAGGTGGCCGCATCGCTGGCCGCGATCCGGGGCGGCTACGTCACTCATCTGGTGACGAGTTTGAGTGTGGCCGACGCGCTTCTGGCGGCGGATTGATCGGATCGGCGGCGTCATTGGCCCGACTCCGGGCGAACCGGCGCAATCGTCCAATGGCGGCCCGGTCCCGTATGGCCCGTATGGCGGACCGACCCGGATCGAAGACAAGCTCCAAAAGGAAAAGACCCGGCGCCAGGCCGGGTCTTTTACGTTTCAGGGCCGTGCGTCTCAGCGGCCGGCAAGGTCGGGGAACATCGCCGCCAACGCCGCCGCATCGGCCCTGGCCACGCCGCGTTCGGTGATCAGCCCGGTGACCAGATCGGCGGGGGTCACGTCGAAGGCGGGATTGCGCGCCGGCGTGCCATCGGGCGAGATCTGAACCGAGACGATCCGCCCCTCGGCGTCGCGGCCCTGCACATGGGTGACCTCCTCGCCGTTGCGTTCCTCGATCGGGATTTCCCTGAGACCGTCGGATACGGTCCAGTCGATCGTGGGCGAGGGCAGGGCGACATAGAAGGGCACGTCGTTGGCCCGGGCCGCCAGCGCCTTGAGATAGGTTCCGATCTTGTTGCAGACGTCGCCGCTGGCGGTGGTGCGGTCGGTGCCGACGATCACCAGATCGATCTCGCCGTGCTGCATCAGATGGCCACCGGCATTGTCCACGATCAGATCGTGGCTGACGCCGTGACTGTTCAGCTCCCAGCTGGTCAGCTGCGCGCCCTGGTTGCGGGGCCGGGTTTCGTCCACGAAGACATGCACGTCGATACCGTTCTCGAGCGCGTGGTAGATCGGCGAGGTCGCGGTGCCCCAATCGACGGTGGCGAGCCAGCCGGCATTGCAATGGGTCAGCAGGTTGACCCTGCCGCCGCCCTTCTTCGCCGCGATCTCGCGGATGATTTCCAGCCCGTGCAGGCCGATCCGCCGGTTGATCTCGACATCCTCGTCGCAGATCTCCGCGGCGCGGGCAAAGGCGGCGTCTGCGCGCAGCTCCGGCCGCAGCGGGTGCAGCGCGCGGGTCATCTCGTCGAGCGCCCATTTCAGGTTGATCGCCGTGGGGCGGGTCTCGTGCAGCAGGTCATAGGTTTCGCGCAGCGAGGCGTCCGACGGGTCGGCCGCCATCTGCACCGCCACGCCATAGGCCGCCGTCGCGCCGATCAAAGGCGCGCCGCGCACCCACATGTCGCGGATCGCGTCGGCAAAGTCCGCCCGCGTGACCAGCGGCACGATGCGCAGCTCATGTGGCAGCCAGCGCTGGTCGATGATGCGCACCTCGCCCGAGGGCTCACGCCAGATGGAGCGGTAATGGGTGCCGTCGATTTTCATAGGTAGTCCTCTTGATTGGTCCGGCGGGCGAGATCGAGCACCTCTTCCATGCCGGTGAACTGTGCGCGCGCGACGGCCAGCGTCCGGCCCAGCATCAGGCCGCGCGCCTCGCAGGCGGCCCGCGCCGCGTCGTCGGCGATCTCGTCATATTCCGCGATATGGGCCAGCCCGAGCGTGCGGCGGTGAATCTCGATGCCGCAAAAGCCAAGGCAGTCGCGCCAGATCGCGGCCAGCCGCTCGATCCGGGCCTGCTCCGAGGCCAGACCGTGGCCCTGATCCTCGAACAGGCTGGCCTGATAGAGGATGCCGGTGCGCTCGCTGCGCCACAGACGGGTGAACTCGGCGGTGAAGCTGGTCCAGATCTCGTCCACCACCGACAGGATCCACTCCTGATACTCCGCGCGCGCACCCGGCGCCTCGGCGTGGCCGGGCTGGGCGCAATAGGCCATCAGGAAATTCGCGATCAGCATGCCGATGTCGAACCCCATCGGCCCGTAGGTGGCGAATTCGGGGTCGATCACGCGGGCCTCGTCTCCGGTCACCATGACCGAGCCGGTGTGCAGATCGCCATGCAGCAAGGTCTCGGCGTTATTGGCAAAGGTCATCTTGAGGTGCTGGGCGGCGATCTTCAGGTCGGTGTCGGCGCGCAGGGCGGTGACGATCGGGTCAAGCTGCGGTGTGTGCCGGTTCAGCTCGGCCGCGAAATAGGGGTCCGAGAACACCAGGTTTTCGGTAATGTCGCAAAGCTCGACGTTGCCGGCGAAGAGGGCCAGATCGGCCTTGCGCTCGGCCGTCGGCAGCGACAGGTCCGAGCCACGGAACAGCGTGCGGGCGCAGAAGCGGCCGAGAAAACCGCCAAGGCCCGCGTGGCGCGTTCCTGCCATCAGGCTCTTGCGCAGGATCACGTGCGGGCTGAGAAACTCCATGGCGATGATCGCCTGACCCTCGTCGAAGTAATAGATCTCGGGCACCGAACCGGGGTCGCGCCGGTTCTGGCGGGTCAGGGCGTTGTACTCGAAAAAAGCCCGTTTCAGCGGCAGCGGCCAGCTTTCTCCGACAAGGCGGACATAGGGCAGGGCCTGTTTCACCACGACGCTGCCGCCGGGGCCGTCGACGATGAACACCAGATTGAGATTGCCATCGCCAACCTCCCGCATGCGCCACTCCTGCGGGTCGCCCAGACGGGTGCGGACGGCGTCGATCTGTCCCAGCCTCCCGGCCAGGGTCGCCGGGCTCAGGGCTTGGAATTCCTGGGTCGTCACGGCTCTCCTCCTCTTGCTTGGCAGGGTGCGGAATGCCCGGAGGCGGCACCTTCGCAAGGTAGAATTCCGCGTCGTGATGCAATTGTCAAATTATATTGACATATGAAAGTTTCGAGGCGTAGCATCTGCCTCAACGGAGGAGAAAAGTAACGTGAGCGATCAGGCAATCCGGCTTTCCGGTCTGCACAAGGCCTTTGGTCGCAACCAGGTGCTGCGGGGGGTCGACCTGGAGATTCCCGCCGGGCAGGTGACCGTCCTGATGGGGGCGAACGGCGCCGGCAAATCCACCCTGGTCAAGATCCTGTGCGGCGTTCATGCCGCCGATTCCGGCGAGATCACGCTGGGCGGGGCACCGCTTGTCGCCAACTCGCCCTCGGACGCGCTGCGCGCCGGCGTGGTGACGGTGCACCAGAACATCAACGACGGCGTCGTGCCCGATCTCGATGTGGTCTCGAACCTTGTGCTCGACTCGCTGGCCGGGGGCGGGGGCGTGTTTCTGAGGCGCGGCCAGATGCGTGCGCGCGCAAGACAGATCGCGGCGGCCGTCGGCCTCGAGATCGACGTCAGGCGGCAGGTTTCGGACCTGTCTCTGGCCGACCGCCAACTGGTGTCGATCGCTCGGGCGATGGCGCATGAGCCAAGGCTGCTGATCCTGGATGAGCCGACCTCGTCGCTGTCGGCGGTCGAGGCGGACCGTCTGTTCGATCTGGTGGAGCAATTGCGTGATCGCGGGGTTGCGATCCTTTATATCTCGCATCGCATGTCCGATATCCGCCGGCTCGCGGACCGGATCGTGTCGATGCGCGACGGGGCGATTTCCGGCGTCTTCGAGGACGCGCCTCTGGATTACTCCGGCTCGGTCCGCGCCATGCTCGGCCATGAGATCACCGAGGTCGACATCGCCATTCCGCAGCCTGGACGCCCGGTCCTGGAGGTGCGGGATCTTGTCCTGCGCGACGGCGCGCGGCCGTTCTCGCTCGAGGCGCGGGAAAACGAGGTGATCGCCATCACCGGGTTGGTCGGCAGCGGCAAGTCTGATTTCGCCGGGGCGCTGTTCGGGCTCGCGGCGCCGGTATCCGGGACCATGAGGCTGGACGGCGGGCCGCATGCCCCGGCCAGCGCCCGGGCGGCCATCGACGCGGGCGTCTTTCTGTGCCCCAAGGACCGGCTGATCAACGCGGTGGTGGCGGATTTCGACATCACCCGGAACCTGACGCTGCCGTTCATTGCGCGGCACAGCCGGCTGTCCTTTTTGTCCTTCCGGTCCGAGCGCGCGACCGCCGGACGCATGATCGGCACCATGGGGATCGTATGTCAAAACCCGTCCGACGGCATCCTGACCCTGTCCGGGGGCAACCAGCAAAAGGTGATGGTTGCGCGCTGGATGGCCGAGGCGGCGCGCCTGCTGATCCTGGACGAACCGTTTCAGGGCGTCGACATCCAGGCCCGCCGCGACATCGGCCACAAGATTCGCGAAACCTCCGCACATCGCGCCACGATCGTTTTCGTCGCCGAACTCGACGAGGCCCTGGAAATCGCCGACCGCGTCCTCGTGATGAGCGAGCATTCGATCGTCGGCGAGCACCGAAATGAAAACATAGACGTGTCCGCGATCATGGCCCAGGTGGTCGACGCGGAACCAGCACGCGCAGCAGGACAATAAAATGAAGGACACCTCGCACCTGATCGATTTCGCGATCAAATATGGATTTCTGCTGTTGATGGCCGCGCTGATCGTCGTGTTCGGCCTCAACGCCGAGGGGTTTTTGTCGCCCTTCAGTGCGGTCTTCATCCTGCAATCGGTCGCCATCACCGGCATTCTGGCGCTGGGCGTGACCGCGACACTTGTCGTCGGCGGCTTTGATCTGTCGATCGGCGCGGTGGCGACCTCGGCGCTGATGCTGTCGGCCTATGTCATGGTCGTGTGGGAGATGAGCGCGGGCATGGCGGTGGTGCTGTGTCTGCTGATGGGGGCGGCCGTGGGGCTGGTCAATGGCCTGTTGATCGTCAAGGCCAGGATCCCCGATCTTCTGGCCACGCTGGGCATGATGTTCCTGCTGGTCGGATTGCAGCGGATCCCGACCGAGGGGCGCTCGATATCGACCGGCATGGCGCTGCCCGATGGCAGCACCGCCGCCGGCATCTTTTCACCGGGTTTTCTGATGCTGGGCCGCCACCGGCTGGACCTGATCGTGCCGGATCTGCTGCCGCTGTCCGTGGTGTTTCTGGTCGTGATCGCCGTTCTGGTCTGGGTGTTTCTGGAACTGACCCGGCATGGACGGCTGATGTATGCAATCGGCTCGAACGCGCAGGCGGCCAGCCTCGCCGGGGCCAACGTCAATCGCTACAAGATCGCGGCCTACATGATCTCCGGCACGCTCGCCTCGGTGGGGGGGATCCTGCTGGCGGCGCGTCTGGGGCGGGGCGACGTGGCCTCGGGCAACAACCTGCTGCTGGATTCGGTCGCCGCGGCGCTGATCGGCTTTGCGGTGCTGGGCGCGTCGAAACCCAATGCCTTCGGCACCGCCATCGGCGCGCTTTTCGTCGGCATCCTGCTGCAGGGGCTGACGATGATGAACGCGCCTTACTACACCCAGGATTTCATCAAGGGCGGGGTTCTCGTGATCGCGCTTGTCTTTACCTTCGCGCTGTCGGGCAGAGGAGGCCGGGGGCGCGGCTGATCAAACCAGGACCGCATAAAAAGGGAGGAAACCATGATTACCAGACGTGTGTTTGCAGGACTAATCGGGGCGGCGGCGATGCTGCCCGGGCTGGGCTGGGCGGCAGATATGCCCGCGCCGCTGGACAACCCGGGCGATGTGAAGGTCGCGCTGGTGCGCTATCTGTCCACCGGCGATTTCTTCCAGGCCTATCTTTCGGGCGTGGAGAAGCAGGCCGCCGCAATCGGCGTTGATCTGCGCGTTTTCGACAGCCGTCAGGATGCGGCGTTGCAGGCCGACATGGTCGACCAGGCCATCGCCCTCGGCGTGGATGGCATCATCATCCAGCACGGGCTGACCGAATCCATGCAGGCCGCCGCGCAACGCGCGGTCGAGGCCGGCATCAAGGTGGTGGCCTTCGACGTCAACGTCGAGAACGACGCCATCCCGCAGATCGAACAGTCGGACCGCGACCTGGCCCGCCTGGCGCTGGAACAGGCGGTGGAGGACAACGGCACCGAATTCACCGCCGGCTATGTCTATGTTCCGGGCATCGCGCCGCTCGATCGCCGCGACGAGACTTGGGTCAAGGTCAAGGCCGCCAACCCCGGCATCAAGCAGGTCGCCGAATTTGGCACCCTCGACAACCCGATCGCCAACTCGGTCGCCAACCAGGCGCGCTCGGTGCTCTCGGCCAACCCCAGCATCACCGTGATGTTTGCCCCCTATGACGAGTTCGCCAAGGGCGTGAAGATCGCCGTGGACGAGGCCGGCATGACCAGTCAGGTGTCGATCTACTCGGCCGACGTCTCGACCGCTGACATCGCCGCCATGCGCGAGGCCGGCTCGGCCTGGAAAGCCACCGCCGCAACCAACCCCGCCGTGGTGGGCGAGGTGTCGGTGCGCGCGCTGGCGATGCTGCTGGCGGGCGAGGATCCGGGCCACAACGTCATCGTGCCGCCGACCCTGATCACCCAGGCGATGCTGAACGATCTCGACATCAAGAACATGGAGGACCTGGGCAAGAAGGCGCCCGCCTTTGCCCATGCCGATGTCGCGGTGCCGGACTGGATGCCGCTTCCGGCGCGCTAAGGGACCGACCACTCACTCACGGACATTGACGGGGCCGGGGCACATGCCTCGGCCCCGTTTCCTTGTCCGGTTGCCCGCAAGGAGATCAACACATGCTCAAGGGTATAGACCCACGTATGCCCGCCGACCTGCTCGATACGCTGATGCGGATGGGCCATGGCGACGAACTGGCGGTCGTGGACTGCAACTTTCCGGCCCACAGCACCGCCTCCCGCACCCACAGCGGGCGAATGATCGAGCTGCCCGGGTTCTCTGCGCCGCAGGCGATCGAACTGGTCACCGCGCTCATGCCGCTGGATTCCTTCGCCCCGGAAGGCGCCCTGTGGATGGAGGTCGACGGCCAGGGTCCGGTGCCCGAGGCGGTTCACCGTGAGGCCATCGCGGCAATACAGGCCGATCCGTCCGACAGCTGCGACATCGGCAGCATTGCCCGCAGCGCCTTTTACCAGCGCGCGGCGCAGGCCTATGCGGTGCTGCGCTGCACCGAGACCCGCGCCTTTGGCTGCTTCATCCTGCGCAAAGGGGTCATTCTGTGAAAAAGAGGACCGGCCCGAAGCGGGCCGGTCCAGTCGACCGAAGGAAGGTCAGCTCTCAGGCTTCTGCGGCCCGAACGGCATCCAGCGCCGCGCGCATCGCGGCAATACCCTCGCCGATCCGCTCACCAAGGCGCAGCAGGCTGCCCCCCAGCAGATACACAACGTCATCGCCATACATCGCCGCCATATCGGCGGCACGATCAACGCTCATGCCGCCGCCGGGACTGGGCAACATCGGCCGGCCCGGCCCGGCGCCGTCGCGGCAGGCGTGCGCGATCCCGGCGCATTCAGCGTGGCTGAACCCGAACCGCCCGCCCACATTGGGGAACACCGAGATGTCGGCGCCGGCGATGCGTTGCAGCGTTCCGAACATCACCCCGTGATCGAATCCGGTATCCGGGGACAGCACATAGGGGCCCAGAAAGCTGGGATGCGTCATCACCGGCATGTTCAGTTCCCTGTCGCGGGCAATGCGCGAGACAGTGCCAAAGCCCAGCAGTCCCGGCAGGACCAGCAACCCGTCCGCCCCGGCATCGCGGGCAAAGCGGATGTTGCCCTCCAACTGGTCCGGCTGCCCGGCAAGCGTCGGGAAATACAGCGCCCGGCCGCCGGTCTCGGCATTCGCGCGGGTGACGGCGGCGGCGGTCTTTTCGACCCTTTCGCGGAACGGCGCCATCGGCTGATCCATCAGCCCGTGGTCCTCCTTGACGATATCGGCGCCGCCGCGGGCGCAAAGATAGCCGATCCGCGCCAGATCGTCGGCGTCCAGCCCCTGCGGCTTCAGCACCGGGGCGATCAGGCCGCCCGCGGGGCGCCCGCAGAGCGCGCGTACGCCGTCGATCCCGAACCGGGGGCCGGGATGGCGCCGGGCCATCTCCTCACCTGGCTCGATGCCGACCACCCGCAGCCCCCGCTGGATCGAGGAATTGCCGAAGATCACGTTGAAGAACTGCGCGATCTCGAAACCCGCGCTGTGCGGGCTGTAGGAGAGGGTGGCGCGGAACTGTCCGTCGCCGTCGGATCCGATCTCTTCCACCCGGCCGAGGATCTCGTCCTCGATGAACCCTGCCGGGACCACGTCCCGGGGGATCTCGACGGTCTGTTCCAGCGCGATCGCCTCGGCGCGGACCTTTGCCTCGGCCAGTTCCGGGGCGAAGATCCGGTAGGTGACGGAAAACCGCGTCATCACAGCGCCTCGGCCTTGACGGCGGAATGCACCGCCTCGACCCGGACCGCGTCCAACGCGTCCTCGTCGATGCCGGTTTCCTCGCCGGTCAGCCGTTCGATCCCGCGCACCAGCGCCAGCGCGTCCAGACCATAGTAGTTCATCAGGTAGGGGCGCGAGCCACCATGGGCATAGGTGTCCCGCAGCCCCAGCCGCACCAGTTTCTTGCCCAACCCCGCCTCGGCCATCGCCTCGGCCGTCATGCTGCCGATGCCGCCCGCAACCAGGTGGTTTTCCAGCGTGACGACGCCATGTTTCACGCTGGCCGCATGGGCCACGATCGCCTCGGCGTCGAAGGGCTTCAGCGTGCTCAAATGCAGGTGGCGCACCGAAACGCCGGCCTTGTCCAATGCGCCGCGGGCGCGGATCGCCTCTTCGGTGGTGATGCCGGCGGTGATGA
The DNA here is from genome assembly GCF_004358185.1 of Antarcticimicrobium luteum. Lineage (GTDB taxonomy): Bacteria > Pseudomonadota > Alphaproteobacteria > Rhodobacterales > Rhodobacteraceae > Antarcticimicrobium > Antarcticimicrobium luteum. The sequence continues at coordinate 29,218 of NZ_SMUV01000054.1, forward strand.
CAAGAACGTCGTCCCCCTCGGACAGGATCCGGATCTCGCCCACCTTGAAGGGGGTGTCGAACAGCCGCGGGACCGACCCGCGCAGCACCCGGCAATAGACCGGGCCGTCGATGCTGTCGGCGGCCTCGACGATGCCTTCGACCTCGGTGGCGTCGCCGGTTTCCAGCACGGTCATGTTCGGAATCGTGCGCAGGACCGAGATATCCTCGATCGCCTGGTGGGTCATGCCGCCGGGCGTGGTGACGCCGGGCAGGAATCCCATCAGCCGCACCTTGCGGCGCGGATAGGCGATCGAGGCCATCAGCTGGTCATAGGGGCGGCGATAAAGGAACACCCCGAAGGTGTGGATAAAGGGGCGGAACCCCGCCAGCCCGAGTCCGCCGGCAAAAGACAGCATGTTCTGCTCGGCCATGCCCATGGACAGGAACTGATCCGGGTGACGGTCGCGGAAGCCGTCGATCTCGCAGCTCGAGGTGAGGTCGGCGGATAGACACAGCACCTCGGGGTGTTGCACAGCATACCGTTCGAAGGCGCCCGCATAGGGGCGGTTGACCATTTCCATCTCAGTGCCCTCCCAGATCGACCGGGGCGATGCCCAGTTCGGCCGCGATTGCCGTGTTCATCTCGTCGCGTTCCTCGGCGCTCTTGAATCGCACGTAATGCAGGCGCGGGAACCGTTTCATCAGGAAATCCATACCCTTGGTCGGGCTGGAATGGGCGAGGATGATCAGCGGGCGGCCCTCATGCGGTTCGGCCCTGGCCTGGCGCATCGCGTCGATGTCGTGGGCGTCGATCTCGACCACCACGGCGCCGAAATCGCGCAGCTTGGTGGAGATGTCGCCCACCTCCATCACGCTGTCCATCGCGCCGTCGCATTGCTGGCGGTTGACGTCCATGATGGCCCAGAGGTTGTCGATGCCATGATGGGCGGCGGCCTGCACCGCCTCCCAGGTCTGGCCCTCCTGCACCTCGCCGTCGGACATGAAGACGCAGACCTTGCCGCTTTCACCCTTGCGCTTGCGGCCCCAGGCCAGCCCCGCGCCGGTCGAGAACCCGATCCCCAGCGTGCCGTTGTGCACCTCCATGCCGGGGCTGTGCTCGGCCCCGATCATCTCGACCGAAGAGCCATCCTGATTGAACATCTCCAGCCCCTCGGGCGCCATGCGGCCGACCTCGATCAGGGCGGCATAGGCGACCAGCGCGTAATGGGCCGGGGCGATGAAGAGGCGGTCGAAATGCGGCTCGAACGGGCCATTGTAGCCGGCCCCGGTGACATAGTCCGGATTGTCGGCCGAGGGCACGCCGCCGAACGGGCGCGGGATCATCGGCAGTGTCGGCTGCCCGAGGGTCAGGGCCTCGTTGTACAGAAAGGCGAGCTGTTCCGCGGCCGAGCAGGCCTGGCTGAGATAGCCGCCATTGTTGCGCATGGAATGTTCAAAGACCCGGCGGCGAATGCCAAGCGCGACCTCTTCGGTGGTTTTCACGTTCTGCAAGGCCTGCGCCCCCCCGATCACTGATGCCCGTTCGGGCAGAGTATCCGGTACGGCGGATACATTAGTCAATATTAATTGACTAATGATAATCGCGTTGTGGATGGCTGCGCCCGGAACGAAAGCCGCCGCCGTCAGGCGGCGTCGAGGCGCAGGCCGGGCCTCAGGCGGGTGAAGGGCAGGCTGGGCAGGTCACAGGGGTTGGCCCCCGGCGCGACCGCGAACAGGATGTTTTGCGTGATCCGCTTGTAATCGGCCATGAAATGCACCGCGCTTTTCACGCAGATGATGCTGTGTTCGGACGGTTCGATTCCGGCGACGCGGAAGAATTCCTGATCCAGATTCTGCGCCCGTACGGTGCCGACGACCACCCGAATTCCGGTCCCGGCGATGCGCAGTCCCGCGATCGGACCCAGATCGGCCTCCGAGCCACCAAAACTGGGGCCGGAGCAGCGGAATTTCCCATCCGACAAGGTCTCGACGATGACATCGACCTCCAGCGGTTCGGAATATTGCCGGTGACCGCCGCCGAGCCGGACCGCGATCCGCGCGCCGATCCCGGCGGCGTGGGCGGCGGCGGCGGTTTCGGGATCCTGCAGCATGGACAGCACGGCATCGGGGGCCTGCGCGTCGATCAGCGCCCTGAGGATCCCCGTGGTGTCGCCGGTGCCGCCGGCACCGGGATTGTCCTGCGGATCGGCGATGACGACGGGGCCGGGGGTGGCCATGGCCCGTGCCACCGCCTCTGCGGCGGGAAGAAGGCGCGCATCGAACTGCGGTTCCACCTCGGCCAGATGGGCCGCGGTTGCATCCGCCGCGGCATCGGCGGCCTCCTGGGTCTCGGCATAGGCGAAGATCGACGGGCCGCAGTCGGGGATATCGGCGGGCGGGAACCCCAGCGCGAGGTCGAGCGAGACCGCACCGCGTGTGTCCAGCGCCGCGTAGAGGTCTTTCGCCGGGCTGAACTCGGTCGTCTGGGCGGTGATCGGCGTCAGGTAATTACCCTGCCGATAGGCGCCGAAGAGCGGCGCGGCCATCGCGCGGTCGAGCAGCTCGGCGGCGCGGGCGCCGGTCCGGGCGAAATCGGTATGCGGATAGGTTCGATAGATCGTCACCACGGTTGCCGCCTCGAAAAAGGCGGGGCTGAGGTTGCCGTGCAGGTCCAGGCTGACCGCGATCGGGAAGTCGGGGCCCATCGCCTGCCGGATCCGGTTCAGGATTTCGGCCTCGGCGTCGGGATAACGCCGGGTCACCATCGCGCCGTGCAGGTCCAGATAGGCGGCGTCGGGCCGCGCCGCGACGATGCCCTCGACGATTTCGCCGGTGATGGTGTCAAAGGCCTCGTCGGTGACATAACCACCCGGCTCGGCCATCGCCCAGAGAATCGGGATCATGTCGTGGTCGCAGGTGTCGATGAAACCGGCGATCGGGATGTTGAGCCCGTCGAAGACCTGAAAGATGTCAGCCCCCCGGGTCAGCGCGGGCCAGGCGCCCTGGCGCTGGAAATCCGAAAGAGTGGTCTCATCCGGAGCAAAGGTGTTCGTTTCGTGCTGTAAGCCGGCGATGGCGATGCGGGTCATTGAACGGTCTCAGTGCTTTGGGGAGTGAAAAAGGAGGCGTGGTTGGAACCCGGGGCGTGACATCGGACGCGCTGCGCCATTGTCACGAAGGAAAATATATGCACGATCATATTATGTGCGTATCCTGCCGTAAGAAGTCCCGCCCAACGGAACATGGGAGCCATTGCTTGACAGGCTGTGCTCTTACAATTGAAACTTCAATGAAAATCAACAGGACGCCGGCCCGTTAGTCCGGCAAATATGACAGGGAGTCATTCATGTATTCAAGTTTCGGAAAAATTACGCGACGCGCGTTGATGGCCGCCGCCGTCGCGATGCCGCTGGCGGCAACGTCGCTGGCCTCGCAGGCGACGGCAGAGACAGTCATGCGGGTCATCCCCCATGCGGATCTGAAGAACCTCGATCCGATCTGGACCACCGCCTATATATCACGCAACCACGGCTACATGATCTACGACACGCTGTTCGCGATGGACGAGAGCTTCAAGCCGCAGCCGCAGATGGTCGACACCTGGACCACGTCCGATGACGGTCTGGTCTGGACCTTTGTCTTGCGCGACGGGTTGAAATTCCATGATGGCGCGCCGGTCACCGGCGAGGACGTCGTTGCCTCGCTGACGCGCTGGGGCGCCCGTGACGGCATGGGCCAGCAGCTGTTCGGTGTGATCGACACGCTGGAGGCGCCGGACGCTAAGACCGTCGTCATGACCCTGAAGGAGCCCTATGGCCTGGTGCTGGAATCGATTGGCAAGATCTCGTCCAACGTGCCCTTCATCATGCCCAAGCGGATCGCCGAAACCGACCCGTTCGAGCAGATTTCCGAGTATATCGGTTCCGGTCCCTTCGTGTTCCAGGCCGATGAATGGGTGCCCGGGTCCACGGTCGTCTACACCAAGTTCGCGGATTATGTGCCGCGCGACGAGCCGGTCTCGGCTGCCGCCGGCGGCAAGATCGCCAAGGTCGACAAGGTGATCTGGCAGTATTTCCCCGATGCCACCACGGCGATGAATGCGCTGATGGCCGGTGAGGTCGACTATTACGAGGCTCCGGCCCCGGATCTTGCCCCGATCCTGGCGTCGAACCCGGACATCACCGTCGAGGTGAACGACCCGCTGGGCAGCATCGGCTTTGCCCGGTTCAACCACACGCTGCCGCCGTTCGACGACGCGGATGTGCGCCGGGCCGCGATCATGGCCATGAAGCAAGAGGACTACCTGGCCGCCGGTATCGGCGACTCGGCATACTGGAAGACCTGCTATTCGGTCTATCCCTGCGGCACGCCGCTTGAGAACGACGCCGGCTCCGATCTGATGGCCACCGGTGATACCGAAGCCGCCAAGGCCGCGCTGGCAAAGACCGGTTACGACGGCACGCCGGTCGTGATCATGCAGCCGACCGATATTTCGGTGCTTTCGGCCTTCTCGCTGGTGACTGCCGAAAAGCTGCGCGATGCGGGGTTCACCGTCAAACTCGAGGCGATGGACTGGTCGACCCTGACCTCGCGCCGGGCGCTGCGTGACCCGGTGGGCGAGGGCGGCTGGAACATGTTCCACACCTGGTGGATCGGTGCCGACGTGATCGATCCGATGTCGATCGCCTTCTCGGGCAGCCCGGACAAGGGCTGGTTCGGCTGGGCCGAAGACGCCGAGCTGGAGACGGCGCGCAAGGCGTTCTCGCAGGCGAGCTCGCTTGAAGAGAAGAAGGCCGCAGCCACCAAGGTGCAGGAACGGCTCTGGGCGATCGGCGCGTCGGGCGAACTGGGGCAGTTCTTTACCCCGGTGGCCTATCGCAACAACGTCAAGGGCCTGATCAAGTCGCCGGTCCAGTTCTTCTGGAACATGTCGGTCGAATAAGACCGTGAAGAACGTCCCGACGCGGGGGACGCCCCCCCGCGTCGGGACAAAGAATTGGGGCACCAAGCATGCTTTTCTACATCATCAAGCGTATTCTCATGACCATTCCCGTGATGGTCGTGGTGGCGCTCTTCGTCTTTCTGATGCTGCGACTGTCTCCGGGCGATCCGGCGGCGGTCATCGCGGGGGACTATGCCACCGCCGAGGATGTCGAACGGATCCGGGAACAGTTGGGGCTGTCCGAGCCGATCGTGGTCCAGTTCACGAAATGGCTGGGTCAACTCGTGCAGGGCGACCTGGGCACGTCGATCTTTTCGAACAAGCCGGTGGCCGAACTGATCGCCCAGCGGATCGAACCGACGATGCTGCTGGCGCTGACAACGATCCTGTTTTCGGTGTTTGTCGCGGTGCCGCTGGGCACGCTGGCGGCCTATCGCGCCGGGAGCTGGGTCGACCGGGTGGTCATGTTGTTCTCGGTCGGCGGCTTTTCGGTGCCGGTCTTCGTTCTGGGCTATGTGCTGATCTATGTCCTGTCGCTGAATCTCAAGCTCTTGCCGGTGCAGGGCTACCGCTCGCCCTTCACCGAGGGGATCGGCCCATTCCTGGCGCATATCACGCTGCCGACGCTGACGCTGAGCGTGATCTTCATCGCGCTGATCGCGCGGATGACCCGTGCTTCGGTGATCGAGGTGCTGGAAGAGGATTACGTCCGTACCGCGCGCTCCAAGGGGCAGAGCGAGTTCAAGGTGCTGCTGCGCCACGCGCTGCGCAACGCGGCCGTACCGATCATCACGGTCATCGGCATCGGCATCGCGCTGCTGATCGGCGGCGTGGTGGTGACCGAAAGCGTCTTCAACATCCCCGGCCTGGGGCGCCTTGTCCTCGACGCGGTGCTGGCGCGGGATTACCCGATCATCCAAGGGCTGATCCTGTTCTTCAGCTTCGTCTACATCCTGCTCAATCTGCTGATCGACCTCAGCTATTCTCTTCTTGACCCGAGGATCCGCTACTGATGGCCGAAATCGCAATACAGACCGAAGCCGACAAAAGCCAGGTCAGCATCTGGCGGATCGCGCTCAAGAACCGCTCGGTGTTCTGGGGCGGGCTGCTGCTTGTGATCATCGTGGTGATCGCCGTGCTCGGCGGGTTCTTCACCATCGATCCGATGAAGATCAACCCGATCTCGCGGCTGAAGCCGCCGGGAGAATACGGATTCTTCGGCACCGACCAACTGGGCCGCGACGTGTTCAGCCGGGTGGTGAACGGCGCCCGTATCTCGCTTACCATCGGGATCGCCGTGGCGGTGGTCTCGATCGTGATCGGCCTCTTCACCGGGCTGGTGGCGGGGTATTTCCGCTACATGGACGCTGTCATCATGCGGGTGATGGACGGGCTGATGTCGATCCCGGCGATCCTTCTGGCGATCGCGCTGATCTCGCTTTCCGGCGCGACGCTGACCACCGTGGTCATCGCCATCGTCATCCCCGAGATCCCGAGGGTGGTGCGTCTGGTCCGCTCGGTGGTGCTGACCGTGCGCGAAGAGCCCTATGTCGAGGCGGCGATCTCGGTCGGAACCCGTACCTGGCCGATCATGGTGCGCCACGTGCTGCCCAATACAATCGCGCCGCTGATCGTGCAGGCGACCTATGTCTGCGGCTCGGCGATGCTGACCGAGGCGATCCTGGGCTTTCTCGGCGCCGGTATCCCGCCGGAGATCCCGTCCTGGGGCAATATCATGTCCGAGGGCCGAACCTTCTTCCAACTGACACCGTGGATCATCTTCTTTCCCGGCGCCGCGCTGGCCGTGACCGTTCTGGCGGTCAATATCGTCGGTGACGGGCTGCGGGATTCGCTTGATCCGCGCATCGCGAGGAACATGCGATGACAGCCATTCTCGAAATCAGGGACCTGTCGGTGAGCTTGCCGCCGCAGGCCGACCGCCCCTTTGCGATCAAGGACATCACCTTCGAGGTCAATGCCGGTGAAATCGTCTGCGTGGTTGGCGAGTCCGGCTCGGGCAAATCGGTGACCTCGTTCACGGTCATGGGTCTGCACGACAAAAGGGCGCTGACGCCGGTGGCGGGGGAAATCCTGTTGCAGGGACAGAACGTCCTGACCGCCTCGGACGCCCAGATCCGGCGCCTGCGCGGCGAAAAGATGGCGATGATTTTTCAGGAGCCGATGACGGCGCTGAACCCGGTGGTCTCGGTCGGCGATCAGATCGGCGAGATCCTGGAAATTCATACCAGCCTGTCGGCATCTGAGCGCAAGGCCAAGGTGATCCAGGCGATGACGGACGTGCATTTGCCGGACCCTGAAAAGATGTACCGGTCCTATCCGCACCAGCTTTCCGGCGGCCAGCGGCAGCGGATCGTCATCGCCCTGGCGCTGGTTCTGGAACCGGTGCTGCTGATCGCGGACGAACCGACAACCGCGCTCGATGTGACCACGCAGGCGCAGATCCTTTTGCTGATCAAGGAGCTGCAGGAGCGGCGCGGCATGGGCGTGTTGTTCATCACCCACGATTTCGGCGTCGTCGCGGACATCGCCGATCGGGTGATCGTCATGCAGAACGGCGAGATCGTGGAACAGGGTCCGGTCGATCAGGTTCTCGGCGCGCCCCAGCACCCCTATACCAAAATGCTGATCGGCGCGGTGCCCTCGATGGACCCGCCCAGGCGCGAAGAGGCGACCGGGGTGCCGGCGCTCTCGGCCAATCACCTCGACAAGCTCTATGGCAACAAGGGGATGTTCGGCAAGGGCCGTGTCGTCCATGCCGTCGACGACGTCAATTTCGTCGTCCGCCGGGGCGAGACGCTGGGTATCGTCGGCGAATCCGGCTCCGGCAAATCCACGGTCGCGCGCTGTGTCATGCGGCTGATCGATCCGACCTCGGGCGAGGTCCTGGTCGGCGATACCGACATCGCAACGCTGAGAGAAGACCGGCTGCGTCCGCACCGGCGCGACATCCAGATCGTGTTCCAGGATCCGTACCGGTCGCTCAATCCGCGTCGCACCGTCGGGCAGTCGATCGTCGAGGGCCCGGTCAATTTCGGCCTCGATCCGAAAGAGGCGATGGAGCGGGCCCAGCGGCTGATGTCGATTGTGGGCCTGGCGCCGGAGGCGCTGGAGCGGTTCCCGCACCAGTTCTCGGGCGGCCAGCGCCAGCGGATCTGCATCGCGCGCGCCCTGGCGATGGAGCCGACCGTGCTGATCGCAGACGAGGCGGTGTCGGCACTGGATGTGTCGGTGCAGGCGCAGGTGCTCGACCTGCTGGACGACGTCAAGGACAAGTTCGATCTGGCCATGCTCTTCATCACCCATGACCTGCGGGTCGCGGCGCAGATCTGTGACCGGATCATGGTCATGCGCAAGGGCGTGGTGGTCGAAAGCGGCCCGACCGCCGAGGTGTTCGCCAATCCCCAGCACGAATACACGCGGGCGCTGCTCGCGGCGGCGCCGGGACACCGTTGGTTCGACAAGGCCCCGGCCTGAACCAACGACGGATCCGAGATCAGACAACAGGCCCCGGAATCGGGGCCTGTTTCTTTTGCGCCCGCCGGGTCCGGGCGGGCCGCTTTTGGGCCGGGACGGGGGTTGCGATGGCGGCGTTCGTGACCCTCTGACACGGGAAATCCGGATCAAAGGTGCCGGTTCCGCCTCCGGCCTGGATCGAAGCTGAGATCGCCCCATGCCGATAAGCCCCTGTTTCCATGTAATCTATCTGCTCTCGATGGCTCGCGGCGCCTATATTCGGTGTGGCCGCCTGCGGCCGGATGGCGCAAAACTATCGACAGGTGAATATTTTTAAAATAACGTTTCAAAAGCGGCAAGTCGTTCCAGGCCGCTGGGATAGATCATGCCGGGCCGGGCGCTGCCAGTGACCGCTCGTCATGAGGAGGAAATGGGACAGGGAGGAAACAAATGAACAAACTTGCAGCATTCGCGCTGGGGGCGTCGATGGCCTTGGGGTCCATGGTTGGGGCCGCGGTTGCGGAGCCGATCGTGATCAAGCTCGGGCACAGCTCCGAAGGCGACCTGCGCCTGCCCGGCTCGGGGCGGACCGCCTGTGTCGCGGCGATGAAGAATTACCTCGAGGTGGCCTCGGCGGGCGGGCTTCAGCTCGAGGTGCACCCGGACGGTGCGCTCGGCAACGCCCGCACGATGATCGAATCGGCGCAGACCGGCGTGATCCAGATGGTCGGCGCCTATACCTCGATCATGGTGCCCTTCGCGCCGGAGATCAGCGTCACCCAGATCCCTTATGTGTTCCGGGACAGCCTGACCGCGTGGAAGGTGATGGATGGTCCGCTTGGAGATGAACTGGCCGCCTCCTTTCTCAAGAAGACCGGGCTTCGCGTTCTGGCCTGGCCCGAAGGGGCGGGCTTCCGCAACATCTATTCGGAAAAGCCGGTCCACAGCCCGGCGGATCTGCAAGGCATGAAGATGCGCGTGCCGGAAAATCCCGGTCTGCTGGCGATGTTCCGCGGCTGGGGCGCCAATACCGTGACCATCACCTGGAGCGAGCTTTACACCTCGCTGCAATCGGGCATGGCCGAGGGGCACGATACCGAGCTCTATTCGATGTATTCGAAGAAACTGTATGAGGTGAACCCCTATGTCACCGTCACGCGGCACAGCTACAACCTGCATCCGATCCTGATCAACGAAGAGTTCTTTCAGTCGCTCACGCCGGAGAACCAGACGCTGATCCTGCAGGCCGGCGATCTCTGCGGCCGCGTCGGCAATGCCCAGTCGCTGCTCAGCTCGCTGGTGGTGAAGGCGGCGATGGAGGCCGAAGGGGCAACCTTCTACTACCCCACGGATGCCGAGATCGAAGAGTTCCGCGCGCTGGGACAGCAGCCCTACGTCGACACCATCGTCCGCAAGATCGGCGATGAAGGTCAGCAGTGGGTGGACAAGATCCTCGCCGCGTCCAAGGCAGCCGAGGCAGAGCAGTAAGGCCCCGGCAGTGCGGGTGCCGGCACCGCGAAGGGTGGGCTGACTGCGAGATTGCGCGTCACCCGCCCGCAGGTTCGGCCCCCGCCCGTATCGGAGCGTACAGAAGTCCCCCCGGATTGCCCGTTTTCACCGAGGTCCGCCAGTCTGGGCGGACCCCTCGTGGGCATCCGGCCCGCGGCGACAAGGAGAGCGTCGAAATGAACAAGCTGCTGATCGCATATCAGGCCTTTCTCGATCTGCTGGAAAAGGCCAGCATGGCAGTCGCCATGATCCTGACCGGTCTGCTGTTCGTGAATACGGCGACCGGGATCATTGTCGATCAGGTTGTCGGCAATTCCCTGATCTGGATCGAAGAGGTCAACAACCTGCTGTTCGCCTGGGCCATCTTCATCGGCGCCGGCATCATCGCGCGGCGCGGCGGGCACATCGGGGTCGAGATGATCTATGATCTTCTGGGACCGTATCTTCAGTGGGTGCTGCGGATCGTCTATGCCGCGCTGGCGCTGATCATCGTCTGGGTCATGGTCTATTACGGGGTCAAGATGGCGCTGTTCGTCGGCCGTTACCAGACCTCGCTCTATCTCGATATCAACCTGTTCTACTACTACCTCTCGGTTCCGGTCGGCGGCGCGCTGCTGGGGCTGTTCAGTATTGGCGCCGCGCTTCCCGATCCGAGGACGCCGGCGAACGTCATGCAAGAAGACATGCAAACCGTCGGAGTTGACCTGTGATCGGAATTATTTTTGGCAGTTTCGTCCCGATGCTGCTGCTCGGGGTGCCCATCGCGTTCTGCCTCGTGCTGATGACCGTCTTTGTCTATGTCGACATCGGCGATCCGCGCCTGTTTCTGCAAATTCCCCAGCGGATGTTCTCGAGCACCGAGAACCTGCTGCTGCTGGCGATCCCCTTCTTCATCATGGCCGGCGAGATCATGAACCGGGCCGGCATCACCGACAAGCTGATGACGCTGGCCGGATCGCTGGTCGGCTGGATCCGGGGCGGGCTCGCCCATACCAATATCGTCGCCAGTATGTTTTTTGCCGGCATCACCGGCTCGGCGGTGTCCGACACCGTCGCGGTCGGCGGGATCATGATCCCCGCGATGAAGGAAAACGGCTACAGTGAGGAGTACAGCGCTGCCGTCACCGCCGCGAGTTCGGTGATCGGGCCGATCATCCCGCCCAGCATTCCGATGCTGGTCTATGCGTCGGTGATGAACGTGTCGATCGCCGGGCTGTTCCTGGCGGGCATGCTGCCGGGGATCCTGGTGGCGATCGCCCTGATGATGACCGCCTATATCATCGCGGTCCGCAAGGGCTATGGAGAGCGCGCGCCGTTCGTCGGCGTCCTGCGGCTGCTGCTGGCGGTGGTTCACGGCATTCCCGCGTTGCTGCTGCCGGCGCTGATCATGGGCGGCATCCTCGGCGGGTTCTTCAGCCCGACCCAGGCCTCGGCCGTGGCGGTGATGTACGGGCTCGCGGTCGGATTTCTGTTCTACCGCAGCCTCAAGCTGTCGGACATCGTGCCGATCCTGCGGCACACGGTGCGGGCGACGGCGATGATCATGTTCCTGATGGCCTGCGCCAAGACCTTCAGCTGGCTGGTGAGCTATTACAATCTGGTCGAGCATGTGACGCTGCTGTTCGTGACGCTGACCGCGAACAAATATGTGTTCCTGCTGCTGGTGAACGTCCTGTTCCTGATCATCGGGATGTTCCTGGACATGGGGTTCGCCATCATCGTGCTGGGGCCGCTGCTGGCGCCGATCGCCTATCAGTACGGGGTGGACCCGATCCATTTCGGCCTGATCACCTGCACCAACCTGACCATCGGACTGGCCTCGCCACCCTTCGGGCTGGTGCTATTTGCCGCCTGCGGGATTTCAAACGTCAGTCTGGCGCGGCTCAGTTGGGCGATCCTGCCCTTTATCGCGGCCGAGATCGTGGTGCTGTTGCTGATCACCTATGTGCCGTTCTTCACGATGTTCTTCCCGCGGCTGTTCGGCTACGCCTAGGGCGGAACGCTCAGGCGCGGCCGCGGACCTGCGGCGCGCCCGGGCCTCACCGGCCATCCATGAATTGCAAGCCCGAACGTGGGCGTCACGAACGGGCCGCCGGCGCGTACGGACCCGGTCGGTCGGGGCGTGACAGGGGGTTAGACAGGGCGTTTCCCCGCGCCATTTCCAGACTCAAGGGAGGACGAGGAATGTCATCGGATAGAGCGGCGGCGTCTGGCCGATCATCGGGCACCACCGAGGAGGCCGGGGTTCACAGGCAGCTCTCCGGCCTGATGAACCCGCAAAGCGTGGCGGTCATTGGCGCCAGCGCCAAGGCAGAGGGATGGAGCGGCGCTGCGGTGCCGGTGCTGCGGCGGCTGGGGTACACGGGCAAGATCTTTCCGGTGAACCCGAAATACGAGGAATTGAACGGGCTGCCCTGTTACCCCTCGGTCTCGGCCATTCCCGAGCCGGTCGACGCGGCGCTGATGTTCGTGCCGCAACGGGCGCTGCCGGACATTCTGGAGGATTGCGGCAGGAAGGGCGTGCGCGGCGCGGTGATCCTCGCCTCGGGCTTTTCCGAGACCGGCGAAGAGGGCAGGGCGCTAGAGGAGCGGCTGCGCGAGGTGGCGAACCGCAACCGGATCGCCATCTGCGGGCCGAATTGCCTTGGCCTCGCCAATCTCGACAGCGGCTTCATGGGGCTGACGGCGGCGACCTTTCCGGCGGATCTCTCGGCCGGGCGCACCGCGCTGATCTCGCAAAGCGGGCAGCTCCTGATGGTGCTGCTGGCGCGCGCCCACGATCAGGGTGTGCATATGCGCTATCTCGTCTCCACCGGCAACGAGCTGAACGTCGAGGCGGCGGATTACGCCAGCTGGGCCTTGCAGGACCCGCAGATCGCCTCGGTCTGCATGGCGCTGGAGGGGCTGCGCACGCCGTCCCGCTTCCTTGATCTGGCGGCGCGGGCCCGGGCGGCGGACAAGCCGCTGATCGTGCTGAAACTGGGCCGCAGCCAGCGCGCCGCGCGCACCGCGCTGGCCCATACCGGCAAGATGGCGGGCGCCTTCCGAACCTATGAAGCGGTGTTCCGGCAGGCCAATGTGGTCTCCGTCGACGACCCGCTGGAGCTGGCCGATGTGGCGGCCCTGTTCGAGAAATGCCCGGCGCCGCGCGGCGAGCGAATTTCGGTGGTCACCTTTTCCGGCGGCTGGAGCGGCGTGATGGCCGATCAGGCCGAGGCGCTGGGCTTGCCGATGGCGGATTTCACCGAGGCGACGGTCGAGAAGCTGAAACCGCTTTTGGATTTCACTCCACCGGTGAACCCGCTGGACCTGTCGGGGAACGTCAACAACCACCCCGAACGCTGGGGCGCGAGCCTGGAGGCGGTGCTGGCGGACGAGAACACCGATATCATGGTGGTCTTCATCCATCAGGTGCGTGAGGCCTGGCGCGGCAATCTGATCGGGCCGGTGCTGGAGCTGGCGAAGATCGCCGAAAAACCCATCGTCGTGGTCTATGACGGCGGCAAGGTGGTGGAGGCGGGGTACGAAAAACTGGCCGCCGACCGCAGCCTGCCGATCTATCGCGGCAGCCAGCAGATGCTGAAGGCGCTGAAGCGTTTCGTGGACTATCACCGGCGCAAGGCGGAAGGGCCGGGCGAGGCGGCGTCGCTGGAGATGCCTGCTGGGGCTGCGAAAATCGTTGATACCCTCCTGGCGCAGGGCGGGCGCAGCCTGTCGGAATATGCCGCCAAGGAGGCGTTACGGGCCTATGGCCTGCCGATGGTGGGCGAGAGGCTGGTTCTGACCGAAGACGAGGCGCTGGCGGCGGCCGAAGGGATCGGCTTTCCGGTGGTGATGAAGGGGCTCGCCGACGGGATGGAGCACAAGTCCGACGCCGGGCTGGTGCACCTCGGTCTCTCCGATGCCGACGCGGTACGCGCGGCGTTTGCCGACCTGGAGGGCAAGCTTTCGGGGCACACCCTGAACGGAGAGGCCGCGCCCTGTATCGTACAGAAAATGGTCAAGGGCGGGGTCGAGGCGATTCTGGGGATGCAGAACGATCCCGACTTCGGCCCGATGATCCTGGTCGGCGTCGGCGGGGTAATGACGGAGCTTCTGAACGACGTCGCCCTGCGCCGGGCGCCGCTGACCGCCAAGGACGCGCGGGAGATGATCGACGAGACCCGGCTGGGCAAGCTGCTCGCCGGATTCCGGGGGGCGCCAAGGGCGGATCGCGCGGCGCTGGAGGAGGCGATCCTGCGGCTCTCCGCCCTCTCGGTGGCCCATGCGGAGACCGTCGAGAGCATCGACATCAATCCGGTCTTGGTGCTGCCCGAGGGCGAGGGCTGCGTCGCCGTCGATGCGTTGATCATCAAGCCGGAGGATGCGGCATGACCGATCTGCTGACCGGTCCCGAGGACATGGCGTTCCGGGAGGAGATCCGCGCGTTCGTCGCGGCGAACCTGCACCCGGAGACCCGTGCCAAGGTGGCGCGCGGCGCGCCGCTGGCGCGGGAGGATTTCGCGCGCTGGCAGCGCAGCCTTTTCGAACGGGGCTGGGTCGCCCCGGCCTGGCCGGTGGAACATGGCGGCCCGGGCTGGACCGCGCGGCAGCGCCTGATCGCGGATGAGGAAATGTTCCGCCTGCATACGCCGCCGCTGCCGGGCTTCGGCCTCAAGATGATCGGCCCGATCCTGATGCGTTTTGGCTCAGAGGCGCAGCAGAAACGCTTCCTGTCCGGCATCCTGTCGGGGGACGACTGGTGGTGCCAGGGGTTCAGCGAGCCGGGCGCGGGATCGGACCTCGCCTCGCTGCGCACGCGTGCGGTGCGAGTCGCGGGCGGCTGGCGGATTTCCGGGTCGAAGACCTGGACCACCTACGCGCAATACGCCAACTGGATCTTTTGCCTGGTGCGCACCGATCCCGAGGTGAAGCGGCAGGAGGGCATCTCGATGATGCTGGTTGACATGACCTCGGAGGGGGTGTCGCGGCGTCCGATCCGGCTGATGGACGGGACCGAGGAGGTGAACGAGATCTTTCTCGACGATGTCTTCGTGCCCGATGATCTGGTGGTGGCCGAGATCAACAAGGGTTGGACCTATGCCAAGGCGCTGCTGGAGAACGAGCGGTTCGGCATCGGCGGCATCGGCCGGTCGAAGCACCTGCTGCAGCGGGTGCGGGAGATGGCCGTGGCCGCCGGGCGTGGGGCCGATCCGGAGATTGTCGCAGCGCTGGCGGGCTATGAGATCGACATCATGGCGATCGAGGCGACCACGCTGCGGCTGCTGAGCGCGGCCGAGGCGGGGGTTCGGATCGGGGCGGAAACCTCGTTGCTGAAGATCCGCGGCACCGAGATCCAGCAGGGGCTGACCGAGCTGATGATGGACATCGCGGGGCCTGCGGCACTGCCCGAACGGGAGAGCGCCTGTGTCGAGGAGCCGTTCGAGAATGCCGCCTATCAGTTTCTGAACTGGCGCAAGCTGTCGATCTACGGCGGCAGCAACGAGATCCAGCGCGGCATTCTGGCCGGGCAGGTTCTGGGGCTTTGAGGAGGATATCATGATCCATTTCGACCTTCCCTCCGACGTGGCGCTGCTGCTCCGGGACACCGCCGAGCGTTTCGTGGCGGAGAATTACGCCTTGCCCCAACGGGCGGAGATGCTGGCGGCCGCGCCGGAGGAGGCCCCGCGGCTCTGGTCCGCCATGGCGGAGTTGGGATGGCTCGCCGCCCCCTTGCAGGAGGCGGTGGGCGGGCTTGGCCTGACGCCGGTGCATATCGTGCCGCTGCTGGAGGCGCTGGGCGCCGGGCTGGTGCTGGAGCCGGTGGTGCCGGCGATGCGCTGCGCCGCCACGCTGGCGCGGGCCCTGCCGGAAAACGAGGCGGCCACGGCGCTGGAGCCGGTCCTTTCCGGGGAGCGGATCGAGGTGCTGGCCGAAGGGGCCGAGGGTGCGCCGATTACCGCGACCCGCGATGGCGACAGGGTGATGCTTTTGGGCACCGCACCGTTGGTGCCGGGCGGGGCGGCTGCGGCGGCCTTCTGGGCCGTGGCAGAGCTCGGCGGTGCGCCGATTCTGATCCGGGTGGCAGCGGAGGCGGCCTCGGTCGCGGCGTTCCGGCTGCTCGACGGGCAGGCGGCGGCGCGGGTGTGCTTCGACGGGGCGTCCTGCGCGGTCAGCGAGGCCGTTCCCGATTGCGCCGGGGCGGCGCTGGACTTCGGCACCGACATGGGGCTGGTCGGCGCTCTGGCCGAGTGCAGCGGTTTGATCGACGCGCTTTACCGGGCGACACTCGACTATGTGAAGCTGCGCGAGCAGTTCGGCCGCCCCATCGGCCGGTTCCAGGCGGTGCAGCATCGCATGGCGGATATGTTCATCGCCCGGGAAGAGGCGCGCTCGATGCTGCATCTCGCCGCCGAGGCGCTGGAGAGCGAGGATGCCGGGTTCCGGGCACGGCTGGTCTCGGCTGCGCGGGTGAAGATCGCCGACAATGCGCGCCGGGCGCTGCGCGATGCGGTGCAGCTTCATGGCGGCATGGGGGTGACCGATGAGCTGGCGGTGGGTCATATGGTCAAGCGGCTGCTGGTTCTGACCCAGCTCGGCGGCAGCCGTGGGGCGCATCTGAAACGATTCAGGGATACCGCGTAGCCGGGTTTGCCGGGCTCACCGCGCAGGGGGGGCTTGGTTCGATGGGGCGATTTGACCGGTGGCCCGGAGGGCTACAGCGTCATGCCGCCGTCAACCACCAGAACATGGCCGGTGACCATGCTGGCCCCGGCGCAGAGGTAGAGCACCGCCTCGGCGATATCCTCGGGGTCCGAGCGGCGTTTCAGCACCGCCAGATCGCGCGCCCATTGCTTGCGTTCCTCGGGCCAGTTCTCGGTCCAGGGTGTCTTGGTCTGGCCGGGGGCGACGGCGTTGACCCGCACCTGGGGTGCCAGCCCGCGCGCCAGGCTGCGGGTCAGGCTCACCAGCGCGGATTTGCTGGCGGCATAGGCGATGGAGCTGCCCTGCTGGCCGATCCCGGCGATCGAGGTCATGTTGACGATGGCGCCGCGGCTTTGCGTCAGCGCCTCGGCGGCGGCATGGGCGCAGCGGAAGGCGCCGATCAGATTGGTGTTGAGCAGAAGCTGCCAGAACTCCTCGGTCATCTTGTCGAGCTCGGCGGGCGGGATCTTGTCGCGGGTGCCCGAGGTGCCGGCGTTGTTCACGAGATAGTCCAGCCCGCCCATGGAGGCGATTGCGGCGCCCACCATCGCCTCGGCATTGCCGGGGGTGGAGATGTTGCCGGGGGCCGCGATCACGTCCAGCCCCTGCGCGGCAAGCTCGGCAACCCTGGCGGGTCCGGTGGGGTCATCCTCCAGATGGTTCAGCGCCACCTTCGCCCCCATCTGCGCCAGCATGGTCACGGTGGCGAGCCCGATGCCCGAGGCGCCGCCGGTCACCAGCGCGCGTTTTCCTGTCAGATCGGCCTTGATCACTTGCTCTCTCCCTTGAGGTTCTGAAGGTGCGCCTTGAGCCGCAGCAATTGCAGATCGCGGTCGCGAAACAGCTCTTCGGCGGGCGTGTCGCCGTAGTCGTAGAAGCCGGCGCCGGCGCGCACGCCGCTGCGGCCCGCCGCGATCAACCGGTCCAGCACCGGGGTTTCGCCATTGTTGCCGGGCGGCTGATACCTGCGTCCGGCGATGCCGTTTCGCACCATCTCCAGCCCGGTGTAGTCCATCTTTTTCATGTGGCCGAGCACGGCGAGGCGGTGGACCAGCCCGTGTTGGATCGAGCGGTCGATGTCCTGCGCCGAGACCCATCCTTCGTCGATCATGCGCAGGCTTTCCAGGTTCAGGGCCGCCTGTAACCGGTTGGCGATATAGCCGGGCACCAGCCGGTCGAAGACCACCGGCATCTTGCCGAACCCGGTATAGAGCGCGCGCAGATCCTCGATCACCTCGGGCGCGGTCTGCGGTCCGGGGGCAAGGTCGACCAGATCGACGATATAGGGGGGCGTGTACCAATGCGCGACGGCGGCGCGGGCCTGCCGTGCAACCGGGATCAGCGGGAAGACGTCGAGATAGGAGGTGTTGGAGGCGAGGATCGCGGTCGGCGGCGCATGCGCGTCGATCCGGGCGAAGACGGCGCGCTTGACCTCGGGCTTTTCCACCACGGCCTCGACCACCAGATCCGCCCCCGCCACCGCTTCGGCGAGCGTGTCGGAGAGAGAGATCCGGTCAAGCGCGGCGCGCCCCTCAGCCCCGGACAGGCTGCCGGCCTCCTCCAGCGTCGCCAGCGCGGCGCGGATCAGGTCCGGGGCGGCGGCCAGCACCTCAGGGTTGCTGTCGTGCAGCCGCACGCGGCAGCCGCCAAGCGCATGGACCAGCGCCAGCGCATGGCCCATGGTGCCGGCGCCGATCACGGCGGTGGTTTCGAGTGTCATCGGGTTTCCTCCTCCGGGGGTGTTGCGCGCGTCCATGTCAGGCGCTGAGTCTGCGGATCAGGCGGACGCCGAGATCGACATTCTCGCTTTGTGCCTCCGGCACTGCGAGCCGGTGCAGGATATGCCGCGCCACCGCCGCGCCGATTTCATCGTGCGGCGGCCGGATGGTACTGAGCGGCGGGTTGGTATGGGCGGCGATGTCCAGATCGCCATAGCCGAGAATGGCCAGATCCTGCGGAATGCGCAGGCCCATCCGCGCGGCCTCGAACATCGCGCCCACGGCCAGCATGTCGCCGGAAAAGGCGATGGCGCGGGTGTCGGGCTGCCGCTGCAGAATCTGCCGCAGCGCGGCGGCGCCTTCGCCCAGCTCGCGGCTTTTCGCGTCCGCGATCAACGGATCCTGACCGGCCAGATGCCGTACCTGCTCGGCAAATCCCTGCGACCGGGCGCGGGCGCGGGCGTCCTGACCGAGGATCGCGCCGACATAGGCGACCTTGTCGAACCCCTGTTCGGCAAAGTAGCGGCCGGCGAGGCGCCCCGCCTCGCGATTGCTGAAGCCGATGCCGGTGTCGAGGGGGCGGTCGTCGTGGTCCCACATCTCGACCACCGGACAGGGAGCCGCCGACAACAGGCCCACGGTGCCACGGGTGTGGTCGCGGCCGGTGATCACCAGAGCGGAGGGATTCCAGCTGCAGAACGCCGTGGCGATCCGCTCTTCGCGCGCAGCGTCATAAGCGTGCTGGCCGATCAACAGCTGATAGCCCTCGGCCTCGAGGATCGTTGTCATCCGGTCCAGCGTGGCGGCGAAGAAGGAGTTGGTGAGGCTGGGCACGATCACGCCAACCAGCGGGGTGCGCGCCCCGGCGAGGCTGCCGGCAATGCGGTTCGGTGCATAGCCCAGGCGCGCGGCGGCCTCCTGCACCCGGGCGCGCAGCCGCTCGGAGACCGTTTCAGGCGATTTCAGCGCCCGCGATACCGTGGCGGGCGAGACGCCGGCGACCCTGGCGACCTCTTCCATCCGGACGCGGCGGGGCGCGGGGTGCGATCTGTCGGTCGGTGTCACGGCGGCGCGGTCCCTCGTTTCCGTCCTGGGCGGCATGGATGCCGGGTGGGGTCTGGGGATCCTTGTAACCGAATTCATGAAAAATGAAAGACAATTTCAAAAAAGCGGATTCCATGGTTGAAAACGGGCGTGATTCCTGAAATCAAGTTTTGAAAGCGCTTTCATATGCGCCGGATACCGCAACCCAACAGGACATCAGATCATGCCCATCACGACACCGGAACCGATGAACGGGGCACGTTTCATCGCCGAATCCTTCAAGGCGCTCGGCGTCAGCCACGTGTTCTTCATGGACGCGATCCTGCGCCCGACGCTGGTCGAGATGGAGGCGCTGGGCATCACCCGTGTCCTGGCCCATTCCGAGAAGTCTGCCGCCTATATGGCTGACGGTTATGCGCGGATCTCGAACCGTGTCGGCGTCTGCATGGCGCAGTCGGTCGGCGCGGCGAACCTGGCGGCGGGGCTGCAGGACGCCCGTCTGCACCGCGCGCCGCTGGTGGCGCTGACTGGGCGAAAGGAACCGATGCTGCGCTATCGCAACGCCTATCAGGAGGTGGATCACACCGCGCTGTTCACACCGATGACCAAGGCGACGATGGATGTGGCCGAGGCGCGCGAGCTGCCGCATCTGCTGGCGCAGGCCTTTCGCATGGCGGCGGATGGCTCGCCCGGGCCGGTGCATCTGGACCTGAACGGTCTGGGCGGTGAGATTCTGGAAAAGGGCGAGGTGGCGCGCCCGGTTCTGCCCGATCCGGCGCTGGGGTCTCTGCCGCGCCACCGGCCCGTCGCGCCGCCCGCGGTGATCGCCGCGGCCGCCGAGCGTCTGGCGCAGGCCGAGCGGCCGGTCCTCGTGGTGGGGGCAGGGGCCATTCAGGCCGGGGCGCAGGCCGAGGTGCTGCGCCTTGCCGAGGGGGCCAGGATCCCGGTGGCCACCTCGTTGGGCGGGCGCACGATCATTCCCACCACCCACCCGCTGCACATCGGCACGGTCGGCACCTATTCGGCGCCGCCGGGTAACCGGCTGGTGCATGAGGCCGATCTGGTGATCTTCATCGGGTGTCACGCGGGGGATCAGCCAACCAACGCCTATACCGTGCCGGCGCAGGGCACCGCGATCATCCAAATCGACCTCGACGGGCAGGAGATCGGGCGGAACTATCCCGATACCACCGGCGTCTGGGGCTGCCCGAAACAGGCCGTGGCGGATCTGGCCGGCGCGGTGACGTCGCGCGATTGCTGGGGCGACTGGGCCGCGCATGTCGGTCAGGTCGTCGGGGATTGGCGCGCGGAGATGGCGCCGCTGCGATGCGCCGACGCGACCCCGGTGACGGTCGAGCGGCTCTGCCAGGAGGTCTCTGACGCGCTGCCGGAGAACGGCGTGCTGGTCGCCGACACCGGGTATTCGGGGATATGGACCGCCACCATGTTGGAGCTGCCGCACCCGGGGCAGAGTTATCTGCGCGCGGCCGGCTCGCTCGGCTGGGCGTTTCCGGCGGCGCTGGGGGCGCAATGCGGCGCGCCGGAGCGCCCGGTGGTCTGCTTCTCCGGCGACGGCGCGTTCTATTACCACCTGAGCGAGCTGGAGACCCAGCGGCGCTGGAATATTCCTGTGGTGACGGTGATCAACAACAATTCGGGATTCGGGCAGGGCACACCCAAGGTCGCGTCGTTCTACGAGGGCCGCGAGGGGGGCAGCCCGGAGGAGATCAACCGCTTTGGCCCCACCGATTTTGCGGCCTTGGCGCGGGAGTTCGGGGTCGAGGGCATCCGGGTGGAAGACCCGGCCGATCTGGGGCCGGTATTGCGGCAGGCGATTGCGGCGCGCAAACCGGTGCTGATCGACGTGGTGACTGACATTCATCCGCGCGCGCCGGAGGCCTGGAACCCGCCGATGGGGTGAAGAAATGGCACGAGGGCGCGATGCCGGACAGAGTCGATCTTTCGGCAAAGCGCCCCCTTGTCCGGAACAAAGGCGCGACGCGCCGCCGGGCAGCGCCCGACCGCGCCGTCGCACCGGAGGTGCGCCACTATTGGTCGGCACGCCTTCGGCGTGACGGGCGGGCGCTGCTGCAACCGTCGCACTCAGACCTGACGCTCGATGTGGCGGCCCCCTAAAGTGACGCTCTCACAGCGATGCAGCGCCCCGACCGCAGTCGGGCGCTGCACTCTGTTGAGCCTTTGGAACGATGTGCCTCAAAGCCGAGGCCCGGCCGATCCGGCCCTCAGATCACCATCGCCTGGCCGCCGTTGATGTCGAGCGAGGCGCCGTTGACGAACCCGGCCTCTTCCGATGCGAAATAGGCCACGGCGGCGGCGATATCCTCGACCGTGCCGTGACGGCGGACGGGGATGGATTGCAGCACCTTTTGCCGCTCGTCTTCCGACTGCCGTTCGGCCAGCAGCCGCTGAACCCGCGGCGTCTGGATCGCGCCGGGGCAGAGGGTGTTGCAGGTGATGCCATGCGGGCCGAACTCCTGCGCGAGTTGCAGGGTGAAGGCCTGCATCGCCCCCTTGGACGCGGCATAGTTCGCCCCCGCGAACAGGCTGCCGAAGCGGCCCGCCTTGGACCCCATGTTGATGATCCGGCCGTAGCCCGCCGCAACCATATGCGGCAGCACCGCCCGGGTGGTGCGCACGCAGGCCGTGACATTGACGTCCATCACCCGCTCCCAGTCCGCCTCGCTCTGGTCGAGAAAGCGGAACGGGGTGTGCAGCGAGCCGCCGATGTTGTTGACCAGAACGTCGATCGCGCCGCGCTGGGCGATACCGGCGACGGCGGCCTCGATCGCCGCGCCGTCGGTCATGTCGAGCGCCTCGGCGGTGACGGCGAGGCCCGCATCGCGGGCCTCTGCCTCTGCCTCTGCCAGCGCCTCGGCGTCGCGGTCCCAGATGGTGACCGCCGCGCCCTCCTGCGCCAGCCGGAAGGCCATGCCGCGCCCCAGCCCGCTGCCGGCGGCGGTGATCAGCGCGCGCCGACCTTCAAAGCGGCGCCCCTCAAAGCGGCGCATTGTCGACCGCCTCGTGATGGCTGGCCTCGGGGTCGACCTTGACGTCGACGACGACCGGTCCGCCAATCCTGTGCGCCTCTTCCAGCGCATCGCGGATCTCGCCGGGGTGATAGACGGTCATCCCCTTGGCGCCCATCCCCTCGGACACCTTGGCGAAGTCCACGTCGTTGAAATCGACCGCGATCCGCTTGTCGCCGAGGTTGTCGCGCACCATGCCCAGCCCGGCGTTGTTGGAGACCAGGAACACCACGTCGAGGTTCTGCTGCACCGCGGTCGGCAGAACCTGCACCGTCATCATGAAGCCGCCGTCGCCCGCCAGACAGGTGACGCGTTTGTCAGGCCGCACGATCTTGGCCGCCGCAGCCGCCGGTCCGCCCCAGCCCATGACGCCGGTGCCGCCCGGCACCAGAAGCTGGCCGGGATACGGCATCCGCAGCCCGAAGGTGGCCCAGATCCGCTGCGCGCCGGCATCGAGCGCGAGGATGTCGTCGGGTCCGAGAAAGCCTTGCAGTCCGCGAACCACGTCGGTGTGATGCACCGTGCCCTGCGCCGAGGGGAGGTCGGGCAGGTCGAAATAGCCATGGCGTGTCTTCAGGTCCATCCCGGCCTCGGTGCGGGGCGTCGCGCGCTCTTCGGACAGGCCGATCTCGCCCAGCATGGCCAGCACGTCGCCGACATCGCCGGTGATCGCCAGATCGACCGGATAGACCCACCCGGCATTACGCGGATCGACATCCACCTGCACCAGGGTCTGCTCGCCCGGGCGGATCAGGCCGGGATCGCGGAACCGGGTATAGTCGGGGCCCATCGAGGCGCCGAGCATCACCACCAGATCCGCCTGCGCCACCACCCGGTTGGCAGTGCGGTGACCCCAGGTGCCCATCATGCCGGCACAGACGGGCGAGGTCTCGGCGATCACGCCCTTGGCGTTGTAGCTGGTCGCCACCATGATGCCGGCCTTTTCCGCCAGCGCCTGCAGGGCCTCGCCGGCCTCTGCCGCCACCACGCCGTTGCCGGCGACGATCACCGGCCGCTCTGCCTTGTCGATCAGCCCGGCCAGCTCGGCCACAGAGGCGCGGTCGGGCCGGGCCGGGGTATAGGCGTAATAGCCCGGACTGGGGTAGATCACCGGTTGCGCGGTCTCCGGGAACTCCTGCCGGATGATCGAGGTCTTCATCACCACCGCCGCCGGGCCCATCCGCGGCAGCGAGGCGTGTTTCACCGCCATTTGGGTGCCGAACACCGCCTCTTCGGGCGAGGTGGCGTAGGTGCTGTACTTGGTGATCGGCTTGAGCGAGGCCAGCGCGTTTGCTCCGCCATAATCGCCGGTCATGGTCTGATAGCAGCCCATCTGGCCATAGCCGTCGTAATCGGAGGTTTCGGTCAGCACCACCATCGGCGATCCGGCGAAATGCGCCTCGAGGATGCCAAGGCCCCCCATGGTGGTGACCCAGGGGCCCTGGCCCATCAGCACCGAGGGCTTGCCGGTGATCCGCCCGGCTGCCTGCGCCATGATCGAGGCGATCCATTCGTTGCGGCACAGGACAACCTCGAAGTCGTCCTTGGCGTCATAGAACGCCGGCAGGGACCATGTGACACCCAGCCCCGGCAGGGTAAAGGCCCGTTTCACGCCGCTTTCGATCAGTGTGCGGACCACCATCTCGTTCGTTTTCGTCATTGTCTTTCGGTCTCCTCCCGGATTGGGCCGGACGCGCGCCGGACAGCGGCGGGCAATCTCGCTCCTCGCCGGCAAAGCTATCGGTTTCGAAATTGGCTTGCAAACATTTTTGAAATTGTGTTTTAAAAAGAATTGAACATGATCTGACCCGCCTGGGAGGCTGTCACGGTCGCACAGGTGCGAGCGCGAAGGCGGGCAGGCAGAGCGTTCGGGACACGTCGGGGGAGGCGGTGCGGCGCCGGCGCTGTGCTGGCCCGCCGGGCGGGCTTCGGTGCGGGGCCGCATACTGCCGTGGCTCCGATGCCGGGAGGAAAGGGAACAGATGACCAAGCGACCGGAGTTGATTTTCATGACCGGGGCCACCGGTTTCCTCGGATCCTGGATCATCGCCCTTCTGGCGGATCGGGGTGTTCGGGTCGTTGCCACCGATGTCAGCGACGATTATCGCCGGCTGGCGCTGCTGCGGCCGGACCTGCCGGAAGGTCTGGTCGATGTCCGCGTCTGCGACGTGACCGACGCCGCCGCGCTCGAGGCGCTGATCGCCGAGACCCGGCCAAGCGGCATCATCCATCTGGCCGCGCTGCAGATCCCGCAATGCCGGGCGATGCCGGCGCGGGCGGCGGCGGTCAATATCGGCGGGCATATCAACGTGTTCGAGGCGGCGCGAAAGGCCGGGATCGAGCGGATCATCTATACCAGCTCGATCGCCGCGAAACCGCGCGGGCCGGAGAACGCGCCATCGAACCTTTATGGTGTGTTCAAGAAGACGGACGAGGAAATCGCCCGGATCTACTGGCAGGATCACCGGCAGCCGAGCCTCGGGCTGCGCCCCTACGTCGTTTATGGCGTCGGACGCGACGACGGCGAGACCTCGGCCATCACGCGGGCGATCGAGGCGGCGGCGCTGGGGCAGGCCTATGAAATCCCGTTCTCAACCCGTAGCTGTTTCCAGTATGCCGGCGACGTCGCCGAGGTCTTTGCCAGGGCGGCATCGGCCAGCTGGGACGGGGCGCTGTTGTCGGATATCACCGACAGGACGCATTCCACCGACGATGTGCTGGCCGCCATTCAGGCGGTCGTCCCCGGGGCGGCGGTGCGCGGCGCCGACCTGGTGCGGGTGTCGCCCGGCGACGGGTTCGATACAGGCCCCCTGCGCCAGGTGATCGGCGAGGTTCCCGAACGCTCCCTGACCGACGGAATCCGCGAGACCGTCGCGCTCTACCGCCGGATCGCCGCGCGCTGATCCGGGGTCGGGGCGGCGGGCGTTTGCCTTTGGTATTTCCGATGGCTATGTCTCTGTGCCAGTATGGCATTCCGACAGCCTTCAGAATGGACACCGCCTTGGTCAAAAGAAAAGAAGCACCGCCCGCGTCGAGTGGGCAGAAAGATTACCGGATCAATTCCGGCCTCGCGCGGGGGCTGGCCGTTCTCAAGGCGTTCGGTCCGGACAACCGCCCGATCGGAAACGCCGAGATCGCCGCGCGCGTCGAACTGCCCAAGGCGACGGTGTCGCGGCTGACCTTCACGCTGACCGAGCTTGGTTATCTCAATTGCGACGAGGATACCGGCCGCTATTCGCTGGGGCCGGCGGTCCTGACGCTGGGCTATGACGTCATGGCGCAGATGGAGATCCGTGACATCGCCCGCCCCTATATGCAGGAATTGGCGGAATATGCCGATGCCAGCGTGTATCTGGGCACGCCCAACGGCAATGAAATCATCTATATCGAGGCCTGCCGAACCCCGGCGTCGATGGCGATCCGGCTTGGCGTCGGATCGCGTATTCCGATGGTCAGCACCGGCATGGGGCGGGCCTATCTTGCCGCCCTGCCGGAAAAGGAGCGCGAGGCGTTTCTGGCCGCTGTTGCGCCGCAATACGGCGAGTCCTGGCCCGAGGTCGAGGCCGGCGTCCGCGCCGCCGTCGCCTATGCGGGCGAGCATGGCTTTGCCATGAGCGGCGGTGACTGGATCGCCGAGGCGAATTCCGCAGGCGCGGTCATTCGGCGTCCGGACGGCTATCCGGTCTACGCGATCAATGTGGGCGGCCTGCGTTCGATCATCACAACCGAGCGGCTGGAGCAGGATCTGGCGCCGCGCCTGCTGGCGGTGGCGCGCAAGATCGAACATATCGCGCGCGGCATGCTTTAAGGGGCTGCGGGGGCCTTCAGATCCGGTGGGATCGGCACCGCCTTGCGGCTGCCATGATCCATCAGGATCGACAGCACCTGGCCGGCGGCGTAAAGCCTGCCGGTCACCGCGTCCTCGATCTGGTGGCCGAAGCGATAGGTCTTTGCGCCCAGCTCGATGCAATGGCTGGTCTGGCGCAGCACCGCGCCCGCGGCCGGCGGGGTGAAACAATCAAGCTTCATCTCCAGCACCACACGGCCCAGGTTATGCTCGCGCAGCCAGGGCGTGACGGCGCCGACCAGTGCCCAGGCAGACTGCCCGCCATTGCTGAAGCTGGAGATCAGACGCTCGGCCCGCCAGACGCCGGCATGGTCCATGTCGGAAGGCAGCACATGGGTGATGCAGGTCACCGCCGCGGCCCCGGCGGCGATCAGCGCGTCGGTGCCTTCGACCGGCGGCGTCGGCCCTTCGGGCAGACCGCGCGGCGCAACCTGTGGAAAATCGGAGAGCGGCAGCGGCGCAAGCCGGGACGTGTCACCGTCAAGCCGGTCGAGCGAGCAGCAGCACAGGGTGTCTCCGTCCACGGTCAGCCGGTGCATCAGGAACACCGCGCCGTGCGCGTCGCGGACGGGCAGGGTGAAGACCGTCGCGGTGTCGTCCACATGCAGTTCCCGATAAAACCGGGTATGGGCCGAGGCCATCGCCGTGCCCGCCAGCCCGTTGCGTTGGCGGAACAGATACCCGGCCTCGCGGAACCGCTGATGAAAGAACTGCACGTTCAGATGAGCGTTGGAATCGCATTCCCAGGTCTGCACCGTGGAAACATGGGTGAGATCGCCGTCGAGCATTGCCTGCATTTCCTTCCTTATTCACATCCGGCCAGCCAGGCGTCGAACGAATAGCGCCCCGGTCCGTGCAGGGCGAGCGCCAGGTAACCGCCGGTCAGGGAGATGTTCTTGAGCAGCATGGTCATGTCGGTCGGCTCGGCCAGATCGCCATAGGCCAGCAGGCCGGATGCGAGGCAAAACCCCGATTGCCCCAGGGCCACCGGCCGGGTTGCCGCGGCGAGGATCAGCAGCAGCCCGCTGAGGATCAGGAACCAGAACACCAGCCCGCCAAGCATGATCGGCACTCCCTCCTGCGCCAGCCGCTCGGCAAAGCCGCGGACATCGCCGATCTGCGCCAGTCCCGCCATCAGGAACAGCACCGACAGCAGGATGCGCGCGATCAATGAGAGAGGAGCGTCCAGTCTTTCGGCCAGACGCTCCATCGCTTATTCCTCGGCGCCTTCGTCCTCGTCGCCCTGATCGGCGATCCAGGCGACGCTGACCACTTCCTCGCCCTTGCCGGTGTCGAACACCTTGACCCCGCCGGCGCTGCGCGAGCGGAACGAGATCCCCTCGACCGGCACCCGGATCGATTGCCCCTTGGAGGTGGCGAGCATGATCTGGTCGTCCATCTCGACCGGGAAAGAGGCGACGACGGCGCCGCCGCGCATCGCCTTGTCCATCGCCGCCACGCCCATGCCGCCACGTCCGCGCACCGGATAGTCGTGGCTGGAACTCAGCTTGCCCGCGCCGCCGGCGGTGATGGTCAGGATCAGGTTCTCCGCCGCCGACATCTCGGCATAACGCTCTTGGCTGATCAGACCGGGCTGGGCCTCGTCCTCGTCCTCGATCTCGGCGTCGTCGGCAAGGCCGGCCACCGCACGGCGCATCTTGAGATAGGCGGCGCGCTCTTCGGCCTCGGCCTCGAAATGGCGGATCACCGACATCGACACGACGCGGTCCTCGCCGCTGAGGCGGATGCCGCGCACGCCGGTGGATTTGCGCCCCTTAAACACCCGCACGTCCGTCACCGGAAAGCGGATCGCGCGGCCCGAGTCGGTAACCAGCATGACGTCGTCGTCCTGGGAGCAGATGCGGGCATTCACCATCTCGACGCCCTCGGGCAGATCCATGGCGATCTTGCCGTTGCGTTTCACATTGGTGAAATCGCTCAGCGCGTTGCGGCGCACATCCCCGGCCGAGGTGGCGAAGACGATCTGCAGATCGTCCCATTCGTCCTCGGGGCGGTCCACCGGCATGATCGCGGCGATCGACACGCCCGTCGGGATCGGCAGGATGTTGACGATCGCCTTGCCCTTGGAGGTACGCCCGCCCAGCGGCAGCCGCCAGGTCTTGAGCTTGTAGACCATGCCTTCGGTGGTAAAGAACAGAAGCTGCGTATGGGTATTGGCGACAAAGAGGGTGGTGACCACATCCTCGTCCTTGGTCGCCATACCGCTGAGGCCCTTGCCGCCGCGTTTCTGGGCGCGGAAATCGGCCAGCGGGGTGCGCTTGATATAGCCGACCGAGGTCACGGTCACGACCATGTCCTCGCGCTCGATCAGGTCCTCGTCCTCCATGTCGCCGGACCAGTCGACGATCTCGGTGCGGCGCGGCACGGCAAAGAGGTCTTTGACCTCGCGCAACTCGGTGCTGATGATCTCCAGGATCCGCTCGCGCGAGCCCAGGATTTCCAGGTATTCCTTGATCTTGGCGGCAAGATCTTCCAGCTCGTCGGTGACCTCCTTGACGCCCAGTTGGGTCAGGCGCTGCAGCCGCAGATCGAGGATCGCGCGGGCCTGAAGCTCGGACAGGTTATAGCTGCCGTCCTCGTTGACCGTATGGGTCGGATCGTCGATCAGGCGGATATAGGCGGCGATCTCGCCGGCTGGCCAGCGCCGCTCCATCAGGCGGGTGCGGGCCTCGGCGGCGTCAGCCGAGCTGCGGATGGTTGCCACCACCTCGTCGACATTGGACACCGCGACGGCCAGGCCGCACAGGATATGGCTGCGGTCGCGGGCCTTGCGCAGATCGAAGGCGGTGCGCCGGATCACGACCTCTTCGCGGAATTCGAGGAAGGCGGTCAGGAACCGCCGCAGCGTCAGCTGTTCCGGCCGGCCACCGTTCAGCGCCAGCATGTTGCAGCCGAAATAGACCTGCATCGGGGTGAAACGGTAGAGCTGGTTCAGCACCACCTCGGCGGTGGCGTCGCGCTTGAGCTCGACCACCACGCGGACGCCGTTGCGGTCGCTCTCGTCCTGCACATGGGCCACGCCCTCGATCTTCTTGTCGCGGACCTGTTCGGCGATCTTCTCGATCATCGCGGCCTTGTTCACCTGATACGGGATCTCGTCCACGATAATGGCGTAGCGGTCTTTGCGCAGTTCCTCGACCCGGGTCTTGGCACGGATGACGACGCTGCCGCGCCCCTCAAGGTAGGCCTTGCGCGCGCCGGAGCGGCCCAGCATGACGCCGCCGGTGGGGAAATCGGGGCCGGGAATGTACTCGATCAGCTGTTCGCTGGTCAGGTCCGGCTCCTCGATCAGCGCCAGCGTGGCATCGACCACCTCGCCCAGATTGTGCGGCGGAATATTGGTGGCCATGCCCACGGCGATACCGCCGGCGCCGTTGACCAGCATGTTCGGGAACCGCGAGGGAAGCACCGTCGGCTCGCGGTCCTTGCCGTCGTAGTTGTCCTGGAAATCGACGGTCTCTTTTTCGATGTCGGCCAGCATATAGGCCGCCGGCTTGTCCATGCGCACCTCGGTGTAGCGCATGGCGGCGGCGTTATCGCCGTCCATCGAGCCAAAGTTGCCCTGACCGTCCAGCAGCGGCAGCGACATCGAGAAATCCTGCGCCATCCGCACAAGCGCGTCATAGATCGCGCTGTCGCCATGGGGGTGATATTTCCCCATCACGTCACCGACCGGGCGGGCCGATTTGCGATAGGGCTTGTCATGGCCGTTGTTGGTTTCATGCATCGCATAGAGGATGCGGCGGTGCACCGGTTTCAGCCCGTCGCGCAGATCGGGGATCGCGCGGCTGACGATGACCGACATGGCGTAATCCAGGTAGGACGTGCGCATTTCGGACTCGATGGACACCGCAGGGCCGTCATAGACGGGGCGCTCTGGCGGGGTTTCGTCAGTGTTTTCAGGGGGTTCCGGCGTATCGCTCAATGGTCGTGCCCATTCTTTGTGCGGGGTCTATATCTTGTGTAGGCACCTTATCAGACCCGGTAGATAAGGTGCAATGGCCCTTTCCGGATCCGGCTGGCAGCCGCGGATATGGATTGCTAACACACTGTTTTTGTTGAAAACTTGGAGATTTCGGTGATCATGGATCTGTGAGAGCAGAAAAGAGGCGAAAAATGGAGACGTCGGAAACCGAACTGATGCTGAAGGGATACGGGCTGACCACGGCGGAGTTTTTCTATTGCATGCCCGATCACATCCACGTGCTGAACAGCTTTGTCTGGCAGGACTACGACCTGGCGCCGGACCACCCGCGATTGTTTGAATTCGTGGAATTCTGGCAGCGGGAAATCGACGGACCGCTGCACTCGGTGCGATTCACGCATCGCAAGATGATCGCGCCGGGAGAGTGGCGCAACATGGTGGGCGAGTTCACGCTGCACTGAGGCGGACCCGCCGATATCGGGGGGGATCTGTTCATTGCCTGTGCTCCTCATTGCTGTGCTCCGGCCCCCCCTCAGCACACTGTCGTCGCGTTTGCCGGTGCGCCGGTTGCATAAAATGTTAAACTCCAGATTGTGCTGATGATCACCGCCCCCTAAGATTCCGCCAGTTGCATTCGGACGTGGCGCCGCCGGCGCACGGACGGTGTCCGATTGCAGACGATTTCGAACAAGGAGCCAACCAGCATGCGCAGCACCTATTTCGGCACGGACCGCAACAATGTGATGTCGGCGAGTTCGGAGATTCGGGAAAGTTTCTACGGGCTGGGGGGCGGCGACGTTTTCTACTTCTACGGGGGCGACGGCGTCGATCCTGATTATGATGTGTCGGACCGGTTCTTTGGCGGCGCAGGGCGCGACAGGTTGCAGAATATCACGCTCAATTTCGATGGGCTTGCGGGGCTCGATCAACTCGCCCGGCTGAGCTTTGACGGCGGCAAGGGGTACGACACCCTAGCGGCGGCGATCACGGTCGACATGACGGACTACAGCGCGAAAACGAGTGATCTGAACCTTGCCGGCATCGCGCCGCTGCTCCGCTCGGTTGAACATCGGGAGTTCGATATAAAGCTGTCCGCCATTGGCGCCACTCCGGAGGTGTTGGACATTGTCGGCGGGGCCTTGGATGAGACGGTCTTCCTGCATCAGTCTGCGTCGATGCAGGCGGGCGGGGAGATCCGGGTCAATCTGGGCAAGGGCGATGACCGGCTTGAATATTCCGCTGATATCGGTGTCGACAGCGCGTTGATCGTGGACACGGGCCGGGGGGCAGACGTGGTCATCATGAATGCTTCTTCCACCAGCTATCCGGATACCTTCGACGCGGTGATCCGCACCCGGGGCGGCGCTGACACCATCGTGCTGGAGGGGATGTCGTCGGAGACGGTGAATGCAGGGGCGGGCAATGACGCGATCTATGTGCTGTCGGGCAGTTTTGCCGACGCGCCGGATGTGATCCGCACCGGCGCAGGCAAGGACAAGGTCTATCTGGAGCTGGACAGCTATTCCAAACTGGCCCGGATCAACGATTTTTCAATCGAGAAGGATGTCATCGTCTTCGACACCGATGAGTTCCGCGATACCGAGGTCACCTTTGACAGGTCGGTCTGGAAGGCCGCTGCGGAGGACAAGCTCTATATGGATACCGACGCCGGAAAGCTGTATTTCGGGGACAACGTGATGGTCAGTTTCGGCGGGCCGATCGCGCTGACGGTGGATAATTTCCTGGTCGACGACTGGGCGTTCTGAGGCGACGGCAAGAGCGATTGATCGTCCGGCCCTGGCCTAAGGGCACCGGCCGGACCAGCGGGTCACGCCGAACAGCTTGCCCCGCCCAGCACGCAGAACTTGGCGCAATGGGGGTGGTTGAGAAAGACCTCGGCTTCGGCCTCTTGCAGGGTTTCGCCCAGTTCGAACTCCGGCTCGTAGGGCAGCAGGGTGCAGGCGACCACCGCCGGGCGCTCGGCGCCGCGCCGTTTCACCACCATGCGGGAGGACGCGCACATCACCGCCTCGGGCGATGTGTTCAGGATGCCCCAGCAGGCGGTGGTGATTTCGGGGACCTCGGCGCGCAGGTCCATTTCGGGAAACAGCACGGTGCGGCCCGGATCGGCGGCGTCGATGCCATAGCCGTGCGCGGTATAGAGCGCGGCAAAGCCGGCGCGCGCCTGGTCTTCGGTCTCGCCCCAGATGGTGCGGCCGGCCACGGTCATGGCGATGCCGGTGTCGCGCAGCCAGTCCATCCCCTCCAGCGTGCGGGCAAAACTGCCCGGGCCGCGTTCGGCGTCGTGATGGCCGGCGGTGTAGTGGTCGAGCGAAACGCGCAGGGTCAGCCGGTCGCCATGGTCCCGGTGCAGGCGGCGCAGCCCGGCCTGCACCCTCGGACGCATCATCGGCTGCATCGCGTTGGTTAGGATCAGCACCGCGTAGCCCCGCGACAAGGCGCGCCCGGCCATGTCGATCATCTGAGGATTCATGAAGGGCTCGCCGCCGGTGAACCCGATCTCGCGCACCGGCCAGGCGCGGGCCTCCAGCTGATCGAGATAGGCATCGACCTCGTCGGCGGTGATATAGACCAGCGCATCGTTGGTCGGGCTGCTTTCGATATAGCAGTTGGCGCAGGTGATGTTGCACAGCGTGCCGGTGTTGAACCACAGCGTTTCAGGGCGGCTGAGCGGCACCGAGGCGCGCGGCTGGCCATCGGCGGTGACACGGCGGTCACGGAATTTTCCGTCGTTGGCCGGGCTGGCATAAATGTCTTTCATCCGTGTCTTATCCTTCGCTGCGGGCGGGATTGATCTAACCTGAGTTCGGCGGTGAAAGAAAGTCGGGCGGATCGGGGCTGACAGAGTTGTGATGCCATGTCGCCCGGGGCATAGGTTGTGCTACACAAGATCCCGAACGGGATCGGTAATGCGGCAGGAGGTTCAGCGATGGCATCGCGGGTGATACCGGTTGAGCCGTTCGACCTGGTGGTGATGGGGGCGACCGGCGATCTGGGCCGACGCAAGATCCTGCCGGCGCTGTTCCGGCGGTTCTGCGCCGGGCAGATGCCCGCCGGCGCGCGGGTGATCGGCGCGGCGCGGCGCGAGATGAGCCGCGCGGCGTTCTGCGACCTCGTCGCCGAGGCGGTGCGCGAGTTCAGCCCGAACCAGGCCGGCGAGCCGGGGATGCTGGAGGGCTTTCTGGGCTGTGTCGACTATCAGGCGATCGACGCGCGCGGCCCGGACGGCTGGGAGGCGCTGGCGGCGAAGCTGTCGCCGGGGCGGGTGCGGGCGTTCTACTTCTCGGTCGGGCCGAGCCTGTTCGGGGAACTTGCGCGGCGGATCCGGGAATTCGGCCTGGTCTCGGAGTTGACGCGAATCGTGGTCGAAAAACCCTTTGGCCACGATCTGGAGAGTGCGCGCGCGTTGAACCGCACACTCGCGGCGCAGTTCGACGAGAGCGAGATCTATCGCATCGACCATTACCTGGGCAAAGAGACGGTCCAGAACCTGATGGCGGTGCGCTTTGGCAACATGTTGTTCGAACCGCTGTGGAACAGCCAGTACGTGGACCACATCCAGATTACCGTCGCCGAGTCGGTGGGCGTTGGCGGGCGCGGGGAATACTATGATCGGGCAGGGGCCATGCGCGACATGGTCCAGAATCACCTGATGCAGCTGTTGTGCCTGATCGCGATGGAACCGCCGGCGAAATTCGAGCCCGACGCGGTGCGCGACGAAAAGCTCAAGGTGATCCGGGCCCTCGACGTGGTCCCGCCGTATCACATCGTGCGTGGCCAATACGCCGCCGATCCACAGCTCCCGGAGGGACCGGCAAGCTATCGGGAAGAGGTAGGAAACCCGCGCAGTACCACCGAGAGTTACATCGCGCTCAAGGCGCATATCAGCAACTGGCGCTGGGCCGGCACGCCGTTTTATCTGCGCACGGGCAAGCGGCTGGTGGCGCGATCCTCGGTGATCAACGTGATGTTCAAGGACGCGCCGCATTCGATCTTTGGCGCCGATGCGGGCCGTCACGCCAATGTCCTGAGCATCCGGTTGCAGCCGAACGAGGGGATCACGCTGCACGTCACCATCAAGGAGCCGGGTCCGGGCGGCATGCGTCTGGTCGATGTGCCGCTGGACATGAGCTTTGCCGAGGCGCTGGGGCCGGGCGGGCGCGATCCGGCGGACGCCTATGAGCGGCTGATCATGGATGTGATCCGCGGCAATCAGACCCTGTTCATGCGCGGCGATGAGGTGGAAGAGGCCTGGGCCTGGACCGATCCGATCATTGCGGGCTGGCAGTCGCGCGGCGATGTGCCTAAACCCTATGTCATCGGCAGCACCGGTCCAAACGACGCGGACCAACTGATGAAGCGTGACGATCGCAGGTGGCGGGGGATCAACCCATGAACTTCGTGGATTACCCGGATCGGGAGATGCTGGCCATTGACCTCGCCAATTGTCTGGCGGGCGAACTGGAGTCCTATCTGCTGCGCCATGAGACCGTTTCCTTCGCGGTGCCCGGGGGCACCTCGCCGGGGGCGGTGTTCGACGCGCTCTGCGCCGCCGATCTGGACTGGGACCGGGTGCATGTTTTTCCGACTGACGAGCGCTGGGTGCCGGCGGATCATCCACGTTCCAACGCGCGGATGATCTGCGAACGGCTGATCACCAACCGGGCGGCCTCGGCGCGGTTCCTGCCGCTTTCGGCGCCCGGGAACGCACCCGAGGAGGTGCTGGCCGCAATCGAGGCGATGCTGCTCCCGGAACTGCCGATTTCAGTGCTGCTGCTGGGGATGGGGACGGATATGCATGTGGCCTCGCTGTTTCCGGGGGCCGAGGGGCTGCAGGCGGCGCTCGATCCCGACGCGCCGGTGCTGACGGCCCTGCGGCCCGAGACGGTGCCTGAGCCGCGGATTTCGCTCAGCGCCCGGGTGCTGGACGGGGCGCTGTCCAAGCATCTCGTGATCTTTGGCGAGGAAAAACGCGCGGCACTGGACCGGGCGATGACCCTGCCGCCCGAAGAGGCGCCGGTGCAGGCGATCCTGACCGGCACGACGGTTCATTGGGCAAACTGAATTTATAGTACAAGATTAGAGGCAAGACGTTTTATGTGGCGGGAATTGAAAGCTCTGCACGACCAGGCGCAGGGGCGTCGGATCGGTGAGCTGTTCGAAAAGGATCGGAATAGGGCGGACAGGTTCAGCATCGAAGCGGACGGGGTGCGGCTGGACTATTCCAAGACACAGATCGATGACGGGATCCGCAAGACGCTGACCGCGCTGTGCGATCGGCGTGACCTCGCCGCACGGCGCGCGGCGATGTTCGCCGGCGCACTGATCAACGAGACCGAACATCGCGCCGCCCTGCACAGCGCGCTGCGCAATCTTGACGGCGGGCCGGTGGTAGTCGAGGGCGTCGACGTGATGCCGCAGGTCCGGGCCTGCCTGGGGCGGATGCAGACCTTCGCGGCGGCGGTGCGCAGCGGCGCGCTCACCGGCTGCGGTGGACCGGTCACCGATGTGGTGAACATTGGCATCGGCGGCTCGGACCTGGGTCCGGCGATGGCGACACTGGCGCTGGCACCCTATCACGACGGGCCGCGACTGCATTACGTCTCCAATGTGGACGGCGCGCATATAGCGGATACGCTGAAGGCGCTCGATCCGAAAACCACCTGGGTCAACGTAAGCTCAAAGACCTTTACCACGGTCGAAACCATGACCAATGCACACACCGCCCGGGACTGGATGGCGCGTGGCGGCGGCGACCCGGCGCGGCAGTTCTCGGCCATTACCAACGCGATGGAGCGGGCCGGCGATTTTGGCATCCCACCGGAACGCGCGTTCGGTTTCGCGGACTGGGTTGGCGGGCGCTATTCGATCTGGGGGCCGATCGGGCTGCCGCTGATGATCGCGGTGGGGCCGGAGACCTTCATCGAGTTCCTGCGCGGCGGTCAGGCGATGGACGATCATTTCCGCGCCGCGCCTTGGGGCGAAAACCTGCCGGTACTGATGGCGCTGACCGGGCTCTGGCACAGCCGCGTCTGTGGCTACCCGACCCGCGCGGTGCTTCCTTATGACCAGCGTCTGGCGCGTCTGCCGGCGTATCTCCAGCAGCTGGAGATGGAATCGAACGGCAAGTCCGTGGCGATGGACGGCAGCCCCGTGATGGGCCGCACCGGCCCGATCGTCTGGGGCGAGCCGGGTACCAACGGGCAGCATGCCTTTTTCCAGCTGTTGCATCAGGGCACAGATGTGGTGCCCTGCGAGTTTCTGATCGCCGCCCGCGGGCATGAGCCGGACCTGGCGCATCATCACCGCCTGCTGATCGCCAGTTGCCTGGCCCAGTCCAAGGCGCTGATGCTGGGGCGCTCGCCGGAACAGGCCCGCGCGAAGATGGCGGCGCAGGGCGGGGAGGGCGCGGAACTGGACCGGCAGGCGCGGCACCGGGTGTTTGCGGGCAACCGGCCCTCGGTCACTCTGAGCTATCCGCAGCTCACCCCCTTCGTGCTGGGCCAGATCATCGCGCTTTACGAGCATCGGGTGTTCGTCGAGGGGGTGATCCTGGGGATCAATTCCTTCGATCAGTTCGGGGTCGAGCTGGGCAAGGAGATGGCGACATCGCTCGGGCCGGTGCTGGATGGCGATGACTCCACCGGGGGGCTGGACGGGTCCACCGCGGCGTTGGTGGCGTTCGTGCGGCGCAACGGGGCCTAAAGGTCGCCCGAGGGCTCAGCACGCAGACCCGGGCGAAGCCATAAGCTAGTGCCTCCTGCGCGGAGCAGGCCCGAAGGCCGACGCGCAGGCGCGGAAACAGGCGGGGACCGTTGCGCCGGTTCGGACGGAATGAGCGACGCTCTATACCTCGCCCTGGGCGCCTTCTTCCTTGATCAGGTAGGCGCAGAGCGTCTCGGGCAGCGGATACCGCGCGCCGCTGCCGTCCGGGCGCAGCATGACCAGAATTCCCAGCAGAGAGGCGCGCAGATCGCCCGACCAGATCTGCTGCTCCAGCGTGAAGGACGAGGTGCGGAAAGCGGCCACCCGGGCGGTGGCGATATAGGCCTCATCGGCCAGCATTTCCTTGTGATACCGGACCGTGGCGCTGTGCAGCGCCACGCGCGGGGCGGGGCCGGGGGCGAAATGGGGCACGATCGTCCGGTTCAGATGTTCGATCCGCACCCGTTCGAACCAGTCCACATAGGCCTTGTTGTTAACGTGGTTCTGATTGTCGAGTTCCGAAAACCGAACCCGGTCGGCCATCGCCATCGGCTGCGGCGCGCTCAGGCCATGGGCGGTCTGTTCCTCGGGTGTCAGCGGGGTGAGATAGCGAAGGTCCATGCCGGTTTGCTACGCGGGCTGCGGCGGTTCGGCAAGCCGGTTGTGTCCTGCGACGGCGCGCGGCCACAAGAAACCCGGTGTTCCGGAACGTCAGTTATTGCCAAGCCTCCCCGCGGTTGGCAGGAATTGGCGTGGGAGGAAGATGGGCATCTGGCGCAGCAGGACAGGCGGCGCGACGCTCAGGCTTCTCGACATTCGACAGATCCGGGCCGGACCGGCCCGACCGCAACACCGAGGAGTGTGCCATGCTTGGCCAGATGATGACCAAACCCCTGCTGATTTCGTCCCTGATCGATCACGCCGTGCGCTATCACGCCGAGACGCCGATCATCTCAGTGAACACCACCGGCGGCGGCGCCGAGGAAACAAGCTGGGGCGCGGTGGGGCGAAATGCCCGGATGCTGGGCTCGGCGCTGACCAAGCTGGGACTCGATCCGCAAGCGCGCTGCGGCACCATCGCCTGGAACAACCGGCGCCATCTGGAGATCTATTTCGGCGTCTCCGGCGCCGGCTTTGTCTGCCACACCATCAACCCGCGGCTGTTCCCGGAACAGCTCGTCTACATTCTCAACCACGCCGAGGATAAGGTGCTCTTTGTCGACGCCACCTTCCTGCCGCTGGTCGCCAAGCTGCGCGATCAGCTGCCAAACCTCGAGCATGTGATCGTGATGGGCCCGCATGACGACAAGCTGGCCGAGCAACTTCCCGGCGTGGAATTCTACGACGATTTCGTACAGACCGGGGATGCGGATTTCGAGTGGCCGGAGTTCGACGAGAACACCGCCTCGAGCCTTTGCTATACCTCCGGCACCACCGGGCACCCGAAGGGCGTTCTTTATTCCCACCGCTCCACCGTGCTGCACAGCTTTGCCTCCAATACCCGCGACGTGATCGGCTATTCGGCGATGGACGTGGTGATGCCGGTGGTGCCGATGTTCCACGTCAACGCCTGGGGCGCGCCCTATGCCTGCGCGATGTCGGGGGCGTCGCTGGCGCTGCCGGGGCCGGATATGTCGGGCGAGGGGCTGGTCAAGCTGATCGACAGCCATGGTGTCACCCTGGCCATGGGGGTGCCGACGATCTGGCTGGGGCTCTTGACCTATGCGCGCCAGGCTGGCTCCAAACTGGCCAGCCTCACCCGCACGGTCATCGGCGGGTCGGCCTGTCCGCCGTCGATGATCGCGGAGTTCCGCGATACCTACGGGGTCGAGACGGTGCATGCCTGGGGCATGACCGAGCTGAGCCCGCTGGGCACCTCCAACCACCCGCTGGCCAAGCACAAGGCGCTGACCGACGCCGCGCAGCAGAAACTGCGCGAGAACCAGGGCCGGCCGCCGTTCGGCATCGAGCTGAAGATCGTCGACGATCACGGCAAGACCCTGCCCAACGATGGCGAGGCGCAGGGCGATCTGCTGGTGCGTGGCCATTGGGTGCTCGATAGCTATTTCCGCATGGACGATCAGGATATTCTGGACGACGGCTGGTTCGCCACCGGCGATGTCGCGACGCTGGACGAGGACGGCTATATGACCATCCGCGACCGCTCCAAGGATATTATCAAATCGGGCGGCGAATGGATCAGTTCGGTCGAGCTGGAAAACATCGCGATGGGCCATCCCAAACTGGCCAATGCGGCGGTGATCGGCGTGCCGCATCCGAAATGGGACGAACGCCCGGTCCTGGTCGCCGTGCCGGTCGCGGACGAGACGCCGACCGAGGAAGAGCTGCGCGCCTATTACACGGACAAGATCGCCAGCTGGCAGATCCCCGACCGGGTGGTGTTCACCGACGCGCTGCCGCTGAACGCCACCGGAAAGGTGCTCAAGCGGACGCTGCGCGAACAATATGCGCATGTGCTGGAGGGGGCGGCGTAAGGCCCGCGCCACAGGCGAAGAGAACGGCGCCGGCCCGGGATTTCGGGCCGGCTGCCGGATGCGCAGACGGGGTTGGCGCCCATTGTGGCCACGCCCGTGCTGGCCGGGCCGGAACAGGATCACGCTCTCGCAGAAAATGCGGGAGCGTAGTTCATTCTGGATATCCGCAATGCGGGACCTTCCTGACTTTCGTTCGCATCCTGCCTGTGGGAGCAGTCGGCCCTGAGCTGCCGTTCGACCATTGCCCATAGCTCTGCGCCGGTCTCTCCAAAGCGGCTGTCCGATAAAGCTGCAGGATCTGATCTGGCGCCGGGACGATCGAGAAGAGTTCACGGACTGGCTCGTCTCTGAACCAAAAGTTTGTCGATGCGTCGACCGTCAAGGTCCACAACCTCGATGCGCCAATTGCCGAGGTCGATGTGGTCGCCCAACTGCGGCAACGCGTCCATCTTCTCGATGATCAACCCGGCGACTGTTTCATAATCGCGGTCTTCTTCGAGCGTCAGGCCAACCCGTTCCGCGAATTCGTCTGCCGGCATCCAGCCCGCCACCAAAAGGCTCCCGTCTTCGCGTTCCACGATTTTGGCCTGGTCTTCCTCGCCTTCAGGGAAGTCGCCCGCGATGGCTTCAAGCACGTCCATCGGCGTGATGATCCCCTCGAAATGGCCATACTCATCATAGACCAGCACCATATGGGCCCGGGACTTGCGCAGCGCCTCCAGCACATCAAGTGCTGCCATGCCATCGCGGACAACGGGTGCCTCAAAGACCAGTGACTTGGGGTCCTGCACCGCGTCCGCCACGCTCGCACTAAGGAAATCGCGTGATTTCAGGATGCCGATGATATTGTCCGGCCTACCGTCCCTAACCGGCAGACGCGAATGACCGGTGTCGCGGAACCGGCGGATGATCGCGTCCGGGCTCTCGGTGATGTTGATCATATCCACCTCGTGCCGTGGCACCATCAGACCGCGGGCGGTGCGGTCTGCAATCCGCATGACGCCTGCGATCATTTCAGTTTCGGCCTTTTCCATGATGCCGGCAGACTGGGCTTCTGACAGCACCAGCTCGACCTCTTCGTCGCTTATGTTGCGATCAACCGCGCCGGACTGACCCAGAAGCGCCAGCACCAGCTTGCCCGAACTGTCGAGGATCCAGACAACCGGTGCTGCCACGATCGCGATGATGTTCAGCAGCGGCGCGATCCGGGTGGCAACGGCCTCAGGCGCACGCAACGCGATCTGCTTGGGGACGAGTTCCCCGAAGATCAACGAAAGAAAGGTGATCGCGACGACCACCCCGCCAACGCCGAGCGTCTGTGCCAAGACTGGGCTCATTCCTACCGCCGCGAACCCGTCGGCCAGCCGCACCCCCAGTGTCGCACCGGAAAAAGCCCCTGAAAGAACGCCTACGAGCGTGATGCCAATCTGAACACTCGACAGGAATTTGCCCGGATCGGCCGCCAGACGTATGGCGATCGCAGCACTGCGGCTGCCGTTGTCTGCCAGGACCTGCAATCTCGCACTGCGGGACGAGACAATGGCAAGTTCCGACATCGCCAGCACGCCGTTCACGAGGGTCAGGGCAAAGACGATCACGATTTCAAGCAACATGTGTCAAGGTTCCGTAAGAACTATGGGGCGTCGGTTTTTCAGGCGAAGACGTTGAGCAGAAGAATGATCGCGGCGTGAAGAGACCCTAAACCACCGCGGCCACTTGGAGAAGCGAGGCCAATCACGGGTTACGGCAGGTCTACTTTCTTGGTCTTACTGCGGTTGCCATGCCGCAGTGCCGTCAGGCTGCTTCCGGCCCACTGCAGACATTCATCGGGCCGGTCTACGCGGCGATGCAGCTTTCGCATTCCTGCCGTTCGTGCATCACGCTGCATATGCGGTAGGTAGATGATGGCAGGCCGAACAGCCACTGATCGCCTATGCGGATTTCACAGATTACGCCGCCATCATTATCCGCAAGGATAACTGGCGGGACGTCTTCGGAGCGCTGTTTCAACATAAGCCGTCGGTCGAGGAGTCCTTTCGACGCCTCTATCCGGTGCGCATCTGCACGATGCACGCCCGTCCGATTACCCAAGATGATGCGCTTTTCCTGCTGGTCGAAATCAAGCGACTGAGCAAGGCCATTGGGTTCGAACTGTAGCCCTCAGCAAGAATGGCCGGCCTGCTTTGGTTAAGACAGGAATCACAAATTATCATGTAATGATGAAATACTTAAGTTACTCCAACGAGAGGGCTATTGGTTTATGGTGTTGCCGAGAGCTCGCAGGATTGCATCACGGTAGACATTTTCTACAGGCAGCGTCACGTTGTTAAATGCCTCCTGAACCTTATAGACCGTGGTCGAGTGATTCAGCATATTCTTCAACGGTATCAGACTTTTGGGGACAGGATTATCCGGCATGTCGTAATCGTAGACCGCGAAGGTAATCGACGCCGGCTGGAGGGCGTAGCGGATCAAGCCCTCTTGCCCACCCAAGCGCTCCATGATCCGCTCGAAAACCGGCGCGGGGCATACAAAAAATAGACCGCTTCTGCACAGCTCTTCGCGTTGCAGAATCTGTCCCTTGTAAATCAACTGAGGCAGAATACGCTTTGCAACGTTTTCCCAGTTCAGCCCCGCAGTTGTCTTTTCAATCGTACGGTCATTTTTGAGAGCTTCATAACCTGGACGGTATGTGCCCGTCGTATCGATCGTCTGCACCTCAACCGCCACGAATTCGATCAAATCACCTCTATTGCTAAGCTTTGCCAGCACCCAGTCAACAAAGTAACCGCCTTTTTTCGACTTCTGCGGCAGGCGGAGTTCACCTCCCCAGCCTTTACCGAAAACCGCAACACACTCATCCTGATGGTCGACCGCGTAATTTACGGCATCGCGACCAGCGACAAGCTCCAAGTCGGGACCGAACGCGCGTTCGGCAATATCGGACAGCATGCGGTAATCGTCAGCATAGAGCCGGATCGGACAGCATATTACCGGTTCGCTCGTGATAGGCTTGATGGCGCAAACACCGGACACCACCCCATCGTTAAAGCTTTTCTGACAGGTAACCCCGCTTATCGGGCATGTTTCTGTATGCGCCGCACGTTTCGCCACGTCAGACGCATCATCAGCACGATACCCAAAGAACTCGAAAATCGTTGCGACCATGCTGTTATGAGACCTTCCGCGCGCGCCTACGCAATTCATCAAGAACACTTCGGATCGAACTCCCTATCGCTGCGCCCAGCAGCGGCGGAACTGCATTCCCGACCTGTTCGTATTGTTCAACACGGGAGCCAACAAAACGGAAGCTGTCCGGGAAGGTCTGAATCCGCGCTGCCTCTCTGACCGTGAAGCAGCGATCCTGATCGTAGTGGAAATAGGCTCCCCAATGAGGATCGCATTTCGTCAGGATGGTTGAGGCAAGACCCTCTGGCGCAACCCGACCATAGCGCTTCGTATGGTCGGAGCGGCGCGCTCGTCTCATACCCTTCGGCAGGAGATCTTCAGGAATGTCCGTCCAGTTCCCCCCAGGGGGAATGAACGACATGCGCTTGATGTTGATCTCCCCAAGACACGGAGCCTCGTGATTCAGGACACCCTTGCTGTCATAGCGCATCGCAGTCTGAAAATCATTCTGCGGTTTAGTCCTGTAGTCTTTGCGTTTTGCACCGGTCTCCCCGTTCGACAGCGCGGGTAGGTCATCAATCGCATCGCGCACACTTACGAAGGAGGGCAATTCAAGGTTCGTCGGAAGAGCAACGATATTCTTCCCATCGAAGTTGGAGGTAAAATTGACACGAAGCGGCGCGTTACGAGCCGGTTCTGGGAAGGCACTGAGAGGATCGGCCTCATCGCCACGAATGCCGATAATCACGGTCCGCCACCGGGTTTGCGGCACACCGAAATGCGGCGCGTAAAGAATTTTCACGTCAGCCCTGTACCCGTGCTGACCCAATGCCTGCAAGATGGCCTGCAAGGTGCCACCACCTTCGAAGGACACAAGACCGGGCACATTTTCGATCAGCACCGCCTTCGGCTCAAACTCATCAACAAAGCGCAAGAACTCAAGAAAAAGGCTGTTGCGTGCATCATCCATCGACCGCTTGGGCGCGTTGATCGAGAAGCCCTGACAAGGCGGGCCACCTGCTACGAGATCAAGTTCGCCTTTCTGCAGCCCCAGCTGGCGCCGGACATCGCCCGCATCCACCAAGCGAATATCTCTCGACTCAACGACGGCTTCAGGATGGTTGAGCGCGTAGGTTTCAGCGTGACGTGCAACAATTTCGTTCGCGTACAGAGACTTAAATCCAGAAACGCGCAACCCTTCCGAAAGCCCACCGGCACCAGAGAACAAATCAATAGATGTATACTGGGCTTTCACTGCGCCTCTCCTTTTTTTTGAAGGCTCTACCGTGCTCATCGTTAGCATGAAAGAAGTGACGATG
Organism: Antarcticimicrobium luteum; assembly: GCF_004358185.1. GTDB lineage: Bacteria > Pseudomonadota > Alphaproteobacteria > Rhodobacterales > Rhodobacteraceae > Antarcticimicrobium > Antarcticimicrobium luteum. The sequence continues at coordinate 73,079 of NZ_SMUV01000054.1, forward strand.
TCTTCCCTGTTTGTTCTCTTTTTGCGTCACGTCATCCGCGGCACAGCGCGGAAGCATTCTGCCGGTTCTGAAGCGAACGCCATTCGCGGTTGCAGCAACACCCGGCCCGGCAAGGACGGCCCAGAGCCGACCTTCAAGCCAAGCGCAGAGAAGGGCCGGATGCAGCCCTTTCCTGCCGGTCGTACCTAGTGCAGCATGAGGCCATCAGGGCAACCCGGGGCGAGATGAGAATGACGACGGATTTCAGGGACCGCATCGAAGCAGCATACCAACGAAGTGGAAATGCCCTTGGTTGGCGGTTTCTCTACAGCCCTGCGGAAACCTTGCAAGGAGCCCGAATTGCTTTCTTAGGACTAAACCCCGGAGGATCGGCTGAGGATGACGCGCATGCCACATACGCGATGGAAAGCGGAAGTGCCTATAGCCATGAAAGCTGGGTCGGTTGCGCACCGGGTGAAAGCAGGCTCCAGAGACAGGTTCTAGCTCTGTTCGAGAGGTTAGATACCAAGCCGGAACATGTCTTGGCGGGAAACCTCGTCCCTTTCCGCTCGAGAGATTGGCAGAGCCTGAAAAACCCGGAGGACTCGGTCCAATTCGGAACGGAGCTCTGGGAGGAGGTATTGCGTTCGGCCAAGCCTGCGCTGGTCATTACGATGGGTTCCCAAACTCGCAGGATTGTGGTCAACCTCCTAGGCATCGAAGAGCTTACAAAGCATGATGTCGGATGGGGCCGGGTTGCGGCGTATAAAGGACGATTTGACGGGGGGCGGTTCGTCGGATTGCCGCACCTGTCCCGCTTCGGCATCATCACAAGACCTCAAAGCACCGAGGTATTGGATGAACTGCTCCCGATCAAGGAGCCTTGATCCAGCAAAACTAGATGGGAAAGACTGGAATCATCTCCGGGCAGAAAAGTCGGCAGTCAGCCCAAAGCGGACATGAGGGTTCGGTTGAGGCGGGCACGGAAACGTTCTCTCTCCGCGCCCCACTTGAAAGTCTGCTTCCCTAAAGAACAACCCCAAGTTATGCTTGTGCCAAAGGGTTTTGAAAGGGCAGGTACCTGAATGAAACTGCGCGAGGTAAGTGCGAAGAACTTTCGCACACTAGAAGATTTAGGCGTCAGCTTCGAGGATGATTATTGCACCTTAAGTGGCCGCAACAATGCCGGAAAGACCGCAATCGTCACGATAATTAGGCACTTTTTGGACAACGAGGATCGCCCTTTTTTTCACGGTGAAAACGCATTGTCCTTCGAACGAGATCACACCCAATGGTCATCAACTGAAGAAATGGAAATATCAGTAAGATTAGAGCTGGACCGTCATGATGACGCTGAGGTATTCTTTGTCGTGGACAAATTCGCATCGGCGCCAATCGAAGGTGATGCTGCTCGAGTAAGGATAATAGAGACCTTTACTGTTGGCGGAAGGAGCAGACTAATTTGTCGGGTCAACGGCCAAGAATTAGACGGTCAAAATTCGAGTGAGATAGCAAAAAAGCTAAAATCTGCAGATAACTTGGTGGTGCATAACTCGACCGTTCCAAGCAGAAGCATATATTACTTTTCGGGCGAAATGACGGAAGTGCTCGAATCTCATTTTTCCCAAGAAGATCGAAAAAAGATCTCTGACGCTGAAAGAAATTTATCAAACAAGGTCAAAAATGCGGCCAAACAGCATAAAGAAGATCTGAGCGCACTTCTGGGAAGGCTTGGCGAAAACTATGAAGTGGAGTTGACAACCCTCGACAGAGGTGGGTCGTCGCGGTTTCCATTAAATGTCAAGCTAAACGACAAAAGCGTTGATGTGAATCTAGGTGGTTGGGGTTCTGGCACACAAAATCGAACGAGGGTATTGATTTCAGTGTTGGAGGCTGACCGTATAAGAAAATCGCAATCCCCCGAAAGCAGATCGACGCCGGTTGTCATTGTCGAAGAGCCGGAGAGTTTTTTGCATCCATCGGCTCAAGCTGAATTTGGTAGAGTATTGAATAACTTGGCGGAGGATTTTGGCATACAGATTCTCGCGACGACACACAGTCCGTATATGCTGAATCAAACAAAACCAGAAGCAAATATACTCTTAGAGAGGAAAGTCTCACGAAAGAAACTCAAAGAGACCGTGAGGATGGATGTATCTGGCGATGACTGGATGTTGCCTTTTGCCGACAATTTAGGTGTGGTGTCAGGTGAGTTCATACCTTGGAAAAAAAATCGTCGCATCTCCAAACTCGAGAATTGTTTTGGTGGAAGGAGATATTGATGTCGAATACTTCGATATTCTTAAGTCAAAATACCCAAAAATTTACTCGATACCTGAAGATGTAGAAGTCGTCAGTTATGGGGGTAAGGACGCGCTAAAGAACACCCAAGTGCTGCAGTTTATGCTATCTCGCCTTGAGCGAGTGTTCATCACATTTGACTTGGATGCTGAAAGGGAAGTGAAACCTAAGCTCGAATCCATAGGCTTGAGCGCCGATAAAGATTTTTGCTCCATTGGGATCGACCAGCATGGAAGTGAGTGTATAGAGGGCCTGCTACCCGCAGCAATCCTTGCAGAAGTCTATGCCGAAAATGTTAAGGATGTTGCTGCGCTCGGATCAGCTAACAGCTCTGCACGTAGGTCAGCGAAATCCAATCTAAAAAGGGCGGCTTTAGAAAAGTTCAAGAGGGGCGATCTCACTGATAATGACCTAAAGGAGATGCAAAAACTTATGACAAAAATCTCTAAAACATTTTAGTTTCAATTTATTCGAAAGGCAGAGTTTCTGCGAAAACCGAAAATAACCGACTTTAGACCAATGACAAACCTCACACGAAACGTTAGAAAATGGCCGCTAATTTAACTTTGCAAAGTCCACTCCCTGCGCATGGCTGCCCTTGGTGTGAAGGCGCGGCATGGTTGGATGGGTCTTTCGGCCTCTGGATGGCCGCTTTCGCGTTTCCGAGGCGCGGGCCGAGCACTTGCAGCGAATTCACACTTCCCGCCCGACCTGCGTGTGCTGGCTCGGGTGGATGGTCGCCAAGTATGGGTCCGCTTTGGGCTGGCGCCCGACCTTCGCCGCACCTGGTATAGAGGTCGGCAATGAGCAGGGAGGCGACCTTTGCAAAGATGCCGCACTGGGGGTCGTCCCGAAACTTCACCGTCGTGAATTGTGATCGAGAATTTGCTCAGGTGTCGTTGCCCAGGGCGCTTCGGAAGCGTGCCGCCGGGGTCTTGTCGTTAGGCGGGCCCCAAATTCCTTTGCGAAGAAGGAGCAGCAAAATGGTTCTGTAGATCGGCTTGGGTGGTGACTTCATCGAGCGTAGCAACGGCGCTTTGGCTGCTGCATCATCCCGGCCGCTGCGACGAGCCTTGCGAAAATGGTATTGTTGCTGGCTTGCTTCATGCGTCCCCAGCAACGGCTATCAGGCGCTTTCGGCATGCGCGCACAATTAGTTTGCCGGCGATCTCGGATCGGGGCAATGATCCATGACGGACCATTGCCCTTCTTATCGGGGTGCCGGCGAGTAGGTCGCTGCGAATTACTTGAGAGCGATGACCGTCAGCTTGCCATCTACGCGTGCGGCGACAAACTCGATGTCCTGGCCCTCGGCCATATTTACGATCATCTCTTCGTTGGCACGGAACACCATGGTCATCGCGGGCATGTCCAGATCCACCAGTTCTTCGTGGATGATCGTGACCTTGCCGGCCTTGGCGTCGACCTTCTTGATTTTGCCCTTTGTGTAGGTCTCGGCCATCGCCAGCCCCGCGCTGAGCGCAAGCGCCAGGGCGGTGAGCCCAACTGTCTTCAAATACATCATGTCAGTTTCCTTGGTCTGCAGGGTTCAGTTGACGGTGATCGGACCGTGCATGCCCGATTCGTAGTGGCCGGGGATCAGGCAGGCGAATTCGAAGGTTCCGGCGTTGGAGAATGTCCAGAGGATCTCGCCCTTCATGCCGGGATCGAGGCGAACCGAATTGGGGTCGTCGTGCTCCATGTCCATCTTGGCCATGAGCGCCTTGTGCTCCTGGTTCTTCTCTGACGTATCCATCACGAATTCATGTTCGAATTCGCCGGCGTTGGTGATGACGAACTTGATCGTTTCGCCGGCATTGAAGTTCAATTCGGCGGGTTCATAGACCATGCCATCTTCGGTTTCTCGCATGGTGATTTCGACGGTCCGGTCAAAGTGACGATCACCGGGTTTACCGATGGCCATCATGGCGTGGCCATGGCCGCCCGCATGTTCACCTGCGGCAAAGGCCGCGCCAGCCAGTGCGACGGATAGGATCGTGGTAAAGAACACAGATTTCATGGCATTTCCTTTTGGTTTCGTTGAGTTGTCTGCCTCCGAAGCGATTCAGCCCCGGGAGGTTGCTTTTTCGGTGAGGCGGGTTTTTGCGTCATTCACCCGGGTGAACTCGGGCAATTCTCCGGTCCATTCCCAGGCCTGCTCGCCGGGTGGATTTTCATACCAACCCGGATCTTCGTAATCGTCGGGATCGATCCCTTCTCGAACCTTCACGACAGAGAACATGCCGCCCATTTCAATCGGGCCATGCCGACCCCAGCCGGTCATCATCGGCACAGTGTTCTCCGGCAGCTCCATTTCCATGCGCCCCATATCGGCCATGCCCGCCATGCCCATGGGCATGTATTCCGGCTGGAAGGTGCGGATCTTCTTGGTCAGTTGCGACTTGTTCACCCCGATGAAGGTGGGCACGTCATGGCCCATTGCGTTCATCGTGTGGTGCGACTTGTGACAATGGATCGCCCAGTCGCCCAGGTGGTCAGCCACGAATTCATAGGCGCGCATCGCGCCCACGGGGATGTCGATGGTGACCTCGGGCCATTGCGCGCTTTCAGGCACCCAGCCGCCGTCTGTGCAGGTGACCTTGAAGTCATAGCCGTGCATGTGGATTGGGTGGTTGGTCATGGTAAGGTTGCCGACGCGCACGCGCACCCTGTCACCCCTGTTCACGACCAGCGGATCGATGTCTGGAAAGATACGGCTGTTCCAGGTCCAGAGATTGAAGTCGGTCATGGTCATGATCCGCGGCACGTAAGTGCCGGGGTCGATGTCGAAGGCGTTCAGCATGATCAGGAAATCCCGATCAACCGGCATGAAGGCAGGGTCTTTGGGGTGGACGATGAAAAAGCCCATCATCCCCATGGCCATTTGCACCATCTCGTCGGCATGCGGGTGATACATGAAAGTGCCGGACTTGGTCAGGTCGAACTCATAGACATAGGTTTTGCCCGGTGGGATGCCGGGGTGCGACAGTCCGCCGACGCCGTCCATGCCCGATGGCAGGATGAGGCCGTGCCAGTGCACCGTGGTATGTTCGGGCAAGCGGTTGGTGACATAGATGCGTACGCGGTCGCCTTCGACGGCCTCGATCGTCGGTCCGGTGGATTGACCATTATAGCCCCAGAGGTGGGCAATCATGCCGTCGGCCAGTTCCCGTTCCACCGGCTCGGCGACAAGGTGGAATTCCTTGACCCCATTGTTCATGCGGTGCGGCAGGGTCCAGCCGTTGAGCGTGACCACGGGTGTATAGTCCCGCCCGGAACCGGGACGTGGTGTAATGATGGTGGCCGCGCTGTTCATTACGGCGGCCTCTGGCAATCCCATGTTCAGGGTCTTTCCCCAGGCCTGGGACGAGACAAGGGCGGCCCCCGTGGCGCCGGCCCCTAGCAATTGGCGTCTGTTCAGCATCTCGGTTCTCCTCAATGTCCAGCGCCGCCACCGGCGGCGATTGCAGCGCTTTCGCCGCCATTCTCACCACCGGCGCCGCCGCCATAGATCGCGGCGGTCAGCTCAGCCTGGCTCAGGTAGAAATCTCGCTTGGCATTGGCCGCCTCCAGTTCGGCGCCCAGCTTTTCGCGCACATCCGTCAGCAGTTCGAAGGTATTGGTGATCATGCCGTTGTAGGACAGCAACCCTTCTTGCTCGACCGTGGCGCGGAGCGGCACCAGCACATCGCGATAGTGGCGCGCGATCCTGTACGAGGCGTGATAGGCGACTTCGGCGCCACGCGCCTCTGAGCGCACATTGACGGCTTTTTCCGCCAGCACGTTTGCCGCCTGAAGGTACCCTAGTTCGGCCTTGCGCATCCGAGCCTGACCGGTGTCGTAGATCGGAATGGCAAATTCCAGTTCAAGCTGCGGGGTGGTCGCGGTTTCACGTCTGCCTTTCTCGATTTCCCGTTCACTCTCGAAACCGGCAATGAATTCCAGATCGGTTATCAGCCGCGTCCTGTCGGTCAGGCCAAAGGCGGCGGCCTGCGCCTCTAGCCCAAGCCTGGCTATGCGCAGGTCGACGCGGTTCTGTAACGCCCGCGCCTCGAGATTGGTGATCGATCCAACAGAGCTCGGCAGTGACGGCAGGGCATTGGGGACGAAATAATCCACTTCGCTGCCCCATAGCCCCATGAGGCGGGTCAGCTCCTCCTTGGCACGGGCGGCGTTCAGCCGCGCCCGCGCCAGTTGTCCTGCGAGTTCGGCGTTGAACGCCTGTTCGCGGGCCTGTCCGGCCCGATTCAGCGCGCCGGTTTCGCCAAGTCTCTGCGCCAGCTCCGAACCAGCGTCGGATGTCGCCTTGGCTTGCCGAAGAAAGGCCACGGTTTCGAAGGCGGCAACCGCGTTGACCCAGGCTATGCGCGTCTGGTTGGCAAGCCTCAGTGTGTCACCGACCGCCTCGGCCTGCGCGGTGCGGAAGTTCACATCCGCCAGCGCCAGCCGCTGCTTACGGGTCCGGGCATCCTGTATGTTGGTGGCGATCATGCCCTCAATGGCGCGGTAGGCACCCAGTTCCGCGGCGCCGATGCCCAGAACGCCGATAGAAACCACTGGGTTTTCCGGCGTCGCTTGCTGCCATGCCTCGGCCGCTGAGAGGCCGACATTTGCATAAGAAGCTTGGAGGCCCTTGTTGTTCAGCAGGGCGACCTGCACGGCGGTATCTGCCGAGATGGTCTTTTTATGCACCATTGCATGAACGTCACGCCTCAGCGCGCCGTTTTCAGCCTGGCTTTGCGCGAAGGCGGTGCGCTTGCCGATCGCCGCCGCGGTCTGGCTGGAGATGGTGGCAAAGCCCGCCGTCGGTTCGGTATAGATGCCGGGCACGGCGGTCGCGCAGGCTCCCATGATCAGGGGTAGGCCAAGGACCACGGATTTTCGGAGATAGCGCATCAGTTGCCCTCCGACTGTTCGTCGTTGACCGTACGCCAGTCGCGCGGCCCGGTGGGTGCGCGATAACTGTAGTCCATCAGGGGATTGGCATAGGCGATTGCCGAGACGACTGCGGGGTTCACAGAGGCCTGTTGTGCCGTGACATCCGGCAAAGGTGTCGGCGCCTGTGCGCAGGCCCCGAGTCCGAGGGCGCAAACCCCCGCAATAAGATGAGATTTCATATGGGTATCCTGAAGTCTGACGAAATTGGCGCGGTGTCGGGCACCGGGCCATTGGGCCTCATAGAGGCCTGCGATCAGACCAGGTGTCTGGGCGGGCGCAGAAAGCCGACAGGGGCAAAGGCAACAAGTGGTGTTATCATGATCGGTTCATGGCAGTTTTGGTCTGCCGAAACCAAAAGCAGCTGCATTTCCGTTAGCACCAACGTCAGACAAACCTCGCCGCAACACTTATCGCCATTCTCACTGCTCGCTTGGTTCATCAGCATTTCAGAGCAATCGTCTTCCACCGCAAGGAGGTTTGCATGTGGGTTGTGGGAATGATCACTCTTCGCATGCGACGACGCCGAGACGTGGGCGCCGTGCATCGCATCATGGGAGTGGCCGACCGAGGGCAGCCAAAAGACCAGCATCAATGCAAAGACCGTGCACGGAAGTGCCTGCAAAGCTTTGAAAAGGGCGGTTTTTGATGCCATGTGCCGATGGATGTCGGGTAATCCCGACCCTGTCAATTATTACAGTGCCGGAAGGTTGCCAACTTTTTCGTGACCCTGTCGGATGTCAGATGAACAATCGCGCATCCATCCACTTGGTGGCCTGCCCCGCATCGTCTGGTTTCCGGTCCGCAACGCGATGCCGAGCAGCACACCGCTTGGCCTAACCAGCCGGGCCCTTTTCACGTCGAGCCTGGTGATATCTAGCGCCTTGAATTCTGATGCCGTGCCGATGGGAAGCCCCGCCATGGCAAGCCAGTGTCGGCATCTGGCGTGGATGGCAAATGGCGCTGTATGCGGGGTCCGGATCTGAGGCGAAAACGGGCGGAAAGAAATAGCCTGCCGCACCTCTGACGGTTCAGCTTTCGAGATATTTCAAGGCGATGGTCCTAGCCGCGGGCGGACTTCGCGCGCCCTGACAAAGAGACTCGCCGGCCGCGTGGCGCTCAGACCTGACAACCAAAACGCCAAGGGGGAAAATGCCAGGAAATTCCCCCTCCCGACCGCGGCCCGTGTATTTGCAAGGATATCGCAGAAGCCCACTTGAAACTCTGCGCTCAAACCAGATGTTAGAGACCGATGTCAGCGGCC
>NZ_SMUV01000051.1 GCF_004358185.1 Antarcticimicrobium luteum
TATGCCGATATGCTGCGCCGATCTAACCGCAACGCAACAGGTTGTAAGGGTCGGCGCGGCATAAACCGGAGCGCGGCATTATGGGAATTATGCCGACATCGGCATAAGGGTCATGCCACGAAAGCCCCCCATCGACTGAACCGCGATTTCGGGCTCTCGAAGTTCGGCAACACTTCTTACGCACGCGAAGAGATCGTCGCCGAACTGACCTCGGTTTTTTTGGGTCAGACACTCGGCTTCACGGCCCATACGCTCGAGATGAATGCCGCATACCTGCACAACTGGTTGCGTGTCCTTCGCTCAGATAAGGGCGCGATCTTCCGCCACGCCGCGGACGCGCAACGTGCCTGCGACTATCTGATCGCACGGTCGGAGACGGGCAGGGCAGGGAGCAGCGCCGAGGCCGCCTGACCACAGACAGAACGGAGACGCCCATGTCACGCAAGGAACCCAAGACCCTGCGGGTGGCCTGCTTTGAAGATGGCCACCGCAAGATCATCACCTTCAAGCACGGTGCCTATTGGTGGAGCGCGTCCGAGGGCGCCTATCCACTCTCGGCAGCGCTCGAGACCATCAAGGAACAGGGTGGCTGGGTCGAAACCATCCCCAACCCGAATTACAGACCTAAGGGGCTGTTCGGGTAGCGCTCCTTCTGCTTCGGTCCTTGCGCCAAGCGGAAAAGAAAAAGCGGGCTTTGGGAAGGGTGTTTCAACTTCTCAAAGGAGATTCCCATGTCCATGACCGTTCAACCCCAGCCAGACTGCCCGGATCCGAGTGTGATCGCCGCGCAGAACGACGCGTTTCGCAAGCTCGCATGCCTCGGGGTGCCGCCGGTGCAGCCCATACAGGGCCGGATGCATGTCACCCGCTCGCTCATGGAGGCTGGCGACGGCTTCATGGCCGAGGCGGTGAAGGCAACTGGCGAGTTTGCCACGTTCGAGCCTGAGAATGACCCTGAAGGCTGGCACGATTTCGGGTCGGTCACGGTCCGCGGCGAGACTGTGTTCTGGAAAATCGATCTGTATGAAGCGGATTCCGACTTTCGCTACGGGGCCGAGACCCCGGACAACCCCACGACCACCACGCGCGTGCTGACCATCATGCTGGCGCGCGACTGGTAGAAGGGCAGGGGACGCTTCCTCCTGACATCGCAGCCGATGAAGGCCCACTGACCCTTCAAAGGGAGAGATGCCGTAATGGGGCTGTCGGCGAATCGGACATGTTTCGCTTGTTTGTCAGCATGATGTGGAGTGCCGTTGCCCTTGATGCGCCTGCAGCGCGTCTACGAGGTCGTATGTTTCCATGCGCCTCAATTCCTAAGAATAGAAGGGCAACGACATGAATGTATTTATCGGATTGGATGTATCTCTGGCAAGCACGGCGATTTGTGTGCTGGGGCCACAGGGGAGGATTGTTGAAGAATTACAGGCGGAGAGCGAGCCTGAGGCATTGGTACGTGCAATAGCGTCATTGTCATATTCGATCGATGCGATCGGGCTCGAAGCCGGACCTTTGTCCCAATGGCTGAGCAAGGGAATGGAAGAAGCTGGCTTTGACGTGGTCATGATGGAAACACGATTGGTGAAGGCAGCCTTGAAAGCCATGCCGATCAAGACCGACAGGCGCGATGCCCAGGGCATTGCGCGCTTGCTTCAAATGGGATGGTACAGGCCCGTGCACCGCAAATCTGTGTCCTCCCAGGAAATCCGCGCGCTGCTGACGGCGCGCAAGTCAGTTCAGCAGGCCATCATCAACCTTGAGCTTTCGATGCGGGGTGTTCTGCGAAACTTTGGCATGAAGCTGGGGCATGTCACCCGGATTAGGTACGAGGCCCGGGTGCGGGAACTGGTTGAGCAGAATGAGATCCTGTCCGCGTCGACTGAGGCTCTTCTGCGCGCGCGTTCCCAGTTGCGCGCCGAGTTGGCTGACTTGGATGCCAAAATCGCGGGTCTGGCAAAACACGACGATGTTTGCCGTTTGATGATGACGATGCCGGGTGTCGGTCCGATCGTCGCCCTGACAGTCAAATCTGCCATTGATGATCCGACCCGCTTTGCGCGGTCGAAGGATGTCGGACCGTGGGCGGGGCTTACGCCAAGGCGCACGCAATCCGGAGAGATGGACATCGTTGGACAAATCACGCGAGCCGGTGATCGCGGGCTTCGAACCGCGTTGTATCAGGCGGCGATGATCCTGATGCACCGCGGAGCACCAAACTGGCTTCAGGCCTGGGCACTCAGAGTGGCACATAGGCGTGGATCGAAACGGGCCTTGATAGCACTCGCTCGGCGCATTGGGGTTGTTTTGCACCGCATGTGGCGGGACGGCACACCGTTCCGCTATGCACAGAGCCCTACGGCAACGGCCTGAGCAAAATAATTCCAGACCTGGTTAGACGGAGGAACGCACTGCACCTGACGACAGGTACGACGAGGTCCCTTGCCGGGACGAGGTTCCTGGAGATGCCGGAGGCCCGCAAGTTATCAGCAACTGCTGAATACGCGGGAAAGATGGGCACCCAGGACCAGATTTGGACCAGGCATAGAGTGGCAGCTTTGAGGCTGACTACGGACGGAAGAACGAAGCCCGGGTAGGGGGTGTCCCTCAGTCCTGACGTGCGGATGCAGTGAAAAAGAAAAAGTAAGCTTTTGAATTTGTGTCTTAAACCTGGTGAGGAATGAGATCTTCGCCGGAATTTGTGACTTGCCCGAAACCCTTGACAGAGGCCCGCCCCATTACGGAAGTGGGCCTTTTGTCGTGGTGATCCCCGAAGCCGGGGATTGGTCACGCGCGTGAAGGCGCGGGCCACACCTCACCCACCTGGAAGGATACCCCATGACCACAGGTTTCAAACCCCTCTCCGTCGCTATCGGCGATCTGACAGCTCACCCCGCAAATGTGCGGAGTAACTCCCCGGAAACCTATGATCCCGAAAACATCGCGCATCTGAAGGCCAGCATCGCTGTTTTGGGTCTGCTTCAGCCGCTCCTTGTCCAGAAGCTCGACGGCAAATATGCCGTGCTCGCCGGTGGCCGGCGCCATGCCGCGCTGAAGGAGCTGGTCGCCGACAAGGCGGCGAAGGGCTTCACCGCGAAGACCAAGGTGGACTGCCGTCTTGTGCCAGAGGATTGCGATGTCACCACGGCCCTGTCGCTTGCTGAGAACATCACCCAGGCGCCGATGAATGCCATCGACGAGTTCGAGGCCTTCGCCCGGATGATGGAAGTCGACGGCCAAACGCCCGAGACGATAGCCAAGACCTTCGGCACCACGGTGGCGGCCGTGAAAGGCCGGTTGCGCTACGGCCTGATCCACCCCGATATCCGCGCCGCGGCCCGGGCCAAGACGATCACGCTCGACACGATGAAGGCCTTTGCGGAGCATCCGAGCCAGGAGGTGCAGCGCGAGGTCTATGACGCGCTCACCAAGGAAGACAGCTATCTGCAGGCCTACACCGTCCGTCAGGCGCTCAAATCGCGCGGGGTGCAGGTCAGCGACGACATCGGTACCTTCGTGCGCGAGGAATACGAGGCCCGTGGTGGGGCCATCGCAGCCGATCTCCTGGAAGAGCATTCGGTGCTGGAAGACGCTGCGCTGGTCGAAACCATCCTGCTCGAGAAGCTCGCGGCCGCCGCCGAGGAGGCCCGCATAAAGCTGGGCTTTGCCTGGGCCGATGCCATGGTCCGCTACGATTACGCGACCAGGGCCGACTATGGCCGCGTCTATCCCGGCCCGATCGAGCCGGATGAGGCTGCCCAGAAGCGCATCGATGAGATCACCGCCGAGCTTGAGCAGCTTCAGCTCGAGATGGAGGATGAAGGGCTCGAGGATGACGCCTACAATGCCCTCTACGAACGTGTGGACGCTTTGGAAGAGGAGGCTCGCGATCTGCAGGAGGCCTACAGCGCCGAGGACCTTGCCCGCGCAGGCGTGATCGCGTCGTGGCAGGGTGGGCAGATCACGCTCCATGTGGGCCTCGTGCGTCCCGAGGACACCGTCAAAGAGGAGGGCGCGCGCGGCTCCTCGGCTAGCCCGACCGGGGAGGAGGCCCCAGACGCCGGCGAAATCACCTATCCGGCCTCACTGGCTGAGGACCTCAAGACCGAGCGAGCCATGGCGCTTGGGGCCGCGATGGCGCTGCATCCGGAAGCTACGCTCGATCTGACGCTCTTCAAGCTGGTGAGCGACGTTCTGGCCAGCGGCATGAGTGTCACGCAGGCGATCAAGATCGATGCCCGCAAGGAATACCGCAGCCATGCCAAGATGGACGAGATCGACGCAACCTCGCTCGAGCAGGTGGCGGCGGCGCATGAGGCGCTTGATCTGTCCTGGCTCGATGACGCCCGCGCGCCCGCTGATCAGTTCGCGGCGTTTCGCGCGCTCGATGCAGGGGAGAAGGCCAAGCTCGTGGCCTATGCCACAGCCAGCACCACGCAGTCCTGCTTCGCGCGGGACCGCCAGCGCGACAGCCTGATGCATAAGTTCGAGATTGAGATCATGCCCGACATCCGCGCCCACTGGACGCCGAATGCGGCGCTCTTCAACCGCTTCAAGAAGGCCTGGCTCTTGAAAATCCTCGGCGAAGATCTGGGTCTCGCCCAGGAGGCGGTGACGCTCGCCTCGTCGAGCAAGAAGGAGATCGTCGCCTTCTGCGACAAGCTCTTCGCCGAGCCTTTCGCGACGCTCACGGACGCGCAGCGCGCTGCTGTGGCCGCCTGGTGCCCGCCCATGATGCAGACCGCCGGCGTCGCCTGTGATGAGGCGAAGCATGCCTCGCAATCTCCCGAGCCTGACAGCGAGATCGCGCAAGCGGCCTGAGTCCTCACGCGACCCGCGCGAGCCATGACGCCTGCGCGGGTCGATCTTCTCATACCCAACCGAAAGACATCCCCATGGCTATTCTCAAGTTCTCTGCGTCCGCAGTTGCGGCGCAAATCGCCCATGCGCGCGCCTGCAAAACCTTCCTGCCCAACTGGAACGGGCCCGTGGACAGGCCCGCCCTGATCCTCATCGTCGGCAATGGCGTGCATCTGCGCTCGAACGGGATCGATGGCACGACCACCCGCATCGTCACGACCGAGCAGGCCGATCCCTCCTTCGCCTTCGCCGATGGCATGAACCCGTTTCGGGACACCGACTGGATGGCGCAGCGCCGCATGGCGTTTCGTGATCTGACCGGCCAGTTCTACACCGACATCCTCGAGGATGTGCAGCTGCTCATCGACCGGGGGCGGGGGGCCATCCGACTCGCCACCGATGGCCACAGCATCCGTGTCTTCGTGCGCCGGGCCTCGGACTATCTCATCGGCGGAACCTACGAGGTGCCGTCAGGTCTTGGCGGTACCTTCCGGGTCATCCTCAAGGATGCCTGCGACACCTTCGCAATCGTGCAGAACTGCGGCAATTGCGAGGATTTCGACGCCATGCAGCCCTACCGCGTGCCGCTCGATGCGCTGATGGAAACCGATGACCAGAGGGTGGCGTAACGCGCCCTTTCTCAAACACACATCGCCAATACCCTTCCGGGCCTGCGGTCCTCTCGGGACATTGGCGACAACAATTTTCCCAAACGAGAGAAAGGACTCTGAAATGGGTTGGCTCTTCTACACCGACGGCCGCGTCAAATCCTACGCGGATGAGAAAGCAGAGATCACCCGGCTTTGCACCTTTGAGGGCGACACGCGCAAAGCCGAACTGGTCAAGGCCTGCAAGGTCGGTTCCACGTGGTATGCGGCGGCAAGGGTCACGAACCGCGACGGCACTTCTGTCGAGGATGCGACCTATGTCACCGATGCGGACGGCTCGATCACATTCGGGGCTGTCTTCCTCACCCGATATGATGACGGCTGCTGGGGCTACAAAGACATGGAGGAAAGTGCTGGCCCGAACGAGTGTCGTGCTCCCCTTGGGCTGATCGAGCTTCTCTCCAACCTGAAAGACCCGGACAGCTACGCCCATGCCTGGCGCCAGCGCTGCCGGGATTGGGCTGCGATCCCGGACTACGAGGAAGGCGACAAGATCAGGCTCGCGACCCCTGTGACGCTCACCGATGGCAGCACCTGCCATATCGTCACCGCGACCCACTACAGGCGCGGGCGGCAAAAACGCCGCTGCTACCGGATCGAGGAAACCGGCGCGCTCGTGCGCCTGTCGAAAGCGACGCTTGCGGGCTCGGAGCTGCTCAGCTCCGCGAAAAGTGCGGCCAGTCCTGTGCTGGCGGAGTATCTCGCGGGGCGAGAATAGGTGCTGCGCTGGACAGCTCATCGACCTGCCCGGAGACAGCAGATCCTGCGGCTTATCTTGACAGGACAATGCAAATGCATTACCTATCACGGGCAGCAAAGACCCTTTTCTTTCAGGAACCTGCCATGACAACGCTCGCACAAGAGGTCTCGAAACTCACGAACCGGTATCAGACGACCGTGCCGGCGGGTGTGCGCAAACAGCTCAAGTTGGGTAAGGGCGACCAGATTCGTTACTGTACCGAGCCGAGTGGCAGGGTCTATATCGAGCCCGTGCGCAGCGACGAGGATGATCCCGCGCTCGGCGCCTTTCTCGATTTTGTCGAGGCCGATATCAAGGCGCATCCGGATCGCATTCGGGCGTTCGATGGGGCTTTGCATGGCCGTCTTGCAGCACTGGTCGGAGACGTTGAGGTCGATCTCGATGCGCCGCTATCGCCCGAGGATGAATGAGCGGCGATAGCGTGCCCGCAGGGGCGCCCCTTGTCGTAAACGGATGGTCGATTTATGCGCATCCGCTCTTTCTGGACCAGCTCGAAGGGCTGATCGAGGAAGTTGAAGCGCGCAAGGCACGCGATCCCAAGAACTGGCGCAGGAAAAATTCCACGAAACGGCTGGCCGCCATCTTCAAGCTGGTCATCGAGGCCATACCGGCAGATCCGGGTGCCGCCGCCTACCGGCAAGGCAGCACGCTCGGGGATCACCGCAAGCACTGGTTCCGGGCGAAATTCTTCCAGCAGTATCGGTTGTTCTACCGCTTCAACAGCGATGCGAAGGTCATCGTGGTGGCCTGGGTGAACGACGATAAGACCCTGCGCGCCTACGGCAGCAAGACGGATGCCTATGCGACGTTCAAAGGGATGCTGGAAGATGGCAACCCACCTGACAATTTCGACGCGCTCTTGAAAGAGGCGGCGGAGGCGGACAAGCGGTTCGAGACGTCTCTTGAAGCGGCACCCGATCGGTGAGTGGCGAACCTTACGGCCTTGCCGTTTACGGCGCCACTGTGGGTGATGTAGCATCGACCCATAGCATAGTCGGAGAAAGCGCAATGGACCCAACGGGTAAGGAACAGCCGCACCTCGGTCTCGAGGAGCATTTCCGTGGCGGCTGATGTCAATTCGTATGACGCGTGGTTTCGCGCGCAGGTGCAGGAAGCGTTTGACGATCCAAGCCCCGCAACGCCCCATGCCAAGGCGATGCAAGACGCCCAGGCCTTGATCGAGGCCAGGCGCCAGCAGAAATCTTGACCTTGGACTGGTCTTGCGTATATACATTCGTATAATCAATTGAGGCCTGCTATGATCGAAGCTAAGATCCGCAAAGTCGGCAACTCCGCCGTCATGACGCTCAGCACCGAGATGCTGGCGCTGCTCGATGCCAAAGAGGGCGATACCCTTTACGCGGTGCGCACGGATGATGGCGGGCTGAAACTGATGACGGAAAACCCCGAGCTGCAGGCAGCTCTGGCCGCGGCCGAGATCGTCATGGATGAGAACCGCGACCTGCTCCAAGCCCTTGCATGAGCGACTGGATCTGGGTCCCGCTGCCCGCCTTGCACATCATTCACGATCGCCAGATTGCCCGCCATGGCGGTGCGTCTGGAACCCGGGACCCGGCGCTTCTGGAAATGGGATGCGCGCGGGCGCTGAACCGAGCCGTCTATGAGGATGCGGACCTGTTCGACATCGCAGCAGCCTATGCCTACGGCATTGCCAAAGCCCATGCCTTTGTCGACGGCAACAAGCGCACCGCCTTCGTGGCTGCCTTCACCTTCCTGCGCCTGAACGGAGTGTTTGTTCGGCCAGACCCAGGCATGGGGGTGCGGCAGATGGAAGATCTGGCGTCAGGGGACCTGACGGAAGCGGCCTTTGCCACCTGGTTGCGTGACTTGGCTCGGGACGGCGGCGCGGGCTGATAGATCCCCACTGAAAAGCGAAAGTGGGCTTTTTGTCCTTTGGAACTCAGACCCTGATCCAAAGGAAAATCCCCATGACCAAGCCCAAACCGGCGAACCCGACTCTTTCAATCTCCGACGCTAACCTCACCTCTGCGCTGGCGCAAATCGGCGCGGAGATCGACCAACAACCCCTGCGCAGCTCAGCGCTCGCGCGCATCATGCGCGAGACGTTTCTTGGCAGTGATGCCGGGGGCGCCTGGGACTGGCGCATGGCCTACGACCTGATGCAGGCCGCGGCCGTCCAGGTGCTGCTGCGTGAGGCCTGCACGGCAGGTGACATCGCCGCTGCAAGGCTGCTTGCCTCGCGGCTGCTGACGGAAACTCGCCGCTCCGAGCAGCAGATCCGGCTGCAGCAGTTTTCCACACCGTTGCCTTTCGCGGCGCTGGTGGTGCGGGCGGCTGCGATCCGCAAGGGCGAGACCGTGCTGGAGCCCTCGGCGGGCACCGGTGCCCTGGCCGCTTTCGCCGCCCGGGCCGGTGCCACGCTTTTGCTCAACGAGATCGACCCCTTTCGCAAGAGCCTTTTGCGCGCGGTCTTTGGCGGCGAGGTGACAGGCCATGACGGCGAGCATATCGATGATTTGCTGCAGACGCCGGTTCTGCCCGACGTCGTGGTGATGAACCCGCCCTTCGCCTCCTCGGTCGATCGCTCCCGGGACAAGCACATCGCCGCGAAACATCTCATTGCGGCTGCAAAGCGCCTGGCACAGGGTGGGCGGCTGGTGGCGATCATGCCGCCGGGATTCACGCCCGAACGCGATGCCGCGCATTGGTCCCGCGCTTGCGGTCTCCTGAAGCCGCGCTTGGCCCTCACGATGCCGGGACAGGTTTACCGCAAGCTCGGCACCTCTGTGGAAACCCAGCTCATGGTCTTCGACAAGGTGCAGGAGGACGGCGAGATGATCCGCGCCAGCGTCAGGGACTTGGATGAAGCCCTTCCTTTTGTCGACGCCGTGGCCGCAACCCGGCCCGAGGCGCGCCCCGCCCAACGGGCTGCGACAAACCCTCATGCGCGATCGGTCGGTCCAGTACCTGTCACGCGCAAGCGCCCAGTTGCCACAGTCGCCGCCTCCAAACCCCGCGCCAATGCTGCCATCCCGCTCAGCTTCACAAGCTTCGATGTCCCCCGCGACAACACGCCCGTCTCGGACATCTATGCGCGCTACCGCCCACAGCGGATCGAGATCGCGGGTGCGCAGGAGCATCCCACGCCGCTGGTCGAAAGCATCGCCATGGCTTCCGTGGCGCCGCCCGTGCCTTCTGGCGCGGCCAGTGCGGAATTGCGCCTGCCTGCCAGGCTGATCGAGGATGGGCATCTCTCCGAGGCGCAGCTCGAGACCATCATCATGGCCCATGATGCCCATGGGCGTGATTTGCCGGGTCGGTTCACGATCGATGACGACCAGACCAAGCTCACCCGTGCCGATGGTGACCCAGACGCACGTGCCTATCGCCTCGGCTACTTCCTCGGGGATGGCACCGGCTGCGGCAAGGGGCGCGAATGCGCCGGGCTCATCCTGGTGAACTGGCTGGCCGGTCGCAGGAAGGCGATCTGGGTCTCCAAATCCGCCACGCTCATCGAGGACGCGATCCGTGACTGGACCGATCTCGGCGGCTCGCCTGCCGACATTCAGCCGCTTTCCAAATGGAAACCGGATCAGCCCATCCCGATGGGTGACGGTATCCTCTTCGTCACCTACGCCACGCTGCGGTCCGCGGGCAAATGCGGCACCACGCGGCTGAGCCAGATCCTTGACTGGATGGGCGAAGACTTTGAGGGCGTGCTGGCTTTTGATGAAGCCCATGCCATGCAGAACGCCGCAGGCTCCGAGCAGGGCAGGGGGGTCAAACCCTCCCAGCAGGGCCTTGCAGGCTTGCGGCTGCAACTGGCAGCACCCCGCGCTCGCGTCTTCTACATCTCGGCCACGGGTGCCACGAGCGTGCACAACCTGGCTTATGCCGCGCGTCTTGGTCTCTGGGGGCAGGGCCCCGAATATCCCTTCCCGAGCCGCGAGAGCTTTGTGTCGGCCATGGAAGCTGGTGGTGTCGCCGCCATGGAGGTGGTTGCGCGCGATCTCAAGACGCTCGGGCTCTACACGGCCCGCGCCCTCAGCTTCGATGGGGTGGAGTATGACGTGCTCGAACATGCGCTCACCCCGGCCCAGATCGAGATCTACGATGCTTATGCGACCGCGTTTCGGACGATTCACCACAATCTCGAAGCTGCGCTGACTGCGACCGGTGTCAACGATGCCTCGGGGGAGACCAATGCCTCGGCCGCACGCGCCTCGGCCAAGTCCCGGTTTGAAAGCACGAAGCAGCGCTTCTTCAACCATCTCCTGATGGGCATGAAAGCTCCAAGCATCATCCGTGCCATCGAGGACGATCTGGCGGCGGGCAACGCTTGCGTCATTCAAGTGGTTTCGACAGGCGAAAGCCTGCTGAAACGCCGGCTTGAAACGATGGACGCAGAAGACGAGCTCGTCGAGGGTGCCCTGACGCCGCGCGACTATGTTCTGGGCTACCTCGAACAGGCCTTCCCGATCCACGCGCAAAAGCTGGTCGAGATCGACGGCAACATGGTGGCGGAACCTTTGCGGGATGAGACCGGCGCGCTTGTTGTCTCGCGCGAGGCGCTCGCCCTGCGCGATGCGGCCATGATGGAGTTGATGACGCTCGCTCCGATCCCTTCGGCGCTCGACCAGATCCTCTGGGCCTTTGGCGACGAGGCCGTCGCTGAAGTCACGGGTCGGTCCATCCGGCCCCTCAAGGCCGTCGACGGCCATCTCTTCATCGAGAAGCGCAGCCTCAGCAGTAATTCCTCCGAGACCCAAGCTTTCATGGATGGCGAAAAGGATATACTGATCTTCTCCGATGCAGGTGGCACGGGCCGCTCCTATCATGCGGCACAAACGGCGAAGAACCAGAAACGGCGGCGGCACTATCTACTGGAGCCCGGCTGGCGCGCGGACGCGGCCATCCAGGGGCTGGGGCGCACGCATCGCTCGGCGCAGGTCAGCGCGCCCTTTTTCCGGGTCTGCACCTCGGATGTGCATGGCGAGAAGCGGTTCACCTCGACGATCGCCAAACGCCTAGACCAGCTGGGGGCCTTGACCAAGGGCCAACGTGAGACCGGCTCGCAGGGCATGTTCCGGGAGGAGGACAATCTCGAAAGCCCGATCGCGCGGGCGGCTCTGCGTGGGTATTTCGCCGATCTTGCCGCCGGGCGCGCCGAGGCGATGAGCTACGAGAGCTTCACCGATTGGACAGCCCTGCGGCTGATCGACAAGGACGGTGTGCTGCTTGAGGAGCTTCCGCCGATCCAGCGGTTTCTCAACCGGGTGCTGGCGCTGCCCATCCACATGCAGAACGCGCTCTTTGCGGAGTTCATGCGCCGGATCGCTGATCAGACCGAACGGGCGCGCGCGGCGGGCACACTCGATCTTGGCGTGGAAACCCTGCGTGGCGAAAGGATCGAGCAGGTTTCCACCGAAGACCTCTGGACCTGCCCGAAATCCGGCGCCGTGACGCGGATCATCGGGCTCGAGGTCACCGACCCGGTGCATGTGCTGGGCGCCGAAGAGGCGCTGTCGCGCAATCCCGACAAGCTACCGATGGTCAATCGCGCCTCGGGCCGCGCGGCGCTCATCTCGGCCCGCCCTATGCAGATGTATGACGAGGATATCGTCACCCTCATGCGCAAGGCAGTGCGACCCAACGGGTCGAGCTATCTGGAGGAGACGCGGTTCGAGTCCTCCGCCTGGGAAGAGATCGGCAAGCCCGAGTTTGCAGGGCTTTGGGATGAAGAGGCCGCGTCCTTGCCGAAAACCACCACGACCAAGCTCTACCTGCTGACCGGGCTGCTGTTGCCGATCTGGAAGGACATTCCGACCACGAATGAACGCATCTACAGGGTCACGCCTGACGGAGCGGCCGCGATGATTGGGCGCACGCTGAGCGAGGAAGGGGCGGCCGCGCTGCGCGCCCGCTTCCTCGTCTACAACCCGCAAACACCGCAAGAAATGCTGACCGCCGCCCTCGGCACCACTGCCCAGGTCGATCTGGGCCGCGTCCTGACCCTGACCCGCCGTCGGGTGGCAGGCGAGATGCGCCTTGAGTTGGGTGGAGCGGATCGGGGCATGATCGAGGGTCTCAAGGCCCTCGGCTGCTTCACCGAGATCATCGCCTTCCAGCTGCGGGTGTTCCTGCCGCATGGGGACGGGATCGACACGGTCAGCATTCTGGCCCGGATCGTGGGGCAGCTGCCAGACGCCGCTCCATTGGCAGCAGAATAGGGAAGGGGGGAAGTCATGACTCTCGATGACATCAAGGCGGCCGTCGATGCCGGGCAGACCGTGCATTGGGCCAATGCCGGCTACATTGTCCACAAGGACAGCCTCGGCCACTACCTGATCACCTACGTGCCGAACGGTAGCACCATCGGGCTGACCGACCGGAGCGGCCAGCGGTTGAACGGGGAGGAAGCAGAGTTCTTTATCGCAGGACCGGAGGGTGGCGACGAGAAGAGCCAGGACAGGCAACCGAGACCAGACGGGCAGGGGAGGGGCGTCATACCCGGCGGGGAGGTGGCACAGTCTCTCAGGCGCCAGCGCTGAACTGAAGGTTGGGAAGAAAGGAAAGCGAGCTTTCTGGTTTGTGATCCCACGAGGGGTCGAAAAAGCAATCCCGGATGCGCTGACAAGGACGTCAGGCACCGGCCAATCCAAGAAGGAACTCTCCCATGTTCGCAGGAACCCTCACCCGCAACGTCGAGACCGCAGCCGCCGAATACACCGGCATGATCCATTCGACGCGCTTTGACATCGCCATCCAGCTCGAAACCCGCCCGAAGATGTCCGAGCGCAGCCCGGATTTTGATGTGACGGCAATCAACAAGTCGGGCCGCAAGGTTCGCATAGGCACGGCCTGGAACGAGACCGGCAATACCAGCGGCAACCCCTACATCTCGATGCAGCTCGATGTCGGCCTCGGCCCGTTCCGCGTCAATGCCGTGCAGACGAAGGAAGCTCGGGCGGCCAAAAGCGGTGAATTCGAGATCATCCCGCTGGTCTCGAATGGCCTGATGAAGTCCGGCTCGATCTCGGGCGAGCTCACCGCCATGGACGCTGACAACGCCTTCACCGGCTACATCGCCAACATGATGTTCGATCTGGAGTTCATGCTGATCGAGAACAGCTATAAATCTGAGGAGACCCACCCTGACTACCGCATCGAGGTCAGCTCGCCCAGGGGCACACCGATCCGCGTCGGCTCGGCCTGGATGGCAAAGAGCAGCCGCACGGGCAATGACTACCTGTCGCTTCTGATCAACACGCCCGATGGCGACCTGCGTGTCAACGCCGTCCAGAACTTAGAACAGCGCGGTGGCCAGACTTTCTCGATCATTCCGTTCATCGACAGCGGTGATCAAGCGCAAGACGCGGGCGCGGGGCTGTCGCTGGTTGCGTGATCAGCGCGCGAGGTGAGACGATCTGAACCGAAAGGGGAGCCGTGGGATCACGGTTCCCCTTTTTCCGTGCTGGCCTGATTGAATGAGCCTAGCTTACATTGCAGACGTTCGTGTCGCCCGCAGCCAATGCAACCGAAGAGCCCAACCTGTGAATTCGTTGTTCTCGCTGCGTGCGCTCGCAGCGAGAATCTTTCTGCAATGGCGTTGACCGCCGTGTCGCACAGCAGCAAGAAAAGGTGCCATTCGTGTTGGGCACAGAAAACTGAGGATTGCTACTTAGCAGTTCGCGAACACTGCATTCATCGAGCTGATACCCCGACGATCAAATCGCGTGAACCCTTATTTGCGTGACTCAAATCGCTTGAGATGTTTGCATGTCGGTTTGTTTCCCCTGCCGGGTTCATGATCGCTCGCACATCTCGACCCGCTGGCAGGCAACGCAGAGGGCGCGAGGAACACTCAAGATGGCGTTCCACGCAACCTGATCTCTGTCTCAAGCATCAGGCCAAGAGCATTGAGACGCTCTGCGACAACGCGGCTTAAAGCGCCAGCATTTGTCTGGCTTCTGCCGCTGTTGCCACCGGGCGCTCATATTGCCCACAAAGATCAACGACCTGCCGCACCAGAGCGGCATTCGACGGAGCCAAAGTATCACGATCAAGCCGAATGTTGTCTTCGAGCCCCGTGCGGCAATGGCCACCCGCCTTAACGCACCACTCGTTGATCTCAAGCTGATGCCGACCGATGCCCGCAGCGCACCAAGGCGCGTCCTCGCCAAAGAGCCGTTTGACCGTGTGAATGTAGTAGTCAAAGACATCGCGGTCGGCGGGCATGGCGTTCTTCACCCCCATGACAAACTGGACGTAGGGCGTGCCCTTGAGCGCGCCTTGCTCGGACATTTCCTTGGCTTTCAGGATATGGGAAAGATCAAAGGCTTCGATCTCGGGTTTCACATCGTAGGTGATCATCTCGGAGGCCAACCATTCGACCAGATCAGGCGGGTTCTCGTAAACGCGCGAGGGGAAGTTGTTCGACCCGACAGAAAGCGACGCCATGTCGGGGCGTAAAGAGAGCATTCCGCCCCGCGTCTTGCCCGCGCCCGAGCGACCACCTGTTGAAAACTGGATGATCATCCCGGGGCAGTGCTTTTCGATCCCTTCCTTGAGGCGCGCAAATTTTTCGGGATCCGAGCTTGGGCTCTGATCATAATTGCGCACATGAGCATGAACAATACTTGCCCCCGCCTCAAAGGCCTCGTGGGTGCTTTCCACCTGCTCGTCAACCGTGATTGGAACGGCAGGATTGTCTTCCTTGCGCGGGAGCGATCCTGTGATCGCAACGCAGATGATACAGGGTTTGTTCATAGGGAGAGGACCTTCTTCAAAACGCGTGTAAGCTCTGCTTTGGGATCAGCGGCAAGCTTATCACATCGCCAAGCCACGTGATGGTCAGGGCGAACAAGGATGGCGCCCGTATCGCTGATCTCCGACAGGCGCGCCCAATCTCCTGTGTGGTCAACAAAAGCCTGCCGCGGCCCGATGACATGGCATCTGATGGGCGTGTCCATCTGCGCCGCAGCATCGGCCCAAGCCTGCCCGCCAACACCTGTGAGCAAGGTAAACTGCCCGCGGCCGCAAAGATCGAGCGTCGAGTGCTGTGCGCCATTCGCATCGAAAACCCAAGCGTGCGGCAGCCGCGCGCCGGGCCATGTAGTCGGCGCATAGTGCAGTTCGCAATCGCGCTCGAAGTCAGGCTCGGGCTGGCCGTCCGTCTGCGTTGCCGATGAGGTGTAGCGCTGGTTCATCTCCACGCCATGCGCATCAAATTCGTATTTCTTGAAGGCAATCGCCTCTCTCAGGGCCTTGCGCTGCGCCTCGGCATCAGGCCCCGCCTTGCAGCGCGCATCCATATTGGCGCGGATCTTGTCGTGATCAACGCCGCCATCCATGCCAAGCGCCTCGAAGATCGGGCCGAACTCACCGATCGACTGGTTCGCACGGGTCACGATCTGCTTGGCCACGGGCGCTCGCTCTTGCGAATAGCTTTCGAGAAGCCCCTCACCTGCTTGGCCCTTGATTACCATCGCCAACTTCCATGCCAGATTGAAACCATCCTGGATCGAGGTGTTTGAGCCAAGCCCGTTTGACGGCGGGTGGCGGTGCGCCGCGTCCCCCATGATGAAGACGCGTCCCTTTTGCATGTGGGTCGCATACATGTTGTTCACCGTCCATGTATTGGCGCTCAGGAGCTCGATCTCGAGCTCGGGATCGCCCACGAGTTGGCGTGCAACTTCCGTGGCAAAGGCCTCGTCAACCTCAGGCGCAGGCTCGTTGATGTCATAGCCCCAGACGATCAGCCATTCGTTCCAGGGGCGCACCATGCGCACCAGCCCCATGCCGATCCCGCCCACATCCGCGCCGGGCTGCATGACCCAGTAGAGAACCGAAGGGCGATGCGCGACATACTTTGAAAGATCTGCGCGGAAGAGGATGTTCATCGAGCCGCCAACGCCCATTTCGCCTTCAAACGGCAATCCCTCCAGCTCAGCCACCTTCGAGTTACCTCCATCCGCGCCGATGAGATACTTGCAACGGATCGTGATCTTCTCGCCTGAAAGGCGGTCAAGGCATGTGGCCGTCACGCCGCTTTCGTCTTGTTCATGATGCAGATACTCGGTCGACATGCGCGCTTGCGTTCCGCGGCGGCAAGCGGCACCAAAGAGAATCGGCTCCATGAATGTCTGCGGCAGGTCGATCATATGCGACGGAGAGGCCAGCTGATGCTCGGCGCGGCTGAGAGGGTGCTTACCCCAGCTTTTCATGCGCCCGATCTCTTCGCCCGCAAGGCTTTCGCAAAACACATTCTCGCCCATCAAATCCTGATGTGCTCCGTGCAAATAAGCTTCGGCCTCTACTTCGTGTCCGATGTCGCGCAAAACTTCCATGCATCTTTGGTTGGTGATGTGCGCTCGAGGCGTATTTGCCAGCCAATGATAGCGGTTCACCGCCATATTACTGATCCCATAAGACGACAACAGCGCAGCCGTAGCCGAACCCGCAGGCCCTGTGCCGATAATGAGCACATCTGTTTCGATTTTTGTCATCGTTCCCTCCCTATTTCCTCTCCACCCACTGCATTGCATGTCGGGTCAGTTTATCGCAGAATAAGCGCCTACCCGAAGGTAAGGCGTCCATGACTGCACAAAAACGTTCCGATGGCCAAACAATCAGCCGCGCCGTTGCCATCCTTCAAGCCCTTGCAGAGCGGCCTGGAGCATCGTTCGGCCAGATCGCAAAAGCAACAGACCTTCCGCGCTCGACCGTCCAGCGCCTGATCGGCGTTCTCAACAAAGAAGGCCTTGTGACCAAAGCCTTCGGGCAACAGGGCGCCTATCTTGGAATGGAACTGGCCCGCCTTGGCTCGCAGGTGCGTATCGACGCACGCGCCCTGCTCAAACCCTTCATGGAGGACCTGCACGCCGAGATCGGTGACAACATCGACCTGACAACGCTCGAAGACGGCCGCGTTTTCGTGATTGAGCAGATCGCCTCGAACGAAGCGATCCGTGTCATTTCCTATGTCGGTTTGCAGCATCCCGTTCATGCGACCGCCAATGGCAAAGCACATCTTTCGATGCTGGACGAAGCCGCGGCTCTGGAGTTTATCGGCCCAAGCCCGAAAGCCTTTACCGCCAAGACGACAACAGACGGCAAAGCTTTACTCAAAGAGCTGGCGGACAGCCGCAAGTCGGGGCTGTTCGTAGACAATGAAGAATATGACGAAGGCGCGAGCGCCATCGCCGTGACGCTTCCGCAGATTGGAGGCAAGGATTTCGCCCTATCCATTGCCATGCCGAGCGCTCGGATGGAGCGCCAGCGTGAGAATGTGAAAGCCGCGCTTTTGTCTCTTCGGGCGAAGGTGACAGAAGAATACGGGCGCAGCATCTAACGCTCACCTCCGAACCCGATAGCCAACGGGAAATATCGAGAAATCATATCGGCTGACAAGCAACCCCCAAAGCCCTTTGGGCGCGGCCAGCATGATACCGATCGCCATGGCGCCAAGGATCATCAGGTAGATTGCACCGAGATCGGCTAGGAATTCTCTGAGGAGGAAGAAGAGCAAGGTCCCGATGATCGGCCCTTCGATCGTCCCGATCCCGCCAATGACCACGATGAAGATCACAAAAACTGTCCAGTCATTCACGCTGAAAGCCGCGTCTGGCGAAATTCGGAGTTTGGTGACGAAAATCAGCGCGCCAATCATCGTCGTCACGGCCGCGGCAGCGACGTAGACAAAGAGCTTGATCCGGCCGATCTTGACACCGAGCGAAGACGACGCGACTTCATTGTCCCGGATCGCCGTCAGTGCGAGACCTACGCGGGACCGCAAGAGAAAGTAGACCAATAGGATCGCTCCCACGCAAAGAGCGAAAGCTGTAAAGTAGATGAGCATTTCGCGGTCAGGTTTGCGGCCTAAATCTCGCATGACGGCGACGGGAATAGACAGCCCCGAGCCGCCCCCGACAGAAGACATCTGCGCTGCGGAAAGGCGGAAGACCTCTGCCACGACCCAGGTGCCAATGGCAAAGTATGGGCCTTTGAGGCGGAAGACGAGCCATGCCACTGGGATTGAGATCAACGCACCAGCAACGCCTGCAACGGGGATCGACCAAAGAGGGTTCATCCCCAGAAAGAGGACGCAGGAGAACATGAGATAGCCCCCCAAACCTACATAGGCATGCTGACCCACTGAGATCAGACCAGCGTAACCTGCCAAAAGGTTCCACATACTGGCGAGCGCCAGATAAAAGAGGATCTCGGTGATCAGGCGCAAGTCAGCAGAGCCTGCCCACCAGGGCGCAGCACCGATATACACGAGAAAACAGAGTGCCAGAATACCTGCGATGCGGCTGGCCTGAGTCGAACGGGTGATCGTCGCATGTTGCATCAGTCGATCCTCGGGAAAAGGCCGCGCGGCTTTACGGCAAGAATGACAAGAAAAGCGATGTGGCCCGCCAGAAGCTGCCAACCAGGATCAATCTGTGCACCGATGCCTTGCGCCACGCCAAGGATGATCCCGCCGATGAGCGTGCCCCACAGGTTGCCAAGCCCGCCGATGATGACCGCCTCAAACCCAAATATCAGGCGGCTTGGCCCCATGAACGGATCAAAGTTGGCGCGGATGGCCAGGAAAACCCCGGCGACAGCTACAACCGCCATGCTGAGCGCCATCGCCCAGGCAAACACCTTGCGATTGTCGAGCCCCATGATCTGCGCAATCTCTCCATCATCCGATGTCGCGCGGAAGGCACGGCCCATGGAGGTTCGATAAAAGAGAAACTGAAGCCCAGCGATAATCGCCACCGCTGCGACGAAGGTCAATAAGGGCATGTAGCCGATATCCACCCCCGGCAAAACGGGAATACTGCCAATCTCTAACGCACCTGCATTGAGCTTTTGGCTGTCTGCGGAGAAGGTCGTCAGCAGAACATTCTGCAAAATGATTGAGAGCCCGAAAGTCACAATCAGTGGTGGCAAGATATCGTCGCCAAGAACGCGGTTAAGCAGGCCGAGTTGTATTGCATAACCGATGGCTGCCATGAGCGGGACAACTATGACGAGGCTTAGAAGGGGATGCAGCCCTGTCATGGTGATTGTCACCATGGCAAGATAGGCTGCGCCGACGATGAAATCACCATGGGCGATGTTGACAAGGCGCATGACCCCGAAGATCAGCGAAAGCCCTGCCGCAAAGAGCGCATATAGCCCTCCGATCAGCACGCCTTGCACGATGACATTTATCCATTCCATGGTTCAGGTCCCAAAATACGCGGCCGAGATTTCATCATGCGAGAACGCATCCGACTGGCCTGAAAGTGAAATTCTGCCCTCAAGCATGCAGACGAAATGATCGCTGACCTGCATCGCCCGGGTGACATCCTGCTCGACAAGTATGGTTGCCATCCCTTCGCCAAGTATCTTGGGAAGCAGCTCGTAGATGTCCTTGATGACGACAGGGGCAAGACCGAGGCTAAGTTCGTCAAGCAGCAAAAGCTCCGGGTTCGACATCAGTGCACGGCCGATCGCCACCATCTGCTGCTGGCCGCCAGACAGGCTTGTCGCTGGGTAGTCCTTACGCTCTTTAAGGATCGGGAACACATCATAGACCTTTTGAAGGGTCCATGGACCCGGCCGCCGGACATAGCCGCCAAGGATAAGGTTTTCTTCAACCGAGAGAGACCGGAAGAGCCGCCGCCCTTCTGGAACCATGGCAATCCCCATTTCGGTGATGCGCGCGGGGCTGAGCCCCGCGGTTGTCTGACCTTTGAAGTTGATCGTGCCCGAGCGCGGCCTGACCATGCCGCAGATCGACTTGAAGAGCGTAGACTTGCCTGCCCCGTTTGAGCCGATAAGCGATAAAAGCTCGCCCTGTTCGATCGTAAGCGATATACCGTGTATCGCCTGGGCATTGCCATAAAAGACTTCAAGGTTCTGAACTTCGAGGATGCTCTCGCTCATGCTGCATCTTCTCCCATATAGATCGATTTGACCTCTGGAGAGTTCATCACGGTTTCAGGATCGCCCTCTGTCACCTTGCGGCCGAAATCAACCACGACAAGCCGTTTGGCAACCGACATGAGCGCATGCACCACATGTTCGATCCAGATGATCGTGACCCCTGTTTCATGCACTTCCCGGATCGTGTTGAGGAGCGAGACACATTCGCTGTCTGTGAGGCCGCCAGCAATCTCGTCGAGCAAGAGAAGCTTCGGGTCTGCCGCCAAAGCGCGCGCCATCTCAAGGCGTTTGCGGTCCAAAAGCGTGAGTGATCCCGCAAGCTGGTTTGCCTTGTCGTCCATGCCCGTCTTATCCATGATCTCAAGCGCTTGCTTGCGCGGATCAAAGCTTGAGCGCCCGAACGTCGCGCCAACGAGGATGTTTTCGTATACCGTCATCCCGACAAAAGGGTGCGGCACCTGAAAACTGCGCGCAATTCCCATCTGACACCGCTTTGACGCGTCCATTTGTGTCACCATCTCGCCATCAAACCACACCTCGCCATGGTCCGGTTTGACCGTACCCGTGATCTGGTTGAACAGGGTGGTTTTGCCTGCCCCGTTGGGGCCTAGGATACCCACAAGGTCCCCTTGCTCCACGGACATGGAGAAATTTTGCGTCACCGCCAAAGCCCCGTAAGACTTTTGCAGATCCTGAAGATCAAGAAGTGTCATCGCGCTGTCTGCGGGCAGCCCAAGCTGCCCGCGTCCTTTTCAGAAAGGAGGATACCTGTCGGCTATTAGCCGATCAGTTTCATTTCGCCGCCAACGGGGATGTTCGGCGCTTCGGCGTTGTTTGTCACGACAAGCTCAGGCGCGCCGCTGTCAAGCTGCCACTGACCGGCAACAAGCGGTGTGCGCACCACATTCTTGACGGGGTTCTTCGCGCCACCATTCCAGGCGATGTTGCCCACGATCGTATCGAGGTTCGTCGCCGCGAGAGCCGCCGTGTTGGCATAAGGATCGTCCAGTGCCTCCGAGCGCTTCGCCACATCGGCAGCGATCTCAAAGAGAGCGTGCACGAAGCCGATGGGCTGCGTCCAGGGGCGACCGCTTGCGGCTGTATAGCCATCCGCAAGCTGCTTCGCCGTCTCGCCTGTGAGGCTTGATGCGAAGGGGTGCGACGGTGTCCACCAGATTTCGGTGGTCAGCCCGTCGCCGCGCTCGCCGAGGCTTTCGATAACCGACGGGAAGAGCAGCGCCTTACCGATGGTGACAACCTTGGGGTTGAAGTTCTGCTGTGCAGCCTGGCTCCAGAAGGTCGCAAAGTCTGGCGGAATCTGGTTGCCTGTGACGATCTCACAACCCGCCTCTTTGAAGGCCGCGATCTGACTGGAGAAGTCGTTGTTCATCACCTGATAGCGGCCAGGGTCGATCACATTGTAGCCGCGCGCGGCGAGGGGCTTGGGCAGACCGAGCTCGGGATCGCCCCATGCGTTTCCGTCAGCG
Organism: Antarcticimicrobium luteum; assembly: GCF_004358185.1. Lineage (GTDB taxonomy): Bacteria > Pseudomonadota > Alphaproteobacteria > Rhodobacterales > Rhodobacteraceae > Antarcticimicrobium > Antarcticimicrobium luteum. The sequence continues at coordinate 21,681 of NZ_SMUV01000051.1, forward strand.
TCATTGGGGAAGAGGCCGCCCACGTTCTTGGATGAGACCCCGCTGTCATCCCAAAGGTTCAGGAAGTTCGCAATCACATCTTCAAGGCCCCAGAAGAAGTGATAGGAGAACTCGAAGCCTTCGGCAGGGTTGCCGTTGCGGCCGAAGAAGTAGGGCTGCCACGGTGCGACGGTCGTCACACAAGGGATCTCGTTGAGTTCGCATTGGTCGGCAACAGGGTTGGCCGTGTCAGGCGCGCCCGATGCCACGATCAGGTTGGCGCCATCGCGCTCGATGAGCTCGACAGCAACCTCGGCAGCGCGGTTCGAGTTGGACTGTGTGTCCTTGTAGATGATCTCGATCTCGACAGGGCTGCCGTTATTCTCGATCCCGGCCATCGCGGCCTTGGCAGCATCCATGATGTACTGGTCAGATTCCCCGAAGCCCGCAAGCGGGCCCGTGGCTGGGTTCACGAAACCAATGGTGAATTTCGATGATTGCGCACTGGCACGGCTCGCGCTCAGAATCGCGGGGGCCGCAAGAAAGGCCGAGCCGCCCCTCATAAATGTGCGGCGGTTCATTGCATTGAATTTGGTCATTTTTTCCTCCCTATCGGTCGTCCTCATCGACCGTGTTATTGGCTATTCCCTAGTTCGCTGTTCAGAATAGCCCACTCTGCAATACAGATTATCTCATGTTGGGTCATATTTATCCAGCTTGTCAATCATTCACTCACGGGCACCATCACGAAGTCGAAGGGTGAGCGCCAAATCGTGTCGTCCTCCTGAACATGTTCGAATGGGGCAATCAGCGTTTCCTTCACGCCGAAAACAGCGTCATCTGTGATATACTTGTCATCGCCGACAAAGGTATGTGTCACTATCTTCTGAAAGCCTGGCGCCGTCACCAGATAGTGCATATGCGCGGGGCGGTAGGGATGGCGTCCCATCAAGCCCAGCATTTTGCCCACAGGGCCATCGTCAGGGATCGGATAGCTGACTGGCTTGATCCCGTAGAATTTGTATGCGCCGTCCTTTCCCGTGATGAAACGCCCGCGGTTGTTCCATTTGGGCTGAATATCGGGCTGCTGCACATCATAGAAGCCATCGGCGTTGTCGCTCCAGACATCGACGCAGGCGCCTTCGATCGGCTCTCCGTGGCGATCGACAACCTTGCCCTCAAACAAGCAGCGCTCACCCTTGCCATCAAGGCAGATGTCATCCCCCATCTCGCGGATTGGTGCATCAGCGACATGAAACGGGCCGAACACCGTGTTTTCCGTGGCACCAGCCGGGCGGCGATTATTAATCGCGTCCACCAGCATCGAAAAACCCAGAACATCCGAGAGCAGGATGTATTCCTGCCGCTCGTCCGAACAGATCTGGCCAGTCTTCGTAAGGAAATCGATGGCAATGTCCCATTCTTCCTGACGTAAATCGACGTCTTTTGCGAAAGCGTGCAAGTGGCGCACGAGGCTATCCATCACTGCCTTGAGGCGCGGATTGATACCGCTCCCCATACGCGCATTGACGACCTCTGCTGAGCCATCTTCGGTAAAATACTGGGTCATGTCTTTCCTCCCGATGTCGGGCGGTTGCCCGCCCATGCGTCCTGAAGCAGTGCGCGAATGGCATCCTGCTCGATCGGGCGCGGGTTCCAATATGGGTTCTGAGTTGCAATTTCGGCCGCACGGTCGAGATCGCTTTCACTGAGCCCCAAGTCTTTCAAGGCAAGAGGCGCGCCGAGCGACTTTGCAAAGTCCCACAGACCACCGCCAATTTCGCCACCGAAAAGCTCCGCCGCAGGGCTCAGCGCGTCTTGTGCCGCCTCTGCATTGTAGGCCGCCGTATGCGGGATGAGTACCGCATGTGTCTCGGAATGTGGTGTGTCAAAGGAGCCGCCCAGCGTGTGGCAGAGCTTGTGATGAAGCGACATGCCCACCGTTCCGAGCACGGCACCGCACAGCCAAGATCCATAAAGCGCCTCGCTGCGCGCCGCTTCATTCAAAGGATCCGCGACGATCACAGGTAAGGCATCGCGCAGCGCGCGTGTGCCTTCGACAGCCTGCATCGATGTCACGGGGTTGCGGTCCTGTGCGTAAAGAGCCTCGATAGAGTGCGCGATGGCATTGAGCCCGCTTGTCACGCTCATCGGCACAGGCAACCCCAGTGTCAGCTGCGCATCATAGATCACCACCTCGGGGAGGACCTTGGCGTCGCGGATCGTGGTTTTCAGACCGTTCTCGGTCTGCCCAAGGATCGGCGTGACCTCCGATCCGGCATAGGTCGTCGCCACGACGATCTGCGGGCAATCCGTTTGGTAGGCCAAGGCTTTGCCAAGGCCGATGGTTGAACCGCCCCCAAGCGCAACAACGCAATCTGCACCGGCGGCCTGATAGGCCTCAAGCGCATGGTTCGTGACGTCGACGGGCGTATGCATAGCGGCTTCGGCAAAGACGCCAGCGGCTTGCGCACCTAGCGACGCGGCCAAAGCCTCGGCATCCGCCTTTTGAAATGGAGTAGACAGCACCAAGGCACGCGCGCAGCCCTGTCCCGCGATCTCATCGGCAACCTGAGCCAATGTGCCCGGCCCGAAGATAATCCTCGCGGGGTGAAAAGATGCTGTGAATGGCGCAGTCATTCCGCCGCCACCGCGGTCTGGCTCGCGAGGTGCAGCTCGGCCATCACCTTGTCAAAACGGCTTTGAAGAGTTTCAGCGTTGTTCGCCGTCAGCGCCACGTAGAAGTCTGGGCGGATCAGCACGTATTTGGCGTCGATATCATCAAGCCACGCTTTGAACGTCCCTTCGACATCAACCACTTCACATCCGCCACCGGGGCCGCAAAGCTCGACGGTAAAGCCTTCGATTTGCTCAAGTTGGGCGCGTTGCGCCTCGGTGAGCGCGGCGGCGGGGTCGGTCTCATAACCGAACAGGATCCAGCCTTGCCCGACAGCTTGATCAAAGCGGTCGCGCTTACCGTTAGCCTCGACAATACCCTGCACCGAAAGCTCGCCCGCATGGGCGCTCTCGTCGCACCATGCACCTTTTCCAAGGTGGCACAGATCGGTTGGCACGGGCGTGCCGCCGCGCGCCTTTAGGTCTTCCATCATCATCGCGTCACGCTTGGCGCCTTCTTCTTCATCATGGATGCAGATGATCTGGCCCAGTTCCTGGCTGAAGTTGATGTAGTGTTTGGCATGTTCGACGCGCTCAGAGGTGTAGCTGTCCAGCACCTCGGGGCCATACTTGCCCTCAAGGATACCGTTCAAGCGCCACGCCATCGCAACTGCATCGCGCACGCCTGCGCACATGCCTTCACCGGCGAAGGGCGGCATCAGGTGCGCGGCGTCGCCACCGATCACGCAACGGCCCTTGTTCCACTCTTTGGCCCAGCGAGCCTGAAAGCGATAAACGGCGCTGCGTTCCAGCTCGGCGTTTTCGGGTGTGACACCCCAGTTTGCCAAAAGCTCCCACGCTTTGGTCTCGGTGGTCATTTCCTCGACGCTCTCGCCGGGCAGCAGCATGTATTCCCAACGCCGACGTGCAGGGCCTTCGGGGTCTGGCCCCGGCCCACCAGGGACAATCGTCGTCGGGCGCGACGGATCGCAAAGTTGCCACTGCGCGGGCTCATGCGAACGTTCGGCGACGTAATCGTACTTCATGATCATGTCGAGGATCAGCCAGTCAAAGAAGTAACCCTTGTCCTCATTCTCAATGCCAAGGCTGTTGCGGACAAAGCTGTTCGCCCCATCCGTGCCTGCAAGGTATTGGGCGCGGATCACTTTGGTCTCGCCGCTGTCGGTTTCCTCAGGATTGCGCTTGATGGTCAGGGTGACGCCATCAGAATCCTGTTCCAGTGCTTCACCCACCCATCCGCGCACAATCTCGACGCTCGGCATGGTGGCCGCAATCGCAAGGAAGCGCTTTTCCATCATCGGCTGGTTGAACCAGTAACGCACGCGCCAGCCCGAAGCCGACTGCGATTGCCAGTCCACGATCTGCAGGTTCTCGCGGTCTTTGTTTTTCCAGTAGTAGAGCTCATCATGATAGCTGATCGCTGGATCGTTCTCACTGTCCATGCCGAGCGTGGCAAGGATACGAGCGATTTCGTGGTCATACGTCACAGCGCGGGGCAGTTCGTAATGTGTGCCCCAGCGCTCGACCAGCGTCACACGCTTGCCGCGTTGCCCCAGCAGAATCGCGAGCAACGTCCCAACCGGACCGGCGCCGACAATGGCCACATCAGTATTGATCGTTTCATTTGTCATTGCATTTTCTCCCTTGCATCTGGCGCCGTGGCCCTCCCGCCAGGTGCGCCAACAGCCCGTGGCTGCGCTTGAACATGAGGATTTCGCAGAACTGAACGCTCGTCAAGTTTGAAGTTTGATCTATATCAAATTAGGCGCAACCAGCTGTAATAAATAGGATTTTACGTAGGGATTGAGGCGCAAACCACCCAACTCAGCAATGAACCATGGCCCGCTGTGCTTGTAATACCGATGAAAAATGAATACGATTCACCCTTGAATGCGAGGGACTATGAACAGCCAGGCAGAGCTCAAAACCGAAGGCCGCGTCGCACGGCGACAAAAGCGCAACCGGCGCTCGTTGATCGATGCTGCGCGGCAGATCATGTCGCGCAAGGGTATCGATGCTGCGACTATGCTCGAGATCGCTGAGCTGGCTGATGTTGGCGCGGGCACGGTCTATAATTACTTCAAGTCCAAGGAAGACCTCGCCATCGCCGTGCTCGAGGAACTGATGCACGAATTGGCTCTGCAGATCGAGAAGGTCACAGACACCTTCGATGACCCCGCACAGGTCTACGCATTCGGCGTCCGCACCGTCATTGACACGGCAACCCATGATATGCGCTGGCGGCAACTTCTTTATCGCTCGGAAGTCATCGCCAATGCGATTTTCCAGCGGATGGGCCCTTTCGCCATCCGCGACCTGCAAAACGCGACGCACGCCGGGCGCTTCAGGGTCGAAGATCCTGCGCTTACATGGAAGATGGCCTGCCATGCGATTGTTGGCGTTGCGCTGGCGGTGACCACCGAAGAAATGCCCATTGATGTGGTGGACGAAACCGTCGTCACTCTGTTGTGTATGACAGGCGTAGGCCGGGCTGAAGCTGCAGATCTTGCGAATCGTGACCGCCCAGCGTTGCCCAAGCGTTAGCACGCTATCCCTTTGAAATTACAACTTCCTATTGGCCAAAACCCTCAACGAAATGAGCGTTTGACCGAGCAGCTTTAGTTTGCGTATCTTATGTTAATATACTGTATTGCTAGGCAATACACTCTTGGGAGGAGAGACCATGTTACTGACCGCAAAACTTCTGCTGACCTTTGTCACACTGGGCTACAGCGCCATTCCCTCATTTTTTGACTTCAATGATAGCCACGCGACCAACCCGTCTTGGACAGGTCATGCGCGGTGGCATGTAGTCTGGCAAGTGTCGAGCTACGACTACATCGCGCTCATGGCGCTCTACCTGATATGGACCGCAGGCACCGATGTCGTCTGGCTCTGGGTCCCCGCTCTGCTCGCGACCTTTGCCTATGCAGGCTTTTGGACGGCCTTCCTGACGCGCAACATCTACGGCGGCGTTTTGCAAGACGAAGTGAACGGCGTGCCCGAGTTTCACTACAACATCTTCGGCTGGAAATTTTCCGTGGATGCCAATGTCTCGCTGTTCACACCGATCAGCATCATCACCCTTATCGCGCTTTGGATGGTCGCGCGTCTTAACGGAGCTGTCTGAGCGATGCTGACTGAAACCCAAAGACAAGCCGCCGTGGATGCCATTCTTGAAGCCGAACGCTCTCGCGTTCCTTGTGTTCAGCCTTCGAAGCAGTGGCCCGATATGGAACTGGAAGACGCCTATGACGTTCAACGCCGCTGGGCTGAGGCGCGTATCGCGGCAGGGGCAAAGATCGTTGGGCGCAAGATCGGCCTGACGAGCCGCGCCATGCAGATGGCCTCGAAGATGACCGAACCTGACTATGGCGTCATTCTCGACGACCAGCTCTACAAGGACGGCGCTCAGATAGCAGCGGGGACCTTTATCAAGCCGCGCCTTGAGACAGAGCTGGCCTTTGTGATGGGCGACGATCTTTCCGGCGAAGGCTGTCAGCTGCATGACGTCTTGCGCGCGACAGAATTTGTCCAGCCTGCGCTTGAAATCATCGACTATCGCACGGAAGTGCCCCGCGCCATTGTCGACACCATCGCAGACAATGCCGCCTATGGCGCGATCGTCATGGGGGGGCGCATCTTCCGCCCATTCGACGAAGACCTGCGCTGGATCTCAGGAACGCTTTCGAAAAACGGTGTCATCGAAGAATCGGGCGTCTCTGCTGCGATCATGGGACACCCGGCCGCTGGCATCGCTTGGCTCGTGAACAAGCTCGCGCCGCTTGGCGGCGGCCTCAAGAAAGGCGATATCGTTCTTTGCGGTTCCTTCACGCGTCCTGTCGATGTTGCCTCAGGCGATGTGATCTTCGCCGACTACGGCCCGTTTGGCAGCATCGGGGTGTCTTTTCAATGACAGCCCTTCGCAAGAACCACTTCAAGGCAGCGCTCAAGGCTGGCACATTGCAACGCGGCCTTTGGTGCACGATCAATGACACGCTGGTCGCGGAAATGTGTGCGCAGCTTGGTTTCGACTGGATGCTCTTTGATACAGAGCATTCCGCACTTGATCCGCTCACGGTTTTGCCACTCCTGCAGGCCGTCGCGCCTTACGGCTCAAGCCCGATCGTGCGGCCAGGAGAGCTCGCCCCTGCCGAGATTAAGAAGCTCCTCGACCTTGGCGCACAAAACATCCTTGTGCCAATGATCAACACGCCCGAAGACGCGGCCCTCGCAGTGGCGTCCGTTGAATATCCGCCAGTCGGTATCCGAGGCGTTTCGGGCCTCACCCGCGCAACCGCCTTTGGCGACATATCCGGTTATCACAAGGGTGCGCGCGAAGAGATCGCCATTCTCGTTCAGATTGAAACACTCGAAGCACTGGACAATCTCGAAGCCATCGCAGCCGTTCCAGGCATCGATGGTATCTTTGTCGGCCCTGCCGATCTGGCCGCGGCAATGGGCCTTGCGGGCGAGCCAAGCCATCCAGATGTTCAGTCAGCTGTTTTGACTACGATCAAGCGGATCGTGAAGACTGGTATTCCCGCAGGTTTCCTGTCGGCAGATGAAGCCTTCGCGGATGCCGTGACAGACACAGGGGCAACATTTGTGTCACGCGACATCGACATGGCTGCGCTGAAACGTGGCCTCAAACAGCGATTGAACAATTAACCATCGAAGTTTTTCGCGGCCAAAACACTGGGCGTTTCAGCTGTCTGTGCCCGCTTCCCCCTTGGCGCTTCTTGGCGTCAATGTCGCAGGAGCTACCCAAACCATCGCACGTCTGGTTTTGCGGGCCACGCCGCTGCGGACGTGTGCTGTTGGTCCGGAGTTAAGAGAACCATCCGCTCGCATCTGCGCCGCCCAAAAATGCCGCCGCAGGTGCGAGAGGATGCTGCAGTCGCAATAGCTACGTCGGCAAAAGTCGGATTTGTCCCGCATCTGAGTTGTCCGATTACTCTGCGGCGAAAGTTTAGTTTCGGTCGAGCCAAATCGACGCCCTGGAATGACTGCTTCGGTGATTTGCTCTGCACCGCAACAACAAGCGTTCTGCACGGGCGATCAAATGCTGCGTTGACAATAGCCGCATGTGCACAAGTCCGCTTCGTCCCGCATCTTTCCTGTTCAGGTCGAGCGCAGCGAAGGTCAGGTCCTAGTATTTTTTGCAGCAGAGAGATTTGAATTTAGTCTGCGAACACATGTCTTGCCGACGCGACCCTCATCCAGTCCCGACCGCCGAATGCGACGAGAGCGAGATAAATATGCCCCGCATCTAAATCCGGTTTGAATACGATGGTCAGTCGGTGACCTGCGCCGCCATGGCGCACGAGCCATCCGTCCAGCTTGCCGCTGAGGCGAGCACCGGATTTTGGGTTTTCGGCAATCTTCTGGATAAGGGTATCGATTTCATCGAGCCTGCGGCTTGTTGCAGCAACGTCACCGTCTGTCACATCGACAATATGATCAACGATACCGATAAGGTCCCGTTCAAAGAACGGATGCCTGATAAAACGCATCAGGTCTTCTGAGCCATCGCCGCAAGATGAGCCCGCGCGCCTGCAGTTACGTCTGAGGCTTCGCCGACGGGTTCCCAGTGGTCGAGTGGAAGAGACAGGCGGCGTTCCAATTCTGCCTCAAACAAAGACCGTTCACGATCCCGCTCTGCCTTGGCCTTCGCCAATTCACCCGAGACCGCCGCGCTCATGTTCGGGTACTCGCCCGCTTCAACCAGTTCCTTGGCGAAAGTGTAGGCCGTGTCGGTGAAGCTGACAGATTGTTTTTGAACGCTCATGGCAAACTCCTTGGTGTTCCAATAGACTACCAAGTATTGCAATATCTGGCAAGCCTTGCAGGCCGACAAGGCGTGGTGCGTCGATAGCCTTGCGGCCTCCTCAACTCATTACGCCAAGTCGCAGGGGAGAACGGCCCTTCGGTCCGTCGCGCATTCGGCCATGCGGCCTCACCGCGGCGTTGCGCTTGGCATCCCGGTTTGCCCGCCTCGCGAGCACGTCCCACCCCGGTCGCTCCGCCGGATTGCGCTCTGGTCTGTTTTGCGGGGCAAAACGATCCCGCCGCTCCATCCGTCTCCCGCGTCCGGTCGGGCCGTTTGCCTGCTCGGGTCGGGCAAACCTACCATCAAAACACACACACATGAGCGTGGAAGCATATCCTCCGGATGGCCCCCAAATCAGCCCGCGTCAAGGATCGCAAAACTTTTCGGCGATGGCGGGGCCCGTGGCGCGGGGCGGTCCCGTGCGTGAGGGTGCGCGTGTGTCGGGTGCTTCGCTCGGAAAACTTTTGCGCCCGGCAAGCCGGCGGCTGCGCCGTCCCTGACCCGGGCAGATTCGGAAACCAGGCATTCGGCCATGCCCCCACACTCACGTGGTGGCTCCACAACCGACTACTGGAGACCAGACATGGCTTACGACACCGCAAACACCTACGAGACCATCGAGCTTTTCGGACTGACCGAAAAGGACGCGCAGCTGCCGATCCCGGAAGATCACATCCTGACCGACCACATCATCCGCGAGAGCTTCGAGGCTCTCCTCGGTCCGCTGCGTGGGACCGGGCTCGAAGCGGAAATAGAACCATTGGCCCACGGGCTCGCGACAATCCTGCAGCGCCGCAAGTTAGCACTCGGCAAAGAGGTCGACCGCACCGCCGACAAGATCGGCGCGCTGGCAAAATCCCACGACGGATCGGAGATCGCCGAGACCGCGCTCGAAGAGGCGCAGTCGCGCTTTCTGCAGCTGCGCGAGATCGTCGGCGCAATCGAGGTGATGAGCGAGGCCGCAGCGGAATGCTACGAGATCGAAACGGGCCACGCCTTCATCCCGGCAGCCGGGTCGCGGGCGAGCGTCCGGGCGAAAGAGACCGGGGCGGTCTTCGAGGCCCGGCAGCTCCTCGATCAGCATGATCGGGAAACCGCCGAGAAGTCGAAAGTCGAGGGGGTGCCCCTGATCGTTTCGGGTGCCACCGACTGGACCGATGTCGATGTTATCTTCAACACGCTCGACAAGGTTCGGGAGCGGATCAAGCAGAACCGTAACCAGGAGATCTTCCTCTGCCACAAGGGTGGCAAGCACGGAGCCGAGATGATCGCCGCCCGGTGGGCCCGAGCACGCGGGGTCGCGCAAGCGCGCTTCGATCCGCGCTGGTCCGCGCATGGGCGGGCGGCACCGTTCAAGTGCAACGACGAGATGCTGGACGACAAGTTCGCGGCGACGGGGGTTGTTCTCTTCGGCGGTAACGGGGTCGCGCTGAACCTCGGGCAGAAGGCGGAAGCGAAAGGCCTGACGGTCATGCGGGTTGCGGACCCGGCGAAGAAGGCGTCGCAGGATTGAAGAGAGAGGGTCGCCTTCGGGCGGCCCTTTCGTCGTTTCTCAGGGATGTGGAGGTGCCCTCAGTTCCTTTTGCCTAGCAATTTTATGTTTTGATAGGTATATGCGTGCCAAGCAAAACTTGGAATTGATAGGCATGACTCCACTCAGCAGCATCGCGATGAGCGCCTATACCGATCTGGTACGTCTTTTGAAGGACGACGCTTTGTCCGGTGTCGAAGGCAAGCCGACTCTCAAGGAGCGCGGCGACAAGGCCTATTGGTACGCAGCCCGGCGTGTCGGCACCGAGATGCGCTTCATCTATATCGGCGAAGACAGCGACGAGACGCGCGCACGTATCAACCGGATTGAGGAGCTGCGCTCGACCGCCAAGGATCGGCAGGCGGAACGGTCTCGGCTTGTCCGACTCTTGCGCGCCGAAGGCATGACCCCCACCGACCGGGCAACCGGGTCCATCCTGTCGGCCATGGCCGCAGCCGGAACCTTCCGTTTGGGTGGCACCATCGTCGGAACCAATGCATTTCGCCTCTATGAAGGCGAGCTTGGTATCCGTCTGCCAATTGGCGGTATGGCCAATACTGGCGACATCGACATCGCGCAGTTCGAGAAGCTCAGCGTTGCGTTGCAGGATCAGGTCGACCCGGGTCTGGCCGAGACGTTCTCGGCGCTCAAATTTGACCCTTTGCCAGCCCATGACCAAGGCCGGACCTGGCGATGGGCGCAAGGCGGCAGTGGCCAGCTGGTCGAGTTCCTGACACCGGCGTTCGGGGATGAGACCCTCCGTGATTTGCCGGCATTGGGTGTGGACGCCCAAGCCTTGCGTTATCTCAACTTCCTGATTGCCGAGCCGATCCATGCGGCGGCGATCTACAGGTCTGGCATTCTCGTGCAGGTCCCGCGCCCGGCGCGCTATGCAATCCACAAGCTGATCGTTGCTGATCGGCGGCGTGACGGGGCGGGGAGCCTGAAGTCCGCGAAGGACCGCGAGCAGGCGGCTTTCCTTATCGAAGCGATGGCCGAGGACCGGCCCGATGATCTGGCTCGGGCCTATGCCACCGCATTGGAGGTTGGGCCGCGCTGGCGGGAACACATCGGCAACTCGCTGAACCGAATGCCTGAGACGAAACCAATCCTCGAGAGCTTGGGCATGTAATTGTCAAGTTGAAGACGTTCGGAATCTACCAGCTACTGATCTGCCGCTCTCAGGATCGCGTGCCAATCCTGCCCTGCTCCGAGCACGCGCAAAATAACCAACTGGTCTTCCTCGACCCGATAGATGATCAGATGCTCAGCACTGGGATGAATGCGGACGGGCGGATCGAATTCTGGGCGCTCACGGGCCATCTCTGGCATGAAGAGCAACCGATCGAAGGTATCTTCTATGATATCGCTGTATCGATCTGCTTGCGCCATCGACCACGTCTGCGCTGTATAAAGCCAGATGTCTTCCAGATCGCGTTGGGCTGCTGGCGTCAGCAGGTAGGCGATGGGACTACTTGCGGGCATGCTTCTCCCGCATCCGCGCCTTGAACGTTTTGAAATCGAACGGCTCCGGCTCACCGCTCTTGAGGCCTTCATTGATCGCTTGCTGCAAAGCTTCGATCGCTTGAGCACGCTCTTGGTCACGGCGGATAAGGTGGCGCACATAATCGCTCGTATTGCTGAAGCTGCCATCCTTCAGGCGTGCTTCAACCCAGGTCTTCATCGGATCGGGAAGAGATACATTCATCGTTGCCATGGCAATCCTCCTTCTTGGACCAAACCTATCATTGAATGCCGGATATTGTCAAAAAAGATGACAATCTTTGTCACCGCATCGAACGCCATGAGCTTTGCCCGCGCGCCGCATTGCGGACGCTTTTGGGGGATAGGCCATCCCAGCAATACCGTCCGTGACCGGAAGGGGCGTCGGGAGCTACGCTTGGCGCGGTCCTTTCGTCATGGCTCATGGCGCGTGCGATCGGTCACACTTGATCGGCAGCTCACGGCGTCCAGCACCGTCATCCCTCTACCCAGCCCGTCAGAGTGCGGCCCATCCGCATCGGTGCGGGCTGGGGATGGTGCGCACCTCAGGCACATCGTCAGCGGCGCCAGGCGGGAGGGGTCGAGACGTCGCACATGAGGCTGAAGACTTGCGCGTCCCTCGGGTGGTGTTTCTGAACATCTCATCCACGCGGGCGGGCTCCGTCAGCACCCCGGCCAGGCTTGGCGGGACGCGGACGCGGATGGTGGCTGCGGCGTGATGGCAGGGGTCATCCGGATCACTCCTTTTTGCTCATAGATGTGGATCGCACGGGGTCGGCCCAATCGTGCCCTCCGCTTCGCTCCGGCAAGCACAAATACGGCTTCCACGGCGGAGCCGTGGACCCTCCGCATTTGCACTTGCGACCGGGCCTCTTGCCCCCGTGCCGGGTGATCCCCATCGCAACAAGGAGTAACCCAAATGACCAACCACTACGTCGCCACCGTCCCCGTCAAGTTCACCGACACCGATGGCCAGGAGCGCACCCGTTTTCAGCGCGTGGGTGCGATGTTCCGCAACACCCGGGGCGGGGATGGCTCGGAGTTCTTCAGCCTCAAGCTCGACTTCCCGGTCGCGGTCTCGGAGCTGGTGATGTTCCCGCCGAGCGCGAAGGATCCCCAGGACTGAATCCTCTGACGAGGATGGGCCACCCCAGGACGATCTTGGGGCGGCCCGATCCCTGTTCCAGAGATGCCGTCACCGGCGCGTGTGATCGCCTACAGCGACCTCCTCTTGGTGCCGATAGCCGCGCACTCAAAGGACGATCGCAGCCCAGAATGATCATGCCGCGACAGACCGGCCAGTCAGCCTCAAGGGGGCCATCCACAAAAACCTATCGGCCAGGGCCTCCCGGTTTTTGCGGCAGAGATTTGGCAAGCCAAATCTGGCCCTCCTTGACCCTGCCTGTCCGCCCTGTCGGTGAGGTTTGGGCCCGCCCGCGGTTCCGTCAGAACACATGCGTGTTCGGTCAGACCCTCGGGCGGTGCTGGGGTAGGGGACCCATTGGACAGGTGGGTCGCCCGGTGGTGAGGGCGGCAGGCCCGCGTCCCTGCGGGCCGCGGGGGAAGCGGACACCAAGGCTGCCTGAGACTGAATGCAACGTAAGTATATAATTGACAGCGAGGTATATTATCGTAAGGTGGGGGCAGCCTTGGTGGAAGGTGGCAGGAAATAGGAGGTCTTTCTTCGCATGTCTCGTTCAAAACGTCTCACAGATGCGGAGCGCATGGAGATCGTTCGCGAGGCTGCGGAAGGTGTATCGACATCCGTGTTGGCGGAGCGGTTTGGCGTGTCGCCCCGGGCGATCCAGTACACGCTCAAAGCCGATGCAGAGCGCCAGGCAGATGCCGCGATCCCGGTTTCAGCAGTCAGTGTGAAGGTCACCGCTGCGGAGCTTGAGGCGCTCGATGCGGTGTTGGCGAAGGCGGGGATCGAGAGCCGGGCCGAGGGGCTGCGGCGGCTCATTCAGGCGGCGGGCGGGGTGTTCGTTCCGGACGCGCAGATGGCAGTAGAGATGGCGCGATACAGGTCCTCTTTGCATGAGGTTGGCAATGGGGTCGCACAGATCGCCAAGCAGATGACGCGGGCCAATCGGATGGGGCAGGGGGCTGATGGTGGCACGCGTGCCGAGTTTTCTGAGCCGCGCCTTGCGCAGATGCGCGGGTTGGCGCGGTTCATCCTCGATTCCGCCGACGAGATCGATCTGCTCCTGCGGCGTCGGCGCGACGCGATGCAGCTCGAGGCCAGTGCCGCGCTGAGGGAGTTTGCCCATGCGGCTGAATGATGCGGTGGACGCGGTCACCGGCGAGGTCTTCCGGGACGGCTGGAGCCGGATCCGGGGCTCGATGCAGGGGCTGCATGTTGCCAAGCAGAGCCAGCTTGTGCGCGCGGCGGCAGGGCATCGGCCAGCCGTCTTCAAGGCGATCCGGGGCGGGGGCGCGCATACAAAGTCGCAGCTCACAAACCAGCTCGAGTACCTCACCACCAAGTCCACCCATATCGTGGACAGTAGCGGGTTCCTCGATGGCAAAGCGAAGCTCGAGGCGCGTGACATCAAGGATCTGACCGAGCGCTTTGCCAAGCGGTGGGATGCAGGCTTCAAACCCAAGCTGGGCCAGACCACCCACATGCTCATGTCCTTCCCCATCGGCACGCGGGGCGAGGATGTGCGTGACATCGCGACGGATGTGGCCGAGCGGTTCTTCCAGAGTGACGCGGGGCATTTCGACTACATCATCGCGGTGCATGAAGACCGCGATCACCCGCATGCGCATCTGGTGCTGAACCGCCGCTCGCAAGAAGGTGAGTTCTTTTTCCTCGGGCGCAACCATCGCTTCAACTATGACGATTTCCGCCTTGCCATGGTCGAGGAGGCGGAGAAGTACGGCGTGCGCCTGGAGGCCACGCGCCGCGTCGATCGCGGGGTTGTGCATTACCCCGCCCGGACCCGCGAGGTCTATGCTGCCAAGGAAGAGGGGCGCGCGCCCCGCGAGCGCGAACGAGTGGGGGCCGATCTGACCCGGACGCTCGCGGAGATTGCCAATACCAGAACTGTCTACCACTCGCTAGCCGCGGAGGCCTCCCGGGAAGCCCGGGAAGACATCGCCGCAGCCCTCTTCCGCGCGGGCGAGGTGCTGGCGCGGGGCGGGCAGGTGGACCGAACAGGAGATGTCTATATGGCCGAGGATCAAAGTTTCGAGGATCTGAGAAGCCTCTATGCGGAGAAGCTCGCGCGGGTTCAGGGCATGATCGCCGAAAAGCCTGACGCGGAACGTCCCGTCCTGGAAAAACGCCTCATCGAGATCCAGACGCAGGTCCAGCACATGCAGCCTCTCGGTTTGCGTTCGAGCACGCTGTCTGAGGTGCCGTCGGAGGGTGGGATCTATTCCGAGGCGAACATCGACACCAGTCAGCTGGACCGTCTGGCCGAGCCGGACTTGCGGTCGCGCATAGACACCGCCCTGCGCGGTACCGGGATCAGCACATCGGAAGTGGTGGCGCGGATCGAAACCAGGGCCTCGAGTACCGCGCTCGAACATCAATGGATCGCCGATGATCTCTCCAAGGTGGCCGAGGCGCGCGATCTGAACCTCGAACGCCGCGCCGATCTGGAACAGGCGCGCGACATTCTCAACGATGTGCATGTTAACCTCGGCACGCTTCTGGAACGGGAGAACGTGCTGCGCCGGGACGGTGTCGTGGAAGCGGAACCGGTCAGCGAGCGGTTCCATTATCAACGGGACGCGGTGCGGGAGATGGAAGGGACAATCCGTCAGGAGATGCGCGCCGAGGGTTTGACAACGCAGGAGATCGAGGACCGGGACTGGGAGGTGGCCTCAAAGGCGGAGCGCCGGATCGAAACAGAGCAGCGCGCGTATCTCGAGGTACATCCGGAGCTGCTCGCACGTCCTGGCGATGTGATCGACCGGTCCGAGCCCTACAGGGAGACCATCACCGATGCGGCCCGCGCCAGCGAGATCACCCGCGAGGTCGACCGGATCATGGAGGCACGCGACCTCCGCACGCCTGTTGCAGATGCGGTCGCGGATGACGTCTCGGAGCGCTATCCGGACATGCCGTCCCACCTCGCCCGCGGGCTCGGCGCGACCTATGCGGCCGTTGTGGAGATACGCAACACTGAGGCCATCAATCAGGTCCGCCGCGAAACCGAGATGCGCGACGGGCTCGGGTCTGGCACGCGCGACGCACTCCTCGCAGCCCGCGGTGAAACTGCGTCGCAGTCTGACCGTGCCGACCGCCTTGCAGACGAGATTAAGCGTGTTCTGGACCATGAGCGGGCGGGGGAGTTGTCCGCGCCCTTCGAGACCGAGGCGGAGCGGGACGCATTTCGCGACGAGATCGTGCGGGTGCTTGATAACCGTCAACTTGAGCGGCTCACATCCGGCGATGCCGATGCGCTGGAAAAGGTTCTCGAGGACCGCCTCGACCGGCTCTATGTCGCCAAGGTCTATCTGCAATCGGATGCCGCGACGGCCAACACGGAGGCCTTGCGCCAGGTGGTCGATGATCTTGCCGACGCCGAGTATGAAAAACACCGCGCGACAGACGTGGATGGCGAGACCGAGCGGGGCCAGATCCATTGAGCGCCGCCATGGGAAAGGCGCGGATCGCCACGGGCGTCCTGTTGGTGACGCTGGTGACCGGGGCCATGGGCTATACCATCGCCTCGGCGGTACTGACCTACCAGGATCTAGGCTTCGGGGCCGAGATCGACTTTGCCTATATCGCGCAGAACTATCTGGCGATCCTCGATCGCCGCCCCGAGGATGCCCAGCTGATCCACCTGATCATCGGCAGCTTCGCCGCCGCCGGCATGATGCTGAGCCTCGCCCTCTCGGGGTCCGCTCTGACACGCTTTGGCCAGACCCATTGGCAGACTGCGCGCGAGATGAAGGCCAACGGGTTTTTTGGCGCGCCCGGCACCGGCTTCATCCTCGGCAAGCTCGGTACTCCAAAATCCCGCGCGAAGTACATCTGCTCGAAGGTCTTTCCCCATGCGTTGATCGTGGCCCCCACCGGGCGCGGCAAGACCACGGGCTTCGTCATTCCGAACCTGCTGACCTGGCAGGGCTCCGCCGTGACGCTCGATGTGAAGGGCGAGTGTTTCGAGGCCACGGCTCGTCACCGCGCAGCACAAGGTGACAAGGTCTATCGCTTTGCCCCCACCGATTGGGAGGGCAAGCGCACGCATCGCTACAACCCGCTCCTGCGCATCTATCAACTGAAAGATCCCGCGCGCCAGCAGATGGAATTGCAGCTCCTGGCGACGCTCTTCCTGCAGAGCGACAACGACCGGGTGCAGGGCCTCCTCAAGGGCGGGATTGATCTCTTCGTGGCCGCAGGGCTTTTGGCGTTCCAGCGCAAGCGTCCGACTCTCGGCGAAATTTACCGCATCGCCGCCTCGGGCGGGAACAAGCAGAAAGAGTATTTCGCGCGGGGGCACGAGGTCGACAACAGGGCCGCCAAGCTGATCTTCACGCGGCTCGCGTCCACCAACAACGACACGCTGACCTCCTACGTCTCGCTCCTGATGACCTCGGGGCTCGACCAATGGCAGAATCCGGCGATCGATGAGGCAACGGCGGTGTCGGACTTTGATTTCCGGACGATCCGCAAGAAACCCTTTTCGGTCTATCTCGTGGTCCAGCCGCTGATGGTGAAGCCGCTGGCGCCGCTGATCCGGCTCTTCTTCTCCGATCTCCTCTCCGCCATGCAGGAAAAGGACCCAGGGCCGGATGAGCCCTGGCCCGTGATGATCATGCTCGATGAGTTCAATCGTTTGGGCAAGATGCCGATCGTGGTCGAAAGCATCGAGACACTGCGCACCTATCGCGGCCATCTGGCCGTGGTCACCCAAACCATCCCCGCCCTCGATGAAATCTACGGCGAGAACACCCGCCGCGCGCTGCAGGGCAATGCGGGCGTGAAGCTCTACCTGACGCCCTCGGACGAGAAGACGGTCGAGGAGCTGAGTAAGGCGGTCGGCAAGACCACGAAGACCGTCGTCACGCGATCCCAGTCTATCGGCAAGAACCCCTTCGAGGGCCGTAGCCAATCCACACGGACCGAGGAAAGCTCTTTGCTGCCCGAAGACGAGGCCCGCCGCCTGCCGCTCGACGAGATCGTCATGGTGATCGATGCCCAGATGCCGGTCCGGGCGAAGCGGATCCAGTACTTTGACGACCGGCTGTTCAAGGCGATCCACGCGGCGCAGTCGGGCGAGTTGCCGTTTCCGGAGCCGGGGGGAGGGGGGCCGCAGGGCAATCTGCCGCTGAGCATGCGCGCCATGCCGATGACACCGCCACCGGACGGGCCACGTGGATCTGAAGCCGATGTGGTGGCCGGACGCCAGGCCGCTGATGGCCAATCGTCAGAGCAAACCCATGTCGCCCCAAAGAAGACCGCGCCCGTCGTTCAAGCCGTTATCGCCGAGGAACAACGACAGATGGAAATGGATTTTGGGGGACAGGTTGCAGATGCCGAGACAGTGGGGGTGGATGAAGAGGCGCAGATGCGCTCTGCCGTTGATGGCTTGGACGATATGGAAGCGATGTTGCGAGAGGAAGGTGAAAAGCTGGGGTGGCGCTCATGACATATCTGTCATGCAGGATCGGCAGCATTCCAGACTTTCACTGCAAACGCAAAGCCATAGCCTCAGGCCGAAGAAAGCGGACTTTAGGCACGTACCCGCGCACGTTGCTGCATCCGCGCATAGAGCTCGACCTGGGCTTCATGTTCCAGCTCTACAACGATAGCATAGCGTTGCAGCACTTCTTGGTCTGATGCCCAACCACCAACACAACGCACCACAAGAAAATACTCATTTCCATACTGTGCTGTGTCCTGAGTGAACTTCACACTCGAGGTTTGGATCGTGTTCCGGTCTCGCCGTTTTGGCCCCGGCTCCAGCTTGCAATTGTATCGCCCGGCGATTTCAGCGGGCTCGGTATCTGCACCGGTATGGGACCTGAAGTGTTCAAAAACCTGGTTGGAGGGGCATCCGCGGATTAGTCGGTAATTCATCCTTGTGCCGATATACTCTGCGCGAGTGCGTTTCACAGGCGGATCGAAGGCCAGAGAAACATGAATCCGGCGCGCCCCGTTACCTTGAAAATCGCCCGGGATGGGCACTTGGTAGATCGCAAATTGGTCCATTCCGAGACTGTCTTCAGCGTAGAGGACAACTCGATGATCGTCTGAGTAGCTCGCTTTACCTGCATTCACGAGGCCATTGCCAAAAATCTGTTCTCGCTCGATATCGGCGATGCCGTCGAGTCGCCGCAGCGTCGCTTCAGGCACTTGTGCTGATCCAGCCATGAGCGCTTTGATGAGGTTGGCGGATGCATCTGGCAAAGCGCGAAGAATTTGCGCGGCTTTATGAGCAAGATGAGGACCGGCAAACGATGTCCCGGTTTTGCTCACAATAAGCTGCCGCTGGAAGTCTGCATGTGTTGTTAGAACACCAGCGTTGGGCAGGACAGGGGCACGTTGTAGTCGGCGCCCGACCGCGTCAAACACCAAAGTGCCACCATAATCGACAAAGTCTGGTTTTTTGATGCCACCGCCACCTGGTCCCACCCGGGAAAACGGTGACGGCTCATCTGGCTGTGTAATGGTCTGAATGTGAACGTCAAACTCATGTTCGGGACCAAGACCGCTGGAGTTTGCCAATGACCCAACGGTGACGGCATTGACTGCCCCGGCGGGCTCGCACACCCTGTTCGCGGTCTCTAGAAGATAACGCGGGTATTGAGTGACCCCCTGCTCGAGGGCGTTGCCGCCACGGGGATCCCGGTTTCCAGCGGAAACGATAATCATCACATCAAGTTCGCGGGCCAACTCGTCAAGCGTCGTAGCCCACGGGCCAACCCGGCCACGTTCGTACCTGGCCCGCACGTCACCCAGCGAAATGACGAAGAGACGGCAGCCATATGTATTCCGCAGCCGTTCAATTGTGGTCCGCATTTGCGTCGGTAGGGTCCGCCGGTCAAAAAACTGCCCCTGATCCGTGACGACTTTGGCCGAGACAATGCGCGCCGATGGTTGCAGCTCGGGCAAACCCAGCTGTAGTCGCAGATCGCCGAAACGTGCCATCCCTGCAACGGCAGTACCGTGGCCGAAGACGTCAGCTGTTCCGAGTGCGCTTTCTGGAAAACCTTCTTGGGCCACGATACCGCCTATGAGAAGCGGGTTGTCGTTCACGCCGCTATCAAGAATACCGATAATCGGTAATTCCTCTTCTTCGGCAGCAACCGGGGGCAGATCCCCGATGGCAAAGTCTTCGGGCGGCTCCATCACGATGTCTGGCTGGGGTGGAAAATCGACAAACGCAACTTGGGGAATTGCGAGGACAGGGCGAAGCGTTTGTCCGCGTGCTCGCACACGGGCAATTGTGATCGATGGTCCGGAGTAGAGATCGTATAGCTCGCCACCCTGTTCTTCGACCCAGGCTACAATCTCTTCGGCAAGCGTTCGGCGCGCCTGCGGCGGACCAAACTCCCAAAGTTCGATATCGACGACGTATTCGGTGTTATCCTGAAAGTCATCTGCTTCGATAAAGCCATCTTCCCGCGCACGAACTCCAATTCGGTCGCGCGGTGCAACAGTAGCAATATCACCGATCCGGTCGATGAAGCTGGCGTAGCGGCGATTGATTTGACCGTCTGGAATCGGGCCCTCATACTCGTTGAGACGGAAGCGAAAATCTTGCAGGTCATCTGTGGATGCAAAAAGCACAAGCGTGTTGTCGTCATCGGTTGACAGAACGGTCAAGCCGAGCCCCTCCCAATCCTCTTCCATGGTTGCCCCAGACATTTCAACACGCAGGATAAGGGCAGGGTCTACGAAACGAGGGGGGCGCTGCTGTGCACGCTGGTCCTGAACAGCTTGATCAATTTCTTGTCGGACACGTCCGCCCTGGCCGCCGCCGCGCGCGGGGGCAGGCGGGACCATACCATGTTTGCGGCGGTCAAAACTCTCTGGAAGACGCACCAAAGGCAGGTGTTGATGCTGGGGCAAATGTCATCTCACGCTTTGTGGGTTAATTTCCGGATGCGCATGCGACGACGATCGGCATATCGGATGGCTTCCCTAAAATGCTTCTTAGAAATGGTTTTTCGGCGGGCAAGTACCGCGAGCTTTTTGGCCTGATTGCAGATCTTTTCGAGCTCTGCATAGGAATAATCAGTGGTGCTCTGCACCATGTCCTCAATGTCGAAATCGAGAGTGACGTTTTTCATCGCATTGATGAGGTATTTCCGCGTCATGTTCTCATCGGGGTGATCAAACCAAACTACCTCGTCAAAGCGACGCCAGATCGCAGGATCGAGCTGGCCGTCCAAGTTTGTCGCTGCGATAAGAAAACCGCTTGGCTGAATTTGATCAATGAAAATCAGAAGTGAGTTGACGACGCGGCGCAACTCACTGTGGTCGTTTCCTTCTTCACGAGATCGGGCAAGCGCATCGAACTCATCGAAAAACAAGACACTGGGTTGCCTGCGAGCGAACTCAAACGTCTTGCGAATATTGGAAGCAGTCTCACCAAGAAAGGACGATATCAGGCGATCGAGTTTGACGTGAAAGAATGGCAGACCAAGCTGGCCAGCAAAAATCTCTGCACAGAGAGTTTTGCCGGTGCCGGGAGGGCCACAGAAGAGCAGCTTCGAGCGCACGGGCAGGCCGTTTCGTTTGATCATGTCGCTCTTGCGATATTCCTCGATCAAACCTGAAAAAAGGCTGACATTCTCAATGCTAAGCTGGATGTCCTCTGGAGAGAAGCGGGGTTCAACGCGCTGGATGAACTCGTTCGCGTCATCAGGGAAAGGGACAAGACGGCTAAACTCTTTCGGAGCGGTACTGCTGGACAATCCATCTAGGGCCTTGCGCAGCCCTCGCGCGAGAACCTTGTTATTCTTCTTCTCTTCTTCGGTGATGATTTGTTCGACAACGGCTCGGAACTCATCGTCCCGACCGTAATTCAGCAAAAGCTTCTTCATCAATTCGCCACGAGCCATTCGGCGCCCTCCTAGGCTCAAGATTAGCGAAAACCTACAGGGGAAACCACCAAATATTGCGCAGCAGAGTAGTCATTGTGTTCCTTGCTAGTCTCTAGTGGGGTCACCGGCGCCCCAACCTTCCAAGTCTGGCCAGCTGCGCCAGCATTTTTGACCCCGAGTTAGCGGATCCTGTTCCTCCTGCGGAACCCGTCTGCCCCATGCCTTGTCTCACGGGCATCTGCTGCACGCCGAAGAACTGCCGCGCCCTGAGGGCGGCGTATTCTGCGCCACTTGCCCCGCCGATCAGATAGCGATTGTAGGCCTGCTGGCTGCCCATTGCGGCGCGGGCAAAGCTGTAGCCGCCGCCGAGACCACCGGAGAGGGCGGGCATCATGATGTTTCCGGAGATCGCGCGGACGATGAAGGGCGTGGCAATGATGAAGCCCTTGGCCATGAGGACCATCATGAAGAAGGGGATGAGCGCGCCTATGTTTGAAGCCCCTTCCGGGTCGCCAAGCTCACCGATCAGAGCGGAAGAGACGCCAGTGATCGTTGCGAACACCCCTGCGACGACGATTGGGTAGAGTGCGAAGGAAACCAGTGCCGACAGCCAGCGTGCGAAGTAATCTTTAGTCACCTCGAAGAGGGTGAGGAAGATCATCACCGGCGCGATCCCGATTAGAAGTGCGATCATCAGGCGGGATGCCACAAGGATGAAGGCGGCCAGCCCGCCGAGTATCGAGAGCAAGAGGACCCCGACAATGTCGAGCATGGCGCCGGCCATCCAGTTCAACTCTGAACCTGCGGCATTCAAGTAGTCCCCCAACTCGGCGATCAAACGGTCGAATTCTTCGGCGAAAGTTCCAGAAGGGCCAGGAGTTCCACCGCCGACCGAAGCCACGAGCGCCCCCGCAATGCTGTCGATCCCGGCCAGGATGGCGGAGGAGAGGGCATTGAACTGCACCCAGTTGGTCGCGAATATCCCGATGAGCCCGATCTTGACCGCGAGCCAAAAGGCCGTGCGCCCGTCCATCGCCTTGTACTGGTAGATCATGTTCAGGAAGACGAGGATCACCACGAGTGTTGTTCCCAGTACCAGAAGTGTGCCCACCGTTGCCGCAACCGATCCGAACTGGGTTTCGGCGGCGGTGTCGAGATAGCCCTGGGAGGTTTCAACGAAATAGGTGACGACGCTCATGACGGGGCTGCCTTACCAATTGCCTGCGGTTTCGCAGATGGCTTTAGCCTCAAGGCGAACGTCGTTGGCGCGGCGGTTGTAGGCGTCGGATGCTTCCAGCATTTTCCAGCGTTCGTCACTCGCGTGCTGCTCATGAAACTCCGCCTCGGCCGCGTCCCAAAACGGGAACCGGATTTCGCAGGCGCAGTTGCCGATCTCGACGATGCGCTCGAGATTCTGGGCGCGGTAGATGTCTTGAACCAACACGCGCTGATAGGCTTGGCGCAGGGGGATCTCCTGCATCCACATGGGTTCAGCGGGCCGGTCTGGACAGACGTCGAAACTGCGCTCGAGGGTCGGCACGAGATTGCGCTCAGCGAAGCCGGGTGCCGACGTCAGGCCCAGAACCAGCGCAGTCAGTACAAGGGTACAGCCCGCCTGCCTCATGTCTTGGATCCGGCGGGTGTGGTCTCGCGCTTCAGGAAGACAGTGTGTCCCACGTTGGCGAATTCCGAGGAGCTGATCGACACGACCTCCCAGCCTTCTGCACCTTTGGCATTCAGGCTGGCCTGCATGTCAGCGAGGCTGGTCTTACGGGTCATGGGGAAACTAAGGATGTCATATTCAAAGGTCTTCATTGGGATGCTCCGATTTCGCTTGTGCCGGGGAGGTAGAATTCGGTGATACCGCGCCGGCCGTCATGACGACCGGCCTGGATGATCACGTCGATGGAGTTCTCGATGTACTGGATCATGTCCGCATAGGTCATCGGGATCTCGGTCTTGAGTGCGGCGATGGCCAGACGCTGCACGGCAAGTTGCGGGGTTTCTGCGTGCAGCGTGGTCATTGACCCGCCATGGCCAGTGTTGATCGCCTCGAGGAAGGTCATGGCCTCCTTGCCGCGCACCTCGCCCAGGATGATCCGGTCGGGGCGCATGCGCAACGTTGCGGTGAGCAGCACATCGGCGGTCTGGAACTCCGCATCGCGATTGGCGATGAGGGTCACGGCGTTGGGCTGGGTCGGCAGAAGCTCGGCGGCTTCCTCGATGGTGACGATGCGTTCCTCGGATGGCACGTGCGACAGGATCTTGCGCGCGGCCACGGTCTTGCCGGTGGAGGTGCCGCCCGAGACGATCATGTTGAGCTTGTTGTCGACGCAGAAGGCCAGCGCATCGTCGATCACGCCCGCGGCCACCACTTCGCGCAGTTCGTGGGTTTTCTCGAGGCGGAGTTCTTCAAGCTTGCGTTCCTTGCCGTAGAGGAAATCAAGCGCAATCCCGTCAAGCGGCAGGCTTGAGAAGAACCGAAGGCTGATCGACATGGCCGAGAGCACGGCAGGCGGGGTGATGACCTGTGCGCGGATCGGGCGCCCCTTGTAGGTGATCGAGACCGAGACGATCGGGCGGTCCTTGCTCAACGTTGTGTTGGCGGAGGAGGCGATCTGGTTGCCGAGGTCCTTCACGTCCGTCGCGGTCAGCGCCTGGTCCAGCTTTCGCATGAAATGATCGCCCTGGAATTCGCCCCAGCAGGAGCCGTCGGGGTTGATGCAGATCTCGATGACATCGTCGCGGGCGGCGGCTTCGATCCGGTCGAGGGAGGTTTCGAGATAGCTCAGCGACATGGGCTCAGAATATCTCCAGATCGCGGTCGACCATCACGGTGACGCGCGCGCCCTGGTCGACATAGATGACCGGGCCGATGGAGAGGTAGTCGCCGATCACGCTGTCCGTGGCATCGGCAAGATCATCGCCCACGTCTTCCAGCACATCCGCCGCGGACTCGTCCTGAACATTTGCGGCGGCAGCACTTGGGGCTGCGGAGATCAGCGAAATCAAAGCTGCCGACCCGAAGCGCTCATCAAAGCGCGTGTCGACAAAGCCGGTCACGCCGGAGCGGCCAAGTTCATCACCTCCGAAGGAACTGATCTGGATGGTTTGGTTGTCAGGCAGGATGATCCGGTCCCAGGCGATGGTGACCCGGCGCTGCGCGATATCGACGCCAGAGCGATAGCGACCGATCAGGCGGGAGCCTCGCGGGATCAAAAGGCGCGCGCCATCGAAACTGAACACGTCTTCGGAAACAACGGCCCGGGTCTGGCCGGGCAGGGAGCTGTCGAGGGCGGTTTCCATGACGGCCTGGATCATCGTGCCCTGGATGATTGTGTTGGACGGGTTGGCAATGACCTCAGCTTGCGTCACCGACGTGGGCAGCGCGCCGTTCAGCACGAAATCTGTAACCTCGCCAAAAGTCCGTTCGGTCAGAGCCGTCTCATTTGCGCCCGAGGTACCGCCAAAGGCGATGGTGGGCGACGCGATCCGGCGTTCCTGGAACGCCCGTTCCTCTGCGGCGCGGCGTTCCAGCTCGGCTATGCGCCGGGCTTCTTCCTCCCGACGCAGTCGCTCTTGCTCACGTGCGCGCAGCTCATCTTCCGTGGGGCCCGCTGGGGCGGGTTGGGGTCGGCTGGCCTCGAGTTGGGCCAGTTCCAGATCCATGCGGAGTTGGTCAAGGCTGCGATCCCGCGCCGTCAGTTCGTCCTGGAATCGTTGCTGTGCGGCTTCCGAGGCGGCTTGGAGCGCAGTGATCTGAGCGGTCAGCGCGTCGATCGCCTCTGCGGCGGCGGTGTCTTCCTCGACGACCGGCTCGGGGGCGTTGCGCAATTCCTCGATCTGATCCTGCAGCGCGGTGATCTGCGCCAAAAGCTCAGCATTGGGCTCGACCGGATCGGGTGCGACGAACACAACCTCGGGCTCGGGCGGGGGCAAGGTCTCGATGGCGCCGAACCCGTCGCCTTCGTTCTGGAACACGTCCGGCGTGGCCGTGGGAAGGGCTTCCTCTTCCTCGGGTTGGGACATGAGATAGAGCAACGCACCGCCCGCGCCGATCACGAGGACGACGACCAAAGCGAGCAGCGGTGAGCGCCGTGGGGCAGGGGGCGAACCAGCGCCCTTGCCTTGTTCTAGAGCAGCAAGGCGTTTCTCGAGGTCTGCGTTTCCAGTATCGCTCATGAGCCTACCCCCGCAGGTGGTGTGGCCTCGATGCAAACCACCTCCTCTCCGATCCGCAGCACCCATTGTCGGTTCACGCCTGAAACCCGGATCACGCCGTCCTCGGTGGCTTGCGTGTTGACCGTGCGCTCACGGCCATTGGCGTAGCGGAAGATCGCAGGCACCGGCGCGTTCCGCGGAAATTCGAAATACGTAAACGTCCCGTCATCCCAGACACGGGTCGGGGTGAACTCGGTCCGCGCGCTGGCACCGTAATTATAGTTCGGCGCTTGGGCCGCGATGGCACCTGTGGGGCGGCTGGTATCCTCGGGGTAACGGAACTGGACCACGTAAAAGGTCGGGCTGCGGGTCTCCTGGACGTTGAAATAATAGCTGCGCCGGTTGGTATAGACGGTCACGTTGGTATGGACGCCGCGCGCGACGGGCTTGATCGCGAAAGCCTGACCGCCGGGCACGCCGTCAATCTCGAAGCCCTCCGTGTCGCCAGCGATGATCGAACGGATGCTTTCACCCTCTCCAAACTCGACCGTGGTCACATGGGTGAGCGACACGCTGAGGCGGTAGACCTGACCCTCCTGGTAGGTGGCCAAGCGCACCCGGCTATCGTTGGGACCGCCACGCGGGATGGCTTCGGCGGAGGCAAGGCCGGGCAACAGGGCAATGACAAAAACAAGCGATCTTGTGAACAACAAACATGCGTTTCCGGAATGAGTTGCGTCGCCAATACCCTGCCGCGCTGCGCGCTCTCGGGACATTGGCGACAAGATACTTTGAAGTGAATTCCAGAAACGCATTAATTCTCCAATCTGTCGGAGCGGATGGAATATTCGAGGACCGTGAAGCCGAAGGGGTTGGTCCAGACCTCATCTATGGAGCGGCGGGTCTCGGGGCGGAACTCGAAGAGGAGGGTGGCGGTGAAAAGCCCGGTTTGGACGCCGTTGATAGATGTCAGGCGCTTGCGCAGGCGGACCGTCGCGCGGTTGGTTCCGATCCGGTTGATGCTGAGGATCTCCACGTCGAGCCGCGCATTGGGGCCATAGACCGTCGGCGGGTAGTTCTCATTGGCGCTGTTCCAGATCTGGCGCAGCCCGCTCTCGGCGGCCGCGTCCGACCGGCGCAGAACGCTGCGGATGCGCAGATCGTTGTCGAGCTGGTTATAGACCTCCCGGTCGGTCACATAGCGGAACACCTCCGCCTCGATGATCGCCTGGTTGGCGGTCACCGAGGAGGCGCCGACCGAGGCTTCTGGGAGTGCAAAGCCGGTGGCGGGATCATAGGGCACGACCACAGGCGGCGGATCGACATCGAGAATTGCGACAGTCGCCGCGCTCAGGCATCCGAGAATGCCGAAGATGAGCCCGATCAGCCCAAGGCGCTGCCAGAGCCGTTCGCGGCGCAGCGCACCATAGACCAGCTCTTCTTCGATGATTTCTTGTTCACTCGCCACCATTCATGCCCCCACGATTATTCGGCCCGAAGGTCCGGCAAGGTGAAATCCATGAAGCGCTGTTCTTCGGCGATTGTGGCGGCATCAATCACGCCGCCGGTGCCGTCACCCACGGTATGCACGGCCTCAAGCTGCCACATGGCGACGAGGGCAATTGCCAGTTCCGCCGTCACCCGCGTGTTGAGGTCGATACTTTCCTTCAGTTCGTCCATGTCATCGATCAGCCCGACCAACCGGTCGACGCGTTCCAGCGATTGGCCCGCGTCCTCGTAGCTGTTCTGGGCCGCGGCCGAGACGAGCGCGCCGGTTGTGGCCTGCGTCGCCACGCGGTTGGCCGCGGGATTTCCGCTGGTGGCCATTTCCGAGAGGGTCTCATCGTCAAATCCGAGATCGGCCAGTACCCGGTCCATCTGGGTTTCGATCTCGCCCGCACCGGAACCGGACAGACCGGAGAAATCCCCCGTCTTGATGGCCTCGATGGTGGCGAGGATATCGCCGAATTCCTGATCGAGCAGGCCGTTCAGCTCGTCCTCCATCTCGGTGCGGATAATCTCGGGAAGCTCGGCAAGGCGGGTAAGTGCTTCATAGGTTCTTTGCAGCTCCGCGAGTTGGTCCGTGAGTGTGGCAAGCTGTTCGCGGAGCTGCGTCAGCTGCTCGTTCTGCAGGATCTCGTCTTCGATCATCTGCCGGAGCTGCTGGATGTTTTGCGCGATGTTCTGGGTATCGACGACCGGCACGCCTTGCGCTGCGGCAGGGGAGAGGGTTGCGAGATGCAGGCAAGCCCCAAGCGTTGTGGCCAAGGCCATTCTCACGAGCAAATCTCTCATCAGTCTATCTCCCTGATCGTGAATTCCATGAAGGCGCCCTCGGCCATGCGGGCGCTGGCCTGTGCCAATTCCTCGGCCGAAAGCACGCGGGTCCGCGCCGCTTGAAGACGAATACGCGCGGCGACGAGACGCACGAGTTCGGCGCGGGCATAGGTGTTGAGCGCGACGCTTTCCTGCACGTCTTCCGTCTCAGAAATCCGCTCGACGATATCCGCAATGCGCAGGGCGGCCTGCCGGATCGCAGCGGGTGAGTTGTTGCCATAAAAGGCCGCCCCATGACCCGTGAGGGAGAGGTTTGCATTTGCCAGAAGCGCGGAGTCGATCGTACCGAGCGCTTCGATCCCGCCGATGCGGCCCAGATAGAGATTGTAGCGTTCGGGGATGACCTGAACGTAGTGCTGGGTCTCGCGGAAGGGTGGCACGCCCCCATATTCGAACACGCGACCGGGTCCGGCGTTGTAGGCCGCGAGGGCGTTGATGATATTGCCGTCAAAGGTGTTGAGCTGAGCCGCCAGATACCGCGCGCCGCCATGCACCTGCAGATAGGGGCTGTCATAATATTCAGGGTTGATCCCGAGATCGCTGGCTGTGCCCGGCATGATCTGCGTGAGGCCGAAGGCGCCGACCGGCGAGCGCGCGCCGATGGTGAAGCGGCTTTCCTGCCAGATGAGCGCCTGTAGGAGTGCGCGCCATTGAACGGGGGAGAGGCCCGCGCGGCCCACACCGGCAAACCCGCTGGTTTCCTGGGCGACGCGGATGATGAGTTGCTCGATGTTCTCGGCGGCGTCTCCGAACATCTGTGCGCCGCCGGGATTGGGGTCGATCTCGGCACTGCCATAGACCGCCTCGACAGAGCGGTCCGGATCGCCGCTGCCGTCCTCTAGCCCAGAGATCATCGCTGGTAGGCCCTGACCGCCGAAGCTTGTCTGGGCATCGAGGATGCGCTGCAGGGTTTCCAGCTGCTCCCGTTCGATCTCGGCAATGAGTTCGCGCACGGCAAGCTTGTCCGCCTGAACGGCCAAGTCAGCCTCGCGATCGCCAGTCTCGACGATGTCACGCGCGGTCAGCCCGCTGTCATTGGTCGGCACGCCTTGGGAAAGGGCGATGCCGGGCAGCAGGCAAAGCACGAGGATATGGGGCAGTTTAGACTTCAATGTCGCCCTCCGGCGCATCTAGAGGCGTAAAGGTGCAATCAGGCGCGATAGGTGCCGTGGACGCGAGGAATGTGAAGCAGTTCGCCTGCGGTTCCTGGTACTGGGCGCAGGAGGCCAAAGCGCCGAGCGCGGTGAGAAGGAACAGAGTACGAATCATGAAAGCCTCCAAAAGTCTGGGCGGTCGCGGTAATCGGCGCCGACCATCGCCTCGCCTTTTTCCATGCCGCCGAGGATGGTGAGATTGGGCCCGAGGGCGCTCAGATCGGCATCGACGACGATTGATCCCTGGTCGTCGCGGATGAGCGCAAGGCGGCTGTCGCTGCCGGTGTTGAGAAGCACATCGAGTTCCTTCTCATAGAGGTTCAGCATCGCGTAGTCGGCGGCATGGGCGCGGATGTTCGGGAGCAAGATCTGCGTCGGCACCGCCTCGACGATGGTCTTGCCGGTCCGGGTGCGTTCGAGCTGGCTCGCGTATTGCGTCATCATCACCGCGACGGTGTTCTGCTTGCGCGCGGTCACCAGCCAGTTCGACAGCCGCTCGGCGAAATACGCGTTATCGAGCGCCTTCCAGGCCTCGTCGATCACGATGATTGTGGGGCGACGATCCTCGATCTCGCGCTCGACCCGGCGGAAGAGATAGGATAGGACCGCCATCCGTTCCTTGTCGGCCTCGCTGTCGAGAATGCCAGTGAGATCGAAACCCACCACATCGCCTTCGAGCGAGAAGGTGTCTTCCAATGTCTGGCCGAATATCCAGCCGTAGCGGCCTTCTTCCGTCCATTCGAGCAGGCGCTGGTGAAGATCGCCGCCATCATCGGTGGACACAAAGAGCGATGCAAAATCCCGCCAGTTCCGCAGGGCCGGATTGGAGGCCTGCGCGTTCTGACGCACGACTTCTTGGATGCGGTTGGTCTGTGCCGGCGTCAGCGGCTTGTCTGCGCGATAGAGCAGGGTGGCGAGCCAGTCTGAAAGCCAGGCCGTGCCGCGCGCGTCGACCTCAGTCCAGAGCGGGTTTAGGCCGGTGGGTTGTCCGGCTTTCAAAGACGCGTAGCGCCCGCCATTGGCGCGGACCGCCATCTCCATACCGAGACGGTAGTCGAAGACGAAGATCCGCGCCCCTGCTCGACGGGCTTGCGTCATGAGGAAGGCCGAGAGCACCGATTTGCCTGAGCCGGGCCGCCCCATGATGAGCGTATGCCCACTGGTGGGTTCTTTGTCGGGCGAGCCTTGCTCGTGATAGGAAAACCGGTAGGCGCTCTGTTCGGGGGTCGGCAGATAGGTGATGACCCGGCCCCAGGGGGTTTTCGTGGCGGGTTTGCCGAGTTGGGTCCGGTGGAAGGCCGCGAAATCCGCGAAGTTGCGATTGGTGATGGCACTGGCGCGCACGCGCTTGGGCTGGTTGCCAGGATGCTGGCTGAGGTAATGCGCTTTGGCCGCGACGCGCTCGCCGATCATCTTCACGCCTTCGGCGGCGGCGGCGTTGACAATTTCGGCGCTGAGCGTCTGCAGTTCATCGATTGTATCGCAGAAGATCGTCACGATCATGTGGTGCTCGCCAAAGCTCTGGCGCTTGGCCTCGAGATCATCTGCGGCGATGTCGAGTGCTTCCATCAGCGAGAGCGCCGCATCTTGGCTGGCCTGCATCTGACGCTTTTGCCGCTTGATGCGGCCCGCCATGAGGTTCGAATTGATCGGCGTGAAGGAATGGGTGACGATCATGTCGACCGGCAAGTTCAGCATGTCGAACATGGTGCAGGAGGTGGCCTCGGAATATTCTCCGATGGTGAAGCTTTTCCCGAAGCGGTGCCCCACGACGCCCTCGGAAAGCTCGAAATGATCGCCCTGAAACGTCACTCGCGTGTTGGCCACGTTGAAGGACAGAAAGCCATAGGTATTGGCCGGATAAAGCGGCAGTTCCTGGCCGGTATTGAGCGCCCCCAGAAAGCCGATGAGTTCGCCACTTTCGGCCGTTAGTACGCGTGGGTTCAGCTCCGTTAGGCCCGACAAAAACACACTCACGGCCTCGCCCAGACGGCGCAGGCGCTTCTCGGTTGCTTCCTTGAGACGATCAGGCGCGCTGCGGTTCAGGAATGGCAGGACGCTTTTTTGAGGCGGACGATGGATGATCGTAAGGGTGAGCGTCTTGTCGCGCAGCCCGCTGGTCTCTAGCTTCTTGCGCCAGAGCCGGTCGACTTCTCCCGCGAAACTGTCCTCGCGCAGCGGCTCGAGGTCCGGCGTGATCGCCTTCGAGACTTTATGGACGTAATAGCTGAACTCCGGCCCCAATTGCGCAATGATCCGAGCAAAGAGCGCGGTCACCTTGTCGAGATAGGCGTCATCGGTCGTGTAGCTATTGACCCCGTCGAGCCGGATGCACTGGAAAAGCTCGTTGACCCGCGTCCGCACGGTCTGGTCATCAACTAAGCTCACATAGGGCAGCATGTGCGCGAGGCGGGTCTCGCGTGAATACCACTCCGGTGTCATCGTGCGGGGATCGAGCGCAGCATCACGGGGCATAGCTGTCCCCGCCGTGAATGCTGCGGTTCCGCGTGGGCGGGGTTTCCTGCAGCGCCGTCATCATCACGTCGATGAAGCGAGGATCCCAGTCTGCGGCCTTCCAAAGCACCGGGTAGAGCAGGGCCGCGACAGCCAGCACCGCGATATGCTGGACCCAGACGAAGAGAAGCACGGAGCCGAAGAGCCAGACCATCGCATACATGATGGGCAGGCCCAGGAGCTTGGGCGGGCGTACGAGGCCCAGAAAGAGAGGCGAGCGCTCAGCCACCGGCAAAGACCGCCGCAACGATGGTGGGGGCGGCGGCGACACCAGCGATGCCGACAAGCACCCAAAGCGCTTGTCGCAGGTCGATGATATTGAAGAACCAGCTCAAGAAAACGCCGAGGACCGCGAGTGTGGCGATGACGACGCCAAGCGGGCCGGTCAACGCATCGACGATACCTTGCAGCAGGCTCTGGATTGGGGAGAGGTCGATGCTTTGCGCCAGGGCCGGTTCTGCAATGAGCAGGAAGATCGCCAGCGCGGCGACGAAGAGGTTTGAAATCTGTTTCATGAATTTGATCCTTCCAATCGGGCCACGACAGTCATGACGCGGGCCACGTGGTTCTGGGTTTCTCGGTAGGGGGGAATGCCGCCGTACTGGCGGACCGCATCGGGTCCGGCGTTGTAGGCTGCAAGGGCAAGGCGTGGATCGCCGAACGTGTCCAACATCATCGCGAGGTAGCGGGCGGCCCCGTCGAGGTTCTGCAGCGGGTCGCGTGGGTCAACGCCGAGATCACGGGCAGTGGCGGGCATCAGCTGGCCAAGGCCAATGGCACCTGCACTTGAAATCGCATCCTGCCGGTAGGCGCTCTCAACCTCGATATTGGCCCGATAGAGAGCCAGCCAATCCGTCACGGAAAGCCCCGCGCGACGCAGGCCGGGATGGCCGGCATAGCGCAAAGCCGTGGTCTGAATCCCGGAGAGGACATCTGCGTGGGGCAGGGGAGTCGGGCGGGCAAGGGCCGCGACTTGGACGCCCTCTTGCTCGGCCTCTAACTCGCCGAAGATAGCGATCCCATCGTAGGCCGAACCCTGACCAATGCCGTCATTGTAGTTCCGGGCAAAACTGTTCTGAGACCGGGATGGGGTCAGAGAGCCGTCGCTCTCCATGACCAGGACCATTTGCGCTGAGGCTGGCGCGGCGACCAGCCAGAGACAGACAAGGCTAGGTGTCAGCGCCCTTGTCTGATGGGGCTTTTTCTGACGGCGCAAGTTTGTGCGTACGGCTTGTCCCCGCCTCAAGCGGCAGGTCGACATGCGCAAAACCAAGACCAATGAAGAAAGACACCACGCCGGAGATCGTCTTGAACTCGCGGATCTTGATGTCGTTATAGGTCGTCCGTGTACGGGCGGTGACGAGGAGCTTTTCCACCCCATCATCAGAGACAACGCGCATGATCCAGACCCCGTAATAACTGGGGCCTTTCTTGTGTGCCGATTCTTGGCACAGGATTTCTGCGCTATAGCCGCTTTCCACGAGTTCGCGGAAACGTGCTTCCGTAACCACATTTGGTGCTTCGATGTCCCAGTTCATGGCCCGGCTCACGCTTTCTCCAATGGCGCAACCCTAGGCATTCCCACTTGAAGCCCAGAGTTACGATAGTATATTATCAACCGCAAGATGTAATATCATGCTTTGGCTGTAGTTTGGTCACGCAAACACTAGTCTCGGCCAGTGTCCGCGATCAAGGAGATAACAGGTTTGAGAAACCCGAGGTTGATATGCCTGCTCCCATTGCAAGCTCTGGCCCTTCTGATCTGCGTTCCCGGGCCGGTTTTGGCGGAATCCTGCTTCGCTCCACCCCGTCCTTTCCTGCCAAGTGATTCGCAGGCCGCGCGGGACTATGCGGCTATCATCCGCAGCGATTTCGAAAATTACATCCAGGATATCCAGAGCTATTTCCGTTGCCTCGACAGCGAACGCGCCCGCGCGTTCGAAGAAGCGCGGGAAGTCAGCGAGGACTATGGCCGATTTCTGCAATTGGTAGGGGATTGATGGGCAGCCTTGGGAGCATCAGACTAGCAGCCCGTGGAAACCAGACGCCGATAACACCTTCAAATATCTACTTTTTAGATAACAGATTTCATCCGCTAGCGACGTCACAAAAGGTATGTGACGCGTGGCAAAAACAATCAGAAGCAAAGGGCAGGTGGCACTCTGCCAGGCGTTGGTCGACGCGCGCAAAAGCGCAGGCTTGGGCCAGGACGACTTGGCGGACAGGCTCAAGTGCCATCAATCTCTCGTGGCGCGCATTGAGAGCGGCGAACGCCGGATCGACGTCGTCGAACTGGTCGTTCTGGCGCGCGCCATCGGCTTTGACCCGTTCGATGTCTTGGCGATCGTCGAAGCCGCCACGGAGCCCGACCACAGGATTTAAGCGATTTCATCAATCGAGAACACGGGAGGTGACTTCTCCCGGTGTGAATTCGCTAGCGCGAGGACGAACAGCAACCGATTTTAACGAGGCCCGGCATACGGTTGCAGCAAACGATTTGGATCTGAGCTGCTATCCGCAACGCCAAATTGCAGGAAGTCAGTAAACAGTGAACGAAACTGAGGTCGAAGGCGTCGCGATCGCCAATTTGATTGCAGCCGATGAAGAAACCATTGTCGGCTGGGTATATCGCTGGAACACAGGTGCTCTGGCAATCCGGTGGGACATGCATGGCCCACAGCGCGTCTCAAGGATTTACCCGGATCTTAGCGATGCCGATAAAGCTGAAATCGACTTCGCGTCTCTCACGCAGCTTAATTGTCGCTACGACTGATATGGAAGAATATGGCCTTTATGGCCCTCGATTGTGTGGTTTTTCCTGCATTCCAGGTTTGATTTTGTACAAGGCTCTGCGCGACGTTGCTGCGCCTCAACAGTCAGTAATTGACCTGCTCAAAGCCGTAATTCCCGCTATAGTCACGCCACTCAACGAAGACGGATCTGTGATAAATGCTCGGGCAGTGCTCGCCCCATTGCTCGAGACCGGCATGTGCCGCGGGAAGCGCTGCGGGTGACGACGCCCTCCAAGAAAAATCGCCCTGGATCCCGTAGGTGCCGAGGACAACGACGGCGCTGCGGTTGCAGTCGCCATCTCGCCCGGATTCATGCTGGCGGGCGTAACGAACGTCAAAGACGCGGATGGAGCGCACGAAATTGAACTCCGGCCCGCTGATATCGATATCGGCGCGGTCTTCTACAAGCTGGAGGGCGTAGTCAGCCCGCACGAGGTTGTCCCAGGCCGCGTTGGAGCCTCTGAACCCGAGCGTGCCGCTTGTTGTGGCGGCCTGATCAAAGAGCGGGGTTGAAGAGTTTGGAGGGGTTCCTGAATCACCATATAGGGCATCGAAGATCCGCTCCGTGGGCCGCGATCTAGCAGGTCCATCGTAAGACGCACCCATCGGGCAGCGCCAAATCTGAAGCGGCGGCTCCACCGGCCATGGAGTTATGCGCCGGATGAACTCGGCCCGTGCGCGGGCGCAGGGCACGGAAGCTGGCCATCCACCGGACAAACACAGCAGGATGGCACAATCGATCTGATAGGTTTGGGCGCGTGCTTGTGTCGGAACTGTTGGGCCGGTCAAGGCGAGAGCTAAAAAGGCCACCAGAGGGAGGTTTTTGAATTCGAAACGCATGGCAATGACCCTTGACGATCTTCACCCAGCATACATACGAAAATATACTATTGCAACATTGGTGACACAGTTTGTGGTTGCGGAGATCAGCAAGATCGCGAGCTGACAGCGTCGCCCGTCGTCATCCACCACGTTGCGCGCGCCGCCAGTCCCACGGCATGTCAAAGCGTCCGGACCATATATTGCGCCGTGCGGATCTGGCTTCGGTCTCATCGCGGATGTAGTCGCGGCTGTATCGGCGATAAGCCACGGCCCACCCTTCACGCACAAGCCAGGCGTTCAGATCGGTACCGTCTTGATGACAGACCGCAATGAAGCGGCCATAGCGGTCAATATCGCGCACGGTGCAGCTGACCTGCCGACGGCCGATCCTGTCGGCGAGGGACAGTGCCGCTTGTTGTCCGCAGCGCCAGCGCTGACCCTCGGCCGTGGCGCAAACTTGTCGGCTTTCAGGTGCATCGATCCCATGCAACCGGATGCGCTGTCCACGGATTTCCAGAGTATCGCCATCGATGACACTGGCAACGCCGGTCAACCGATCGGCATGTGCCTGTGGGACGGCAGCAAACCAGAACAGAAGGAAGCCGAGTAGACAGCGCATAATACGAAACTGTTTTGAGAAAAGGTGACCAGACATAAACGGATCATCCTGCAGTGAACACTAAAGCCCTGTGAAGCCGCCGGTTGGCCACTGCAACAAGACAGGAGGATTTTGAGCCAGGGCTGTGTGGGCAAGGTTGCTATTCGCCGGGCTGGACGCCCAATGCCTCGAGGGTTGCGCGATCTGGCGCGCCAGACGCTGGCAAGCCCCTTTGCTCCTGGAATGCGCGCATCGCATTCCGCGAGCCGTTACCCCAGACCCCGTCCGGGGTGCCCGCTTCAAACCCGCCGGCGTTCAGGAGAGTCTGGATCGCGCGGTAATCGTCGGGCGAGAGATCGAGCGTCGACCACCCGCAGGCACCAGCCACGGCCTCGATCGCATCCTGAATTCCGGCGAGATCAAATTCTGCATCGTACCGTCTGCCATTGCCGTCCGTAAGACGGATGAAAAAGCTCTCGGCATCATAAAGGCCGCGCAGGAACCCCTCCGAGCCAGAGCCGAAGAGTCCTGCACCCTTGCTATTGGTCAACTCGTTCCAGCGCGTCGATTGCGCAGGATTGCTGTCTATTCGGTAGGTGATGTCGAACGAATCCCGGCGTATGGCACTCATCAAGAAGTCGTCCTGGACGAATACCACAGACGTTTCGCCCTCACGGCACTGCGCAAGTAAAGCTGTAGGACCACCGAAGCTGCGTGCGTCATAGGCAGAGTAGTTTATCGAGACCACCGACGGGCTGTCGTCGATTGCTGCACGCTCTTCATTGATCACCCACCAGCCCGAGATCCGGTCCCCTTCACTATGCGCTTGCTCGAAAGGCGTGAGGCTGTAGTCGATGTCCGGGTGGTCCGGGTCAGCCCAAGGCAGTGCGCTCTCAACGACCCCTTCGCCTTGGCTCATGGCAGCGGGTGAAGTTGGGTCGGTTATGGGCGGCGCTGAATTCGTCACGGTCGGTGTCACCGGGAAGGCGATGCCGTAACGGGCCTGCAGATAGGCCATTTGCAGTTGAGCGAGCGTGAGCTTTTCGGTTTCCACACGGCTAAGGGCCACCGCCTGAATCAATCCCCCTGCCGAGGCCGCTTCTCGCTCCGCGGTCTCGACACGACCCTGTTGTGCGGCCATTTCTCCTAGAAGCAGCTCGGCGCGCTCCGGATCTGGCACTACCGCCGGTACGGTGACATCGATCATCGCGCCAGCGGCTTCTGCCGTCTGTCGTGCTTCCACGGCCGTGCGCAACAGAAGCAGAGCCTCGCGGCGGCTCTCGGCCAGCATACGGATCAATCCCCCATCATAGCCGGAGATCGTCGCATTGACTTCGGAAATCTGGCTGTCGATCGCTGTAATTTCTGCGTCCAGCGGAGAGCTTTCTTGTGCGACAGCGCCTGCCGTCAGGCAGGTGCTGATCAACAAGGATGCGGTGAGCGTACGAAGTATCGTCATGCAAAAGCTCCTTTTCCCTTCCAGTGAGCGGTGCGGGAGGGTAATGCTGGGGCGAGCCCCCAAGTTTGTGATACGTCTAATAACGTGACGGGCTTGTCACGAATCGACTTCCTGTCACCTCAAGGGTCATATGGTCTGATTTGTGAGTCAATCTAAAAACTGGACGCGTATAGATTTGCGACATATAGATGAGGGCACTAAGTGACTCGCAAGAAGGGCAAGCAGCTGAACTGGGGTGTCGAACGTCGATATGAGTTCATCGAGTTTCGCCTGTTCTGGCAGGGGCGGATAAACCGAGGGGATTTGATGGACGCGTTCGGGGTTTCAACGCAGCAGGCATCGCTGGACCTGAACGCCTATATCGATCAGGCTAAGCGGAACCTCGTCTATGACAAGAGCCTGCGCACCTACCTGCGCGGCAAACAATTCAAGCCCAAATATCTCAAGCCGGATGCAGAGGAGTACTTCGCACAGCTGCGGGCCGTCGATCAGGGGCTGGTGAGCGCGGAGCAAAGCTGGATCAGCGTCTTTCCGGGCTTTGGAACAACGCCGACACCTGCCCGAGGCGTGGCGCCTGAAACGCTGCGCGATGTCCTTGCGGCGATCCGTGAGCCAGCGGCCTTGCAAGTGACCTATCAGTCGATGTCGCGCCCTGAGCCAAACGCGCGCTGGATCGAGCCCCATGCTCTTGCCTTTGATGGCTTCCGTTGGCATGCCCGCGCGTTTTGCCAGAATGACCAGGTTTTCAAGGATTTTCTGCTCTCTCGCATCGTGGAGGTCGGGGACCAAGGGCCTGTTACGTCGGACCCTGGCTCCGATGGCGCTTGGCACACAGACGTCTTGCTCGAGATTGGGCCGCATCCGGACCTCTCCGACAACCAACGCCGCGCGATAGAGATGGATTACGGCATGGAGGCGGGCCGCGCGCAGATCGTGGTCCGCCGTGCGCTGTTGTTCTACGCGCTTAAGAGGCTGGGGCTTGATACAGACCCCGCCGCTCGAAAACCGCAGGACCAGCAGATCGTGCTGTTGAATCGAGACGAGGTCGTTGGATGACCATGGCAGCACGAAAAGCAGACTTCGGAGCAAACCATCAGCCCTACAAAATGTCCTTCACCTCTGGGGGGCTGTTTCTGAATGAGAGCGTGATCGTCGCCGAACTGCACGTGGTTGGTGAAGATTGGAAAGTAACGCTTTCACGCGCGCTCGAAGAGGGAGCGACGACTTTGCCGAAGGCGGCTTCAAACCGGCGCACCCTCCGCGAAATCGTCAACCGCCTGATGACGCTGACCGAAGACGAGATCCGTTTTTTCGTCAGTGGGCCCGGTCGACAAGAACAACAACACCTACTGTGGATCGCCACATGTCGGGCTTACAGGTTCGTGCGTGAGTTCGCTGTTGAGGTCATTTGTGATCGGTATCTCGCCTATCAGCTGGACCTGCCGCTCGAGAGCTTCGACATATTCTTTGATGCCAAAGCCGATTGGAATGAGGGGTTGGCCTCGATCAGTGACAGCACCCGCAACAAGCTCCGGCAGATCCTGTTCCGCATGATGCGGGAAGCTGGCGTTATCTCTGGCGATAACCGGATCCAGTCGACTTATCTCTCGGCGCAGTTGCGGCAGATAATTGAGGCGACCCACCCCACCGATCTTGCGGTGTTCCCTGGCGTTGCGATCGAGGGAGGCTCATCATGATCCCGCAGTTGTCACGCAAGGAACGCGCCGAGCACCTCTACCGGGTCATCACCAGCGAACGGTTCCTGACCAAGCAAGGCCTCGGCAACGAAGTGCCATTTTTCATCTGCCCGTTCCCGGCGGAAGAAGGCGGCACAATGATCGAGGACCGGCGCGATCTGATCGAGCGGATCGCTCATGCGGGTGTGACAGCGCTCGACCTGAGCCTCTACGAAATCTCCCTTGGGCTTCTCGAGGAACGCGGCATCCTCGAAGACGTCCTTGCCGCAGAGCCTGAGATGGACAAGTCAGAGCTGCGCGAGCTTTTGCAGGGCGTTCTTGACGTCCATGAACACCTGATCCCAAAGATTGGTGCGGCTATCGCCGCTCAGCCGCATGACGTAATCTTTCTCTCCGGTGTGGGCGAAGTCTATCCGTATATCCGCTCGCACAATGTGCTCAACAACCTCCAGAGCACCGCCAAAGACAAGCCAACAGTCCTGTTCTTTCCCGGCAGCTACACTCACTCCACAGCGACGGGGGGATCCCTCGATCTCTTCGGGTTGCTGCATGACGACAAATATTACCGTGCCTTTAACATTCTGAACTACGAGGTCTGACCGGATGACCACTGCTCTGAGAAACATTTTCGCCAAGCCTGTCGACCGCCCGATTGATGGCGTGATCAAGGCTGACGATGAAGCAAGCCTGCGCATCGAACTCGACGAGTATGTCATCACCGATGAAATTGGCAAACGCCTCGAGACCTTCCTTGATGCCTATAATAACTACGACACTGCCAATGGGGTCTGGATTTCTGGCTTCTTTGGTTCCGGTAAGTCGCACCTCTTGAAGATGCTGGCCCTTCTCATGGAAAACCGAGAAGTCGATGGCACGCGGGCTTTTGACATTTTCGAGGAGAAGCTAATCGATCAGCCCATGCTTTTGGGCGCTTTGCGCAAGGCGGTCTCCGTGCCCTCAAAGTCGATCCTTTTCAACATCGACCAGAAGGCGGATGTTATCTCCAAGACCGATGTGGATGCGCTACTCTCAGTGTTCCAGAAGGTCTTTGACGAAGCCTGCGGCTACTACGGCAAGCTGCCCCATATCGCGCAGTTTGAGCGTGACCTCGATGATCGCGGCCAGCTGGCTGCGTTTAAGGATGCCTATGGGGCTGCTGCTGGCAAGCCTTGGGAGCGCGGCCGTGAACAGGCAGCGCTCGAGCGAAAAAACATTGCCACCGCCTTCGCATCCGTGACAGGTGGAGACCCAGCAGATGCGGCAGACATTCTGGGCCAGTATCGCGCCGACACCCGAGTTTCGATCGAGGACTTTGCCAACAAGGTGAAGGCTTGGATCGACAAGCAGGCGCCGAAGTTCCGGCTAAACTTTTTTGTGGACGAAGTAGGCCAGTACATCGCTGAAAA
The DNA here is from genome assembly GCF_004358185.1 of Antarcticimicrobium luteum. GTDB lineage: Bacteria > Pseudomonadota > Alphaproteobacteria > Rhodobacterales > Rhodobacteraceae > Antarcticimicrobium > Antarcticimicrobium luteum. The sequence continues at coordinate 62,118 of NZ_SMUV01000051.1, forward strand.
CGTCAAATTGATGACGAATCTGCAAACCATCGCCGAAAGCCTGAATACGAAATGCAAAGGCCAGGCTTGGGTCATCGTGACCTCACAGCAGGACATGGAAGCTATTATCGGGGACGGAAAGGCGTTTCAGTCGCAGGACTTCTCGAAGATCATGGCGCGTTTTGGCGTGAAGATGCCTCTGAACTCTGCCGATGTGGCTGAGGTCATCCAGCGCCGCCTTCTGTCGAAGACCGACGAAGGCCAGGTGCGGCTCGGCAACCTGCACGACCGCGAGGAGAACAACCTCAAGACCTTGTTTGATTTTACGGATGGGTCGATCAAGCTGAAGAATTTTGACGGGCGCGCTCATTTTGTCTCGAGCTACCCGTTCCCCCCTTATCAATATATGCTGTTCCAGATGGCGATCACATCGCTCTCGCAGCACAACGCCTTTGAAGGAAAACACAGCTCGGTCGGCGAACGCTCGATGCTGGGTGTGTTCCAGGAGGTCGCCAAGAAGATGGCAGACCAGCCCGTGGGTGGCCTTGCCACGTTCGATCTTATGTTCGAGGGCATCCGCACCGCCCTGAAGTCCGCCGTCCAACAGTCGATCCAGATTGCTGAGAAGGAAATCCAGGACATCGACCCTTTCGCAGTCCGGGTGCTGAAAGCGCTCTTCCTTGTCAAATACGTCAAGGAGTTCAAGCCAACGGTGCGCAACATCGGCGTCCTTTTGCTATCTGAGTTCGATACTGATCAGATTAAACAACGCCGCAAGATTGAGGAGGCGCTGTCCTTCCTCGAACGAAACACGCTTATCCAGCGCAATGGCGAGGTCTACGAGTTCCTGACAAACGAGGAAAAGGATGTCGAGGCCGAGATCAAGGCGCTCGATGTCGACCCGTCCGAGCTGTCTAAGGAAATGGAGACGCTGGCATTCGACACGATCTTGCGCCATCGCAAGATCAAGCATCTGACCACCGGCAATGAATACAGCTTCAGCCGCAAACTGGACGATCACCTCTTGGGCCGGGAGCATGAGCTCTCGATTAATCTGATTAGCCCTTTCAACGACGATGTCGCCTCGCCCGAGGCTGTGCGAATGCGGAATGTGAGCCGCGAGGAACTAGCGGTTGTGAACGGCGGAGCAATACTCGGCCACGGTAGCGACGGCATAGTGTTGTCGCGGGCGGCGTAAAAGTCGTCCACTTTTGCCCTTTCGGATTTCGGGAGGGCTTGGGGATATACA
>NZ_SMUV01000016.1 GCF_004358185.1 Antarcticimicrobium luteum
GCGACAACATCACTCACATGGGGCCAACCGGGACCGGTCAGGCGACCAAGGCCTGCAACCAGATGATCGGCTTCCTGTCGGCGTTCGCGGTCGCGGAGGCGCTGGTGCTGGGCGAGCGGCTGGGCGTCGACGTCGCAAGGCTGCCCGATGCCTTCGCGGGCGGCTTCGCGGATACGCCCGCGATCAGGGAGTGGCGGCGCAACATGGCGCAGGGACCGCTGATCGGCCTGCCGCTGCATACCGAAGCGATGCGCGCCTTCCTCTCCGACGGGCCGGCTCTGCCCGCGTATGAAGGCGCGAGCCCCGCCAATCTGCGCAAGGATATCGACATCATCCGGACGCTTGCCAGGCAAACCGGGGCGACCTTGCCGCTGATCGAGCAGATGGCCGTCATGGTCGGCCTGCTGCACGCCAACAGGGGAGGATAGCCACCGATGCAGCTCGATCTGACGGGCCTGAATGCGATTGTCACCGGCGCGAGCAAGGGCATCGGCCATGCCACCGCGCTGACGCTTGCCCGCGAGGGCGCGCGGGTGACGCTGGTCGCGCGGAATGCCAACACCCTCGCCACGGCAGCCGCGCAAATCGCCGGGGAGACGGGCAGCACGCCCGACACCGTTGCCGCCGATCTCGCCACCCGCGAGGGGATTGACCGCCTGGCCCAGCGGTCGGGGCCTGTGGACATCCTGGTCAACAATGCCGGAGCCATTCCGCCCGGCGACCTTCAGGCCATCGACGAGAACACATGGCGGACTGCCTGGGATCTGAAGGTCTTCGGCTACATCAACCTCACACGCGCCCTTGCGCCGCGCATCGCCGCGCGGAAGGGGGTCATCGTCAATATCATCGGCGCCGGGGCCGAGAGCCTGAGCCCGGACTACATCTGCGGGGCCGTCGGAAATGCCGCGCTCGTCGCCTTCACACGCGCCTACGCAAAGCAGTTCCGGGCGATGGGCGGCCGGATCGTCGGGCTCAATCCGGGACCCGTCGCGACGGAGCGGATGCAGCTCTTTCTCAAGGCACGTGCGGCAGACGAATTCGGGGACGAGGGCCGGGCTGCGGAAGTGACTGCGAGCCTCCCTTACGCCCGTCCGGCGTCGCCGCAGGAAATTGCCAACGCCGTCGCGTTCCTGGCTTCTCCCCGCTCCGCCTACACCAACGGAACTGTTCTTTCCATTCACGGCGGCGGTTGAACCGCGCCGCGCCAAGGGGAAACTGATGGCTTTCAATCACGATGTTGTCGCAAACCTGGTTTTCCCGCCGGTGACCCAGACACCAAGCGCCCGGGACTGCCAGCTCTATGCCCTCTCTGTCGGCTTCGGCCGGGATCCGACCGACCGGCGAGACCTGCCGTTCGTCTACGAGAAGCACCTGCGGGTGGCGCCCACGATGGCGGCAGTACTCTGCACGCCGGGACATTGGGTGGCAGACCCGAAACTCGGCATCGATGCGGACTCCGTGCTGCACGGAGAACAATCCGTGCGTTTGCATCGCGCCATTCCGGTCGGACAGCCGCTGACCGGCCATTCTCGCATCGTGAATGTCTGGGACAAGGGCGCCGGCAAGGGCGCGCTCGTCGAGCTTGAATGCCAGGTCAGCGATGCAAACGGCATACCGCTCTGGACGGTCAACCGGACTGCTTATCTGCGCGGAGAAGGCGGGTATGGCGGTGCGGTGCAGCCGAAAGGGCGGCCATGGACGTTGCCCGACCGCAAAGCCGATATGGTCTGCGATATTCCCACGAGCGGACAGCAGGCCCTGCTCTATCGACTCAATGGCGATCTGAATCCCGTCCATGCCGACCCGGACATCGCAAGCGCCGTCGGCTTTCCGCAGCCCGTTCTGCATGGTCTGTGCAGCTACGGCATCGCCGGTTGTGCGCTCCTTAAAACAGTTTGCGAGCATGACGAGGCCCGAGTTCGCGGCCTGTCGGTGCGCTTTTTCGCGCCCGCCTTTCCGGGCGACACCATCCGAACCTCGATCTGGCGGGAAGGGTCTCGCGCCCTTTTTACCTGCACCGCGCTTGAGCGGGGCGTTCAGATCATCACCAACGGCACCATGGAACTTCACGAAGGAGCGTCGACATGAGCCTCGTCCTCAAGGACACCGCATCTCCAGGCATCGGCCTGCTGACCCTCAACCGGCCTGACGCGCGCAACGCCCTGTCCTTCGAACTGCGCCAGGAGCTTATCGACGGGCTTGCCGAATTCGCCGAAGACGAGACTATTCGGTGCGTCATACTGACGGGCGGAGACCAGATCTTCGCCGCCGGCGCCGATCTGAGGCAATTGGGTGAGACGAACTCGATCGACATGATCCGGATCGGGGCAGAACGCTACTGGCTGGCCATCGGCGCCTTTCCCAAGCCGCTGATCGCCGCCGTCAACGGGTTTGCATTGGGGGGCGGTTTCGAATTGGCGATGCACGCCGACATCATCATTGCCGGAGAGAGCGCTCGTTTCGGGTTGCCCGAGGTCAAGGTCGGGCTGATCCCCGGCGCGGGCGGCACCCAGCGTCTTCCCCGCGCAATCGGCAAGTTCGCCGCAATGCGTTTCCTTCTGACCGGCGATACGATGAGCGCTGAGAAGGCCGAACGCCTCGGCCTTGTCAGCGAGGTTGTCGCCGACAGTGATGTGCTCACCACGGCGCTGGACATCGCCGGGCGCATCGCTCAGCGCGCACCGCTCGCCGTGCGGCAGGCGAAAGAGGCTGTACTTTCGGGTGCCGACGTCCCGCTCGATGCCGCTTTGACGATCGAGCGCAAGGCGCTGCAACTCCTGATGTCCTCCGAGGACAAGGCCGAAGGCATCGCCTCTTTCCTCGAAAAGCGCCCTCCGGTGTTTCGCGGCAGGTAACCACATAATCGCGCCTGAACCGAAAATCCGACTCCAGGACGATAGTGATTGGACGGAGTTGACATTGGCGCGACTCATTGCAATGGTAAGACCAATTGAAAGTTTGAACTTATTGGAACCGAAGACCGCCGAGGCAGAGAGAGGAGCCGGGATACAATGCACAAAACGCAGTTCTCGATATCGACCTGGATCGCTCCGCGATGAAAGATTCGGAGTGCCGCCAGCCCAGGGATGACGTCTGGGATCACATCGATTTGCTCCTTGACGACTCGCTGCGAGCGTTCCGCGGGGAAGTTCGTCAATTCCTACGCACTGCCGTGCCGGACGAGACCCGCGCCCGGCTCGACATGGGTTATTCGGCAACCAAGTCCGAAGTTGTCGCCTTTCTGAAAAAGTTGAGCGCCAAGGGCTGGGTCGCACCCGCTTGGCCTGTCGAATACGGCGGCACAGGCTGGTCGCAGCTTCAGCGCTTTGTCTACACAATCGAGCTCGGCAACAATGCCGCGCCTTCGGTCCTGCCCTTCGGCACAGCAATGGTCGGCCCGGTGCTCTACACTTTCGGCAATCAGGATCAGAAAAACCTGTATCTGCCGCGCATCCTGAGCGGCGAAGACTTCTGGTGCCAGGGCTTTTCCGAGCCCGGATCAGGTTCCGACCTGGCAAGCCTGAAGACCCGCGCCGAGGACAGGGGCGACCATTACCTGCTGAACGGCCAGAAGATCTGGACCTCGAAAGCCCATTACGCAGACCGGATTTTCCTACTGGCCCGCACCGGCGAAGGCGCTCGCAAGCAGGAGGGTATCTCCTTCTTCGTGCTCGACATGGACACGCCCGGCATCGAAATCAAACCGATCATCTCCATCGACATGTCCCATTCGCTCAACGAAGTGTTCTTCACCGACGTGAAGATCCCCAAGAGCGGGCTGGTCGGCGAGGCAGGCAAAGGCTGGAGCTATGCGAAGTTCCTGCTCGGCAACGAGCGCACCGGGATCACCAATATCGGCAGGTGCCGCCGCCAGATTGCTCGGCTCAAGCGGATCGCACGCGCCAGCCACATTGGCGACACGCCGTTATGCGCTGACCAGGCTTTCCTGCGAGACCTCGCCCGGATCGAAGCCGATCTCACGGCGCTGGAGATCACCGAAATCCGCCTCCTGTCCACGGGGCGCGACAGCGCCTTCGCCAGCGTCGGGCCATCGGTGCTGAAGCTGAAGAGCGCCGAGATCCAGCAGGCGCTTGCCGAGCTCATGGTCTCGGCCCTCGGCCCGTTCGCGGCCGGACGCGGCCCGCAGTTCGTCGAGGCGATGGAGGATGTCAGCGATCTTCCCCAAGGCTTCTTCGACGGGGCGCTCGCCGAATACCTCTTCGGCCGCGCCACCTCGATCTATGGCGGTACCAACGAAATTCAGCGCGAGATTCTCGCCAAGGCCACCCTGGACACGCTGCAATGAGCTTTCTCGACCACTTGACGCCCTCCGACGAGGCGGAAATGATCCGTGACAGCGCCACGCGTTTTACCGGCGCCGTCAGCGAGGCGGCGCTGCGACAATCCGATGGCTTCGATGCGGATCGCTGGGTCGGGATGGCCGATCTCGGCTGGCACGGAATCCTGGCGGACGACGCCGCGGGCGGCCTCGGGCTTGGCGCGGCGGAGGCGGCGATCCTGGCCTATGCCGCGGGCCACGCCCGCCTGCCCGAACCCTTCGTGGCCTCCTCCGTCACGGCGTTGACCGCCCTTCGCGCCGCCGGCGCCGGCAGTGACGTGCTGGCCGGCCTGGTCGCGGGAAGCCGCATTTTCGCGCCCGTCGGCTTCGGCCTTCCGGTCGGCCTGGCCACTCCGGTATCCGCCGCGCCCGACAAGGATGGCGCCTCGCTTTGCGGCACCGTACCGTTGTGCGAGGTCGGCCCTCACACAACCGATCTCCTGATCTTCGCGGACGGCCCCGAGCCGATGCTCGCGCGGCTGCCGAGCGGGACCGACGGCATCGCGATCACCCCCTATCGGGGCATTGACGGGCGTCATCTGGGCAAGGTGCATCTCGACGGCTACACAGTCGGCGACGA
>NZ_SMUV01000049.1 GCF_004358185.1 Antarcticimicrobium luteum
GTCAGGCATGGGATGTCTCCAAAGAAAAACCCCGCACAGGGCGGGGCGATTGCAGAAAAAACGGATCAGGGATCAGATCAGGGTTTGGACGCCGGGCCCCAGCGCCGCTCGATCAGCTCGAACAGCCCGCGCGGGCCGAGGTAGCTGACCACCGCGACCACGCCGGTCGTCACGGTCGGCGGCAGACCGCCCCAGGAGGCGCCGGCCTCGGCCACCACCGCCATGGCCACCGCCGTGGGCGCCTCCCAGGCCAGATGCCAGCCGATCCACGGGCGGCGCCCGGCCCGGGCCTCCTGCCCGTGCCAGATCAACCGGGCCAGACCGGCCACGATAAGGGTGGTCACGCCACCGCCGAAAATCGCCTGCATCCATCCGATCAGGCTGGTGGGTTGGGTGGGGTCGTGCATCCTGTTTCCTCCGGGCACAAAAAAACCCGCGCGCGGCGGGTGCCTTGATCTCAACTGTTCGGGGCGCTCAGCGCACCAACCATTCCTCGACGGTCTCGGAGACATCCCGCATCCGGATCCAGCGCGGCCCGACCGGCTGGCCCGCCAATACCCGGCAGATGCCGATGACACCAACCGCATCCCATTCCGGGCGCTCAAGGCGCGGCGTGTAGGGGATGCTCGGGTCATAGGCGGGGTTCAGCACCTTGCGCTGCTGCGTGGTGCGGGTGGCGTCCTCTGGCACGGTCACGCCCTCGGGCAGCGCGTCGACCGCATAACTGTGCTGGACCTCTTTCGTGGTCTCACGCTCGACCTCGACCATGCGCGGTTCGCGGTGAGTGCCAAGGTCGTTACCGGCCTCATCCACCATCGGGAACTCGTCAAAGATCGGCTCTTGAACCGTCTCAGTGATCGTGCGCTTGACGGCAACACCGTCCACGATCTCGATCACGTCGCGGGTGCGGGTCACATCCTCGGTCGCCTGCACGGTTTCTGCCGTGGTCTCGGTGACGGTTTCGACCCACTCGACAACCTCGTAATCTTCCATGAGGTAAGACCCAAGGTCGTCTTTCAGGTACTTCTGGTTCCATTTCAACGGCGCGGCGTTGCCGAGACTGTCATGGGTGCCCGAGATGACCCCGATCGGCTCCTCACCCGGATCAGCGGGCCGGATATAGCCGTCCTCCAGCACCACCGACACGCCGCGCATGTCACGGCCCATGATCTCGGCCAAGATGCGCGGGAGCCATTCCGCACACTCAGCCCGGTCAGCGCCCGCCGAAATCGTGCCGGGATCCGAAAATATCGCCCCATCGCCCCGGAGGCGAAATTCGACGTCGCCAGAAGGCCCGCCCGAAATGGCTTGCAGGAAGGAAAAGGAGGTCGCTCCCGCCGTGGTCGCAATCAAAGACTGCACCACACTATCGAATGTGGCCCCGGTAGACCAAAACCGGCTTAGCCACCCGGAGGTTTGAGCGGTTCGGAAATCAAACGGAGATGCGGGTGTGGTCGTTCCGATCCCAACGTTTCCAGACCCGTCAATCCGCATCCTCTCCAAGCTGTTCGTCTGAAACCGGATCGGGTTGTTGTCGGTATTCCCGAACGTTCCGATCCCGGCCAGAAGGCCGATGTAGGGGAAGGAGGTGCCGGTGCCGTCGAACCGCATGTAGGCGCTGGTATTGGCCGTGGACTTGAGCCGGGCCATAAGGGTTTGGGTGCTGGACTGAACATCCATCAGCATGACCGGGGATGCCGTGCCGAGCCCAAAGTTCCCAGATCCGTCAACACGCACACGCTCAGCGTTATTGGTGAAGAGCGCGACGGAACTGATCAAGCGGCTCAGTGCGGTCCGAGTGATCTTAACCGCCGGGCTGGCAAGGGTCCGCGCATCGTTCAGAGCTTCCAGGCTCAAAACACCCCCGTTCGCCAGTATGCGCCATATGCCCTCGTCGGCCCCGGCATTGGTGTCCTCCATCAGGATTGCGGGTGCCACAGAAGCCAGTGCAAAATCGGTTGCCGTTAGTGCGCCGAAGTCCATCGCGTCCCCGGTGGTGCCGATTTTCCTCCAGGCGCCCCAGCTGATCGTGCTGTTGGATTTTCGCACAAGGCTTACACCGTCATTCGGGACAAAGTAGATCTGCGTCGTTTGGTTTGGGGCCGGGCGAAGGACCAGCACCAGGTCACTGATAGTGGTAGTCACAGACGGCAACGTCCCGAGCGTGACGCTGTTGTCCACCTTATAGACCCCATTAACGAGGTCATGCCTGTCGATATTGTCGAGCGTGGCCGGGGTGCCGGTGCCCCACCCGAAAGCCCCCACCTTCAGTAGCCGCCCGGCGGTGGCGTCGGTGGGGGTGGACTGCACCGCCGCCCCGGTGATGCTTGCCGCCTCCAGCGCGGTGAACTTTGCCGCGGCCGGCACCGTCAGCCCGATGGTGGTGGCGTTGAGCGCGGCTCCGATCACCGTGCTGTTGCTCGCCAGCCAGTCCAGAAAGGCGAGCATTTCGGCGCGGTGCGTGGTCGCGAAATGCTGGAACAGCGCGTACATCTTGGCGTCGAAATCGGCCTCCGGCGCGCTGCGGTTGGGAATGGGCGGCCATTCGGAAAAGCCGGGCATGGTCATCGCTGGATCGCTCCTATTTCAGGGTTTTCATGACAAGGGTGAAGACGCTGTCGCCGGCGGCATCGAGCGGCTGGGTGTGGTCATCGACAAAGCCCAGCCCCTCGATCCCGTAGAGCCCGCCGTCGGGCGAGCCGTAGAAAGAGACCACCAGCCCATCGACCTCGGCGATCACATCCATGACGCGCGGGGCCTGGATCGTCGGCACCTGCAAAGGGATGGTGATCTTCCGGGTCGAGCCGCGTCTGACCAGCATCTCGTCGCCGAAGCTGTCATAGTCCTTGCGGCTGTGGCTGACGTGCTGAACCTCGGCGCCGTTCAGCACGGTCCCGATCAGATCGTTGCGGCCCAGGATGATATGGCCGACCTCGGCCACGGCGCCCGGCGCGGAAATCGTCAGGTCGATCCGGTGCCCGATATAGCCCGGGAACCCGTTCAGCACCTTGTGGCGGGCATAGGCGATGCCCCCCCAGAACCAGGTATAGGCGCTGACCACCCGGCCCTTGTCGACCATGACAAAGCTCTGATCGTAGATCCGCGAGGCGCCGTCCCAGACCTCGATCCGCACGGTCCCGGCGGTCAGGCCGAACAGGGAAATCGCATCGCAATCCATCGTCGGCACGATCGAATAGGTGATCTGATCGGTGCGGCTGGCCCGGTTGGCGCGGCGATTGTCAAAGGCGCTCCAGCGGTTGGTGGCGCGCAGATCGAGCCACCATGTGCCGTCATCGCCGATCGGGTCATGGGCGATATTGCCGTCCTGCATGCTCTCGTAGATCCGGTGCGACAGCGGCGAGATCACCTTCGCCCCTTTGGTAAAGGTAGTGCCCGCATCCCAGGCCGGATGGTCATCCTCGGGGATGTTCGAGGCCACCAGATGCGCCTCGCTCATCAGCATCGGGGCGATGATATTGAGCTCCATCAGATCCGCACCTCCGGCAGGCCGTCGTCATTCCAGCCCTCGACCAGCTGGGCGATCTTGCGCACGAAGAGCTCCAGCTTCTGGCCCTGCACCGCCGCCTGCCGCGCCAGCCCGTCCAGCCGCTCCACCACCTGGCGGTTGTCGAGCATCGCCATGGTGTCCGAATGGCTGACCACCCGGCTCGGGCCGGTGTTCTCCAGCTCCCAGCCGCGCTCGCCCACCACGCGCCAGCCGCCCATATGGGCGCCGCCGCCGGCAAACCCCGGGATCCCGCCCAGACCGATGACCTGCTGGCGCAACCCCTTCAGCGCGGCGCGATCCCCGGGGATGGCACGGATCGCCTTGTTGATCGCGAAGATCTGCTGCTCCAGCCCGCCCGGCCCGTGGAATGCCGCCCTGAAGGCCGTGACCGCCTCGGCGCTGCCGCTGATCCAGTCGGCCTGATAGGCGATCGTGCCGTCCTTGTTCTGCTTCAGGATCGCATCCTTGCCCCCTGCCCGCGCCAGCTGCGCCCCGGTCGAGGCCTCGAGCGCCCTGACCTGATCCACCAGCGAGGCTGCCGAGGATTTGCGCCCGTTGACGTCCACCTTCAGATCCGCGCCCTTGATGTTGAGCGCGGCGATCCGGCCTTGTGCCTTGCGATCGGCGATATCGTCGCGCACCGCCGCGCGCAGCTTGTCCAGCATGCCGGTCAGCCCCGACAGCGGCTTGCGCAGCCCGGCGACCTTGTCGGCCGAGTCCGCGAAGAGGGTTTCAAACGCCTCCGCCGGCGAGAACGAAATCCCCCCATCAAAGGTGATCTTGCCGTCGCCGGTGCCGCCGATCATGTCGCGCAGCCGGTTCAGCCTCCTGATGGCAGTGTCCCCCGCCTTGGTCAGCGTGATATTCACCCGTCGGGACAGCCGGCTATCCTCTGCCAGAGCGAGCCGCTTTGCCTCCTCCGGGATGTCTTTGACGACAACCATCCGGATGTCGCGCCGCAGCGCGTCGTCGGTTTTCAGGGCGATCTTTGCCTGCCGTTTGGTCAGGTCTTTGCGGACGACAAAATCGAGTGTCTGGACCTGATCCTTGAGCCCCTGGACCGCGATCCACCGCAAATCCGGCGTCAGGTCATCGCGCCGAATGATGAAATCCAGCGTGGTGCGGAGCCCGCCCTCCGCCGCGCCCACCAGCTTGCGCAGCCACGCCGGCGCGGTGCCCGACAGCGACACCGCCACATCCAGCTGCCCGACCAGATCGTCATAGCTGAAGGCCTCGGCCTCCGCGATCGCGGTCTCGAGCCCCTTGAGAGAGGTTTCAAAGGCGGCGACCGTGCCGTCCCAGTCGGCGGCCAGATCCTGCACCCCCTGGCTCAGCCTGGAGACCTCGGAATCGGTCATCCCCTCGAGCTGAAGGAAATTGCCAAGGCTGGTCAGAACCTCGATCTGGCGCTCATAGAGCCCCTGAAGAACGTCCTGGTTGGCGCCCTGCAGATCCGACAGACCGGCAATGAATTGCACCTGGCCCTGCACCTGCGCCGCGATCCGGCGGTACTCCAGCGAAGACGAGGCCCCGGCCTGCGCCGCCTGCAGATAGGAGCGTGCCAGCGCCGGGATATCCTGCGCCGCCTGCACATCGCCGCCGCGCGCCAGATCGAGCGCCGTCTCGAACCGGTTGCGCCGCAGCTCGCCCGCCTGGGCCTCGCTGGCCCCGGAGAGCCCCGCCTCTGGCAAGCCCTCCCTGAAATCCCGCAGCGATTGCGCCGTCTTGTACCAGAGCTCGGCCGCCGCCCTGGCATCCGCCGCCATGTCGCGGGCGGTCTCGATCCGGTCGGCCATCGCCCCGCCGATCCGCTCCACCAGCCCGGTGACGCCAAGCGACAGATTGGCAAGCTGCGGCAGCACCGCATCCATCGCCCCCGAGAGAGACAGCAGCCCCGCATAGAGCTTGCGCCCCGCCGCGCCGCCCAGATCGATCCCCTCGACCAGCGCACGGAACCCGGCGCGGCTTTGCGGCATGGCGACATTCAGCGCCGCGAACTGCGCCCGCAGCCGGCGCAGAGCGGTCTCGTTTTGCTCCGCATCGGAATGGAACGCCTCGAAATACCCGGCGGCCGCCGTCGCCATCGCCTCGGTGCCGCCGAAGAGATCAACCAGCATCGAGGCCGCATCGGCGCCGGCCAGCGAGACCGCCAGCGCCCGATGCCCCAGCAGATCCGCCACATCGTTCACCGCCCCCAGCCCGGTGCCGAGACGGTCCAGCGTCTCCAGCGCGCTCTCGCCAACCCGGGTGAACTTCTCCGTTCCCAGAACAAGCGCCGCCATCTCATTGGCAACGCTGGTGATTTCTGAATTCAGCGCCTGCTGGATTTCCGCCTCGGACTTGCCGTTGGTCCAGAGGGTGAACTCCGCCCCGGTGATCTTGCGGATCTTGCGTGCATTGAGATCCAGCACCCCGGCATAGCCTTCGATGCTGGCCACGACGCCCCGCATCGCGCCATCCATCATCGCTTCAAGGTTTTCGTCTACATCCTTGTAATCGGTACGGTTCTTGCGAAGAAACCCGCCCTTGTAGAAGTCGATCGAGGAGCCCTCGAAGCCCGAGGCGTCAAAGGCGCCGCGGATCCCGCTGCCGGCGTATTTCTGGCTGAGACCTTTGGCGAGAACGGCGCCAACGATTGCAAGCGGTGCCGCCATGCCCATCAGGCCACCGAGGGCGGATGCAGAGAACCCGTTGGCGAATACCATTCCGGCCTGCGCCCCGATGCCGCCGAAGTAGCTGCCGATGCCGCCGGTGAACAGGTTGCTGAGCCCGATCCCGACACCGCTGCTCAGCCCGCCGAGCAGCCCACCGCTCCCCAGCAGGCCGCCAAGGATGCCGGAGCCGCCAGATGCGCCGCCGGACCCACCGTTCGCCCCGGTCTGGAGCGACAGCCTGTCCAGCCCGAGAAAACCTGTGACCTCGGCAACGATGGGAAGAACGATTTTCGCATGGGCGAGCTGGAACGCGATGTCCTTCAGCATGCCCTTGATCGTATCGCCCAGATTGCCGCCCTCGAACGCGGTGCGGGTGATCTGTTCCGACCATTGCTTTTGCAGGTCTTCGACCCGCTGCAACGCGCCTTCAAGCTCCTCGATCCCGGCCAGCTGCCCCGACAGGCTGCGGATCTGCTCATCGCTGAGACCCGCCGCCTCCTTGCCAAGACGCTGCTGGACCTGCAAAAGCGCCTCGAATTCGCGCCGCTGCTGACCGGTCAGACCGACAAGCGTCTTGCGCTGGCGGATTTCCTGCAACAGCTGCGCGAGCGCGCCTTTGGCCGCAGCGCCGCCGGCAGACTTCAGCTTGTTGATCGCGCCAAGCTGCTTCTGATATTCTCCGCTCAGCTTCTGTTCTTCGGCGTAGAGCGCAACTTTCTGCTCGATTCCCTCCCGAACGAGGTCCCGCTGTTCCTCCTTGATGTCCTCCATCGGAGGAAGCGATGCCTCAAGCTCGGCGCGGTACTTTGCGATGTTCGCCGCCGCCTGATCTCCGCCGCCGGCCAGAACCGCGATCCCGGCCTTGAGCCCCGCGATATTGGCCTCGGCACCGGCCAGCGCCCCGGGCAGAGACGACACAAAGGAACTCAGCGTCGCGGCTTGTCCGGCTGCAACCGAGAGACCGCTGGCAAGGGAGCTGCTGGCCTGCGCCCCGGCATTCAGATTTCCGGCCGTGCGGTCAGCCGCAATACCGGCGGCATCAAGCTGCGCCTCGGCCGTGGCAAGCGCGGCCTCCAGTTCCTCGATCGCGGCCCGTGCTTCGGCCATACGGGGGGTTTCCCAAAGGCTGGCGCCGAAGAAATTCGTCGCGAAGGATGCCGCCTTCAGTTCAGCCTTCGCCGCCTCCAGCGCCTCGCGCGTTGCATCTCTCGCCGCCTCCGCCGCCCGCCGCATCGCCTCGGCATTCTTTGCAGACATGTTGCTGTAGAACGCATCCGTGGCAGCCAGCAGGGTGTCATGGGCGGACGCCAGCCCGCGCACCGCAACCGCGTAATTCTCAGCCGCCAGGAGCGAATTCGCCCAAGCGCCGCCGACCGCTGCGATCCCGCCGGCCAGCACGCCCCAGGGGCCCAGCGTCAGCAGCACCGCGCCGCGCAGCGCCACCACGCCCTTGATCAGCCCCCCGATGGCGATCGCTGCCGGGCCCGCCGCCGCAGTGATCGCCGTGCCCGTGGCGATGAACTGTTTGGTCTTGCCGCTCAGCCCCGCGAACCATTCGGCGGCATCGGCGGCCTTGTTCGCCAGGTTTTCCAGCGGCTGTGCCAGACCCACCGCCAGCTGATTGCCCACCCCGCGCCCGACCAGACCCAGCCGGGAAATCGCATCATTGGTCACCTCGATCTGTTCGGCGTCCACCTCGGAGACCGCCACCCCGAAACGCTCCACGTCCCGGCTCGCCGTGCGCAGGGCAGCGCTGTCGATCCGGGTAAAGGTGATCCCGGCGCGGGTTCCAAAGAGGGCCGTGGCCACCGCCGCGCGCTCCGCCTCGGGCACATATTGCGCCAGCGCGTCCTGAATCGTGACAAGGCGCTCGTCCAGCGGCAGCTTTTGCAGATCCTGCGCCCGCAGATGCAGGGTCCGCAGCGCCTCGGCCGCCGGCCCCTTGCCGGTCGCGGCCACATCCGACAGACGTTTTGTCAGCTGAATAGTGGCCTGGCTGACCTCGCCCATGGCCACGCCCGACAGATCCGCCGCCCGATCCAGCACCTGCATCGAGCGCACGCTCGTGCCCATGGACTGGGCCATTTTCGCCTGGGCATCGATCACCGTCAGGCTGGATTTCACGGCCACGGTCGCAGCGCCCAACAGCGGCAGGGTCAGGCCGAGCGCCGCCCGGCGCCCGGCCTGTTGCAACCGGTTGCCCATCCGAACCATGCGGCGCTCCATGTCGCCCATGGTCGCCATGGATCGTTTCGCGCCGGTCTCGAACGCAACCGAATCCAGAGAGAGAACGCCCCGAAGAGCGCCAATGATAGCAGCCACTTACCGCCCCTTCGTGTTGTGATAGTGCATCTGCACCAGATGCGCCCGAAACGCCTCGACCGCCTGCGCCCCGCTCAGCTTGCGGGGCCCACCGGACCCACCGCCAGACCCGTCCGCCTCGCGGCCCGCCCTGGTGAAATCCGGCATCTGTTTGGGATCGTGAAACGCGAACTGGATCAGGATGCCCAGTTCCTGGTGGAGCACCCGGCGCGCCTCCACATCGGCGTGTTTCGCCTTGATCCGCGCCCGGGTGATCAGATCGTATTCGCGCAGACTGCGCCGCCAGAAGTCGGGTGGATCAAGCCCCAGCTCGACCCACCCAGACCACAGGGTGGCCCAGTCTACGCCGCGACGTTTCCCGCCGTGTCGCCCCCTTCGCCCGCCTCATCCTCGCCCGCCTCGTCTTCGCCGGGCTGAAGAAACGGAAAGGCGCATTGCAGCGCCTCGGTCAGATAGGGCGAGCCGGCATTGGCCCCGCCCAGATCGGTCAGGATATCCATCGCCTCTTCCAGCGGAACGCCGGCGCCATCGGCCAGGCAGGCGGCCCAGACCGAGGCCACCAGCGTCACCCCGCCGGCGCCGCCAAAGAGATCCTGCAGGATATCGCCGATCTGCTTGCCGTGCTCCTTCTCCAGCCGCACCTGCGCCCGGATCGAGACCTTGAGCTTGTGGGTCTTCTTGCCCAGCTTCACCGCAACCGTGCTGATCATGCCAGCGCTCCTTTCACCCAGGCGATCGCGCCGGTCGGGCGCAGCTTCAGATCGGTCCGCATGTCGCCGTTCTTGTCGGTCGAGGGCAGCGACGGGATGATGTGGGTGGCGTATTTGAACACATCGCCGGCGGTCTGATCTGGATCGGGCGGAAACGTCACGCGGATGTAGATCGGGGTTTCCTGCGCCGACATCGCCGCGGCCTGTTCCCAGAGCTCCTTGGAATAGAAGCAGCCGATGGTGCCTTCCGAGGTATCCTTCAGCCCCTTTCCGTATTGCTTGAACCGGCCCGGCGTGTTCAGCGTGGTGCGGTCACGCCATTCCTGGGTGACCTCGGGGATGAACACCGTGTCAATGCCGGGGATCGGCGCAAAGTTCAGATCGACGTCATCCAGCGACCACTCAACGGTCACCAGGTCCGCCGGAATAGCGAAACCATCCATTCGGATTTCCTTTTCTGTCATTGAATGGGCCGCGCATGCGGCCCGGGGTTTCAGGCGCGATAGCGCACCAGAACATCCAGCATCTGCAGCCGGATCACATCGCCGCCGGTCTGCTCAAAGGAGTCCCGCCGCGATATCTCGTAGCAGCGGATCACCGATCCGCCGCGCAACTCTGTCAGGGTCTGCGAGACCCGCCGCGACAGCGCGGCGGTCCCGGCATAGCTCTGCGCCAGCACGTTGATCTGCACCCGCGCGGTCTCGTTGCCCATCCGCCGGTCCAGCGCATGCGCCGACCTTGTGCTGATCCGCTGCAGCGTGAGGCGCGGATAGCCCACATCCCGGCTGAACACGCCCCAGACCACCGGCGCCCCCAGCGGCCGCAGCGCGGCAATCAGCTCGCGTTCCATCAGGGCCCCGCCGCTTTTGCCGCCTTGCGCCGGGCCCGCTCGGTCGCCTTTTCGATTTCGGCCCAGACCTCGCGCTTGAGCACCTCCAGCATGCCGGCCGCATTGGCGTCCCAGGCCGGCCGCAGGAAGGGGCGCGCCGGCATCACGCCCACCGATTTGCCGGTCTTTGTCTGTATCCTCTCGACCGTCCCGAACTCATAAAGATGCGCATGCGGCGCATCGCTGCCATCGGGCTGCACCGGCCCGACATAGAGCGTCACCTTGCTGCGGCCCCGATCGCCACGTGCGCCGCGCGCCTGGCGCGCCGAAAGCTTGCTGGTCACCTTGACCGTGAAGGGCGAGGCCGCATCGGCCATCTCCGCCACCGGCTGCAGCGTCTTCTTCATCGCCCGGCGCATTGCCCCCTTGGAGGTGCCGCGCGCCAGCTCCGCCAGCGCCCGCTCGATATCGCCGGCCCCTTCGATCTTCATCCTGACCGCCATCTCACACCCCTTCGCTTGTCGTCAGCCGCCAGGCGGTCAGCTCGATCCAGCGCCGCCGGCCGATGGCCTTGACGCCGGTGATCTGCCAGTCCCGGCCCTCAAAGCGCAGCCGGAACGCCCCGGTGACCTGCGCCAGCCGCGGCGACCAGCGCAGAACAAACCGCGCATCGCTCTTTTGCTCCACCGCGGCCGCCCGCAGCCGCTCGCCATCGCTCACCGGCGCAAAGGAAGCACGCGCGCGGGCGTGCTCCACCCAGCCGCTCGGCAGCGCCTCGCCCAGCTCATTCTCCACAACGCTGGCCCGCAGCAGCACAACGAGCCGGTCCCGCCGCGGGATCCCGCCGGCGCTCATGCCGCGAACGCCCGGTAGCGGCGGGTCAGCCGGTCGATCCCCTCCTGCACCTGCCGCGGAATACCAAGCGCCGCGTCGGCCAGCGGGTGATCGTAATAGAGCACCACCAGCTCGCGCGCCGCCGCCTTGATATCCTCGGGCACCGCCGCCACCGTCTCGAACCCCGCCGTGAACGCCACCTCCACCGCGTCAGGGCGATCCGCCGGAACCGGCCAGGACCGCCCCGGCAGCAGTGCGATCCGGCGCAACCGGCCCTGCCCGGCCAGAACGTAATCCTGCGGCGGCACGACCGCGATGTTTCCGTCTTCCGCCCGGTAGCGCAGCGCCTCGACCGAAAGGATCCGCGCAAACGGCAGCCGCAGCAGATCCGCGCTGAACCCCTCCCCCCGGCGCAGCCACTGCTGCGCCACCAGCGGAAACCCCAGCCCGCCGAACCCGTCCGCATCCACGTCCAGATGCGCCGAGGCCGCCGCGATGGCCCGGGTGAGTTCAGCATCGAG
Organism: Antarcticimicrobium luteum; assembly: GCF_004358185.1. Classification (GTDB taxonomy): domain Bacteria; phylum Pseudomonadota; class Alphaproteobacteria; order Rhodobacterales; family Rhodobacteraceae; genus Antarcticimicrobium; species Antarcticimicrobium luteum. Next base: position 11,379 of record NZ_SMUV01000049.1, read on the forward strand.
CTCGGGATCCTCGCCCTCGGGCGCGATGATGCGCAGCTTGTCCTTGGCATCGGCCAGCGTGATCAGCGGCGCATTGCCCCCCGAGAGCCGTTCCAGCCACATCGCCGGGCTACTCCGCCGGCTCGGGGTCGGCAGGGACAGGCTGCCCGGTTTCCGGAATGCGCGCCGCCTTGTCCGCCGGCGCCCCGCCTTCGGCCGCCGCCACGTCCGGGCCCTCATCCGGGCCCCCATCCGGCATCAGCACGCCATTGGCCACCAGATGCGCCACCTCGCGCTCATCGGCCTCGCGCACGGCCCCTTCGGCATACCACCGGTCACCCTGATGCGGGCGTTTGACGATGTATCTCATCGCGCCTCTCCTGCTGTCTCACATGAAAAAGGGGGGCGCAGATCTCACGCCCCCCGGGGATCGGTTCAGATCAGACCGATCAGGCCGGATCAGACCACGTAGCCCAGATCGCCATAGATGAAGGCTTCGGGCCGGTAGATCGCCAGCGCCAGCCGCTCCTCGGCCAGGATGGTCACCATGTTGCGGGTGAAATCGTCATTCTCATAGCCGGTCTCGATCGAGGCATCCCAGCGATCGAAGATCTGCCCGCCCATGCGGAACGCCCCGGTCAGGAACTTGTCCATCGCGATCGCCTGGGTCTGAACCACCGGCAGGCGCCAGAGCATCGGCTGGGCGCTGCCCTGCGGATTGCCGATGATGTAATCTTCATTGGCGTTCTTGGTCAGCTCGATCCGCGCCCAGTCGATCGGGTTCAGCACATGCCCGGTCGCCGGATATTCCGCCAGCGCCGCCTGCAGCATCGCAAGGCGCAGCTTGTCGATCACGGTTTCCGCCGCCGGTGCGAACGCCGGCGCATAGGCGGTCGCATTGGGAATGATCCCGTGCAGGTTCTGCCCGGTGCCATCCCCGTTCAGGATCTGGAACTCTTCCTTGAAGTCGAGCCCATAGAGCAGGCGCTGATCGATCATCGAGCGCAGCTGCGAGACATCGCTCAGCGCCTGCCGCGACACCTTCATGTGGTGCGCGATGACCCGGGCCCCGGTCGATTTCTCCGCCAGCTTGATATCCGAGCCGGGCTTGGCCGCCCCCTCGGCCACTGGAGCCGCGTTGTTGTTGAACCCGGTCTCCTGCACATATTCCAGCGTATTGCCGTCCATCCGCCCCGGCGACAGCAGATCGCGCACCGTCATGCGCCGCTGCGGCAGTTCCTGCACCCCCGGCAGGCGGGTGACCGGCACGCCGGCCCCGACCGCGCCGTCGGTATCCGTGGTCGCCAGCGTCAGCGAGGCCTTCAGCTCCATCCGCGCCTTCGAATTGCGCCCGAACCCGTCAGTGCTGAAGGACTTGAACGCATCGCTCTCGATGAACTGCTGCCCGACGCTTTTGGCCGCCGGCGCCGCGCCGCCGCCCGAGCGGTCGAGCTTTTGCTCGAGTTCGTCCAGGCTGGATTTGAGCCCGTTCATTTCGACCAGCGCCTCATCGGCCTTTTGCTTGATCGCCTGGCCCAGTTCCTCGCCCGCCCGTGCCTTGCCGAGCGCCTCTTCGGCAATCCCTTTCACCGCCTCGACCTGACGATCGAACGCAGCTTTCGTTTCCGCTGCAAGCTCTGCAGCGGTTCTGGTTTCTCCCGACATCGGGAAACCTCCTTTGAATGTTAAGGTTTGGTCTGGCTCAGGCCCCCAGCAGCGCAGAATAGAACGCCACCGCCTCGGCCCCGGCCTCAGTCGCCGCTTTGGCAGGCTCCCCCTGCCCCTTCAGGTGGATGCGCGCGGCACGCTCCGCCTGTGCGTTCGAAAGGCCAAATCCCTTGGCCAGCTTTTCGAACTCGCGCTCCGTCAGCCGGTCCCCGGCCCGGAACTTTTCAATCACCGGCGCCGGCACATCGGATTTCGCCGCCACCCGCGCCTGCGGCAGCATCGGAAACGTCACCAGCGACACCTCCCAGAGCTCAACCTGCTCCAGCACCCGCAGGCCCGCCGCCGTCTTGCTCGAGGCCACCGTGCGATAGCCGATCGACAGCCCGTCGATCGATCCCGCCCGGATCAGCGCCAGCGCCTCGCGCCCCTTTGCCACCTCGCTCAGGATCCGCCCCTTCACCCAGAGCCCGCGCTCATCCTCGCGCGCCTCCTCCCAGACCCCGATCGGCTGGGCGGGATCATGCTGCCAGAGCATCTTCACCTTGCGCGCCTCCCCCGTCAGCCTGGCAAGGCTGGCCCCATAGGCCCCGGGCGCGACGATATCGCCGCCCTGATCCTCGATCCCGAAGAGGCTCGCATAGCCCTCGATGGCGCCGCTCTGCCCGGCCGCCGACAGATCGATGCCCATGTCCTTTGTCTCGATCGCCATCAGCTCTCTCCTGTCCCCGTGATCGGAATATTCTGCATCTGCATGCGCACCTCATCGCCGCCCGCCACCGGCTTGCGGCCCTCCAGCCGGCGCACCTCGTTGATGGTCATCGCGCCGATCTGAACCATGGTCTGATAAAATCCGGCCCGGCTGGCGCTGTCGCCGCGCAGCAGCCCCTCCATGTTGATCCGCACCGAGACCCCCGCCGCCCGGTCCGCCGGGCTCAGCAGCTGCTTGCGCACCGCCTGCTCGATCCGCTTCACCCGGCGCCGCAGATAGAACTTGGTGAACATCAGCACCTGCTGATCCACGCTGGTCGGCCAGGCGGTCGCATTGCCGGCATGGCCGATCAGCGCCGGCGGCACCTGGAAATAGCGGCAGATCTCCTCCACCGAGAACTGCCGGGTTTCCAGCATCTGCGCATCCTCGGGCGAGATGCTCAGATGGTCATATTCCATGCCCCCTTCCACCACGAAGGGTTTGCCCGAGTTCACCGCCCCGAGATACTTGCCGACGATCTGATCCGCCGCCTCGCGTTCGGTCGGGCTCAGCCATTCCTTGAACTTGATCACCCCCGAGGGGCGCAGCCCGTTGCGGAACATCCCCGCCGCCGCGCGATCGGCGGCCAGCGCCGAGGAAAACGCCTGTACCCCGAACCGCAGCGTCGACATGCCCCCCAGAGCATTGCCGCCCGGGCCGCGGATATGGAACACATCCCGGTCCAGCCGGACGAAGGATTTGCCCTCATCGCTCCAGCGGTATTCGATCCGCCCGCTTTCCAGCCGCCGCACGCGCATCGCCTCCGGCGCCACCGGATAGAGCGCCACGATCTTGCCCTCGCGCCGCTGCACCGAGGCATAGGCATTGCCCCAGAGCTCGATCGAGAGGTTCATGAAGTCCCAGAAATCCAGCGCCGTCTGATCGAAGTTCGGGCTCTCATGGATCACCGCATGCAGCGGGTGCCCGGCGTCCACCTCCTGAAACCCGGCCCCGTCCCGGCGCAGCACCTCGAACGGCAGCGAGGACAGCGTGCCGCTGATCAGGTTGGCGCAGCCCCAGACCGCCGAGAGGCCAAGCCCCGAGCGCGCGCTGACCACCTCGCCCGCATGGCCGCTGTGCCCGTCGCGGGCAGGCGCATCCGCCCAGCGAACCGCACCCGCGGATTTGCGCTGCACCCCGACCAGCGACAGCGCCTTGCCGATCAACCCCATGCTCTACGCTCCCAGCGACATGAAAAAACTGTTGCGGCGATCCTGCGCGCCGGTGTCCTCGGCCACCTGGATCAGCGGCCAGAGCGCATTGATCAGCGCCACGATCCCGTCGATCTTGTCCTCGGGCACCAGCTTGGCCGGATAGATGTAATCGCCGCCCTGCACCTGCTTCAGCAGCGTGTTGCCCGCCATCCAGGTCAGAACCGGATTGCCGTCATTGATCAGCCGGCGATCCTCCACCGCCGCGATCAGCTTGTTGAAGGGCTCGTTCAGGTTCGAGGCGCGCGAGCGCAGCTCCACCGCAGTCAGCCCCGCCGCCTCCCAGGCCGCCGCCATCTGCGAGGCAAAGAGCGCGTCATAGATCACCATTTCAATGTCCAGCGCCGGCAGATCGCCCCAGCCCCAGCTGCCATCCCCGAGCCCGGCCAGCTGCAGAACCAGCGCCTCGACAATGCGCAGATCCAGCTCCGCCCCCGGCGTGGTGTGGACAAATCCGTCCTTCTTCCAGCCCCAGAGATGCTCGTTGCCCGGCGCATCGACCACCTTCTCGGGCAGGAAATGCCAGCTGAACACCCGCAGCGGCCCCTTGCCCGGATCCCCCTCGTCCGGGATCACCAGCGTCACGCTGGCCGGGTCATGCCGGGTGGCCAGGTCGACCCCGAGATAGCCCTTGCGCCCGGCAAAATCCGACAGCCGCAGCGTGGCATCCTCGCTGGCCCGCCAGGCCTCCATGTCCAGCGCCGCCGCGCCGACACTGGTCCAGATGTCCAGATGCTTGCGCAGGAACTCCCCCATCGCCGCCGGGCTCGCCGTCGCCTTCTCCCATTCGTCCTGCATGTACTCGATCGACTTGGCCGCATTGAGGCTCGGGTTGGCCTTCTCCCAGGTGGCCGGATCGCCCGGCTCGTCCCCCTCGTCGGCCTCGAAGATCAGCCCCAGGTAGCGATCGTTCTCCCGTGTGCCCTCGAGCAGGCTTTGCACGTATTTGCGCTGCTCGAAGCAGATCCCGCCGGTGTTGTACCCCGCCGTGGTGATCGCGATCAGCAGCGGGTGTTCCCGCGCCCCCAGCGCCGAGGCCATCGAATCCCACACGTCCCGCTTGTCGTGCTCGTGCAGCTCATCGACGATCGCGCAATGCGGGTTCTTGCCGTCCTTCGATTTGGTCTGGCTCGCAATCGGCTGGAACACCGCCGCCGGATCCGGCGTCTTGATCTTGTGCTCCTCCACCGTCAGCCCCAGCAGCTCGTCCAGGCCGGTGCCGTCAAACTCCCCGGTGAGCGCCATCACCCGCGCCGCGTCAAACACGATCCGCGCCTGGTGCGTCGAGGCCGCCGCCGAATAGACCTTCGCCCCCGGCTCCCCGTCCGCCCCCAGGAAATACAGACCCACCCCGGCCAGCAGCGTGGATTTGCCGTTCTTGCGCGGCACCTCCACATAGGCGGTCCGAAACCGGCGCAGCCCGCTGAGCATATGCCGCCAGCCGCCGATTTGCCCGATCAGGAACGCCTGCCAGCCCAGCAGCTCCAGCGTGTCGCCGCGCGCCGCCCAGGCCCCCTCGATATGCGGCAGCGTCTCCATGAAGGCGCACATGTGCTCCGAGGCCTCGGCATCGAACACATAGGGAAACTGGTCCGTGCCGGCCCGCGTCAGATCCCGGCGAAACCGCTCGCAGGCCTGCCGGATCCGCTTGCAGGCCGGGATCCGCCCCGACAGGATTCCGTCCACCCAGTCAAACGCCCGTTGCGTGACCGGCGTTTCCACCAAGCTCTCCGCCATCGCGCTACCCGCGCCCCGCCCGGCGCGTCAGCGGTTTGAACGGCGTCACCTTGCCGCCCGCCTCCGCCCGCCCGGCATCGCCCAGCAGATCCATGAACGAGGTCTGCGCGCCCATCCCGGTCTTGGCCCGCACATAGGGCGTGCCCAGCAGCTCCTTTTCCAGCGCCGCCAGGCGGTTTTCGTGAAACGCCCGCTGCTGGCACAGCCCCGACAGGAAGTTCCCCTCGGTCGCCTCGAACCCCTCGTCCACGATCAGCACCGACAGCCGGTCAAACGCCGCCCGGTGCACCGCATAGCGCACCACCTGACCGAACACCGGCTCATCCACCAGCCCGTCGCGCCTCAGATACCGCAGCAGGCTTTCGCCATGCCCCCGCTCCACATCGTCAAAATGAGGAGGCCAGCCGCCCAGGCGATCGACCAGCTTCTGCATCTCGGTTCCACTGTTCTGCATCCCCCCCCCCTCCTAAATTTCTGCGCGGAAAAATCCGCTTATCCCCGCCGGTTTCACGCCCGGAGCCCGGGAAGGTTCAACGCCCCCCCGGCCCGGCCTGCGCGCTTCTCAGCCCGCTGTTTCTTGCTGTCATGGCAGGACTTGCAGAGCGACTGCAGCGCCCCGAACCAGAACAGCCCATAATCCTCCCGGTGCGGCACCACATGGTCCGCAACCGTGGCCAGCTGCTTTGAGTGATCCGGGCACAGCCGGCACAGCGGCTCGGCCTCCAGCTGCCGCAGCCGCCGCCCGCCCTTGCCCCGCCAGCCCTTGCTCGCATACCACGTCCGGCTTGGCCGGCCCTCCCGGCGTTGCGCCTCCGAGGGCCGGTCCCGGTCCTGCTTTTCCGATCGGGCATGCGCCGCGCAATACCCGGTCGCAACCTCGACCAGCCGCGAACACCCGGGCTGCGCACAGGGCTTTCTGGGCATGGCGCCCCTTTCGATACTGTCTGAGGGTCAAACGAAAGCGCCCGGCGGGATTTCTCCTGCCGGGCGCAATTCGGTTCGCTGGTATTATGTCAATCGGGCTAGGATTTCGTCAACCCCTTTTTCCACGGTTGCCTCGGCGGCATCACCTCGGTGACCTCGAAAGCCGTCAACCCGCCGTAGATCCGAAAGGTCTCGCGCAGATCCCGCAGCGCGCCCCACCAGCCCAGCCAGCGCCGCCGCGCCGCCGCGATCTCCTGCGCCGAGTTGCGATAGCGCACCGGGCACAGCCGCACGTCGCACTGCACCATCCGTCCGCCCCGTCCGGGCGTCTCGATCCGATCGACCACCACAGATTTCGCCGACCACCCATGCCGGTTGCACTGCCAGTCCACCGGCTCGCAGATCGGTCGCGCATCGGCCATGCAATCCGGCACCTGCCCCGCCCGCGCCAGCTCGGCGATCCAGATGGCCATGCGCCGGCCGCCGCAGCCCTCGGGCAGCGCCGCCACCGCCGCCGCCACCGTATCGGCATCCGGGTGACAGGGCGATGAGCCGCCGCCATCGACCCGGCATCCAAGCTGTTCATGCCGGATGATCGCCGCCGTCGACGAGACATAGCCATAGCCCCAGGCCTGCATGCCATCCTCGCCCGCATCGAAGTCCAGCCGCACCTTTTCCCGGGCAAACGCCCAGTCCAACAGATCGACGATCGCGACCGGCCGCTTCGCCGCCCCGCGCGTCACCGCGATGCCCGCCATCCTGCGCTCCATTCTGCTCATGCCGCCCCCTTCGCGCGGGCCTGATCCGCGATGGCCTGGCATTTGCCCAAGGCCGCCCGGCGCCGGGCGCGAAACGCCTCCTCCACCGCGCTGATCCGATCGCCCCGGGCCAGCCGCATCTCGATATCGGCCAGCCGGCGCACCGGGGTGTCCGCGCGTTCCCGAAGCTTGGTCTGGCTCCATCGCCCCGGCCATTCCCGCCCCGCCGTGATGAACTCCAGCAGCTCAGGCGCCCAGCCCTCGCGGATCGCGGTCAGCCCCAGAACGTCCCGGAACACGTTCAGCATCAGCGGCGACGGGCCGGTCTCCGGCACCTCGATGTCCCGCGCCCGGGCGAGGATCTTGAGCGGGATCGGGAACCGGTCCCCGTTCCTGCCCTCGGGATGCGCCTCGACCCATTGCCGCAAGGTGACCAGCCCGTCCTCGCTCATATAGGCCAGCTTCTGGCGCAGCTCCTTCTTCATGACCTCGAACTTCGCCAGGGTCGCCGTCGACGGCCTGGCCAGCCCCAGCGCCTCCAGCGGTGCGATCAGGGTTTCCTGCACCCGCCTCTCGCCCGCCGCCTGCTCTTTTGCATCCATCGCCCTCTGTCTCCTTTCTCAGCAAATCCGACTTATCCACAGGCGGGGCGCCGCAGGTCTGGCGCGACCGGCCTGTTGTCCTGTTTTGTCTCTGTCTTTGTCTCTGTCGTGCAGGACACTTCAGGACAGTTTCCGTAAGCCTCTGTTTTAAAGCCAACTTTCCGACACTCTGTCCTGACACTGTCCTCAAGTGTCCGCGAACTGTCCTGCGGACAGTCTGCGCGCCGGCTTTACTGGCCCCTCTGCAGGCGGCGTCCGGTCAGATCCATCATGTGGGCCGACCAGGCCGCCATCGCCTTTTCGACCCAGGACGTGCTGCGATAGGCGCACCCCTTGTCGAGCAGCCATTCGTCGATCCAGCGGATCGCCGCATCGTTCTTGCTCATCTCGATATGCAGGCCCGCGACGGTCGAGCGCAGGCGCTGCAGCCGTTTCGAGATATTGGCGGCATCCATCTTCGCCCGGTTGTCTTCGCGCCGCGAGATCGCCTCGACCAGAGACCGAAGAACCGTCGCATGCATCAGGCGGATCTCACCGCCGTCACACAGGCACGGTTCCCATTTGTGCAGCGGCCCGTATTCCAGCGCGCAGAGCGCCCGGAAATGGCTCGGCTCGACAAAGACCAGCTTTGCCAGCACATCGAGGTCCGTGGGCAGCGTCCCGATCGGCGAGTTGTCATAGGCGATGTTGATCAGGTCGAAATACAGCCCCCGGCACTCCGGCGTGGCCTTCAGGCGCATGTCCGAGTTCAGCCATCGGCGCCGTTCCCAGACCATGAAATAGTGGCTGTTGAGCCGGTCATCCGAGGTCAGCGGGTACTCCGGCAGATCCTCGGTCGGGACCGGGTGGAAAAGGGCGGATCGGACTGTCATGCGAACACCTCGGTCAGGTCGCGCACCCTGCCCGACTGGCAAGGGGTGGCGTTCGACGCGCGCCACCGGCCCGCCAACGCCTGGCGGCGATAGCGGTGCCCCCAGCCGCGGGTCATGCAAATGTTGCGGCAGGTTGCCGGGCTGGCGCCGGTGAACGCGGCCAGATCGACAAGGGTGCAATCCCCTGCCGTCTCCCGCGTCAGCCACCAGATCTGATAGGCAATCCGTTCAATCCGCGCAGTCATGCGGCGGCCCTCCTCAGTTCGTCATGAAAGAACCCCGGCGCGCCCGGGTCGGTCAGCAGCACCAGAAGTGCGATATGGCTGGCCGGCGCCGTCACCGCCCCCCACCAGTTCAGCGCGGTCTGGAAGCTGACATCGAAAAACAGCGCCACCTCGCGCGGGCTGTTGAACCGGGCGTGGAAATAGGCCGACCAGAGGTCAGCGGCCCCCGCCCTCAGCGCATAGGGTTCAAACCGATTGGACCAAGAGCTTTGCCCGGACCCCGGGTTATCCCCGGGACATGGCGCATCATTGTTCACTATCAGGGTCAGACGCGGCGGGCGGCTCATGCGGCGGCCTCGGCCGGCGGGGGTGGCACCTTGAGGAAGGAAAACAGCGCACGCGGCGGCTCGGCCACCTGCTGCTCCCGCGCCATCTGGCAAATGGCATCATACCACGCAGCGGGCATCACCCCGTCCTGCATATGCGTATGCACCGTTGTCGGCTTCTTGTTCAGGCGCAGCGCAACAGCGCGGTAGCCGCCCAGGGCTTGGATCAGGTCACGAGTGCTCATGACCACAGGCGTAGTGCGATAATTTCGTATTTACAAGTGTGCGAAACTAACTTGATGCGATTTTATCGTATCTCCGCGATAGCTGTACCATGGACTATCTAGAGATCGAACGCATATGTCGCCGCGGTGACACCTCCCCGGAAGCAATCCACAAACGCCTTGTGGCAGCTCGCCTTATGACGGGAATGTCACAGAAAGAACTCGCCGAAAACGCTGGCATCAAATACACAACCTTTCGCTCTCAAGAGCAGTCCGGTGCGCCTTCCGTCAGGCTAATGTCCTATTTTCTCTCGGCCTTTCAGGTTGATTTCAACTTCATCCTGGGCGGTGACCCCGCAAGGCTGCCCGCCGACGTTCTTCGAGAGATAGCGAAGCACCTCGACTAACTCGCCACCAGAGAACAGGTGCGAATACCCAGTTCAAATTCACGCCCAACGGAACAAGGACGGCAGCAATAGCCCTCGGCAACATACGATTCCCCCACCATGTTCACGTTTTATTCTCATTAACAAAGCGTTTGCAACCCGAAGTAGTCCTTCCAAATTACGGTTATTTCGTATTTCTATGTTGACTGATGCGATTTTTTCGTATCTCTCTACCCCCATCAACCGATGGAGGATTGAATGCGAGACTTTAAGACAACCGTGTTGCGGGATGCCCGCCGGATCGTGGGATCGCCCGAGGATTTTGTGGATGATCCGGCCCAGTTCGCCGCTGCCTGGGCGGCCATGAAGGCCGGGCGCGGTCAGGGGTTCAACCCGGCCCGCCTCTCCCCCCAGCATCTCGTCGACCGGCCAGAGCCTGAACCGATCGAGCAGACCCTGCTCCGCACAGGGCAGAAGATCCGCGACGTCATCCAGGAAAAGAACATCCCCGTCCGCCGTCGCCATGTGGCTTGACCCGGTCCCGGCTCTCGCGATCCCGACCGACAGGCAACGTAGTCCCCGAACCAGAGCGGCAAACCCGCGCGGCCCGCCTGCGCGCCTCACATGACGACGACAGCAAGGCGGCGCGGGCTGGAGGATTGCCCGCGCCGCTGACCATCTGAGTTTCCGTCCCCGTTTGCGGTGCGGATCGCGCGGGCGGTGCAATCCTCCAAATCAAGCCGCCCGCGCACCAGACACAGAGGATTGCACATGTACCCCAGCACCGCCGCCGCGCGCCTTGCCCGGCCCCCGATCAAGGCTGACCCCGGGAATGGCAGCATCACGGCCCGTCCCAACCCGCAACAGCTCTACGTCACATCCCAGCGGATCGCCCACGCCCCGTTGCAGGGCCGCGCAGAGGCGTTCCGCAGCGCTGGCGGGCTGATGACGCCTCCGGGTGACGATCAATGGGATAACCAGCAGTCCCAATGGCGGGTCGAGCTGATGGAGATCCACGCCCAGGGCGACAGCCGGACCCACGCCATCTCCGCATGGCTGTACGAGGCCGGAAGGCGCCTCAACGCCCCGGCAGGCACTCGCGCCACCGATGGGCGCCCTGATTGCCCCTACAACGGTCAGGGCCTCGCCCCCTGATCCCGGCCGCGCCCCACAAGATCGAGACACAGCAATGACAGACACAAACTCCCCCGAGGTCGCGGGCCTGCGGCAGGCGCATGAAACCCAACGCCAGAAACAGGGAAAGCCCCCGATGAAGCCCGACCCGACCTTCGATCAGGCCGCCGACAACACCTATCGCGTGACCGCCGCCGAGCTGCGCCAGTTCATCGAACGGTTCGAGCGGCTGGATCAGGAGAAAAAGGACATCGCGGACCAGCAGAAAGAGGTCATGGCCGAGGCCAAGGCGCGCGGCTACGACACCAAGGTCATGCGCAAGGTGATCGCCCTGCGCAAGCGCGACAAGGACGACATCGCCGAGGAAGAGGCGGTGCTGGAGATGTATAAAGAAGCGCTGGGGATGTGATCAGCATGTCACCCACCAAACCGCAAGGAACGGACCCGCTCCGCGTCCTGATCGCATGCGAGACCAGCGGCATCGCCCGCCGCGCCTTTGCCGCGCGCGGGCACGACACCTGGTCCTGCGATCTGGACGCGGCCGAGGATGGATCGAACCGCCACATCATTTGTGACGTGCGCGACGGCATCCTGCGAGAGGGCTGGGATCTGCTGGCGGTGATGCACCCGCCCTGCACCCGGCTCTGCCGATCCGGCCGGCGCTGGATGTCCGGCCCCGGCAAGTGGACGCCACCCAAGGCGCTGCCGAAGGGGCGGACGTGGAACGACCTGCGCGCCGAGTTCGAACTTGGCGTTGACGTCTTCACCGCCTGCTGGGACGCGCCGATCGCGCGCGTGGCCGTCGAGAACCCGGAAATGAACGATCTCGCCCGCGAGCGCATGCCGACCGATCTGCCCGCGCCGCAGATGGTCCAGCCGTTTTGGTTCGGCGAACCGGCCTACAAAAACACCGGCTGGTATCTGCGCGGCCTGCCCGAGCTGATCGAAACCGACCGCCTGCCAGAGCCCGCGCGCGGCAGCGACGAATGGAAACGCTGGAACCGGGTTCACCGGATGCCACCCGGTCCGGACCGTGCCCGCCTGCGCAGCCGGAGCTTTGCCGGAATGATGAACGCCGCCGCCGACCAGTGGGGCGGCCACGCGATGCGAGAGGAGCAAGCGGCATGAAACTTATCACCCACGACACCATCAGTTTCCGCGCCCAGGTCACCGAGGAGGAGCTGCGCGCGCGCATGGCTGCCGAGGTGCTGGAGCAGATCGGCGGGTTTGACACGGAGGAGACCTGACCCATGGCCGCCGCTCGCACCCGCACCACATGCGCCTTGATCCGCAACGCCATCGCCGCTTGCCGCGATGCCGGGATTGAGGTCGGCGCGATCGAGGTGATGCCTGGCGGCGGCGTCCGGATCTTGCCCCCAGGCGCAATTCCGGCGCATCGTGGGGCCGGAGGGGGCAATTCATGCGACGAACTGTTCGGGGATCTGTCAGATTGAAGGGCCTGAAACCATCCGGGAAATGGCCGAGCGGGAACGTGCGCTACTACTACCGGCACACCACGCCTGCCACGCCAATGCCTGACGCGCGGAAAGACAGCCCTGAGTTCCTGAAAGCATATGCCGAGGCCGCCGCCGGCAAGCCCGCCAAGGTGCGCGGCCGCATCCAGCACAGAACCGGAACCATCGGCGCCGGCATCCGCGCCTTCATCGCGTCCGATTCCTACCTCTCGCGCGCCGCAAGCACCCGCGCCAGGTGGCGCAGTTTCGCCGAGGAGTTCGAGGCGTTCTTCGCGACCGCGATGCTGTCAGACCTGCGCCCGAAGCACATCAGAATGTATCTTTCCAAGTTCGATCCGCACCCGGCGAACAACCGGCTGAAGCTCTGGCGGGCCATGGGCCGATGGTGGGTCGATTCCGGCCTTCTGGATGTTGACCCGGCGCGCGACGTGCGGCCCCGCGCCGCCCCCAAGAGTGACGGGTTCACGCCATGGACGCAGGCAGATGTCGACGCATTCCGCGCCCATTGGCCGATCGGCACGATGCAGCGCCTCGCCCTCGAGATCATCGCCCTGACCGGCGCCGCGATCGGCGATGCCGTAATTCTTGGCCCCGGCAACCTCCGCGACGGTTGGTTGACATATCGCAGAGCGAAATCAGGCACGATCTGCACCGTGCCGCTGTTCGTGAAGCCGGCACCGACATATTACCCGGATGCCGACCACCTTCGGGCCTGCATCGAGGCGGCGCCAAAACACATGACATGGCTCAGCACGGCGCGCGGCGCAGCACGATCAGGCAAGGCGGCAGGCCAGTGGTTCGCCACTGGCGCGAAGGCGGCCGGCATCGAGGGCAAGAGCGCGCACGGTGTTCGCAAGTACCTTGCCGCCTACATGGCCGAGCGCGGCGCCTCCGAGGACCAGCGCATGGCGATTCTGGGTCACGATACCACCGCCCAGACCCGCGCCTACAGCAAGACGGCAGACGCCATGCGGATCATTACAGGAACGAAAGTTGACAACTCGGCGGAACAAGTTGTCAAAACGTCATGTAAGTAACTGATTTTACTTCTGATTTTTTTAAGGTGGTGCACCCAGTAGGATTCGAACCTACGACCTTCGCCTTCGGAGGGCGACACTCTATCCAGCTGAGCTATGGGTGCACAGTGGGATTCGAAAACCCCAACTGCTTACGCAGTGCTTACGCGATTTCTCCTGCGTTTAAACCCAAAAACAGGGTCGTCGGCAAGAGTTTGTCATCACGTATGTTTTTCAGTCCTCTTCGTCTTGCAGCTCCCCCGGTATCCGCCCTTTGAGGGCAGCGCCCTCTCCAGCCGGGCCAAAGGTGCCCGTGCGAGGGCGTATAGGACAAAGGCGGCGGCTTCGCAATCTCAAAAACGGGCCATTGCGGCCCGTCCGGCGTGGCGGTGTCTGTCGGGGCGATCGTCCCCGCGGCACCGGTTCCGCAGGCCCGGGCCGGGGCATTGCCGTGTCGGACAACGCCCGCCGGCCCGGCCGTTCAGGCCGGGTTCACCGCGGTGGCCAGCATGGTCATCTCGGGGATCATCACCTCGACCTCGATCCCCTCAAAACCGGCGTTCTCCAGCGCGGACCGCAGCCAGCCTTCGTCCAGCGAGCGGGCGCGCGGGGTAAAGGCAGTGTGCTGCAACTGCCACAGCGCCGCCAGTTTCGGCCCGCTGCGATCCTCGCGCACCACGAAATCATGCAGCAGGAACCGCCCGCCGGGATTCAGGCGCTCGCGCGCGCGGGCGAGCAGCCCATCATGGGCCTCGCCCGGCACACCGGAGAACAGATAGGACATCAGGATCACATCCTGCCCGCCGGGCCAGTCGGTTTCCAGCGCGTTGCCCTCGACAAAGGAGATGCGATCCGACAGCCCCGCCTTTTGCACATACTCCCGCCCCAGATCGGCGACATTCGGGAAATCGACGATGGTGGCGGTCAGGTCCGGAAACGCCTCGCACAGGGAGATGGCAAAGGCGCCGGTGCCGCCGCCCACATCCAGCAGATGGCGCACGCCGGACAGGTCGATCTTGCGCGCAAGCTGCCGTGCCGGCCCGAGCGAGCCGGAATGCTGGCTGGCAGAATAGAGCCTGGCCTCTTCGGGGTCCGCGAACCATTCGGCGTAGGATGCAGTCGCCTCCTCTGGCAGCTTGTCGCGCAGGGCGTCATCGATCTGATCGAGCAGCCCGTACATCTGCTGACCAACCTGAAGCCGCAGGTAATCGCCGAAATCGTATTTGGCCCCCTTCACCAGAAAGGACTCGGCCGCCGGAGAGTTCCTGAACGCGCCGTTCTCCCCCTCGACCAGGCCCAGCCCGGCCAGCGCCGTCATCAGCGTTTCGGTCCGATTCTCGTCGAGCGGGCAATGCCTGGCCAGTTCGGCGCAGCTCATCGGGCCGTCGGCCAGATGGGTGAACACCCCTGCCCCCAGCGCGGCGAACAGCGCCTTTGAGCCCATGAACCCGAATGCAATCTCGGAAATCTGATCGGCGTCGGTGAGTACGGTCATGCGGTAATCCCCAGTTGTTGCGTCAGGGCGACCCTAGACGCAAAAACAGGAAATGACCATTAGCGACACCGCATGTCGCAATTGGAATGTGCAGGTGCCCAAGGATTGATCAGGCGAACAGCTCATGCGCCAGTTCAAGCGCCTCGACCAGAACATCCACTTCGGCCCTGGTATTGTACAAACCGAACGACGCCCGGCAGGTCGCCGTCACCCCGAGGTGATCCATCAGCGGCCCGGCGCAGTGATGACCGGCACGCACAGCGACGCCCTTCTTGTCGAGGATGGTCGAGATGTCATGGGCATGGGCCGCCCCCTCCAGCGTGAAGCTGAAGATCGCCGCCTTGCCCGGCGCGTGGCCCTGCACCTGCAGCCAGTTGAGCCCTGCGAAGCGGTCCTGCGCATAGTCGCGCAGCCCGGCCTCATGGGCGGCGATGTTCTCCATGCCGAGATCCATCATATAGTCGAGCGCCACGCCCATCCCGATGATCTGCACAATGCCCGGTGTGCCGGCCTCGAACTTCATCGGCGGATCGTTATAGATCACGGCGTCCTTGGACACCTCCTTGATCATGTCGCCGCCGCCGAGGAAGGGACGCATTTCGGCCATCCGTGCGGATTTGATATAGATCGCGCCGGAACCGGAGGGACCATAAAGCTTGTGTCCGGTGATGGCGTAGAAATCGCAGCCGATGTCGCTGACGTCCACCGGCAGGTGCACCGCGCTCTGGCTGCCGTCGACCAGCACCGGAACCCCTTTGGCGTGGGCGCCTTGCGTGATCGCCTTCACATCGACAACGGTGCCCAGCACGTTCGACACATGGGTGACGGCCACCAGTTTCGTCTTCGGCCCGATGGCGTCGATCACCGCCTGCGGGTCGAGCGACCCGTCGGGCCCGGTATCGACCCATTTCAGCACCACCCCCTGCCTCTCGCGCAGGAAATGCCAGGGCACGATATTGGCATGATGTTCCATCACGCTCAGCACGATCTCGTCGCCCGGCTCCATCCGCGGCATCGCCCAGCCATAGGCGACCAGGTTGATCCCCTCGGTGGTGCCGGAATTGAAGACGATCTCATCCTCGCTGGGTGCCCCAAGGAACCGTGCGACGGTGCCGCGCACCGCCTCGTATTTGTCGGTGGCCAGATTCGACAGATAGTGCAGCCCGCGATGAACATTGGCATATTCGTGGCTGTAGGCCCGGCTCACCGCGTCGATCACCACCTGCGGCTTTTGCGCCGAGGCGCCGTTGTCGAGATAGGTCAGCGGCCGCCCGTTCACCTCGCGCGCGAGAATGGGAAAATCGGCCCGGATCTTGTCCACGTCATACATTGGCAACGCCCCCGAAAAATACGCCGCCGAACAGCGCGAGCAGAACAGACAGCGCCACCGCCATCATCAGAATCGACAGGATCAGCGCCCCGCCCGCCCTTGGCAGCGAGTTCAGGCGATGGGCCTGGTCGATGAAGTGCAGCGTGATAAAGAGCCCCAGAACGGTGGCCACCAGAACCAGAAGCATCGCCAGCAGCGGAATGGTCAGCGACAGCAGCAGCGCGGCGGCCTGCACCAGAACGCGCAGGAGCTGCATCCACAAAACGGTGACCAGAACATCCTCCAGCCGGCCGGTGCCGCCCAGAATGCGACCGGCCCAATGGATCATCAGCACGGTCAGCACCAGCCCGCCGCTCACCATCCCCAGATAGACAAAGGGCGTCTGGAACATCGGCGGAAAGCCCGCCGGGCCGGGCATCAGCATCCCCGACAGGCTGAACAGCAGCGTATTGGCCACTGCCGCCAGCGCCAGCCCGGTCCACAACACCTCACGCGGGAGGTGCAGCGCGATCAGGCGCCGCGCCACTTCCGCCGGATCCCTGACCGACATCACGATCATCTCGGCCCAGAGCGACCTGTTCATACCGGTGTCCTTTCCGCCTGCCGCAGCCCTGCACCCCAGAACCACAAAAACACCACCAGCCACAAGAGCCCGACACCGTCCTGCGCCGGGCCGGGGCCGACCAGACCGGACACCAGCCCGTGCAGCAACAGCAGCGGCGTCGAGGCCAGCAGCGCCCAGAACAGCGCCAGCCGCGCCCCGTACCAGCCGCCCTGCCCGCCCAGCAGCCGCGCCGCCAGATGCGACAGCGCAGCGATGCAATACAGCAGCAGCGGCGCGATGATCACCCAGGCCAGCAGGCTGGCGCCCAGAAGCATGTTCAGCTCCTGCCCGGTCAGATGCGCCTCACGCGAAATCCGCGGCAATTGGCCGATAAAGACCAGCACGCAGCCGGCCATCAGCAGCGCCAGCGCGCGATCCTCGCGCTGGCCCATGCCCAGCAGCCGCCGCAGCACCCGGCCCGGCCCGCGATAGGTGGCCGCGATGTCGCTGGTGACCGCCATGTCAGCGCCGCCGCGACAGCCAGCCGGTCAGCCGCGCCAGCAGATCCTCAGAAAGCGTCTTGTCCTCGATCTCGTCCAGCGCCTCGGCCAGGAAGGCCAGCGTCAGCAGATCGGTCGCCTCCTGCTCGGGCACCCCGCGCGAGCGCAGGTAAAACAGCCCATCCTCGTCGATCGCGCCGCTGGTCGAGCCGTGCGAACAGGCCACGTCATCGGCATAGATCTCCAGCTCGGGCTTGGCGAGGAACTGACTGTCCCCGTCCAGCAAGAGCGCCTGGCTGATCTGATAGCCGTCGGTTTTCTGTGCGCCGGGCTTGACCAGAATCTTGCCCTGAAAAACGCCGACGGCGCCGTTGCGCAACACCTTCTTGAACACCTGACGGCTTTCGCAATTCAGCGCGCCATGGGTGATGAAGACGGTATCGTCATGGTGGAAATCGCCATCGCCGACGCAGGCGCCGGCCACATGGGCCACCGCATCGTCGCCGGTCAGTTCCACCACCTGCTCGTTGCGGGTCATTACCCCGTTCACGGTGAGGGTGAAGGATTTATAGACCGACTCGGTCCCCAGACGGGTGAACATATGGGTGGCGGCGCGGCGCTGATGATCGCGTCCCTGGGCGCGCACATGGTGCAGCGTGCCGCCGTCGGCGATGTCGATCTCGGTCACCTTGTTGAACCGTGCCGCCGCCGGGCCGTTCTCGAGGATCGTCGCCTCGGCGCCCGGCTCGACCCGGATCACGTGATGCAGCAGCGCGTCGGAGGTTTCCGATTTATGGATATAGATCAGGCTGATCGGTCGGGCGGGCTTGCCGGTGACACGAATCGCAAGCCCGTCGCCGGCATAGGCGGTATTCAGCGCCGCCAGCGGGCGCGGCACCGGGGTTTGCCCCCGCGCCTCGAGCACGCCATAGATGTCGCGGGCCCAATGGATGTCCCGGCCGCAGATGTCGGCGATGCGATCGATTTCAACCCCCTCGAGGCGCAGGTCGTCCGAGGCCGCCGGGTCGAAAACGCCATCGACGAAGACGATCCTGAGACGGTCGATCGCGTCAAAGACCGGCCCCTCGTCATTGGCAAAGACCGGGGCCGGGATCGCCCCGGGCTGGATCAGCGTGTCGGGACGGGTGAATTTCCAGTACTCGTCACGCCGCTGCGGCAGGCCCATGGCGCGCAGCCGCGCCAGCGCCTCGGTCCGCGCCGGGGCCAGGCAACCGCCCTCGGGCAGGGTCAGCCCGGCCAACCGCGCCTCGGTCGCGTCCAGTTTCGGTTCCGCCAGTGCCATCACGCCACCTCGTTCAGGATGTCTGCGTAACCGTTGGTTTCGACCTCCAGCGCCAGCTCGGGTCCGCCGGTCTTGATGATGCGGCCGGCGGCCATGATGTGGACCACGTCCGGTTTGATATGGTCGAGCAGCCGCTGATAGTGGGTGATCACCAGAAAGCCGCGCCCCTCGCTGCGCAGCGCGTTGACGCCATCGGCCACCAGTTTCATCGCGTCCACGTCGAGGCCGCTGTCGGTCTCGTCCAGGATGCACATCTTGGGTTCCAGCATGGCCATCTGCAGGATCTCGTTGCGCTTCTTCTCGCCCCCGGAAAAGCCCACGTTGACCGGCCGCTTGAGCATGTCGGCGTCGATCTTGAGCGCCTTGGCCCGTTCGCGCACCAGCTTGAGGAAATCGGCGGCGCTGATCTCTTCCTCGCCGCGCGCCTTGCGCTGCGCGTTCACCGCTGTGCGCAGAAAGGTCATGTTGCCCACGCCGGGGATCTCGACCGGGTATTGAAAGGCCAGGAACAGGCCGGCGGCGGCGCGCGCCTCGGGCTCCATGTCCAGCAGGTCGACGCCGTCCAGCGTGACGCTGCCCTCGGTCACCTCATAGCCGCCGCGTCCGGCCAGAACATAGGACAGCGTGGATTTGCCCGACCCGTTGGGCCCCATGATCGCATGTACCTTGCCCGGCTCCACGGTCAGGTCGACACCCTTGAGGATCTGCTTATTCTCTTCCTCAAGTTTCACGTGCAGGTTCTTGATTTCCAACATCTCTTACCTCTTTCTCGTCTCTGTCTCCGGGCCCCTGGCCGCGGGAAATTTCATCTGTTTCGCCCATCCGGCGCAGGGGTCCGCCCCGACCGCCGGAGGGCCGTGTCCTTGTCTCACTCCAACCGCACGGCGGTGCCCGAGGCGCTGACCATCAGCATGTTATTGATCACCTCGTAATCCAGATCGACGCCGACCACCGCGTTGCCGCCAAGCGCCACGGCGTTCTCTTCCATCTCGGCCAGAGCGGTGGCGCGGGCGCGGCCCAGCTCCTGCTCATAGGCGCCGGAGCGGCCGCCGAGGATGTCGGTGATGCCGGCAAAGAGATCACGGATCACGTTCGCCCCCAGAATGGCCTCACCGACGACGATGCCCTTGTAGTCCGAAATGCTGCGGCCCTCGACCGAGGGGGTGGTGGTGACGATCATGACGGATCACTCCCGATTACAAACGAAAACAAATCCTTACCCCGGATTTCTCATCCATCCCGGCAGGGTATCGATAAACCCTTCGGCCACATCCGGGCCGATCGCGCCCCGATCCGACAACCGGTCAAGGCAATGCACCGTCAGATCGAAACTGGAAAACACCCCGGCCGCGGCGATGGCCATTTGCTTGAGCTGCGCGTCGCTCCAGTCCTGCGGCACCT
The DNA here is from genome assembly GCF_004358185.1 of Antarcticimicrobium luteum. GTDB lineage: Bacteria > Pseudomonadota > Alphaproteobacteria > Rhodobacterales > Rhodobacteraceae > Antarcticimicrobium > Antarcticimicrobium luteum. The sequence continues at coordinate 31,236 of NZ_SMUV01000049.1, forward strand.
CGAGGTTGCGGATATAGACCGCATCGCCGTCGATGAGCTGGCCGCGCACCGCCTTGCCCTTGAGCCGCGCGGCCTGCGAATTGGCGATCATCGTCGGCTTGGTGAACAGCATCTTGTGCAGAACAAAGCCCTGATCGTGCAGTTCGACGTCGAGCTTGCCCCAGAGCGGTTCGCCCTCGTACATCCGGTAGAAGCGGACCTCGGGGATCACGCAGACCGCCTGGGACAGTTTTTCCCGCGCGGTGCGGATCACGTCCAGCTCGCCGCCCTGGATGTCGATCTTCAGCAGGTCGGGCGGCGGCAGATCGTCCAGATCGTCAAGCGACACGAGATCGATCTCGGCGGTGGCGACCTCCTCCCGGTGCCAGCCGGGATGGCCGAGAAAGGCCACCGATTCCTTGCGCACCGGATAGAGCGAGCCGAGCCCGTTCTGCGGGTGGTTGTAGAAGGTGCCCTTGCCCGGCGCGCCCACCGCCTTGTTGATGTAATGGGCGCCCGGACGCGGATTGGCCTGCAGCTCGGCAAAGGCGTTTTCCTCGGGCTCGAACCCCCAGACCTCGCAGCCGCCCATCTCGAGCAGCGTGTCGTAATCGGGCGTATTGATCGGGTTGGCGCCCACATCGACGATCCGCAAGGGGCGCTCGGGCGCAAGGGCCGCGCGCAAATAGTCGACCCGCTGGCGCAGCAGGCGCCGCGCCCGTGGGGCGGACTCGGGCGCGCCGTCGGCAGTCATCCCACCGACCCTTCGAGCGAGATCGCCACCAGTTGCTGGGCCTCCATGGCGAACTCCATCGGCAGCGCCTGCAGCACCTCCTTGCAGAACCCGTTGACGACAAGGGCCACCGATTCCTCTTCGTCCATCCCGCGCGAGCGGCAGTAGAACAGCTGGTCGTCGTCCACCTTGGAGGTGGTCGCCTCATGCTCCACGCGGGAGGAGTTGTTCTTGACCTCGATATAGGGAACCGTATGCGCCCCGCATTTGCCGCCGATGAGCAGGCTGTCGCACTGGGTGTAGTTGCGGCTGTTCTTCGCCTTCGGGTGCATCGAGACCAGCCCGCGATAGGTGTTCTGCGCATGGCCGGCGCTGATCCCCTTGGACACGATGCGCGAGCGGGTATTCTTGCCCAGGTGCACCATCTTGGTGCCGGTATCGGCCTGCTGGTAATTGTTGGCGATGGCGATCGAATAGAACTCGCCCTGGCTGTCGTCGCCGCGCAGGATGCAGGAGGGATACTTCCAGGTGACCGCCGAGCCGGTCTCGACCTGGGTCCACATAACCTTGGCGCGGTCGCCGCGGCAATCGGCCCGCTTGGTGACGAAATTGTAGATGCCGCCCTTGCCGTTCTCGTCGCCGGGATACCAGTTCTGGACGGTGGAATATTTCACCTCGGCGTCTTCCTCGATGATGATCTCGACCACCGCGGCGTGCAGCTGCGACTTGTCGCGCTGCGGCGCGGTGCAGCCTTCGAGGTAGGAGACGTAAGAGCCCTTGTCGGCGATGATCAGCGTGCGCTCGAACTGGCCGGTGTTCTCGGCGTTGATGCGGAAATAGGTCGACAGCTCCATCGGGCAGCGCACGCCCGGCGGCACATAGACGAAGGAGCCGTCGGAAAAGACCGCCGAATTCAGCGTCGCATAGAAATTGTCGCTGACCGGCACCACGGAGCCGAGATATTTCCGCACCAGTTCCGGATGCTCGCGGATCGCCTCGGAGATCGAGCAGAAGATGACGCCGGCCTTTCTCAGCTCGGCCTGAAAGGTGGTGCCGACCGAGACGGAATCGAACACCGCATCGACGGCCACCTTGCGGCCCTCGGCCGGCATGTTCTCGGCACCCTCGACGCCGGCGAGGATCATCTGCTCCTTCAGCGGGATGCCCAGTTTCTCATAGGTCGCCAGCAGCTTGGGATCGACATCCTCCAGCGACTTGGGCTTTTCTTCCATGCTTTTCGGGCGGGCATAGTAATACTGATCCTGAAAGTCGATCTCGGGATAGTCGACCATCGCCCAGTCGGGCTCTTTCATCTGCAGCCAGCGGGCATAGGCCTGCAGACGCCAGTCGGTCATCCATTCAGGTTCGTCGTTCTTGGACGAAATCAGGCGCACGATGTCCTCGGTCAGCCCCTTGGGGGCATAGTCCATCTCGATATCGGTTTCCCAGCCGTATTTGTAGGCGCCGCCGACCTCGCGCACCGCATCGACGGTGTCCTGGTCGACACCTTCCTTTACCTGGGTCTGGTCCATCGCGGCCATCTGCATCACTCCTGAACTCACGCCGCGCGGGCGCGATGTTTCTTTTCCTTCGCACACCACGCTTCGGCAAAGCGCAGCACATTCTCTTCGGTCACGTTCGGTCCCAGCGACACGCGGATCGCGCTGGCGGCCGTGACCTCGTCATATCCCATCGCCGTCAGCACTCGGCTGGCGCGAACCTTGCCGCTGGAGCAGGCGCTGCCCGCGCTGATCGCAAAGCCGGCAAGATCCATCTGCATCACCTGGGTTTCGCCCTTCCAGCCCGGAGTCACCAGGCAAGAGGTATTGGGCAGACGCGGCGCATCATTTCCGACAAAAATAGTCTGTTTGACGGCAGCCGCAATAGATGTTTCTAGAATATTTCTAACCTCTTCGACACGCGCCCACACCCCGTCCGCAAGGTCGCGCGCGGCGGCCTCCGCGGCGGCGCCAAAGCCGGCGATGCCGATCACGTTCTCGGTGCCCGCGCGGCGCCCCATTTCCTGTCCGCCGCCGCGAATCCGGGCCGCGATGTCGGTGCCGCGCCGGACCACCAGCGCGCCGACCCCCTTGGGTCCGCCCAGTTTATGCGCCGAGATCAGAGCCATCTGCGCGCCGCACCAGTTGAAGGCGACCGGCAGCTTGCCAAAGGCCTGGGTGGCGTCGGTCACCGCCAGCCCCTCGGGCAACGCCTGCAGCACGCCGGTCTCGGAATTGGCCATCTGCAGCACGCTGCGGGCGGGATCGGTCACCGCCACCCTGCCCTGCGCATCCACGGCCAGATCCTCTTCGACCCAGGCGCGCACGGCGTCATGCTCCACCCCGGCGCCATGCAGGCCCCGACCGGCGCAGGCCAGCGCCGCCGCCTCGGTCGCGCTGGAGGTAAAGATCACATCCGCCCCCTCGGCGCCAAAGGTCGCCGCCACCTGCGCTCGCGCCTTTTCCACCAGCGCCTTGGCCGCCCGCCCCTCCGCGTGGACGCTGGAGGGGTTGCCGACAACATCCATCGCCGCGATCATCGCCGCGCGCGCCTCGGGGCGCAGCGGGGCGGTGGCGTTATGGTCGAGATAGAGGCGCGGTCCTGCGGGCACCGGGATCACTCCGCGTCGACGACGGAAAACAGCGAGGGCACCGCCGGGCACGGCGCCAGCTCGTTCTGGACCACATCCGACAGCCGGGTCTGGTGCAGGAACACATAGACATGCGCGCTCAGCCCCTCCCACAGGCGGTTGGTCAGCGATTGCGCCCTGCTGCCCGACGATCCGCCCGAGGCGCCGGCGCCCTTGTGCATGGCGTCCACCGTCTCGTCCACCGCGGCGAGGATGTCGGAGACGCGGATCTCCGAGGCCGGACGTGCCAGCCGGTAGCCGCCGCCGGGCCCGCGCACCGAGGTCACCAGTTCGGCGCGGCGCAGCTTGACAAAGAGCTGCTCCAGATAGGGCAGCGAAATCTTCTGCCGCTGGGAAATCTCGCCCAACGTCACCAGCATCCCCTCGGACTGGAGCGCGATGTCGGTCAGTGCGACCATCGCGTATCGTCCCTTTGTCGACAGCTTCATTTTTCAGCTCTCCCGGCAGGCTTTTGAGCGAGATTCTTGACGTAGCGCCCATCAATGCGTATCTCCGCTTGACACCGGACGTGCCAAGCCAGGCGCTCAATTAGAAACGTTCTAAGGTGCCTTAGTGATTTCGTCAAGAATATCCACGGCACCCTCCGACCAATAATAGGACCCGCACCCATATGCCCGAGGTGATTTTCGCCGGACCAGAAGGCCGTCTTGAAGGCCGTTATCACCCGCAAAAGGAAAAAGACGCGCCAATTGCCATCGTTCTTCATCCGCACCCGCAATTCGGCGGCACGATGAACAACAAGGTGGTCTATAACCTGCACTATGCGTTCTACAACATGGGTTTCACCGTGCTGCGGTTCAATTTCCGTGGGGTCGGGCGCAGTCAGGGCGAGTACGACCAGGGCGTGGGCGAACTGTCCGACGCGGCCTCGGCGCTCGATTACCTTCAGTCGATGAACAACAATTCCAAGCATTGCTGGGTCGCCGGCTTTTCCTTTGGCGCCTGGATCGGCATGCAACTGCTGATGCGGCGGCCCGAGATCACCGGCTTCATCAGCGTGTCGCCGCCCGCGAACATGTACGATTTCTCGTTCCTGGCGCCCTGCCCCTCGTCGGGGCTGATCATCAACGGCACCTCCGACCGGGTCGCGCCGCCGGCCGATACCTCGGCGCTGGTGAACAAGCTGCATGAGCAGAAGGGGATCACGATCACCCACGAAGAGGTCGAGGGCGCCGATCACTTCTTCCAGGGGCCGCATATGGACACGCTGATCGACACCACGACCGATTACGTGAAGCGGCGGCTGACGGAAAGCACCCGCTGATGTCCGCGGAGACGCGGGACACGCTGGCCGACGAGCTGGCCCGGGATACGCTGGCGGCGATGGAGGAGATCGGCGACGACCGGCTCTATACCGAAGTGGCCAAGGCCCTGGGCGCCTCGTCGCAATCGCTTGAAGAGGCGTTCCTGACCTCCGTCCGGGTGCGCCTGGCCGAGCGCAACGGGCGGCGGTTTCTGGAATCCCACCTCGCCGCGGCGCGTGCCGGCAAAAAGCCGACCGTATGAGCGGCCACATGACCGACAGGCTCGATGCGCAGATCGCCTTTCTGAAGGAGGCGGACAAACTCAAGTCCGTGTTGCGCGCCTCGCGGCTGATTTCCGCCGATCGGCATGAAAACTCGGCCGAGCACAGCTGGCACATCATGCTGCACGCGCTGGTTCTGGCCGATCAGGCGGGGCCGCAGGTGCGCATCGACCGGGTGCTGCGGATGCTGTTGCTGCATGACATCGTCGAGATCGACGCCGGCGACGCGCCGATTCACGGCGATGTCGATCATGTCGCCATGGCCCGCGCCGAGGCCGAGGCCGCCCGCCGCCTGTTTGGCCTGCTGCCCGCCGATCAGGCCGACGATTTCCGCACCCTCTGGGAGGAGTTCGAGGCCGCCGAAACCCCCGATGCCCTGTTTGCCAAGGCGATCGACCGGTTCCAGACCCCGGTGATCAACCTGGAAAACGGCGGCGGCACCTGGACGGAATACCGGGTGACGCTGGAACAACTCGACACCCGCGTCGGGGTTCCGATCCGGCGCGGCGCGCCGGGGCTGTGGGACTGGCTCCAACCCAGACTTGCCGCCTTTTTCAGCGCGGGCGCCCGCAGCGACTGAAACCCCGGGCGCCGGGCTGCGACATTTCGGTATACGTCGGTATACAACCTTTCGTTCCGCCGGCCTTTGCGCTAGGCCGCGCAACAGCAGCCACGGCGGAACAAAAGGACCGGGACCGATGACCAAGATCAAGGTTGAGAACCCCGTCGTCGATATCGACGGCGATGAAATGACCCGCATCATCTGGGATTTCATAAAGCAAAAGCTGATCCTGCCCTATCTGGACATCGATCTGCTGTACTATGATTTGAGCATTCAGGAACGCGACCGCACCGACGACCGGATCACCGTGGACGCGGCAATGAAGATCAAGGAGGTCGGCGTCGGCGTCAAATGCGCCACCATCACCCCGGACGAGGCCCGGGTCGAGGAATTCGGCCTCAAGCGGATGTACCCCAGCCCCAACGGCACCATCCGCAACATCCTTGGCGGCGTGGTGTTCCGCGCGCCGATCATCTGCCAGAACGTGCCGCGCCTGGTGCCGGGCTGGACCAAGCCCATCGTGGTGGGCCGCCATGCCTTTGGCGATCAGTACAAGGCCACCGATTTCCGTTTTCCCGGGGCCGGCAAGATCACCCTGAAGTTCGAGGGCGAGGACGGCACCGTGATCGAGAAAGAGGTCTATGACGCCCCCTCCGCCGGCGTGACCATGGCGATGTACAACCTCGACGCCTCGATCATCGACTTTGCCCGCGCCTCGCTGACCTACGGGCTCAACCTGGGCTGGCCGGTCTATCTGTCGACCAAGAACACCATCATGAAGGCCTATGACGGCCGCTTCAAGGATCTGTTCCAGCAGGTGTTCGAGGAGGAATTCGCCGAGGCCTTCAAGGACAAGGGCATCTGGTACGAACACCGTCTGATCGACGATATGGTCGCCAGCTCGCTGAAGTGGTCGGGCGGTTATGTCTGGGCCTGCAAGAACTACGACGGCGACGTGCAGTCCGACACCGTGGCGCAGGGCTTCGGCTCGCTTGGCATGATGACCTCGCAGTTGATGACGCCGGACGGACAGATCGTCGAGGCCGAGGCGGCGCATGGCACCGTCACCCGCCACTATCGCCAGCACCAGCAGGGCAAGGCGACCTCGACCAATTCGATCGCCTCGATCTACGCCTGGACCGGCGGGCTGAAACACCGCGCCAAGCTCGACGGCAATGGGGCGCTGCAGAGCTTTGCCGAAACGCTGGAGCGGGTGGTGGTCGACACCGTCGAGGCCGGTTTCATGACCAAGGATCTGGCGCTGCTGGTGGGGCCCGACCAGAAATGGCTGACCACGATCGGCTTTCTCGAAAAGGTGGACGAAAACCTGAACGCGGCGCTGGCCGGCTGACCCCGGCGGCGGCCGGCGACGGTGATCGGTGCCGCCCCTTGCCGGGGGCGGCGCTTTTTCGTTGCCCCGGCGCCCGGATCTCGGGCAGAGGGGAGCGGAGCAACCGACGGAGGCCGCGATGCCCGCGCATTACATTTACCTGATCCTCGCCGTGGCGGCGGAAACCATCGGCACCTCGGCCCTGCAGGCCAGCCAGCAGTTCACCCGGTTGCTGCCCTCGGTTCTGGTGGTGGCGGGCTATGCGATCAGCTTCTATCTGATGGCGCTGGTGCTGCGGGAGATGCCGGTGGGCATCGTCTATGCGATCTGGTCGGGGCTGGGCATCGTATTCATCGCGCTGATCGGATTCGTCGTCTTCGGCCAGCGGCTGGATCTGCCCGCGGTGCTCGGGCTGGGGATGATCATCGGCGGGATCCTGGTCATCAACCTGTTCTCCGGCAGCACCACCCACTGAGCCGCGCTTTTACGCTGGCCTTCTGCGGTGCAGCAGGCTATGCGGCCCACAATCCCCGATTTGAGGCTGACTTTATGGACCTTCGCAATATCGCGATCATCGCACACGTTGACCACGGCAAAACCACGCTGGTTGACGAGCTGCTGAAACAATCCGGCGCTTTCCGTGAAAACCAGGCCGTGGCCGAACGCGCCATGGACAGCAACGACCTGGAACGCGAACGCGGCATCACCATCCTGGCCAAGGCGACCTCGGTCGAATGGAAAGGCACGCGGATCAACATCGTCGACACCCCCGGCCACGCCGATTTCGGCGGCGAGGTCGAGCGCATCCTGTCGATGGTGGACGGCGTCGTCCTGCTGGTGGATGCCGCCGAGGGGCCGATGCCGCAGACCAAGTTCGTGACCTCCAAGGCGCTGGCGCTGGGTCTGCGTCCGATCGTGGTGCTGAACAAGGTCGACAAGCCCGACGCCGAGCCCGACCGCGCGCTCAACGAGGTGTTCGACCTGTTCGCCTCGCTCGACGCCGATGACGATCAGCTGGATTTCCCGCATCTCTACGCCTCCGGCCGCTCCGGCTGGTGCGACGCCGAGCTGGACGGGCCGCGCAAGGATCTGCACGCGCTGTTCAACCTGGTCGTCAACCACGTGCCGGCGCCGAAACAGATCAAGCATCAGGACGAGGATTTCCGGATGCTGGCGACCACCCTGGGCGCCGATCCCTTTGTCGGCCGCATCCTGACCGGCCGGATCGAGACCGGCCGCGTCAAGGTCGGCCAGACGGTGCAGGCGCTGTCGCGGATCGGCCAGAAGATCGAACAGTTCCGGGTGACCCGGGTGCAGGCCTTTCGCGGCCTTGGCCAGAGCGACATCGACGAAGGCGAGGCCGGCGATATCGTCAGCATCGCCGGCATGCAGAAGGCCACCGTGGCCGACACCATCTGCGCCCTGGCGGTGAGTGAACCGCTCGACGCCCAGCCGATCGACCCGCCGACCATTACCGTCACCTTCGGCATCAACGACAGCCCGCTGGCCGGCCGCGACGGCAAGAAGGTGCAGTCCCGCGTGATCCGCGACCGGCTGATGAAAGAGGCCGAAAGCAACGTCGCGATCAAGATCGCCGACACCCCCGGCGGCGAGGCCTTCGAGGTCTCCGGCCGCGGCGAATTGCAGATGGGCGTTCTGATCGAGAACATGCGCCGCGAAGGCTTTGAGTTGTCGATCTCGCGCCCGCAGGTGATCATGCGCGAAGGCGAGAACGGCCAGAAGCTGGAGCCGATCGAAGAGGTCATTGTCGACGTCGACGACGAGTATTCCGGCGCGGTGATCGAAAAACTCACCGGCACGCGCAAGGGCGATCTGGTCGAGATGCGCCAGAACGCCGGCAAGACCCGGCTTGTCGCCCATGTCCCCTCGCGCGGGCTGATCGGCTATCATGGCGAGTTTCTGACCGACACCCGCGGCACCGGCGTTCTGAACCGGGTGTTCCATGCCTGGGCGCCCTACAAGGGGCCGATCCCGGGACGGCGTCAGGGCGTGCTGATCTCGATGGAGGACGGCGAGGCAGTGGCCTATGCGCTGTGGAACCTGGAAGAGCGCGGCAAGCTGTTCATCGGGGCGCAGGCCAAGGTCTATCAGGGCATGATCATCGGCGAGCACAGCCGCGACAACGACCTCGAGGTCAACCCGCTCAAGGGCAAGAAACTGACCAACGTGCGGGCCTCGGGCACCGACGAGGCGGTAAAGCTGACGACGCCGGTGACGCTGTCGCTGGAAGAGGCCATCGCCTATATCAACGATGACGAGTTGGTGGAGGTGACGCCGAACGCGATCCGGTTGCGCAAACGCCATCTCGACCCGCATGAGCGGAAGCGGGCGGCAAGGTCCAACTGATCCGTAAAGGCCGCCCTTTGGGCGGCCTTTGCTTATGCGCTGCCGCCGCCCCTTCGCCTCCCGGCGGGCGCGACGGCTGAGCGCCGGGGCGCTTTGATTTTCCCCAACTTGCGCTACTCTCTCTCCAAAGGGAGGAGCATATGCGCAAATTGCAAACCCAGGGCGTGCATCACATCACGCTGACCGGCGCCGACCGGCAGACCAGCATAGATTTCTGGGAGGGGGCGCTGGCCATGCCCTTTGTCTTCGACCAGCCGAATCTCGACAACCCGGACGAGGGCCACCTCTATTTCGATCCGGGCGACGGGCGGCTTATCACCGTCTTCACCGACGAGACCCGCAGGCCCGATCCGCGCCGCACCCCGACCGAGCCGGGCTGCGTGCATCATCTGGCCTTCAACGTCTCCCGGGCGACCTTTTCCCAAGCGGTGACCCGGCTCGATGAACGCGGCATCCGCCATTCCGGGCCTAAGGATCGCGGGTTCATGGATTCGATCTATTTCACCGATCCGATGGGCCTTTTGATCGAACTGGCCTGTTACCGGTTCGAGCCGCCGGCGGGCTGTACCCATGCCGACGTGATGATCGAGGCGCATCGCCTCCGCGTCGCGCGCGGCGATTACAACATCGCCGAAGAGCATCTGGCCGACGCCATCGAACTGCTGGTCACCCGCCGCCAGCAATCGCTGTCGCAGCATCGCGGGCCGGCCGACCCCTACTGAGCCGCGCGGCGCATAAACCAAGGTCCTATACGGGGCAAAACCCACCCTTCGTGCAATGGCTGACGGCGCGAAGGGGGGATTAGCTGACGGTCATGGCGGCACACTGCGCCGCTCCGACCACTCAGGCAGACAAAGGATCAGCCATGACATTTTTCACAGCTCGCCGCATCGCCCCCCTGCTCGGCGCGACCTTCATCGCCGTCGCCACAGTCGGCTCGGCCCAGGCCGATGGCCTGTTTCAGACCCAGACCCGGGCCATGTTCCAGAGCCGGACGATGACCATGGCGCAGGCGCGCCTTGCCGACGCCGTCGAGGTTCTGGACCGCAAGCAAATCCGGGACCGCACACGGACGCAAACGCGGGACCGCATCATGACCCAGGATCGCCTGCGCAGCGATGACGCCACGGCCACGCGGACGCGCAGCCGCGCCGAATTCGGCGGTGCCGCCAGCAGCGGCGGCCGCGCAAGCGGCGGTGTCGCGGCCGGCGCCGGAAACGGGTCCCCGGGGCGCAACTGAGCAATCTGCGCCCTGTCCCCCGCCAGGGCCGCCGCATGGGAATGCCCGTTCCCCAGGCGGCCCTGGCACCCTGCATTTCTCTCCGCGCATTGACACCCGGTGCCGCCGTTCCCAGTTTGGATCGCAAGATGTTCGCGTTTCGTCATAACAGCCGGTTGATCGCCCCAGTTCTGCTGGGCGCGGCGCTGGCCCTGGCCGCCGCCCCTGCCGCCACCGCCGGCGAGGGCGTGGCCGAGCCCGTGGTCCGCTCGCTCACCGAAGAGGGGTATACCGTCACCGATGTCAGCCGCACCTGGCTTGGCCGCATCCTGATCACCGCGCAAAACCGCCGGTTTCTGCGCGAGGTCGCGCTCGACCGCCGAACCGGCGCCATTCTGGGCGATCAGCGGTTCAGGCGGTCCGAAGCCGCTGATGCGCCCGCCGACGGCGCCCCGGCCGGAAACGGCGGGACGGGCGGCGGCGGCGGTACGGGTCCAGGCGGCGCCGGCGGCAGCGGCGGCGGGTCCGGTGGAGGCGCAGGCAACGGTGGCTGACCTGATCCCCCCAGGTTCGGCCGGGCGCCCTCGGAACGCCTCCCCGAACGACCACCCCCGATGCTGAACCGTCCCTTTATCGTCTGGCTTCTGGTGGCGATCCAGGCGCTGTGCGGCGCCTATTTCCTGTGGGAAATCGCCGCCTCCATCCTCGGCCTGCCCACCCTGCCGCTGCGCTGGCAGACCAGAGAGCTGGTGCAGATCGGCGCCAGCCTCGGGCTGATCCTGGGGGCATTTCTGGGCGTGGTCCTTGCGCGCGAGGCGACCCGCGCCGGAACCCGGGCCGAGACGGCGCGCCGCCTGACCTCGGGGCGGTTCACCGAGGTGGTGGCCGAGTATTTCCGGCGGTTCGACCTTACCCCGGCCGAGACCGATGTCGCCTGGCTTCTGCTCAAGGGCATGGCGATAGGGGAAATCGCCGATCTGCGCGCGACCAGGCTTGGTACGGTCAAGGCGCAATGTTCGTCGATCTACCGAAAATCCGGGGTCAGCGGGAAATCGCAATTCATTTCCCAGATCGTCGAAGACCTGCTGCTCTGACCGAAAGAGCGGCCCGCAATGGGCCGCCCCGACGCTTTGCTTGAGCCTACTCGCTGGTCTCGACGACCATCAACTCGCGCTCGGACGCGCCGCGCGCATGGCTCAGCGCCTCCTGGTATTCGGGCGAGTGATAGCAATCCACCGCCGCCTCGACGGTCGGGAATTTGGCGACCACGTTGCGCGGCCGTTCCTTGCCCTCAAGCTGAACGAACTTGCCGCCACGGGCGATGAACTCGCCGCCGTGCTTGGCGATCGCGGGGCCCGCCAGCTTGGCATATTTGCCATAGGCCTCTTCGTCGGTCACCGTCACATGCGCAATCCAGAGTGCACCCATCTTATCCCTCCAAAACCTGTTCCGCCGCGCGGATCGCCGCGTCGGCCTTGCTGATATCACTGCCGCCGCCCTGCGCCATGTCGGGACGGCCGCCGCCGCCCTTGCCGCCAAGCGCCTCGACCGCCGGGCGCAACAGGTCCGGCGCCTTGACCCGGCCGGTCAGATCGCCGGTCACGCCCGCGGCCACCGCGACCTTGCCGCCGGTATCGGCGATCAGCAGCACCGCGCCGCTGCCCAGCCGCGCCTTGTGCTCGTCGATCAGCGGCGGCAGATCCTTGCCGGTCACCCCGGTCAGCACCTGGGCGAGGAATTTCACGCCGCCGATCTCTTTCGCCTCGGGCGCCACCTGACCGCCGCCCGCCATCGCCAGATCGCGGCGCAGCTGCGCCAGCTCGTTGCCCAGCTCCTTGATCTTGGCCTGATCGGCGCGCACCCGCTCGACCAGATGATCCGGCGTCGTCTTCAACTCGCCCTGCAGTTCGGACATGATCTGACGCAGCCGCGCGGTATAGGCCAGCGCGCCCTGCCCGGTCAGCGCCTCGATCCGGCGCACACCGGCGCTGCTGGCACTGTCCGACAACAGGACGAACTCGCCGATGTCGCCGGTCCGGGTCACATGGGTGCCGCCGCAGAGCTCCAGCGAATAGGTCTGCCGGTCCGCGCCCTTGCCCGAGCCGGGCTGAACCCCCATCGAGACCACGCGCACCTCGTCGCCGTATTTCTCGCCGAACAGCGCCTGCGCGCCCAGGCCCCGGGCATCGTCCGGGGTCATGATCCGGGTCACCACCGGGGCGTTCTGACGGATATACTCGTTGACCTCGGCCTCGACCCGCTCCAGCTCCTGCGCGCTCAGCGCCTTGGCATGGCTGAAGTCGAAGCGCAGCCGGTCCGCGGCGTTGAGCGATCCGCGCTGCGCCACGTGATCGCCGAGCGCCTGACGCAGCGCCTCGTGCAGCAGGTGGGTGGCCGAATGGTTGGCCCGGATCGCGGTGCGGCGGCCGTGATCGACCTCCAGAACCGCCGCCGCGCCGCTGGCGATCTCGCCCTCGGTCACCTCGGCAAAATGGATGAACACGCCGGCGCTTTTGCGGGTGTCGGTCACCCGTGCCAGGCCGCCCTCGGTGCGGATCGTGCCGCAATCGCCGATCTGGCCGCCGGACTCGGCATAGAATGGGGTCTGGTTCAGCGCGACCTGCACGGTGTCGCCGGCCCTGGCGGTCTCGACGCTGTCGCCGCCGCGCACCAGCGCCACGATCTGGCCCTCGGCGGTCTCGGTGTCGTAGCCGAGGAAATCGGTCACGCCGTGTTGCTCCGCGATGTCGTACCAGATCGTCGCGTCGGCCGCTTCGCCCGAGCCGGCCCAGGCGGCACGGGCCTTGGCCTTTTGCTCGGCCATTGCCGCATCAAAACCGTCGGTATCCACCAGGCGGCCCTTTTCGCGCAGCGCATCCTGCGTCAGGTCCAGCGGGAATCCATAGGTATCATAAAGCTTGAACGCCGCCCCGCCGGGCAGCGCCGCGTCCTCGGGCAGACCCTCCAGTTCCTCGTCGAGCAGCTTCAGCCCCCGGTCGAGCGTCTGCTTGAAGCGGGTTTCCTCCAGCTGCAGCGTTTCCTGGATCAGCGCCTGCGCGCGCCCCAGTTCCGGATAGGCCGCCCCCATCTGACGCACCAGCGCCGGCACCAGCTGGTGCATCAGCGGATCCCGCGCGCCCAGCAGATGCGCGTGCCGCATCGCCCGGCGCATGATCCGGCGCAGAACATAGCCACGGCCGTCGTTGGCCGGCATCACCCCGTCCGCGATCAGGAAGGAGGTCGAACGCAGATGGTCCGCGATCACCCGGTGATGCACCCGGCCGTCGCCGTCCGGGTCCGTGCCGGTGGCCTCGGCGCTGGCCATGATCAGGCTGCGCATCAGGTCGGTTGCATAGTTATCGTTGGTCCCCTGCAGCAGCGCCGCCACCCGCTCGATCCCCATGCCGGTGTCGATCGACTGCGCCGCCAGTTCGCGCCGGGAGCCGTCCTCGAACTGCTCATACTGCATGAAGACGAGGTTCCAGATCTCCACGAAGCGGTCGCCATCCTCGTCCGGGCCGCCCGGAGGGCCGCCCCAATGCTGCTCGCCGTGGTCGTAGAAGATTTCGGTGCACGGGCCACAGGGGCCGGTCGCGCCCATCATCCAGAAATTGTCGTTGGTGGGGATACGGATGATCCGGTCGTCGGAGAAACCGGCCACCTTTTTCCAGATCTCGGCCGCCTCGTCATCGGTGTGATAGACCGTCACCAGAAGCTTGTCGCGGTTGATGCCGTATTCCTTGGTGATCAGCTCCCAGGCAAATCGGATCGCGTCGTCCTTGAAGTAGTCGCCGAAGGAGAAATTTCCCAGCATCTCGAAAAACGTGTGGTGGCGGGCGGTATAGCCCACGTTGTCGAGGTCGTTGTGCTTGCCGCCGGCGCGCACGCATTTCTGCGCCGTGGCGGCGCGTTTGTAATCGCGGTGCTCGACGCCGGTGAACAGGTTCTTGAACTGCACCATGCCGGCATTGGTGAACATCAGCGTCGGGTCGTTGCGCGGCACCAGCGGGCTGCTGTCCACGACCTCGTGCCCCTGCTTGGCGAAATAGGTCAGAAAGGTCGATCGGATGTCGTTCAACGTGGGCATTGCATGTCTCTTGACGGGCTGAGTGGGTGACCGGGAAATCCCGTTTGCGCTGGTTTATCGCCCCGCCCCTGCACTGTCCACCGCCCGCGCACAGGCACCGGCATTCGGGATCCCGCAATCGGGGTCCGGCAATCGGGGCCGCGCGGACCGAGGCATGAAAAAACGGGGCGCTCCGTACCGGCGCGCCCCGCTGTCATTTCGTCCATGCCCGGCGGCGCCGGGAACCGTTTCCCCGGGCGCGGGCCTTCTGCATCTCAAGACTCTCGGACCTCAAACCTCAGAAAATCAGGCCTCGAGAATATCGTCGCCCTCTTCGTCCGGTGCGCCGCCATCGAATTCCAGCCCGTGCGCGGCGCGGATCTTGTCCTCGATCTCCAGCGCGATGGCACTGTGTTCGCGCAGGAACTGCTTGGCATTCTCGCGGCCCTGGCCGATGCGCTCGTCGCCATAGCTGAACCAGGACCCGGATTTGTTGACCACCCCGGCCTTGATGCCGAGATCCAGCAGCTCGCCCATCTTGGAGATGCCCTCGCCATACATGATGTCGAATTCCACCTGCTTGAACGGCGGCGCCACCTTGTTCTTGACGATCTTGACCCGGGTCGCGTTGCCGACCACCTCGTCGCGGTCCTTGACCGCCCCGATGCGGCGGATGTCGAGCCGGACCGAGGAATAGAATTTCAGGGCGTTGCCCCCGGAGGTGGTCTCCGGGCTGCCGAACATCACGCCGATCTTCATCCGGATCTGGTTGATGAAGATCACCATGCAGTTGGACCGGCTGATCGAGCCGGTCAGCTTGCGCATCGCCTGACTCATCAACCGGGCCTGCACGCCGACGCTGGAATCGCCCATTTCGCCCTCGAGCTCGGATTTCGGCGTCAGCGCGGCGACCGAATCGACCACCACCATGTTCACCGCACCGGAGCGCACCAGCGTGTCGGTGATTTCCAGCGCCTGCTCGCCGGTGTCGGGCTGCGAGATCAGCAGCTCGTCCAGATCCACCCCCAGTTTGCGGGCATATAGCGGATCCAGCGCGTGTTCGGCGTCGACAAAGGCGCAGACGCCGCCCCGTTTCTGCTGCTCGGCGATGCAATGCAGCGTCAAGGTGGTCTTGCCCGAGCTTTCCGGCCCGTAGATCTCGACGATCCGCCCCATCGGCAGCCCGCCGATGCCAAGCGCGATGTCCAGCCCCAGAGAGCCGGTGGAACTTGCCTCGATCTCCGGCAACGGGTTGTCGCCGCCCAGCTTCATGATCGACCCCTTGCCGAACTGCCGTTCGATCTGGGCCAGCGCGCTGTCGAGCGCCTTTTGCTTGTCCGCGTTCTGCTTGCTGCTCATTGTCAGAAGATCCGCCATAATCCCGTTCACCTTCCTTATTGTCACACCCGGTCCCGGGCGGCAATCGCCGGTTTGTTCGCCTCTTGTTCCTTATGAGGGCAAAAGGGGAACATTTCAATGGAAAACTTGCGCCCCCAACCGTTTCGTATTTGAGTTAAATTAGCGTTTACGGCAGTCTTGGCCGGATCCGATCAAAAGGGTAAAAGGCTAAATGCTTGTTTTCTATAAGGAACGACTTGTCTTCCTGTCGGTGCCCAAAACCGGCACCACCGCCTATGAGACCGCTCTGCGGGATCGCGCCGACATCGTCATTTCCGATCCGCCTGAGCTGAAGCACGCGCCGGTCTATCGCTATAACCGGTTTTTCCGCCCGATGTTCGACAAGGTCTGTCATGCCGAGATGGAGACGCTGGCGGTGATGCGCGAGCCGGTCAGCTGGCTGGGGAGCTGGTATCGCTACCGCCGCCGGCCCTTCATGCTGGGAAAGCCCAATGCAACCCATGAGGTCAGTTTCGACGATTTCGTCGCCGCCTATCTCAAGGGCGACAGACCGGGGTTCGCCAATGTGGGCAGCCAGGCCAAATTTCTGGAGCCGCGCCCCAACGGGCTCCGCGTCACCCACCTGTTCCGCTACGAGGATCCCGGCCGGCTGACCCACTTTCTCGAACAGCGTCTCGGCACCGGGATCGAGACCGCGCGCGAGAACGTCTCGCCCGAAATGGAGCTGGAGCTCTCGGCCGGGACAGAGGCCCGTTATCGCCGCAAATGCGCCGAGGAATTCGCCCTCTACGACAGTATCGGCTGATCCCCGGCGTCAGTGAATCTGCTGATAGACGGTTTCGGCCAGTTGGGTGAGCGAGAAGGGTTTCGGCAGAAAGACCGAGTTCGGAATGTCAGGTTGCGCCTCGTCAAAGGCCCCTTCGGCATAGCCGGAGACAAAGACCACGCAGACCTCGGGCCGGTTCTGCCGCGCCTGACGCACCCAGCTTGGCCCGTCCATCCCCGGCATCACCACATCGGTGACGAAAACATCGACCCGCAGGTCGGGATCCTCGAGCATCTTCAGCGCGTCCTCGGCCGATTCGGCCTCGAGCACGGTATAGCCGCGCAGGCGCAGCGCGCGCGCGGCAAAGGCCCGCACCGGCGCTTCGTCCTCGACCAGAAGAACGACGCCTTCGCCCTGGTGCGGCGCCTCCCTGACCGGCGCGGCGGCGGCCGGAGCCTCGCTCCGGGTCGGCTGATAGGCCGGAAAGTACAGCGTGAACTCGGTGCCGCTGCCCTCGACGCTGTCGACAAAGATGAAACCGCCGGTCTGCTTGACGATGCCATAGGCGGTCGAAAGGCCCAGGCCGGTGCCCTCGCCGGTCCGCTTGGTGGTAAAGAACGGCTCGAACACCTTTGGCAGATCGTCCTGCGGGATGCCGGTGCCCTCGTCGCGCACCTTGACGGTGACGTATTCGCCCGGCGGCACCGTGGCCCGGTCGCGCTGCAGCGCCGCGTCCAGCGTGACCACCTCGGTCTCGATGCGGATCCCGCCGCCCTGGGGCATCGCGTCACGGGCATTGACCACCAGGTTCATCAGCACCTGCTCCAGCTGCCGCTTGTCGGCCCGGATCGGCCGGAGGACCGGATCGTGGCTCAGCGTCAGGGTCACCTTCTCGCCCACCAGCCGGTTCAGCAGATGGGTCAGATCCGACAGGGTGTCGCGCAGGTCCAGCACCTCGGGCCGCAGCGTCTGCTTGCGCGAAAACGCCAGCAACTGGCCCACCAGCGAGGCCGCCCGGTTGGCGTTTTGGCGGATCTGTTCCAGATCGGCGAAATCCTGGTCGCCGCGGTCGTGGCGCAGCAGCAGCAGATCGCAATGGCCCGAGATCGCGGTCAGCAGGTTGTTGAAATCATGCGCGATGCCCCCGGCGAGCTGGCCGATCGCCTGCATCTTCTGGCTCTGAACGAACTGCGCCTCCAGCGTCTTCAGTTCGGTGGCGTCGTTCAGCACCGCGATCAGGATCGGCGCGCCGTCCTCGACCACGCGGCTCAGGCTGACCTGGACAAAGATTTCCTTGTCCTTGCGGGTCAGCCGCAGGAATTCCGATTTCTGCGCGGTCTTGCCCTGCGCGGTTTCGCGCAGCCAGTCCACGATCGACCGGCCCAGCCCCTGCATCAGGGTTTCAAGCGTGGCCTCCGGTTCCGGCGCGCCGCCCAGCAGTTCCGCCGCCTGCTGGTTGGCCGCCAGAACCCGGCCATCCGCCGCCACCTTGAGCATCGCCACCGGCAGGGTATCAAAGCCCGAGGCGCGCCCCCCCGCCTCCTGCCCGTCTGCCGGCAGAAAGAACAGCTCGCGCCGCCCCGCGGCACCGTGAAACTCGGCCACCAGAACATCGCGCAGCCCCTCGGCGGTCGAGATCACGTTGACCTGGCCCGGCCGCAGCGGCAGCGCCGGGAACAGCCGGTCGAGCGATTTCACCCGCTGACCGACCAGGGCGCGGGCGGCCTCGTTCATGAACAGCACCGTTCCCGACCGCCCCAGAGAGATCAGCGGCAGCGGCAGCGCCGCCGCCCCCACGGCCGCATGCGGGCGTTCCGACATGTCCTCGATCCGCCACAGAAAGCCAAGCTCGCCCATCTGGTGCACGGCCAGGCGCACATGGCCGCGGCGGGTCACCTCGTCGGCGCGCGCCGCCCCGTCCTGGGCCGCGCGCGTCTGAAGCCGGTACAGCACCGCCGTCGGGTTGGCAAAGACCGCGCGCAGCGTGCCCGCCAGCGTCTCGGACGCGGTTTCGGGAAACAGCGCCTCTGCCGCCGCGTTGCGCGCCAGGATCAGCCCGTCGGCATCGGCCACGAAACTCGCCGCGGCGTCCTGTTCGATGAACCCCTCCAGCAGCCGGTCGGCCAGATCCAGACCGCGACGGGCCACCAGCCGGCGCAGCCCCATCCCGGCGCTGGTCAGGCACAGTACCGCCCCCGCCGCCATCAGCCCCAGCGACGGCAGGCCCGGCGGCGCCAGCCAGACGCCCCCGGCGATCAGACAGACCGCCAGGACGAGCACGGCCACAACCCGTGTGCGGGCCGGCACGGTATGCGGCATCAGGGTACTGACGGTAATCGGGCGGCTGGTCACATTCGGGCTCCGTCCGTGGGGGGATTCGCTGCCGCCATTTCGCGGCATAGCGGTTAAACCCGCCTTAACGCTCTGATTTTCCACCCAAAGGCGATTATGACGCCTTCGCATCCCGGGTCAAGTGCGCCGAAAAGAACCCGTCGGTGCCCGCCGCGACCGACCAGGACCGCCGCCAGACGCAGCGCCAGCCGGGATGCCGCGCCAGAAACCCGGAGATCTGATCGCCGTTTTCCCGCGTCAGCAGCGAACAGGTGGCATAGGCCAGAACGCCGCCCGGCGCCAACAGACCGGCGGCGAGGTCGAGGATGTCGGCCTGCGTCGCGGCCAGATCGTCCAGCATCTCCGGCGTCAGCCGCCACTTGCCCTCCGGCGCGCGGCGCCAGGCGCCGCTGCCGGAACAGGGAACGTCGCACAGCACCAGGTCGAAGGGCGCCCGCCGCGCCACCCCGTCGCCGTCCAGTATCTCCACCGCCAGCCCGGCCCGCGCGGCGCGCTCAGGCAGATCGCGCATCCGGTTCGGCGCGGCGTCATAGGCGAAAAGCTCCAGCTTCCCCCGCGCCCCCATCGCCAGCGTCTTGCCGCCCCCGCCGGCGCAATAATCCAGCACACGCATCCCGTCCGTCAGCGGCAGCGCCTCGACCAGCGCCTGGCTGGCCGCGTCCTGTAATTCGACCCGCCCTTCGAGATAGGCGGCGGAATTGCGGATGCGGCGGGCGCCTTCGGTAACGTCGAGCGCGGTCTCGGAACCGGGATGCGGCTCACAGACCACACCGTCCGCCGCCAGCGCCTCGATCGCCGCCGCCCGGTCCGTCTTGGCCAGATTGACCCGCAGATGCACCGGCGCACGGCCTTGCAGGGTGCGGGCCGCCGCGTCGGCCTCCTCGCCAAGGCTGGCGCTGAAATCCGGCCAGAGCCAGTCGGGGATGTCCAGCGCCTCGGCGCCCTCGGCCGGGAGGTGCCCCGCCGCGAGCTCTTCCGCCGCCAGCGGCACCGGGGCGTGGCCCTCGCCGGTGAAGATCGTCGCCGGATCGACCCCGTCGCGCCGACAGGCCCCCAGCATCAGCCCGCGACCGGTCGCCGCCCCGCCGAGCGCGGCGAGCGAGCGCTGCGCGCGCAGCGCGTCGAACACATGATCGCGCACCGCCGCGCGGTCCTTGGACCCGGCAAAGCGGCTGAGCCGCGCCCAGCCGGTCAGCGCCTGTTCGGCGGGCTTGCCGGCGAGATACACGTCGAGAATCTCGATCGCGGCCTGAACCCGCGCCGCCGGGGTCATGGGGCAACGCTCCGGAAGCCGGCGCCGTCGCGCTCCAGCCGCAGGAATTTCTCCGCCCACATCAGATGGCCGCCGCTGATCACCAGACCCTCCTCGGCGATGGTCTCGAAGGCCGCTTGCCGGGTCGCATCGCCCTGCGCGCTGTCGGTGTCATAGCGGGTGTGCACGGTGGGATCGCCGATCTGCAACTGCACCGAATGCACCAGATCGCCGATCAGCGCAAAACCCGCGCCCAGCCGCAACCCGATATGCCCGGGCGTATGCCCCGGCAGGAACCAGACCCGTAGCCCATGACCCAGATCGTCGCCGTCCCGCACCGTCTCGATCCGGTCGCCGCAGGCCGCGATCAACCGCCCGCCGGCGGTGTCTTCGCGCCCCTGCCAGAAGGCAAGTTCCTTCTCATGCATGAGGATCTTTGCCGCCGGAAACACCGGCCTGCCCCCGGCATCCAGCGCGCCTGCGGCATGATCGCCGTGCAGATGGGTGAAGATGATCCGGCCGATCCGATCCGGCGCGATGCCGAGGCTCGCCAGCAGCGCGGGCAGCCGCCCGCCCGCACCGCCGTAGATCAGCGGCCCGCAGCCGGTATCGACCAGGTCGAGCGCGCCGTCGCCATGGCGCAGCAGATGGACATTGGCCTCGATCCGGACGCCGCCGGGATGGGCGGCCTCGCGCCGCGCCGGCGCGACCTCGGGGAACACATCCGGCCCGAGATCGAGCAGACCGTCGGTCAGACAGAACACCTCTGTCTCACCGACCTGATGCCGCGCGATGCCCTCCATGGTCCGGCTCACCCGATCCGGTAGTTCGGGCTTTCGCGGGTGATCTGCACGTCGTGGACATGACTTTCGTTCAGTCCAGCGCCGGTGATCTTCACGAAATTGCAGTTCCGGCGCATCTCTTCGATGGTGCCGTTGCCGGTATACCCCATCGCCGCGCGCAGTCCGCCCACCAGCTGGTGGATCACCGTGCCCGCCGTTCCCTTGTAGGGCACCTGCCCCTCGATCCCCTCGGGCACCAGCTTGTCCGAGGCGGCGTCCTTCTGGAAATAGCGGTCGGCCGAGCCGCGCGCCATCGCCCCAAGGCTGCCCATCCCGCGATAGGATTTGTAGCTGCGGCCCTGATAGAGGATCACTTCGCCAGGGGATTCGTCGGTGCCTGCGATCATGCTGCCGACCATGGCACAGGAGGCGCCGGCCGCGATCGCCTTGGCGAAATCGCCCGAAAACTTGATGCCGCCATCGGCGATCACCGGCACGTCACCGGCCGCGCCGGCGCAATCCATGATCGCGGTCAGCTGCGGCACGCCGACGCCGGCGACCATCCGCGTGGTGCAGATGCTGCCCGGCCCGATGCCGACCTTGATCGCATCCGCGCCGGCGTCGATCAGCGCGCGGGTCGCTGCCGCCGTGGCGACATTGCCCGCGATCACCTGAACCTCGTTCGACAGCGTCTTGGCCCGCTTCACCGCCTCGAGCACCCCGGCGGAATGCCCATGCGCGGTATCGACCACGATGATGTCGACCCCGGCATCGACCAGCGCGCCCGAGCGTTCATAGCCCGCGTCCCCGACCGAGGTCGCAGCCGCCACCCGCAACCGGCCCAGGTTATCCTTGCAGGCGGTGGGGTTCAGCACCGCCTTTTCGGTATCCTTCAGCGTCAGCAGTCCGGTCAGCTTGCCGTTTCCATCGGTGACCAGAAGTTTTTCGATCCGCCGCGCCTTCATCAGGCTGATCGCCTCTTCGCGGTCGGCCGGCTCGCGCAGGATGGCCAGGTTTTCGGTGGTCATCATCACATGCACCGGCGTCGCGTCGTTGGTGGCAAAGCGCATGTCGCGGTTGGTGACGATACCGACCACGCGGCCCCGCTCGTCGACCACCGGAAACCCGGTGAAGCCATACCGGTCGCACAGCGCCTTGGCATCGGCCAGCGTCTGGTTCGGCGTCAGGGTGATCGGATTGTAGACAATGCCGCTCTCGAACCGTTTGACGCGCCGCACCTCCTGCGCCTGCGCCTGCACATCCAGGTTCTTGTGGATGACGCCGATACCGCCGGCCTGGGCCATGGCGATCGCCATGCGGGCCTCGGTCACCGTGTCCATCGCACTGGACAAAAGCGGTATATTCATGCGGATCGTCCGCGTCACCTGCGTCGAGGTATCCGCCGCGGACGGCAATACCGACGAGGCCGCCGGAACAAGCAAAACATCATCGAAGGTCAGCGCCTCACGAATCTCCATCGGATATCTCCTGGGGTGGCATCGTTTGGCGCTTCCCTATTGCATGGATGATGGACAGAGGAAAGGCCAATTCGCCCCTTGCCGCCGCGGCGCATTGGCCGCAGCCTGAGTGGGCGAAATCAACCGGGGAGCCCGCCGCCATGACCACCCACGACTACGACAAAGGCCGTCTCAACCTGCCGTTTGTCGGCATCGCCACCTTTGGCAAACGGCCCTATGTGCAGGACTGGACCGCGATCGACGCCGACGTGGCGATTCTGGGCGCGCCGTTCGATTTCGGCACCCAGTGGCGCGCCGGGGCGCGGTTCGGGCCGCGCGGCGTACGCGAGGCGAGCACGCTGTTTTCCTTCGGTCACGCCGGCGCCTATGACCACGAGGACGACCGGACCTACCTCGGCCCCGGGATCCGCATCGTCGATATCGGCGATGCCGACATCGTCCATACCGACACCGAAAAGAGCCACGCCAATATCGAGGCAGGCGTCCGCGCCATCCTGGATGCGGGCGCGCTGCCGGTGACCATCGGCGGCGATCATTCGGTCACCATCCCCTGCATCAACGCCTTTGAGGGTCGCGGGCCGATCCATGTGCTGCAAATCGACGCCCATCTGGATTTCGTCGACGAACGCCACGGCGTCCGCTGCGGCCACGGCAGTCCGATGCGCCGCGCCGCCGATCATGATTACATCACCGGCCTCACCCAGCTCGGCATCCGCAACGTCTCCTCCACCACCAGGGAGGGCTATGACGACGCCCGCGCCATGGGCTCCGACATCCTCTCGGTGCGCCAGGTCCGCGCACTCGGACCGCAGGCCACCGCCGAGCGCATCCCCGCAGGCGCCCGGGTCTATATCACCATCGACATCGACGGCTTCTGCCCCTCCATCGCGCCGGGCACCGGCACGCCCAGCCATGGCGGCTTTCTCTATTACGAGGTGATGGAGATCCTGCAGCAGGTTGCCCGCGACCACGAGATCGTCGGCATCGACCTGGTCGAGGTCGCCCCGCCCTACGACCCGGCCGAGGTCACCGCCGTGCTCGCCGCCCAAGTGCTGCTGAACCTTCTTGGATACGTCTTTGACGGCGCCAACGGGGGAGGCAACGGCCCCGCGTGACGCGAGCGGGCCGGATTATGCCGCATCCGCCCTTTCCCCTGCGGCGCAAACCTCTAAGTTGCCCGGCACGAATACCAAATACCCCAAAGGCAGGTCATGAGCACCGATCCCCTCGTCGTCTTCACCCCCTCCGGCAAGCGTGGCCGCTTTCCGAAGGGCACCC
Source organism: Antarcticimicrobium luteum (assembly GCF_004358185.1). GTDB lineage: Bacteria > Pseudomonadota > Alphaproteobacteria > Rhodobacterales > Rhodobacteraceae > Antarcticimicrobium > Antarcticimicrobium luteum. The sequence continues at coordinate 54,934 of NZ_SMUV01000049.1, forward strand.
CGGTCCTGACCGCCGCGCGCCAGCTCGGGGTCGATCTCGACTCGGTCTGCGGCGGGCGCGGCATCTGCTCGAAGTGCCAGATCACGCCGTCCTACGGCGAATTCCCCAAACACGGCGTCACCGTGCGCGAGGGCGCGCTGTCGGAGTGGAACGCGGTCGAGCAGCGCTATGACGACAAGCGCGGGTTGAAACCTGGCCGCCGCCTGGGCTGCCAGGCGACGATCCAGGGCGATGTGGTGATCGACGTGCCGCCCGAAAGCCAGGTGCACCGCCAGGTGGTGCGCAAGGCCGCCACCGCCCGCGCCATCGTCATGGACCCGGCCACCAGGCTTTATTTCGTCGAGGTGGACGAGCCCGACATGCATTCGCCCACCGGCGATCTGGAACGGTTGGAACGCGCCCTGCGCGAACAATGGCAGATCGACGGCGTCACCGCCGACCTGACCCTGCTGTCGAAACTCCAGCCGACCCTGCGCAAGGGCAAATGGCAGGTCACCGTCGCGCTCTACCGCGATCACGCCGGCGGCGCGGCCCGGATCACCGAGATCTGGCCGGGCCTGCATGAGGGCGGGCTTTACGGGCTGGCCATCGACCTCGGCTCGACCACCATCGCCGCGCATCTGACCGATCTGGACACCGGCGCGGTGATCGCGTCGTCCGGCATCATGAACCCACAGATCCGCTTCGGCGAGGATCTGATGAGCCGGGTCTCCTATGCCATGATGAACCCCGGCGGCGACAGGGAAATGACGGCGGCGGTCCGCGACGCGCTGAACGAGCTGACCCGCGCCATCGCCGAAGAGGGCGCCATCGACCCCGCGCTGATCCTCGAGACGGTCTTTGTCTGCAACCCGGTGATGCACCATCTGCTCCTCGGCCTCGACCCGGTGGAGCTGGGCCAGGCGCCCTTTGCGCTGGCCACATCGGATTCGGTTCGGCTGGGCGCGCTGGAGTTGGGGCTGGACGCGATGAACCCACGCGCGCGCATCTACGTGCTACCCTGCATCGCGGGGCACGTGGGCGCCGACGCCGCCGCCGTGGCGCTGTCGGAAGAGCCGGGCAAATCCGAGGATCTGGTGCTGATCGTCGATGTCGGCACCAATGCCGAGCTGCTGCTGGGCAACAAGACCCGCGTGCTCGCCTGCTCCTCCCCCACCGGCCCGGCCTTCGAGGGGGCGCAGATCAGCTCCGGCCAGCGGGCCGCCCCCGGCGCCATCGAACGGGTCGAGATCGATCCCGCGACGAAAGAGCCCCGCTTCAAGGTGATCGGCTGTGACCTGTGGTCGACCGATCCCGGTTTCGACGCCGCCACCGCGACCACCGGCATCACCGGCATCTGCGGCTCTGGCATCATCGAGGCGGTGGCGGAAATGCGCATCGCCGGCCTCGTCGATGCCTCCGGCCTGATCGGCTCGGCCGAGCAGACCGGCACCCCCCGCAGCCTGCCGGAGGGGCGGACGCATTCCTATCTGATCCACGACGCCAGCGCGACAGGCGGGCCGCGCATCACCGTGACGCAAGGAGATATCCGCGCCATCCAGCTGGCCAAATCCGCGCTTTATGCCGGGGCGCGCCTGCTGATGGACGAAATGGGGGTGGACAAGGTGGATCGGGTGGTGCTCGCCGGGGCCTTCGGCGCCCATATCTCCACCAAACACGCCATGGTGCTGGGCATGATCCCCGACGCGCCGCTGAACAAGGTCACCAGCGCCGGCAACGCTGCGGGGACAGGGGCGCGCATCGCGCTGTGCAACATCGCCTCGCGCACCGAGATCGAGAAGACCGTGCGCCAGATCACCAAGGTGGAAACCGCGATCGAGCCGAAATTCCAGGAGCATTTCGTCGCCGCCAATGCCATCCCGCACAAGACCGATCCGTTCCCGGAGCTGGCCAGGGTCGTCACCCTTCCTGACGTCTCCTTCAACACCGGCGGCGGCGATGGGGCCGGCGGCGGCCGCCGCCGCAGGCGGCGCGGCTGAACGCCCCTGCGAGGCGGGTTTCCTGCGGCGAAGAAGGGACCCGGACAGCACCAGGCGGCACGCGGCCGCGCGCGCAGCCGTCCCGCCGCCCTCTCCCCTATCCGGGAAAGCGACGGAGAGGGGGCAGCACCGTCCCGCAAACGCGTTTTCTGGAGCGGCGTTTCAGGTGCGAACGGGCGATGTCCAATGAAGAGACGCGTGAAGAGGCGCGCCCGGAAACCGGCCCCCATTTCGCCCCCGCTTCCCCCCTTGACGCGCCCGCGCCGCGCGATTATCCAGTCGCTCCAGAGCGCGGGTATGGTGAAAAGGTATCACGCGAGCTTCCCAAGCTTAAGTTACGGGTTCGATTCCCGTTACCCGCTCCATCGCAAACAATCACGAAACCCCTTATTTTTATGGCCATTTGTCGCGTTATACGTGGCAAATTCACGTCTCCGTATCCACCCTGTATTGGGAAAATTCGGGAACGTCTGGGGCCGTTTTGGAGCATGATCCCCAGACTAATCCCCAGACCGGCCAAAGAACCCGTCATCCGGACCGACAAACGTGAAAGCTTCACCCGGACAACCGGGAGGGGCATTGCGAAACAGGTTTTCCGGCTTGGTCGAGCCGGACTTGCGCCAGCTGATTGCCGGCAGGCAGCCCTTCCAAGACATTCGTGCAAGACGCAGCATGACGCCAGGTGCCGGAACGAGGGGGCGGGGAGTTGTCGTTCGCTGCGACATGCTCGAAGGTCGGCAATGCGCAGAAAGCAGCCTTTGCAAAGCCGGCGTTGCCGAGAGCGGTAGAGCGCCACGATCGACCCAAACCTGCCACTCGATAAATTCGGAGTGAACAACTGCTTCTGGCTGGACATGTCACCAATCCCACGCCGGCCAGTATGATCCGCGCGTTCGACTTCCATGTCATTGCCCGAGAAACGCTCAGACAAGATAAAAGGCCGTGCTCGGTAGCGGGCGAGGAAACAGACCGATAAAATTACAGCTTTTTACCCGGAAAATAGCCACAATCCGCCAGATTTTCGCCTCATTTCAGCACAACCTTATGTTGTGTTGGTGTCTCAAGAAGACGCGCGCGGAGAGGCCTTCCGGGTCGCCACATTAGTATCGTTTCTCAGTCCCGCCGTCGACTCTCCGCTTCGCGACGCCTCGACGTCGCGGTGGGGAACCAACATGAAAATCTCGCCGTTTGTACCAGATGAATACATTGGTCGTATCAGTCCGGAAATGTTCGGCTCGAACTATTTGTTCAACCACAGTTTGGTCAAAGATATCGAGCCTCGCGACGCAAATTTCGAAGCCGGTGCGAACTTGCTCGGAGTCTACGGGGTCCGGTACCCCGGCGGAGGAGTTTCTGAAGATTATTTTGACGTCACTGCTCCGGATAAGCGACCTGACATCTTCGACAGCTCATTCTCTTTCACCAGCCTTTCCGATTTTCTGGACTGGTCGAAAGAGGACAACCAACCGGCAACGATCGTCTTGCCAACTCGGCCGATCCTTAAAGAGGGTGTTTTCGGCGGCCGAGCAATCGATATGTCCGCCGTCAAAGATGTCGAGAATTTCGTGCAAAACCTTTTGTCGGAGGATGCGCCGCACAGGGGCGACATCGCTGCATTTGAGCTCGGGAATGAATATTGGTCCTGGATGACGGCATCAGAATACGGGAAGGTCGCCGATGCACTATTGGAAGCCATATCTGATGTTTACGACGATCTTGGATTGCGAGAAACGGATCGGCCCAAGCTGCTGGTACAAATGGGAAGCCCCTGGGGCGACGAGTACAGGTCCAGCGGATTCTACGGAAGTCTTACATGGGGTCGCGCCGCGGAGAGGCTGGGATTTACCGAGGATGATTTCGGATCAGATGACCAATTGAAATGGGGCGCCAAAGTCTCGAGATCAAATCAGGATATAATTGATCAAATTAAGCATGTGGATGACGTTTCGGGCCTAGTTGAACACTTCTACTTCGGTAGAACAGATGACCAGTTCACCGACAGCAGTTACGAATTCAACTATATTGATTATGATATTCGCCTATGGAGAGAGCGTGGCTTCGATCAGCCAATTTACATCACAGAGTGGAACGTTGAACAAAGCAACTCTTCCCAACTCGGGCTGAAGGGCGCGGGTGTCATCCTGGAGATGTTCTCGGACATGGTCGAGGCGGGTGTCGTATCGGCCAACGTCTGGTTGCAGCAGGGGACCACACTTACCGCGTTGGCTGGCGGCCTCCGAGGGGATCCGGTCCTGTCACCCGCAGGTGCCGCTTTCAAATACTTGGCCGACAATGTGGTTGATGCGTCGCTGTTCACGACGGGTGTATCCGGCAACCTCGAGATGGATGGTTATGTCTCCGAGGAGGCGCTGACCTATTTTGTCTATAGCCGCTCGGAGAGAAAGATATCTGTTGAATGGTCGACACCTGAGTCCGATCTGGACCTTAGGATAACCGGCGTTGCACGGATCGGTGTTGACATGAGCACCAGCGACGGCATGCACACAATTGATGGCGAGACCTATGACGTTGACTACTTTAACGAATATGACACCAAGGCCAGGATCACCGAAATTGATGTTGGTGATGTTGCGACAACCCTGAAATTCAACCTCAAGCCTTACGAAGTTGCGGTTATTTCCTATTCCATCGGGGAGGAGGCGACAGACGATGATCCTACCGACACGGACTCGCCTGACAGTGAAGTGCCACGCGACGGGGTAACTATTCCTCCCGACGATGAGGTCCCCCCCGAAGATGACGACGCTGCCGATGACGACGATGCCGCCGATGACGAGGAAAACCCTTTCCCCCGCGCGGCCACGTCTATTTTACGAGGAACGCGCTTCGACGAGCGTCTGACAGGAGGGCGCGGCTCGAACACCATACGCGGCCTTGGCGGAGCGGATTCCCTGCTCGGTCGAGGAGGAGATGATCGCCTGTTCGGAGGAGACGGCGAAGACACCCTGCGCGGTGCGGGGCACGATGACCTTCTCATTGGCGGCGCGGGTGACGACAAATTGCAAGGAGGTCCCGGCCACGATGTGCTGAACGGTGGTCGCGGCGATGATCGGCTTTCCGGAGGGGGGGGCGATGACGTGCTTCGAGGTGGCCTGGGCGGCGATGTGATAAGTGGCGAAGACGGTGATGACTCGCTCGTCGGTCATCGAGGTCGGGATGTGTTGCTGCCTGGGTTGGGAAACGACGAAATTCGTGCAGGGGGCGGCCGTGACACCTTGTCCTACTCAGATCTCAAAGCAGGTGTGCATATCGATGTTTCCGATGGAACTGCGGAAATCAGCAACGGCCCGGTAAAATATGTCCAGACGTACTCACATCTGGAAGAACTGGAAACGACAAACGATCGTGACCGGGTAACGCTCGACACCTCGATAAACAAGCTGTCGACCAAGGCCGGGGATGATCGCGTGTTCCTGGAGAACGATGATCGAATGGTCGTCCGTTTGGGTGAAGGGGACGATGCGGTCTTCGTCGAGGGAACAGGGGACTCCCGTATCTACGGAGGGGCTGGCGACGATTACATCTCGACCGCAGACGGCGACGACACCCTGGTTGGCGGGCCCGGCGCGGATATCTTGAAGCCGGGTGGCGGCCGGAATACTCTGGTCGGCGGGCCGGACAAGGATGTTTTTTTCTTCGACGGCCTGTCTTACGAAAGCCACACAACGATCGAGGATTTCGACCCTGAAGAGGATGAGATCGATGTAAGCGCACTCCCCGATAACACCACGGTGACGACGGAAGTCACGTCGGAGGGACTAGTCGTGGATTTCGATTTTGACGACGATGGTGAAAGTGACATGGAAATCGAAATCAGGGATCTTTTCGACGAAGATGAGATCGATTTCGATATCGCTTGAGGGCCACTTCGGACATCCGCATTCGCTGGCCCAAGCCAAGTCCGGATTCAGTTTTCTGTACAGGGCGTCGAAGCGCGATAGATAGCCTGGTGCAGGAGAGGCGGTCACTGGCCCCGCATTCTTTGAAGTGAGTGGCAACGGGCCGGAGACGCGTTGTTACGCAGGTCGACAACCGATATCAGACAGGCGCTTACCAGCCAGAAAAAGTCGGCAGCCTGCCTCACAACCGGCGACCGGTTGATCACACCCACACTGAACTGACCAGAAAATCGCGATCCCGCAGCAGAGGAAACGTTTCCTTGGGGCAGAAGCGCCGAATCAGAGCTGCAGATCCTCAACACTCGAGTTCTGACAATTTAACCAATCGTAAGACAGTCTTGAGTAATTTCCCCAATAACCATCAAATTGTCACCGATTTGGATACAGTCATGACAGCCAAGAAACTGGCAAAGGAAGCTATGCTGGCAGCGTGGACTGCTGACGGTCGCGAAATGATCAGCACCCGGGATAACCTTTTGAACATTGCAAAATGTGTAATTCATTACAATGGGTTAGAAGGGGGCGCCAAAGAGATGCAGTGCATCATTCTCCCCTTTAAAAAGATTTGATCAAAAGATATGCGGCTTGCAGATGAACACACACGTTCGCCTTGGGGTCAGGATCATTTAGGTTATTTTAGTAGAATCGGAGGTATCTTTTTCCCGCCTTAGCTGATTTATATTTGGGGGAAAGAAATGATCATGTCCAATTCAGATCCGCATTCCTGGATCATCAGTGTGTTTGAGGATATTCGAGAATATGCTCGGTTGAATGGGTTGAAAGCTGTCGAAGGGTCTGCAGATATCGGAAGATACGTGGCGATGATCGAGCTTTACGCCGGCAAGCCCGATGGGATGCCCGCCATACCGTACCACTTGACATCCTTCGAGCGGTACAAGGGTCTTTACGACGACGTCTCGTCCCCAGGCGCGCGGCGCAACACCGTCCGCCGCAACGGCGATCACAGCAACTCTGCGGTGCCAGAGAAATAGCCAGAATCGCAACGCCCGCGAACCACAGGTTCCCAAACGAATAGGCGCGCTGACATCTCAGGTGCGCCACTGGTTCCGGTCCCTGCCGCAAGTAGCAGCCGGTCAGCGCGCGAGCCGCATCGGCTGCGAACTGCTATGGCTTGTCGGGGATTGGAGACAATCCTCCCATGCCCTTCTGCGCCAAAAATTTCTCATAGGCCGCGATCAGGCGCTCCGACTCCTGAATGATCTTTTTGTTCATATTCATCAGAACTCGAACATCGCCCCCCTCGCTCGCTATGTCGAACGTATACTGTTCCAGCCATCTGATCTCAGTTTGGGCATCCTGTATCGCTTCATGTCTCCGGGCGACGCTGGCTTGAAGCCCCTCCAAATCCACCGACTAACCCTCCAAAGTGAGAACACCGAGACTATGGGCACCTCATTTCAAGTGCCATTTCCGAAAACTGCAAATCCGCAACACTCGCGCGCCCAGTTTTGGCTCATAAATATCAAAAAATATCATCATATGCACCAAGATTTCGTTTCGCCCCGCGCAGCGGTCATTGAGGTTGATCGCAGCGAACCGCTGTTCTTCTCCCCACTCCGCCAATAGCCCTAGCCAAGATTGCACTGCGTCGAATGTCGCGAAAGGGCTGGGGCCGGACCTCAGCTGCACGCGCTGATGACGGGCGTCAAGTCGGCTCTAGCTGGCAACGACGAAAAAGGTATCGCAGACTTCAAGGCGGCCGCCGTCCGTTACGGTCGCGAAGCCGTCCCCGATGCCGGTGTGCCCGACAAGCTGGCAGAGCGCAACGTGATGGAGGCGCTGGAAAAGCGCTGGATTGTTCTCGG
>NZ_SMUV01000001.1 GCF_004358185.1 Antarcticimicrobium luteum
CAGGCCGCGCCTCTGCAGGGCTGGGAGTTGCCCGAAGCGTTCAAAACCCTGCGCCGACTGCTGGAAGCCCGGCAGGGAAAGGCCGGCAAGCGCGAGTATGTGCAGGTCCTGCGCCTTCTGGAGCGCTTCGAGATTGACGTGCTGCATCTTGCCGTCAAAGATGCCCTGCGAATGGGAGCGGTCAGCTTCGATGCAATCAAGCACCTGATCTTGTGCAGGGTCGAGCAAAGGCCTCCGAGGCTGGATCTGGATGTCTATCCCTTCCTGCCCAGAACCAACATCACCACCACCTCCGCCGCATCCTACATGAGCCTGCTGGCAGGAGGTGGGGCATGACGGATGCACCCGAACTGCTGCTGGCCCACCATCTCAAAACGCTTCGGCTGCCCACGTTCTTGCGTGAACATGACAAGCAGGCCCGTATCTGCGCCGCTGAAGGCGTAGATCACGTGCGTTACCTGGCCCGGCTGACCGAGCTGGAACTGATCGACCGGGAACGGCGCATGGTGGAACGCCGGATCAAGGCCGCAAAGTTCCCGACCATCAAAAGCCTGGACAGCTTCGACTTCAAGGCGATCCCGTCGCTCAACAAGATGATGGTCCTGGAGCTGGCGCGCTGCGAATGGATCGAACGCAAGGAGAATGTGATCGCGCTCGGTCCCTCCGGCACCGGCAAGACCCATGTCGCCCTCGGGCTGGGACTGGCTGCCTGCCAGAAAGGATTGCCTGTCGCCTTCGTGACCGCCGCAGCCCTCGTGCACGAGATGATGGAGGCCCGCGACGAAAAACGCCTCCTGCAACTCCAGCGCAAACTCGCCAAGGTCAAACTGCTGATCATCGACGAGCTGGGATTCGTCCCCTTGAGCAAAACCGGCGCCGAGCTTCTGTTCGAGCTGATCTCACAGCGCTACGAGCGAGGGTCGACCCTGATCACAAGCAACCTGCCCTTCGAGGAGTGGACCGAAACCTTCGGCACCGAACGCCTGACCGGCGCGCTGCTGGACCGGCTGACACACCACGTCAACATCCTCGAGATGAACGGCGAAAGCTACCGCCTCAATCAAAGCCGCGCCCGCCTCGCCGCCGCTAACAAATGAACCTCACAGAATTGGCCTGACGGCCAATGCGCCTTGGACCGGGCTTGCTATATGAGGGCCGCACGCTCCAAGGCGCTCGCCCCAAACTGGCCGACTTTTGCTCCGCCACAATGGCCGAATTTTACTCCGCCGTTGACA
>NZ_SMUV01000033.1 GCF_004358185.1 Antarcticimicrobium luteum
GGGCCCCGGCGCTCATTCTTGATGTAATCGACAATCGCCTCACCAACCTCCGCCGACATCGGCATCCGATCGTGCAACTGCCTCTTGCCGCGGATCAGGATTTCTCCAGCGCGCCAGTCGATGTCATCCAGTTCGATCGCTGTCACTTCCGGCGCACGAAGACCGAGACGGGCGATCAGCATCAGCATTGCATAGTTGCGCCGACCCGTTTTCTGGTGGTCGCGCACCACCTCAATGAGCCGGTTGACCTGTTCCGGCTCCAGATACCTCGGGATGCCGGTCGGTTTGGGCTGCCTGGCTTTCGGCACAGCATTGCTCAAGTTGCGCTCAGTCTTTCCGCTCCAGAACAGGAACTGGAAGAGGTTGCGAAGATGCGATGGGCCTGTCTTGTCCCGCGGCGCGTTTTGTTCCTTGCGCAACCAAAGTATGAACCCAGTGATGTCGTCTGGCTTGATGGTGTTCAAGTCACCCAGGCCAGAGCCGAACTTCGCAGTCAGGAACCGATCAAAGAACCGTAGGCAGTGATAAATTGTGTCCTCAGACAAGCCGCGCTGACTGCGAAGATAGGTTTCGTATTCCCGTTTCAGGCAGGCCCTCGGTGACATGTCGAGCGGCGGTTCTGAGCGCGGCGGTGCGCCTGCATTTTCAATGAGATAATCCCTGAACCGATTGATGCGGTACCGACAGTGCTTTTGGTCTCTCGCAGAAGCCGCACTGATGATCGACGTCGCCAGATGGTCCACACGATCATCGGTCAGCTCAGTGGGACAGACGTCTGCCTCCAGCATCGCCGCCCAAAGCGCCTCGGCTGTGGTTCTGTAATTGGCGATGGAACGGAGGCCGTATCCCTCCGCCTCGATCTGTAGGGCAAAGCGATCGGCATGGCTGCCAGCTTTCAGTTTCCGCCTCGTCGTTTGATCTGGGTGCGTATCGTTTTCCATGAGTGTTTCCTTCTTTTGGTTGAAGGTTGCACCTATGGCAAATCGCCGGCCCCAATTGCGCAGTTCGCCACGCTCACATGGCGGTTCTGAACTACAGTCTTATGCAGCCGGAAAACGACAAAAACCGCAGGAAACAAGACTTCGCCTGAACAAGCGCGGCATAAACCGGAGCGCGGCATTATGGGCCAGCTCATGCGCCCAGACCCCATAGAAATTGCGCGGGTCGTGGAACCGGGTGATCGACGGCATGTAGACCTTGTCCACGGGCGGCAGGTAGTAGGCTTCCGTGCCGGTAAAGACGGTCGTGATGTCGATGGCATCGAAAAACGCCTGCATGTGCGGGATGGGCTCGGACGGCGGATGCTCGGGCACGGGCTCCGGGTCAGGGTAGAAGCTGTCGGGCAAGCCCTCGATCTGGCAGGCGTTGAATACGCGGTAGGATTTCTGGAAGCGGAAGACACGGGCTTCCTCGGAGCGATCATCCCCGTCGCTGCGGTCATCCTCATCGCCGGCGTCCCTCCAGCTTTGACCGTAGTAAACGACGACAGAGGACTTCTCGCCCTTGCGAACCTTTGCGTCCAACGCATTGGCTTGCGGCAGCGTCATCCAGAAAGGTGAGCTGTGGCCCGCCATCACGGTCCGCATCGTCAGCAGAAAGTTGTTCACCCCCTGGTAGGGCTCACCGCCCACGCGCACGGGGCGAGAGCTGCCGCCTGCGGTCCAGGGCTTGCGCCACGGTAGGATGCCGCGCTCGATGATGCGGATGATTTCGTTCGTGATGACCTCGGAGGCATCAAATTTGGGCGTGCGGGATCGGGCCATGGCGGGCGTCCTTTCGAGTGTCGGTGAGAGGGAATGGTGATCAGGCTGACTGACGGGGCCGTGGATTGTTGGTGATCCGCGCGCCGAGCTTTTCGACCATGTCGATGTAGGTGGTCAGCGAGACGGACTGGCCGGCACCTGAGTGGTCAGCGTCGACCGATCCGTCCCGCGCCACGCGCGGCAGGTTCGCGAAGGCGGTGACATCTTTAACGGGTCGGATATCGATGAAGGGCGTCCCTCGTGCGACCGCAAGGGCGGCCAAGGGAAAGCGCTCGATCGGCGCGAAGGTCGACACGGTGGTCCAACCGAGTTGAAGGAACGTCCCGCCCTCCCCGCAGATCACATGCGCGTTTGGCAATGACGCCGCCTGCTTCAGATAGCCGAGATCACGCAATACGGTCTGGCGTTCGAGCTGCTGCGCCAGCGCCGTCTGACCAGTTCGGCGCAGTTCTCTATGCCGCCACCACGAGGCAGCGGTCGCGCGCAACACGCGCAAGACACCTGATTGCATGGGAATGCCCTTCATCCGTAACGGCAGACCGGAACCCGGCCCGGACCCATCTGAGGGACCCCAAAGGCCCTCATCCGTCAGTCACAAAACCCGAAGAACACTTTCTCTTTTTCCGGCCCCTTTGGGCACACAATAAAACCGAAAAGCCCGGCACATCTGCCGAAGCCATTGATTTCATGCAGCAATTCCGGATCGGCACCCAAGATCGGCAACGCATATCGGCAAAACCTTGCTCGAAAGTACGAAATGTGTTTATTTTTCAATTACTTTGCAAACATGGAAGATCGGCAAAAATGCTGGAAACACCCGCCAGGATCGAACCCTGCTTCTTCGAGGAGCGTATTCCTACAGAATTGGCAGACCTTTCGGTCGACATCCAGAGGGAAGCCACCGGGCTGGGACAAGGGCTGCATCCTGACAGCGCAGCTGAGCTTGCCGATCTCGTCTGTGTGATGAACTGCTATTACTCCAACCTGATCGAAGGACACAACACGCGCCCCCGCGACATCGAAAGGGCGCTGGCTGGTGCCGAGCTTGAGGAAGAAACCCGTCCCCTCGCCCTTGAGGCCCGGGCGCACGTCATCGTTCAACGGGCCATCGACGAGATGCATCGCAAGGGCACCCTGCCCCGCCCCACATCCGTCGAATTCCTGACTTGGGTCCATAAGAGCTTCTACGACGAGATGCCGGATGAGTTTCGGGTCATCGAACATCCCGACGGAACACAAGAGCCCATCGTTCCGGGACGCATGCGCCAGGATGATGATCGGGAGGTTGCGGTCGGGCGCCACCTACCTCCTTCATCGTCGCGCGTCGCGGCATTCATGGACCATTTCGACAAACGATTTCAGATAGCGGCGCGGTCTTCGAGCGGTCGGATCATCGCGATCGCCTCTGCACATCACCGGCTCAACTACATCCACCCTTTCCCGGATGGTAACGGCCGTGTCAGCAGACTGATGTCTCATGCCATGGCCCTCACAGCGGGGATTGGTGGCCAAGGGCTCTGGTCCGTATCACGTGGGCTGGCCCGCGGGCTAACCGATCGGGGCGAGTACAAACGGATGATGGATCTGGCCGACAGTCCACGCCGCAGAGACCGCGACGGACGGGGGAACCTGTCAGAAGCGGCACTGAAGACGTTTAGTGAATGGTTCCTAAAGGTGACGCTCGACCAGATCACCTTCTCAGCAAGATTGTTCGATCTCGGCGGACTTGACCAACGGTATCGTCGTCTTGTTGCAGATACCATTGATGACAAGCGAGCGCCGGAACTAATCTCGGCGGTTCTTCAGCATGGGGCACTGGAACGAGGCGATGCGCAGATTGTGCTCAAGACATCCGAGCGTACTGCTCGCAACACGCTGAGTAAACTGACCGCCGCCGGATACTTGACTTCCGCCTCGCCGAAGACGCCGGTGCGGTTGGCGTTTCCGTTGGATTATCGAGAGAGGCTCTTTCCAAACCTCTTTGGAGATGGTGACATGCCCGTGTGACTGGCAACCGAAGCACCCTGTTTCTGGCCAAGTCCGCGAGCGCAGCCTCTGACCGTGTTGGAAAGAAGTTCACAGCTGTGAACTATCCCGAGCTATCCTACTTGTCAGCCGAGTTCACAGCTGTGAACTCATCATGCAGCATCCCGCCGCATCAAGGCCATGATCATCGGACCGCAGGAGAACTCCCCAATTGCTGCCTTTGAAGATAGGGTTCTCAAGTAGCCTCCAGGTGATCGGATATCCGCAAACCGTTCAAGCATTGCAACGATCACAACAGACGCTTCTTCGGGACCCATATAGCGTTTCGCCTCGTCCCACGCGGACGGGGAAATACCCATCATGGGCCTGACCACATCAGCCACCCGAACCAGATCGTGCCAGTGGCGCACGGGCTGCTCGGAATACGCTTTGAATTCCTGACAGGAAGCGAGGACGAGACCAAGCGGTATGTTCGGCATCAGTTGATCGTCAATAGTTGCCGTTGAGTTGCCCTCATCTTCAGAACACAGAGGACTATTGGCAACTTCTGGAGTTTCGCGCACAGCGCCTCCGCTCCGCGCTTTTTCTAAGCGAGGTTCAAGATCATAAGAGTCTTTATTTGAATTCTGATAGTGCTGCTCAGAAACAGCATCATTGGTGCTCATATTTTCTGTTTCACAGCCATCCAGAAGGCTTCGGGCGTGGTCTAAAGCTGACCCCAAAGCGTCTTCGATGCGCCTAAGGTCTTCCATTTCGAGTTTTCTGCGAAGATCTCGGGCCATTAGGGCCGCAAGATCAGAGAATTGGTCCCAGACGCCCTGATCCGGACGAAGTGAGCGCCCGTACTCGGCCAGCCCTGCGAGGTCACGCCGCATGAGGCTTACAGTGGCACGTAGGCGCTTGTACCGCTCTTCTGCGGCCCGGACGGTCTCAGCGGCCTCACAAACCTCCTGGAAGCGTCGAACGAGCGGAGAGAGGTCGAACCCAAACGCAACCTTTTCGTCGCCGTAGCGGCGGGCATAGCGCTTCCCATTGGGGCTATCGCGCCGGACAACAAAGCCAGTCTGCACAAGGTTGGAGAGGTGGCGCCGCATCGTCGAGCAGGGCATGCCGTTCAGGCGCTCGCAAATCGCCTTGTTGGACGGATGTACAATCAATTCGCTGTCATTGCCTCCGAGAATTGTCGCTTGGTGAAAGCTGACCAGCGCCTGAAGCACCGTCAAATCCCGATCGGACAAGCCGAACGCGACTCGAGCGGCAGCGAGCTCCCTCAGGACCTCCCACTTGTTGGCGCCGGCTGGGGGCAGGTCTTCCTGGGTCGCTGCCTGATGTTTCAGGATGGCAGCATCTATCGTTCGCCGGAACGGCGTTACGGGCGTGTATTCCATTTTTGTCATTCACAAAGACAAAAATATCCCGGTCCGCGAATCACTTTGGACTTGCGGAAAATAGCTCCGGACACTACCTTGAAGGTGCTAGAAACAAGTTAGGGTCTCGTGGAGTGGTCGCTTTGCGGGACCTTTTCTTTTGCCTTTTCGTGCCTCCTTCTTTGATTTCTGCTCTTCCTCAGTCTTCCGACCGCTGCTTCCAGCGTTCGTGAAGGTCTTCAATCATGTCATGCACTTGCGTCTCGACCCAATCGGCGAAGTCTCCACCCGCCAACTCGATCGATAGGCCCTTGGCAGTGCGTTTGACCGTGCCGCCGCGTTTGCCGCCGATCTTCAGCGGGACGCTGGAAGGTGGGGCAGGGGAGGGCGACTTGGCCGGTTTAATCGCCTTGGTCACGGCCTTTTCTACGGCCAGGAACGCTTGGATGGACGGGTCATTGGTAGAGGCAACGTCATCCACCACCATGGAGGTCTCGGCATTTTCACGTGCCTCTTTCGCGATCCCGATAAGGTCCTCGCGGTCCAGATCATTCTCGTCGATGGCCCGACCAAGGGATTCCCATCGGGGTCGGCCAATGCCATGGGCGGCGCCAATGGCGCGTACCAGATCCGGCCCGACCATGTCCGCGATCGCGATCGCCATAGATATGGACGACTTCGTGACGGTAAGAATTTCTGCAACCTGAGATTGATTTCCGAAGCCGGACGACACAAGGTCCTTTGCGAACAGGGCCTTTTCAATAAAAGACAAATCGCGCCGCCCCATGTTCTCCGAAATCTGAGCACGCAGAGCGCTGTCGTCATCCAGGTTGGTGACTAACGCGCGAACCTTGGTAACCTTATCGGACTGACGGATCGCCTCCAGCCTGCGTCGCCCATAGACCAAAAGGTAGCGATCATCTTCACCCGGCGCACGTCGCACGAGGATCGGAACAGTCTGACCGTTCGCCTCAATCGCATCGCGCAAATCCAGTACATCGGCCGGGTCAAGCCGGTCCGCCATACGCCCGTCTTCGATGCTCGCCGGGTCCAGTTCCCAAACATGATGGGAATCGACCGCGTCGCGGGCGGACCGAAGGGCGCGATTCGAGGTCATCATCGGTGTCACAGCACCTGTCTGAGGGGCAGGGGAGGGGGCCCCAGCTGCCGCGAGACTGTCCAGCATTGACATGCGCTTCTTCTTGCCACTGGTCATGTGCGCCCCCAGGTTTTCTGGATTAGGTCGGCGATCTCGTCATTCAGCGTATTCAGGCTCTCAATCGCGCGATCATAGGTGGAACGCGTGAACGCGCTGCGTTCCACTTCATAAAGTGTCTGCTTGGTCAGGCCCGCATCTGAGATGGCTGTGGACTTCAACATGGGCGAATTCAGCACGGCTTCGCCGTACATTGTTCGCAGGAAAGCCACGATGCGGTTCTGCGGCGCATCCTGCGGCTCGTAGCGGGTCAAAACATAGCGCATCCAGTCATGAGACATGTCAGCGCCGCTCTCGGCGATCACGTCCATGAGGTCGGCTGTCATGCGGAGGAATTGCGACATGGACATCACATCGAGCATCTCTGGATGGATGGTCACCAGAACGCCCGTGGCCGCGGACAGGGCGGACATGGTCAGAAAGCCAAGCTGCGGAGGGCAATCTATGACGACCACGTCGTAGTCTTCATCGACCTGGGCCAGCGCCTCCTTGACGCGGAAGAAGAAAAGTCCGGCATTGCCCTGCGCCAGCGCGCGCGGGGTGTCGTGCTCGAACTCCATCAGTTCGAGGTTGCCGGGGATCAAGTCCAAATTGGGGATATAGGTATTGCGGATGACCGACCGGATCGGCTCCGGGTCCTCATAGCGGATCGCATCGTAGAGAGTGCCGCCATCTTCGAGGTCCAATTCCGGCTGAACGCCGTGCAGCGCGGTGAAGGAAGCTTGTGGGTCAAGATCAATGCCCAGCACACGATATCCGCGCAGGGCAAGCCGTTGGGCGAGATGGGCAGAGGTTGTTGTTTTTCCGGACCCGCCCTTGAAATTCATCACGCCGATGACCTGAAGATGATCACCTTCTCGTCGTCCGGGAACGTAATCGCCCGGCTTGCGAGCGGTTTTTTCAAGAAGCACACGCAGCGCCTGGATATCCTGCGCCGAGTAAAGACGACGGTTGCCGGCGGTCAGCTCGGGAGAAGGCCCTTTGCCATCCAAGTTGAGTTTGCGAAGATAGGAATCGTTTACGCCGAGCAGCGCCGCAGCCTCACCAGAGGTGAATTTGCGCATGGTCTTCTCGGCATCGGGTGGAAACAGGCTCTCACGTTGCGAATGCAACTGGTTCGCCAGCCATTCCGAATGCTGGCGGATCACCGCGTTGAGATCCTCATGCACAAAGGTATTATCCATCTGCCCTCTCGCTTCCGAGACATCGCGTCTTTGGCGTGTTCACGGAAATTGACGTTTTTTGCCTCGTTTCCGTGACTATTGGCGCAAGAGTCGGATTCGCGCAAGGTTTTTCCACATCTAGTGGGCGAGTCCTCACCGAACACAAGGCTGTTAGGCTTCCTGCTGCATGGTGTAACGCACCGCATCTCACGAAAAGGGACAGGGGAGAACTCTTTTCGGGGGGCTCCAACATGGCTTTTGAGCGCACCAAAACTTGCCTTTTGGCAGTTCTGGATATACATTATTGGATGTTTATCCATGCCTGAGAGGACAAGATGCAAGTTGCCAAATGGGGAAACTCCCTTGCCGTCCGGCTACCAGCGGATCTTGTGAGGGAACTCGGCTTAAAGGAAGGCGATCAGGTTGACCTGGTAAAGGACGATGGAACCATTCTTGTGAGACGCCAACCTCGCGCCGATGAAGTTCTACAAGGGCTGAGGCGGTTTCGCAGAAAACTGCCCAAGGATGCGCGTCTAAGCCGCGACGCCGCGCATGAGCGCTGAATTCGCAGACACGAATGTTGTGCTCTACCTGCTCGACGATGGTCCAAAGGCTGAGAGGGCGGAGGAAATTCTGGGGCAGGGACCCCGGATCAGCGTTCAGGTCCTGAACGAAGCGATGGTCAATTGCCGACGGAAAGCTGGGCTCAGTTGGGAAGATACCGGAGCGTTTCTTGAGGGTATTACGTCCGTATGCCCTGTCGAGGGCCTAACGGTTCAAACCCATCAAGTCGGTCGCGCGTTGGCAGAGAAGTACCAGTTATCGGTCTATGACGCGATGATCGTGTCTGCCGCGCTGATCGCTGGGTGCACGACTTTGTGGACTGAGGACATGCACGACGGATTGCTGGTCGAGGATCGGCTGCGCATCGTCAATCCATTTGCCTGACCAGCAACCCAAGTCGCTCCGCCCGTTCCAACAGCATCCTGACGGATGACGGTTGCCAGCTTGTGCGTCCCCGTGGAGTCCGCTCACGCATGGCTTCCAACCGGTCGCAGATCGCCTGTAGCGTGATATCCGGGTCCGAACCTTTGATGGCCGCAACAATCGCAGGCAGGCGATCGTCGGTTTTGCGGCGTCCAGCGCGTCCAAGCACTTCAGCGGGCAGGAACCCATCCCGCACATATGCCTTCACGGCACGGAGCAGGCGGCTTTGCGTCCAACGGCGGTCTTGGGGCAGGGGGGCATTGATAATCCGCAGCACGTCTTCCCAGGCCATATCCGGCCGTAGGCGGCGCACATGGGGCACCCAATCCTGCGCGGTCTCGTTCAGGCGCTCCATGTAGCCGTCCTGTCGTGCCAGCCGCACCTTGCGCAGCGCGGCGGGGTCTTTGGTGCGAAGCCCAGGATTGCCACCAACGCGGCCCTTGGCGCGTGCAGAGACAAGCCCGGCCTTCGTGCGCTCACGTATTAGCGCGCGCTCGAACTCCGCCGCGGCGCCCAGAACCTGCAATGTGAATTTTCCTTGAGGGGAGGCGGTGTCGATGGGGTCCTGCAGCGAGCGGAAGAAAGCTCCCTTGGCCTCCAGACGCTCGATCACCTCCAGTAAGTGCGACAGAGACCGCGCAAGCCGGTCGATCCGCACGACGACCAGCGTATCGCCGCTCTGGACCCGTTCGAGCGCCCGCGCGAGCACAGGACGCGCGCGATTGCCGCCTGAGGCGTGCTCTTCAAAGATCTCGGCACAGCCCGCCGATTGCAGCGTCTCGGACTGGGGCAGGGGGGTCTGATCCTCTGTGGAAACGCGGGCATAGCCTATCAGGGACATGAAAACGGGCCGTTTGCAATTTTATGTATCACCAATAAACGACCGTTTGTAAACGGATGCAAGGGCGCTCTCTGTGGCCCTGCTCAACGGAAAGCCCTTGGTTTCCATAGGCTGAGCGCGATGAGAGAGCCCTCGCCGACCCTCCCCCGCGCGTGCTATATGAGGAACGTGGGCGCACTCTGACAAAACACTTGGGTAAAATGCAAAATATCAGTAATTTGCACATATGAAGCTTCAAGCGCCTGCTTTACATGATGAATATGATGCTCTCCTCCTCGACGCTGAAGAGGTCGAGGAATCGTCCGAGGACGATCTTTGGTTCCTGCCCGGTCCAATGGAAGAAGAGCCGGATTATCTGCCACCCGGACCACGGGCCGATCCGCGTGAAGCCGAGGTCCTCGACGATTGGCGGAAAGCAGAGGCGGGTCATGCCGCCCGTCTTGCCCGTGTGGCCGGTCGCGTCGGCGCACTGGATGACCGGCTGAAGCGCGGTCCGGAAGGATGGCGGCACAGGCTTGCTCTGATCGAGGCTGCCGGCCTCAGCTGGTTTGTGGGTGACCGCATCGGCCCGGATCGGCTGGCGCTCTGGATATCCATGCGCATTTCTGGCCTGCAAGACGACAGCGCCGCACTCGCGCGTATCGGTTGGGCGGTGCGCCGTCTGACAGGGGGGCCAGGACCAGAGGTGGACCTTTCCGCCTTCCTCGATCGCCGCGATCCCGCGAACATGGCGGATGAAGCCGAGCCCTTCGCGGATCGCGCGGGCGGTTGGCTGGACCTGATGGCGCAAGCCGTCGAGCTGCACCCGATCACCCGTGCTTGCATGGGCTTTCACCTCTGGAGCCTCGCGGGTCTCGGGCAGCAGGGAGATCGAATGGAGGCGGCAGTCACCGCCGCAAGGATCGCGGTCAGCGAGGAAAAGGGGGCAGTCTTTGCGCCTGTGGCCATGGGCGGGGCAGGGGGGCTGCGCACTGGCGGCCCACCTGCTGACCGTTTGGCGCGCTGGCTCGAAGGGATGGACACCGCATGTTTGACCGGAATGCGGCACCTTGACGATATCGAGGCATGGTCAGCGCGGGCAGAAATCGCGATGACCTCCCTCTCGGGCAAGACCCCTCGCTCCTTGCGCGCCGCGTTTACCGAATGGCCCCTTGTATCCGCTCCAATGGCAGAGGCTTTGACAAGCTCGAGCCGAGCCGCCATCCAGCGCAACCTCTCTTGGATGGAAGCGCAGGGTCTAGTCCGTGAGCTGACTGGGCAGGGACGGTATCGGATGTGGCGTACTACGAACTGAAGGCTACGGCAGATTTCGCCGCACCTGTTGACTGTAGAGGTGCTCTCCGTAACCCGCCCGCTTCACTTCGCTCAAGGCTTTGAACCGAAAGATCGTTCTCGGGCGACCAGTGGTTCTTTGAGATCACGGCTATGCCTCCTGAATTTTTCGGTCTCAGCATAGTGGCGCCACACAAATTGAGCATGACCCGATTTAGCAGCAACGCGAAATCCTATGATCAAAGCAGGTCGACACTCAGCCTGTCTCGCCTGCCGCGAACAGGTCGGCATCTTCAACCTCGTGCCTCGCGATCAAGAGACTGCATGACAATCGGTCTACGAGGGCCGCGGTCACCGAGGGATGAAGCCAGCGGCTCAGGAGCCCGTATTTATGATGGCCGACCACGACAAGATCGGCCTGCACGTAATTGGCGACAGTGACGATGCGGTCCGCCGGATCACCGGTTTCAAAACGCGCACGCGGCGAAAGCCCCATTCGTTTCAGCCGTGCAACGCCTTCGTCCAGGATCTTTTTGTATTCGTCCATGTCGTAGGGGGACGCATAGGGCACCG
The DNA here is from genome assembly GCF_004358185.1 of Antarcticimicrobium luteum. Lineage (GTDB taxonomy): Bacteria > Pseudomonadota > Alphaproteobacteria > Rhodobacterales > Rhodobacteraceae > Antarcticimicrobium > Antarcticimicrobium luteum. The sequence continues at coordinate 11,169 of NZ_SMUV01000033.1, forward strand.
CAGTTCCCGCCATCGATGCGCCGATGGACATGTCGACCACCGCCAGCAGCACCACCTCCGCATTACAAATCTGGGCCAGCCGAGCACCTTCGCGCAGCGCCAGCCGTCCTTCGGTCGTGCCATCGTAGGCCAGAAGGATTGTGCGATACATCTCACGAATTTCCGAGTTGATATTCTATCTACCTAGATTTATAGGTAGCATCCTATCTATTAGGATGCAAACAAAGTTGACTTCTAAAGAAGCAGAATTTGCCGTCGAATTGGGAAAAGTTGCCAGGCGTTGGCGGACCCGATTGGATTCGCGCCTGCGGACCATGGGGCTGACGCAGGCGCGCTGGATGGCGCTACTGGAACTGTCGCGGGCGGACGGCCTGACCCAGCGCGAGCTTGCCACAACGCTCGGGGTCGAGGGACCGACTTTGGTGCGCCTTCTCGACGGGCTTGAAGGACAGGGCCTGATCGAGCGGCAGCCTTGCCCGGACGACCGCCGGGTCAAGCGCGTCCGCGTGACAACTACCGCAGTGCCTATTCTGAACGAGATCCGCAAAATCACCGATGCAACGCGGAGTGAGCTTCTTGCCGGGGTGGTTGCGGAAGACCTTTCGACAGCGCTCCGCGTCCTTACATTGATTGCCGAACGTCTGGAGCAAACCGAGTGAACAAGCCCCGCGATATTTGCACGGATAGCGATGCACTTAAGCCCAAGCTCGTTGAGTTAACTCAGGAAGCTGCAGCAGCGGCGCCATCCCAGCCCTCGGACCCTGCACCTGCCCGCCGTCGTTTCAAACCGCTGCGCCTTGGCATTCTCATTCTGATGATTATAGCGCTTGTGGTCTTCGGCGGGCGCTGGCTCGGCGGGCGGTGGTCACAGGTCTCGATCGACGATGCGCGAATTGCTGCCAGCCTTGTCACCGTTTCGAGCGAGGTCAGCGGCGAGGTCGAAGCGATTGCGGTGACGACGGGCACGCGTGTTGCGGCGGGGGATGTGCTGGTGTCTATAGACACGGATCAGGCAGAACTTGTCGTGGAAGGCACAGAGGCGCGGATAGAAGCGCTTGGCGCGCAGGTCGCGCAATTGCGCGCGCAGCAGGATATGATCCGAACGCAGGTTGAAAGCCGCCGTGCCGCCGCCCGAGCCCAAATAGCCGCAGCCGAGGCAAACCATACTGCAAGTGAGTCGGAGTTGCGAAACGCATAAAGCCATTTCGACAGGATCGCTGAACTGGAAAGCCGACAGATCGCAACTACTCAGAGCGCGGAGGACGCCCAAAGCAGACTGGACGTGGCGCGTCAGCAGGAACTTGCGACGGCCGCAGCGATTGTGGCCGCCCGGGCCAATCTGGGCACTGTGGAGTCTGAAGCCGCACAAATCGCGGTCATTGAGCACCAGATAACGCGGATTGTGGCAGAACGGACAGGCCTTGAGGCAGAGCGGGCGCAGCGGCTGATCGATCTGCGAAACAGAGGGGTATTGGCTTCTTTTGACGGGGTGGTGGATGCGTCCTTCGTGGACGAGGGTGAATATGTGACCCCGGGCACGCGGCTGCTCATTTATCATCGCCCGGATGAGGTCTGGGTGGACGCGAATGTTAAAGAAACGGACTTGCGTAGGATCCGCATCGGAGCGCCCGTCTCGATCACGGTCGATGCCTATCCCGGCCGTACCTTTCACGGCGTGGTGGAGCGGATCGGGGGTGCCGCCACAAGCCAGTTTGCCTTGCTTCCAAGCCCCAACCCAAGCGGCAATTTCACCAAGGTCACCCAACGGGTGCCAATCCGAGTGTCAATCGAGACAGAAGGTGAGGTTCTGCCACCCGGCTTAATGGTAGTGTTGAGTATCGATGTCGCAGACTGACGCGCTTTTCGAGAAATACGGTCCGGCCTATCGAGCCTATGCGACCGCAACCGTCATGATCGCAACGATTTCAGTCGTTCTGTCCACGACGATCGTGAATGTCGCCATCCCTGATGTGATGGGCGCCTTCGGGATCAGTGCGGTTCAGGCGCAATGGCTTTCGACCGGCTTTCTTGCGGCGATGACGGCGACCATGCTGCTTGGGGATTGGGCGGACCGTGCTTTCGGTCTGCGCCTATCACTCAACGTGGCGCTTACGGTTTTCATCGTGGGATCGGTCCTTGGAGGGATCGCGCCCAACGAAGGTGTTCTGACGCTTGCGCGCGTCGTACAGGGCGCGGCGGCAGGTGTGGTCCAACCACTGAGCATGATCTTGCTGTTTCGTGTCTTTCCCCCTGAAAAGCGCGGCGCAGCAATGGGTATCTTTGGCATCGGGGTGGTACTGGCACTTGCACTGGGGCCCTGGATCGGCGGCTTGCTGATCGACGCGTTCGACTGGCGCTGGGTTTTCTACCTCGGGCTTCCCCCCGGGATCATGGCCATGGCGCTTGCCAATCTGTTTGTGCCGCGCCGGGACAATACCGGGCCACGGCCAGGTTTCGATTGGACTGGTCTCGGACTGCTTGCAGTCTTTCTCGCCTCGTTGCTCAATGCGCTTACCAACGCGCAGCGGCTGGGCTGGGGGTCCGATCCGATCCTGATTCAGTTCGCGATTGCGACAGCGGCTGCGACCGGCTTCGTGATGTGGGAGTTGCATACGTCAAAGCCGATGCTGGACTTGCGGCTGTTCCGCAACGTGCCCTTCGCCGCAGCCTCTGTGGTATCCTTCATCATGGGGGCAGGCCTTTTCGGTTCCACCTATCTTGTGCCGTTGTTCGTGCAGACGATCCAGGGGTTCACGCCGACGCAGGCGGGGCTGCTGCTCATGCCATCAGGGTTCGTGCTGGTGCTGGTCTTTCCGCTGGCGGGACGGTTGTCGGACAAGGTCCCAGCCGCACTGTTGATCGGAGCCGGCATGGCGATATTCGCCTGGTCCTCCTGGTTGTCGTCGGTGGTCGAGATCAACACAAGCTTTTGGACCTTGGCCTGGTGGACGATCCTGTCGCGGATCGGTCTTGGTTTCGTGTTTCCCGCGATTTCTGCAGGCCCATTGAAAACTCTTCCTCGCGATCTGATCGGGCAGGGGTCGGGGGCAATAAATTTTGTGCGCCAGCTCGGGGGCGCCTTCGGCGTCAATCTTCTGGCGGTGCTCATGGAACGACGTACGATGTTGCATGCGGACGCTCTGGCCGCCACGCAAACCAGCGATAATCTCGCAACGATGACATTCCTTCGGGAGGTGAGCGGGATCTTGCGGGGCGCGGGGCTGCCGGACACTCAGATTTTTGCGACTGCCGCGCAATTCCTTGGCCAGACCGTCGTGATCCAAGCCAATACCTTGGCCTTTCGTGACGGATTTATTGTGGTCACGCTGATCTTCCTGATTGCACTTATCCCAACTGCCATCTTGCACTACGCGACTGTACGGCTGACTGAAGCCGCGGATGCGGGAGCGTCGCCTGCAGCACGCGAGGCCCGGCATCCTGTTCAGTAGGGCCTTGCGCCTCTGTCCCAATCCCGATGATTGCACGAACGAGTTCCTCTTAGGTTACGTGTTTGTGGTCGTTACGATGACCGGCTTGAGCAGTGCCACCGCCTGAACGTCAAAAAACTGCGCCGTCGTGGAGGGAGGCTTTCGAGAGGATCAAACGTAGGCACGTTTTTCGGTCCCAAACGGAACGGCATTTGTTGCGTTACTTGTAGTTTCCACAAAATTGACCCTGCTTTGTCTGACTGTACAAAAACGCCAAAGTTGATGGAGATGGTGAGCATGAGGAACAGCAAAGCCGATGACGTGCTCAGGGGTGCCCGGACCATTTTCCTGCGATGTGGCTTCGAAGGGGCAAGCGTCGATGCGATTGCAGAGGAAGCCAACGTGTCCAAAGCGACGCTCTATGCGCATAGCCCAAGCAAGGAACGACTGTTTCTCATCGTTGTGGACACGGAATGCGCCAGGCTCTCGGCGGCAATCTCTCGGCCCCTTCCCAAAGACCTGGACCCGCGGGCCATCCTCGAAGAGCTTTCACGGCGCTTGATCAACCTTGTGCTTGACGACGACTATATTCGGCTACTGCGTGCGTGCATCGGCGCGGTTTCAGTTTTGCCCGAGGCCGGCGAAATATACATGAAGGCCGGGCCGAAGCTGGCCACAAGGCATGTCGGCCAAGTCTTGCACGCTCTTCATGACGCGAAAGCCCTCAACGTAGAAGACCATCTAAGCGCTGCCGGACAGTTGATTCACCTTTCCGTGTCAGGCGTCATCATGCCTCGATTGCTGACCCTCGACCCAAAGATCGACGTTTCAGATCATGCCAAAAGAGCGGTTGACGCCTTTTTGAAGATCTATTCAGACATAGGACAGCCTCGCGCGACGTGATGCAGCAACATCCGCGCGTGGGCCGTTCGTCCATGCTGACACCAATTGCCTTCGCGGAGGCTTGACGCGGTCGTGGAAGCGACCTACTTCCCCGCTGAACTTAACCGACCGGATGGTACAGTCATGCATGAGCGCCCGCACTCCGAGGTCGGCGGCAACGCGTCGCGCCGGATCCTCGAGGCGGCAAGGACCGTCGCCATGCGAGAGGGTGCCGGGAAGGTCACGATCGAGTCCGTGGCCAGAGAAGCCGGCTTGAGCAAGGGCGGCGTTCTTTACAACTATCCAAGCAAGAAAGCTCTTTTGGCCGGGCTTCTGGACCAAATGCTCACTGCGCATCGCGAACTTTTTGAAAGGCTCCCGGAGAACCAGTCGTCACGCACATTACGGGGGCATCTTGAGACCATCGTTCAAACGGAGGGCGTGGATGATGATCTGTCCATGGCGATACTCGCGGCAGCAGCCTCCGATCCGCAGTTGCTCGACCCGCTCCGCAAAGAGCTGACCGGCGATATCGAACGTATCCTTTCTGAAACGCAAGACGCTCCGGCAGCAATGATTGCCGCGCTCGCAATCCAGGGTCTGCGATTTCAGAGACTTCTTAAACTTCCTGACGGTGGCGCCGATCTCAAACGGCGTGTCGTCGAACGGTTGAGGACCATGATCGATGAACTTGAAGAAAAGACACACTAGCATGAAAGGTCTCGCCGTCGTCGTTTCGGTCGCGGCGCTCGCCGCCCTTGCGGCGCCGTTTCTGCCGACGGTGCTTTCCTCCGTTGTGGCCCAGACTGAAACGGCGGCCGATCCGGCGGGTTTGGCACCCGCCCCCCAGGCGGGTCGACCCGTCACTGTCGAGCTGACCCAAGCGGTCTCGCGCACGATCACTCAGACCCGCACAGTCGCGGGCCGCGTCGAACCTGCCAGAACCGTCGATATTGCCTTCCAGATACCTGGGCAGATCGTGCATCTTGCCGTTCAGTCAGGCGACAGGGTCCGCAATGGCGACATCATAGCGGAGCTCGACAGGGTCGACTTTGAACTTGCTCTGGACCGGGCGCAGGCGTCTTACAATCTCGCAAATTCCGAGCTTCAGCGCGCCGCCGATCTCGCAGAGAGGGGTGTTGCCGCAGATGCCCGGCTCGAGACGGCGCAGGCGCAATTTGCGCAGGCGCAAGTACAGCTTCGTCAAGCCGAGCGGCGCTTATCGCAAGTGCGTATATTGGCCCCGTTCGATGCGATTGTGGCCAGAACCTTCGTCGAGGAATTCGTCAATACCACGACGGCAGCGCCTGTTGCGCGTCTGCAAGATCTTAGCGAAATGCGGGTCGTGATTTCCCTGCCCGAGGAACTGGCAGCTATTGCGCGCGCGACGCCCGACGCCTTCGACATTACTGCCAGCTTTCCGGCAGTGCCCGGGTACACTGTGTCGCTCGAACTGCGATCCTTTTCAACCGATGCAGACCCAACGACGCAAACATATGATCTGGAATTTGCCATTACCGGCGAAATCGATCCACGTCTGCTGCCGGGCATGACGGCTGATGTCGGCATCGCTGTCTCAGCCGATGCCGACACGGGACAAGCCGTGGTCATCCCCGTATCGGCGGTGGATACGACGAGCCGGTCCGAACCATCCGTTTGGGTTTACAACGAAGCATCCCGTAAGGTCACGCGAAGGACGGTCCGGTTGGGCCTGCCTTTCGAGAACGACATTGTCGTTCTTGACGGGCTGGAGGGTGACGAATTGGTTGTGTCCGGTGGCTGGTGGCGACTGAGCGAAAGCCAGTCCGTCATCGCCGCCGGCTTATAATTCCTTTCCTTTCCTTGGGCAGAACGGAAGATCGTCTCATGGCACTCAGTATTTCTCGTACGAGCATCCAGCGTCCGGTGGCGGTCTGGCTCATCATCATCTTCTGCCTGTTTGGCGGGTATTGGGGGCTGAACACAGTCGGCCGTCTCGAGGATCCAAGCTTCACTCTAAAGACCGCACTTGTTTTCGTCCCCTATCCGGGTGCGACAGCGGTGGAAGTCGAGGAAGAAGTAGCTGACGTCATCGAGGATGCGCTTCAGCAGATGATGCAGCTCGATCGGATCGAGTCGAGATCGATGCCGGGAATGGCCCAGATCACCGTGGAAATCGAGACGAGCTACGGTCCGGACGAAATCCCCCAGGTCTGGGATGAGATGCGGCGGCGCATCCGCGATGTAGAAGGGCAACTTCCTGCCGGGGCGCAGGCCCCGATCATCAACGACGATTTCGGTGATGTTTTCGGGATGTTCTATGCCGTCACGACCGAAGGATTGAGCCCGCAGGAGCAACGGGATCTCGCAACGAACCTGCGCGTGGGCCTTGTGACAGTCGACGGTGTAGCGAAAGTGGATGTGCAAGGCCTGACCGAGGAGGTTATTAATATTGCAATTCCCTCTGCGGTTCTTGCCGAACTCGGCCTTCCGCCCGATCAACTCCTCGGCCTGTTGCGCGACGAGAACCAGGTCTTCCAGAATGGCGAACTGAGCGAGGGCCCGGCGCGCATCGGCCTCTCGGTGCCGCCGGGTTACATCACACCAGAAGGGATCGAGACCCTACGGCTGGGCCTCGCCGGTGAAGTCGGGCAGGTATCGGTCTACGACGTCGCACGCGTCACCCGGGAAGAAACCGAACAGCCCAGTCAGATCATCCGCCAGAATGGAGCCGCCGCCTTCACGCTCGGCGTCTCGGCGCTAACGAGCCGCAACGTCGTCGAGGTCGGCGAAGCCGTATCCGTCCGCCTGGATCAGTTGAAAGAGAACCTGCCCGAAGGGGTCGAGATCACCCCGATCTACGAACAGCACGTCGTCGTCGATCAGGCCGTTTCCAGCTTCCTGGTGGGTTTGGCTCAGTCCATCGTCATCGTGGTAGGCGCCCTGATGCTGACCATGGGCTGGCGCGCGGGCCTCGTGGTGGGGGCGACCCTTGGGCTTACCGTTTTCTCGACCCTGTTCTTCATGTCGATCTTCGGCATCCAGATGGAGCGGATCAGCCTTGGAGCCCTGATCATTGCGATGGGGATGCTGGTCGACAACGCGATCGTCATCACCGAAGGGATGGTGATCGGCATGGCGCGCGGAAAAAGCGCCGAGGACGCCGCAGCCGAAACCGAAACTTCGACATCCGTTCCCCTTCTCGGCGCAACGGTCATCGGGATCATGGCCTTTTCTGGCATCGGTCTGTCGCCCGATGCGACGGGAGAATTCCTGTTCTCACTTTTCGCCGTGATCGCCATATCGCTGTTGCTAAGCTGGATCCTTGCGGTCACCGTCACGCCCTATCTTGGCAAACTGCTGCTCAAAGCACCCAAGAACACCTCGGACGACCCTTACAAAGGGGCGTTCTACAGCACCTATCGTGGGATTCTCTGGCTTGCGCTGCGGGCCCGTATCCCCGTCGTTCTGACGGTTGTGGGGATCACGGTGTGGTCGCTGATGGCCTTCGGTCAGGTGAAGCAGGCGTTTTTCCCTGCGTCCAACACGCCACTTTTCTACGTCGAGTTCCAGATGCCGCAAGGAACCGACATCAATATCACGGACCGTGAAATGCTTCGGCTGGAAGCGATACTTCGTGAAGAGGAGGCCGTGACGGACGTCACCACGCTGGTGGGGCGTGGCGCAAGCCGCTTCATGCTGACCTACAATCCCGAGCAGGCCGATTCCAGTTATGGCCAGCTGATTGTCCGGGTTGCCGATGCTACACGGATCCCCTCCATCGCAGCCAGGCTCAACCAGGACCTCCCGGCGCAATTTCCCCATGCCCTGATCCGGGTCGAAGAGATCGTGTTCGGACCGCCTTCCGGTGCCGATGTCGCTGTCCGCTTCTCGGGGCCCGACCCCATCATCCTGCGCCAGCTGGCAGATGATGCGATCGGGATCTTCAGAGACGCCGGGACGATCACAAATCCTCGCACGGACTGGAGGCAACGAGAATTGCTCATTGAGCCGAATGTGGACGAATCCCGGATGCGGCTTGCCGGTGCCACGCGGAGCGCCATCGCGGACACCATTCGGCTCGGAACCTCGGGTCTGCGTGTCGGCGAATTGCGGGAGGGCGACGAGGTGATCCCGATCCTGCTCCGCCTGCCCGAGAGCGAACGCACCGGCACAGATCATGTGCGCGACCTGCCGGTCTGGTCCGCCGGAGCAGGCGCATATGTTCCCATGGCCAACCTGGTGCAAAGCCTGGAGACACGCCTTGCCGAGGCGCTCATTCACCGGCGCGACCGGGAGCGAACGATCACCGCGCTCGGTGGCGCACGCGACGACCTGACGGCCGACGAAGCCTTCAGAAGTGTCCGGGCACAGATCGAGGCGATGCCGCTTCCGGAGGGCTACACCATGGAGTGGGGCGGCGAATTCGAAAGCGCCGGCGAAGCACAGCAAAGCCTTGGCAAGCAGCTGCCGCTCGGTTTTCTCATCATGCTGACGATCTCGATCCTCATGTTCAACAAGATCCGTCAGCCGCTGATCCTGTGGCTTGTCGTGCCGATGTCGGTGACCGGTATGGTTCTGGGGCTGTTGTTCACCGGACTGCCGTTCACCTTCACGGCATTGCTCGGCTTCCTGTCGCTTTCGGGGATGCTGATGAAGAACGCCATCGTTCTTGTCGAGGAATTCGACCTGCAACGTGCAAATGGTGTTCCAGATTACCAGTCCGTGATGGATGGATCGGTCAGCCGTCTACGGCCCGTGGTGCTCGCGGCCGGAACAACGATTCTCGGCATGATCCCACTGCTGCCCGACGCGTTCTTTGCGTCCATGGCGGTGACGATCATGGGTGGTCTCGCCTTCGCCTCGATCCTGACGCTGATTGCCGTGCCGGTGCTGTACGCGCTGTTCTTCAGGATAAGGCCCCCCAAAAAGAGTGAAGGGCCGATTGATACTCAAGGAGCGGTAGGTGTTTGATCTCGCCCAATAGCGTCGAAGAGTAGTCTATAATCCTCACAGAGCGAAGCCTGGTCACCACAGGCGCCGACTTGGAGCAGTTTGCTGATGTGCCCGGATAACTGGGCCGTGCCGACCAACCACATTGTGGCAAAGCAGCATGAGCCGGTCATCTTTCATCGTGAAATCTCGCCGGCCATCACGGCCCTCACATGAACGGCGAGCGTCGCGGTGAACCTTGGACAGCCGAACTGCCGGATGACATCGATGACCCGTGCGTCGTAGGCTGCCTGCCCGATGAGGCGACACAGGTCTGGCTCGTGAAACTGCCGGTTGCCGCTGGGTGCGGCCTTGATCTGATCGTGCAGCTCACGCTCCCGCGGGTCAGCCGCCTGTCTTGGCGTCGTCGCTTCGGCTAGTCAGCTTACCGAACCGGGCGAGGTTCGCCATCAGCGCATGAACCCCAGCAGGTAGCCTGCGGGAACCCTGTCGTTCCCGCGCGCCCGGTTGAAAGCCAAGTGTCGCGTAGCCCTTAATTGTGAGATGAGAAATCCAACGGGAGTGGACAAAACATGGGGGTCATCTTCGTCGTTGCGGCCCGTGCTAAGGTGAGTTCTTTGCGTGTGGGGCTGCCATGGACGTACG
>NZ_SMUV01000026.1 GCF_004358185.1 Antarcticimicrobium luteum
AGGTGCGCGAGCAGATCGTTCTGATCATTTACGGTCCACACGCCGGAAAAGCCGAAGCCCTTCTTCAGCCAGAGCATGGCTTCGAAGCCTGCGATTGTCCGACGCGCCGTTTTGAAGGATTGGAAGCCGCCGATCTTGGGCATGTTCTTCTTAACCCGAAAATGGTCACTCTCGATGCGTTGTTGGAGATGCTTTGTGACGTAGTGCACGGGGTTGGGCTGAAGCAGACCATCATCTACCGATGCTTTAATCGCGGATGGGAAGGTATTCGCTCCATCCGTGCCGATCTTCTTAGGCGATAACAGGGGCTCGTCTTTGAGCATTTTGCGGAAGAACCTCTTTGCAGCATCCAGGTCGCGCCTGGCCGCCAGCAGGAAATCCATCGGGTTTCCATGCTTATCGATCGCCCGGTACAGATAGCGCCACTTGCCGCGGATCTTCACGTACGTTTCGTCGATCCGGATCGAACCACAATGCGGGCGTCGGAACTGGCGAAGCCGCTTCTCGATCATCGGCGCATAAGCCAAAACCCAGCGGTTGACAGTGCTGTGATCGACCTCGAAACCACGTTCCCGAAACATCTCCTCAAGGTCTCGATAGCTGAGCGGATAGCGCAGATACCAGGCCACTGCCTGCATGATGAGCCATGCCTCGAAATGCCGACCTTTGAAGTCGTCCTTTGATTGGCGCTTCAGCTTGTCGGCAATGGCATTCAGAATCATGGCTACGCTCCGCTACATTGGGAGCGGCAATTTCTCCGCTGGTGGTCAACAGGCCGTTAACCAAGAAAATTTGCGACAGGCCCCGTTGACGGGCAAGAAAAAGTGTTCTAGCTTATTGAACAGTGTTTAGATTATATGAACAGGTAAGTGCTCATGGCCTTGTTCCTCCCCGACTGGCCCGAAGTGCCGGCGGAATATCCCTCCGATAGCGTCGGCATGCATCCGCCTTATGATACGCCGGCCTACATCTTTACCAGAAAGCGCGCTCCATCCCGGCCCTTAAGATATATTCCGCAGACTGCTACGGAGTTGTACGGGCCTGTGTATGGACACGAAAGTGTTCGTCCAGAAGACTCGGATCTGACTCGTCAGCATGACGGAGAGCCGATAGGAGAGCGCATTCGAATTACGGGGCGTGTTATCGATGAAGACGGCCGCGGCGTTCCAAACGCACTATTGGAAATCTGGCAGGCGAACGCAGCTGGTCGCTATATTCATAAGTTAGATCAGCACTTAGCACCCCTTGACCCAAACTTTTCGGGCGCTGGCCGTACCGTTACCGGAAGCGACGGCTCATATTCATTTATTACGATTATTCCTGGTGCTTATCCGGTCGTGGGACTGCACAACGTCTGGCGTCCACGCCACATTCACATCTCTTTATTCGGGCCGTCATTTTTGAGCCGCTTGGTCACCCAACTCTACTTCGAGGGCGATCCCCTGCTCAGATATGACTCCATCTATAATGCAGCGCCGGATTTCTCAAAGAGAGGACTGGTGGCTTCGCTCGATCTTGAGGCTACACAGTCTGAATGGGGCTTAACTTACCGCTTTGACATTGTTCTGCGGGGCCGAAACGGGAACTATTTCGAGGAAACTCATGCGCATTGAAGCCCCGATGACGATCACACCATCTCAGACAGTCGGTCCCTTCTATGCCTACTGCCTGACGCCAGACGACTATCAAACGATCCCTCCTATTTTTGGAAGGAACCTCGCCACCGACGATGCTGTGGGACAGCGCATTTCAATTTCGGGAACGCTCATCGACGGAGATGATCATGCCATCCCTGATGGTATGATCGAACTCTGGCAGCCTGATGGAAATGGCAATTTTGTAGGTGCACAAATCAACCCACGAAAGTCATCATTCACGGGCTTTGGCCGCACCCACTGCAATGAGTCTGGCTCCTTCACATTTCACACTGTGAAACCGGGTCGTGTTCCGACATCCGCAGGGATCTTACAGGCGCCTCACGTTGCGCTTTCCATCTTTGGAAAGGGATTGAACCGCAGATTATACACGAGAATCTATTTCGCAGATGAAGTCTCTAATGATGAAGACCCGATCTTGGCTCTCCTGTCGAGTGATGAGCGTGCTACGCTTATCGCAGAAAAGATCGATGATGCCGCCTTTCACATCACAATCCGCCTTCAAGGACAGAGGGAGACGGTTTTCTTCGAAGTGTGAGAGTCGGACTCGAAAAGGCATCAACGATATCCATACCTTGCGAGACGCCTGGTGAGCAGGCGGATGTGGGCGATGGATATCCAGGCTTCTGCTGAAGCGATGGATTTTTCGAAGTCCTTTGCCAGCCTTCGGCATCGGCCAAGCCACGCGAATGTGCGCTCGACGACCCAGCGGCGGGGCAGGATCTCAAAACCCTTGGCCTGGTCAGAGCGCTTGATGATTTCGATCGTCCATTTGCCGATTTTCTGCAGCCGTTTCTTCAGTTTTTCGCCCGCATAGCCGCCATCGGCAAAGACATGGAGGAGCCATGGCCAGCGGTTGCGAATGGATTTGAGGAGATCGGGAGCACCGTCGCGGTCCTGGATATCGGCGCTGTGTACCATGAGGCCGACCATCAGCCCAAGCGTGTCGACAACAATGTGGCGCTTGCGACCCTTGATTTTCTTGCCCGCATCGAAGCCCCGGATACCACCACTTTCGGTCGTTTTGACACTTTGGCTATCGATGGCGCCCGCCGTCGGAGAGGCATCTTTCCCCTCCAGTTCCCGGGCCTCCATAACGAGGTGGTGGTTGATCCGTGACCAAAGATCCATCGCCCGCCACTCATAGAAATATCGCTGCACCGTAGAGCAGGGTGGAAAATCCTTGGGCAGCATTCGCCACTGGCACCCTGTTGAAGCGATATAGAGAAGCGCGTTCACAACCTCGCGCAAGTCGGTCTTGCGGGGACGGCCGAGACGGCGAGGTGCGGGCATGAAGCCAGCTATAAATCCCCATTCGCGATCCGTAACATCGCTTGCATATCGGCTCGTCTGACGCTCATATTGCCGCCGGGTGGTTTCAGTCCAGGCCATCGTGCTCTCCATCGAATCTTTGCAAATCCGAAGGAATCACAACTGGCTGAAATCACTCAACTCTTTTTGGGGCAGCCTCTGAGATCACAAACATAGCACTCGCCTGCGAAGGCTGCCTTTGCAGCGCAAGGTAATTCTGACGCCAATCGCGTGGCCGCATGTTGAGAAAGACCGGACTACGTAAGTTTAGCAACATCAAGCCAAGGAGGAATATGATGTTCTCGAAAATGTTGGTTTCCGCAGTGACCGCGACAGCGCTTCTGTCGACATTGCCCGCCTTTGCCCGTGATCTGAAACTTGCCGATTTTCATTCGCCCTCGCATTTTATTGTTGAAGAGGTATATGAGCCTTTTGCGAACGCAGTGTCAGAGGCAACGGGCGGGGATTTAACCGTCCGACTCTATATGGGAGGGGAGCTTGGCCCAGGCCCAAACGAGCAGTACAATCGTGCTGTCGATGGCGTCGCTGATATCGTCTTGGCTATGCCGGGTTACACGGCCTCTACATTTCCATTGACCCTTCTTGCCGACCTGCCCGGTGTGATTGACGCTGAGACCGGTACCGAACGCATGCTGGCCAACATTGACAAGCTCTCTCAGGAGTATCGTCGAGTTCAGCTGCTCGCCCTATGGAATAACGCACCGTCGTTTTTGTTCTCTGCGACCAAGCCAATTCGTAAGCTCGAGGATCTTGCTGGCATGAAGGTTCGCGTCCCATCACGTAACGCAGGCCTTGTGCTCGAAGCGTGGGGAGGTGTTCCCGTTTCCATGCCTGCAAGTGAAGTTTATAATGCGATGCAAACGGGGGTCATCGATGGAGCGATGATTGACGCCACAGCTCTGACAGGGTTCAGACTGGAAGAGGTGACAAACTACATCACAGTCGGTATGGATACGTCGATTTCCCAGTTTTTGATGGTGATGAATCTCGACAGTTTCCAGGAGCTTAGTGAAGAGCAACAAAAAGCTGTTCTCGATGCTGGTCAGGAAGCCGCACGAAACGGCAATAGGGCTTGGCTCGGCGTTGCATCCACCGCCCTCAAGGACTTCGCTGGAACGGAAGGTAAAGAAGTAATTACGCTTTCAGAGGAAGAAATCGAGAAATTCAATGCCGCAACTAGTACCGTGGTCGAGAGCGTGATTGAAGAAGTCGAAGCAACAGGCGTTGCAGCACGCGCCTATGTCGAAGCGCTACAGAATGACTAACTCTCCGACAATAAAAAAGAAGCAAGGCATCGCCCATTCGATAGTAATCGAATGGGCGGTTGCCTTCTTAACGTCTCTGTCAGCTCTAGCCTTAGCCATTATCTTATGCACCAGCTTTGTTGGCGTCATCATGCGCTATTTCTTTCAGACCCCAATCCTCGGTAGTGATGAGATAATTCAGCTAGTCTCGATCGCGTTGGTTATGCTCGCAATGCCAGGCACCGCCCAGCGCGACGGACATGTGCGAGTTGATGTGTTCGATGAGCATATCGGCGTGTGGGGCCGTTTCATTGGCGACTTGTTCTCGCGTGCCGTAGGCGTCTACCTCATGTACCTCTTGACTTGGCGCTCGTGGCTAAAACTGCGTGAAGCACTGGAGTATAACGACCTATCCAACATGCTGCGTGTCCCATTCTGGCCATTCTATGGACTCATGGCGCTCGGGAGTGCCCTTTTTGCAGTTGTTCTGGTCCTGCAAATAGTTGACCTCATTCGCGGGGGACCTGGCGCTGATGACTGATTTTTCGATTGGCCTCTTCGGCATCGTAGCGCTTTTCGTATTGATGGTCTTGCGCATGCCAGTTGGGATGGCGATGCTGACCGTGGGCTTCTTCGGCACGTGGATGCTGAATGGCTTCCGTTCGGCGAACGCCTTAATGGTTACGGAGACATTCTCTCAGGTATCCAACTACTCGTTGACCGTCATCCCTCTATTTATATTGATGGGCAATATAGCTTCGGTAGCCGGCTTCAGCCGTGGGCTCTACGAAGCGGCTTTTGCATGGGTGGGGCGACTCCCTGGAGGTCTTGCTTCGGCTTCAGTCCTTGGGTGTGCGGCGTTCTCCGCCGTCAGTGGCTCATCGGTGGCGACTGCGGTTACCATTGGACGTGTCGCACTGCCAGAGATGGCGCGTTTCAACTATTCCAGCGGGCTCGCAACGGGTGCGATTGCTGCCGGTGGCACCCTTGGTTTCCTTATCCCACCATCAACCGGCTTTGTTATCTACGCCATTCTCACCGAACAAAGCATTGGCCAATTGTTCATGTCGGGTATTCTCCCCGGTCTCTTGCTTGCAGGCTTGTTCATTCTCACGGTCACCCTCATCTCGCTTCGAAATCCAGAAGCGGGACCGCGCGGAGCTCATGTTCCGCTAAAGGAACGTATGGCTGCCACACTCCGTGCGGCGCCCCTGCTAACGGTAATCATAGTATCAATTGGGGGTATTTATCTTGGTGTATTCACGCCAGTCGAAGCCGCCGGCATCGGCGCGGGACTGGTCCTTATCTTGGCTCTATTTACGCGGAAGCTGACTCCGTCAACCGCTTGGCGAGCGGTTAGCGACACGGTCAGCACTACAGCCATGCTGTACCTGATCATTATAGGCGCAGCAGTCCTCAATCCGTTTCTATCGATGACACAATTGCCGTCGATGTTGGGCGAAGCAATGACGTCTTCTGGTCTCGGCCCCTATGGCGTGCTGTTTCTTGTCGTTGTTGCCTATCTGATTTTGGGGATGTTCATGGACGGGTTAGCAATGCTGGTCGTGACTGTTCCCATCTTCTACCCCATCATGATGTCGATGGGCTTTGATCCGATCTGGTTTGGTGTTGTAGCCGTTATCATGATTGAGATGGGTATGATCACGCCTCCTGTCGGCATGAATGTATTTGTCGTGAAAAGTATTGCCGGTGATGTGCCCATGGCCACGATTTTTCGCGGCGTCCTGCCATTCTGGTTTGCAATGGGGTTCTGTCTGCTTTTGCTCGTACTTTTCCCCCAAATTGCATTGTTTATACCCCAGGCGATGTTCTGACTTTTTCAGCGAAATACAAGTGTCCCGGCCAACTGCGCAGCGGTTGGCCCGGACACTTGCCTCTACCTCCTGTTCCACCCCAATGAACGAGACATTTCAGCTGCGGCCTCTTGTACATGAATGGTGCAGAAGGTCAGTTTCTCCTCCTTAAGACGGCTGGCAGGTCCAACGATTCCGAGCGACGCCACCACTTTGTGGGTCTGGTCACGAATCGGTGCTCCAACCGCATTCACACCTGGTAAGTAGCCGCCAAGATCGACAGCATAGCCTAAACGCCGAATGTCCTGGAGTTCAGCTCTCAATATCTCAGAATCAACGTAAGCGACGTCCACGTCCCATTCGCAAAGATTTGGAGGGACGGATTGCAACGCGTTGGCGCAACGGACTGCAAATCCGTTGATCAACGCGTTGCAAATCGTTGAGGTCGCGACTGTGGCGGCAGCTGCGGAGAATTAGGAGGTGCGGGCGAACGACCAGGGCAAGAGTTCGTCGATCCGCGACTGCGGGTGACCGGTTGCGATCGCTTCGAGGGTCGCTTTCATCCAGGCGTAGGGCTCCACGCTGTTGATCTTGCAGGTGGCGATGAGCGAAGCTATGCGGGCCCATGAACGGCCACCTTCGTCGTGACCTGCAAATAGACTATTTTTGCGCGTCAGAGTCAGCGGTCTGATTTGATTTTCGACGGGGTTAGTGTCCATCTCAACGCGGCCATCGTCGAGAAACAAAGTGAGGCCAGCCCAATGGTTCAGCAGATAGGCGATCGCCTTGCCCATCTCGCTGCCCGGCGACAGGCGGGCGGCTTGCTCGCGCAGGAATCTCTCGAGTTCGGCGACGAGCGGCCGTGATCGCTCGTTGCGCGCCTTTTGTCGGATCGCGGCGTCGGAGCCACGGATCTCCTTCTCGATTGCATAGAGCGCGGCGATGCGCGCGAGGACGGCTTCGGCGATGGGTGAGCCGGCCTTCGGAGTCGCGGCAATGATCTCGCGCCTGGAGTGGGACCAGCATGCGGCCAGCCGCAGCGGCGCGCCGCCTTGACGCTCGAGTCGTGCGAGCCTGTGATAGCCCTGGTATCCATCGACCTGAAGGATGCCGTCGAAGCCGTCGAGGATATGCTCGGCATGTTTGCCACTGCGTCCTGGCGCGTAGTGGTAGACCACGATTGGTGGATCAGCGCCGCCGTGGCCGCGATCGTCGCGCAGGACAGCCCACAGATAGCCGGTCTTGGTTCGACCCCGGCCCGGATCGAGCACGGGCGCCCTGGTCTCGTCCATGAACAAGCGGCCCGATTGCTTCATCACGACGCTCATGCGCTCGATCAACGGCGCGAGGTGGAAGGCGACCGTTCCCATCCAATCCGCCAGAACGGCACGATCGATGAGGATGCCATGCCGGGCCAGAACCTGGGACTGACGATAGAGCGGCATGTGCTCGCTGAACTTGGCGACCGCCACCTGCGCCAGCATCGCCTCGGTGGGCAGGCCACCCTCCACCAGATGGGCGGGCGCCGGCGCCTGGCGCACGCCAGCGCATCCTGTCGCGCAGGCGTAGCGCGGTCGCACCGTCTCGACCACGCGATACTGGGCCGGCGTCACGTCGAGGCGTCTGGAGCGATCCTCGCCGATCCGGACCATCTGGCCGCAGCCGCAGGGACACTCGAGGCTCTCGGGTTCGATCACCTGCTCAATGCGCGGCAGGTGCGCGGGAAAGGCGCGGGCGGCGCGGCTGGCCCGGCGGCCCGACGGTGCCGCGCCGGTGCGGCGCGCACGATCGTCTTGGCGCTCCTGGACTTCGGCGATGGCGATCTCGATGTCTTCGAGCACCAGCTGCATCTGATCGGGATTGAACTTCTCCGAGCGTTTGCCGAAGCGTGCGCGCTCGTACTCCTTCACGAGCAGTTCGAGACGGTCGACGATCTGTTTGGACGCAGCCAGTTCGTTCTCGACATGAAGGCGCGCCGTGCGTTCGTCATCAGCGCGACGACGCTCGGCTGCGAGCATCGCTTCCTGCGCGCTGAAGAGCGCTCGCAAATCGGCGGGCAGCGCTGCAAGACGGGCGGGATCAATGGCGGACGGTGGCACATCCGCAAGCTATCATCCCGAGGCGCCGTGCGAAACAAATCGTCAGCCCCCGAGTCAGTTCGCCGCAGCTGGTGTTGCGACGATCCGTTCGCCCACACGCTTCCAGTTCAGCCCGTCAAACAGCGCTTCGAACTGCACCCGCGTCAGATGCATGACGCCGCCGCTGATCTGCGGCCACTCAAAACGGCCAGCGCGACCAAGGCGCTTGTAGATTAGAACGAGGCCCGTGCCGTCCCATAGCAAAATCTTCAGCCGGTCGGCGCGCTTCGAACGAAAAACCACAATCAGGCCCGAATGCGGATCGAGCCCGAGCGTGTTCTGCACGAGGCCGGCCAGCGCGTCGTGCCCGCACCGGAAATCGACAGGACGTACAGCAAGCACAATCCGCAGTCCCTGCGCCGGAATGATCATGCGCCGCGCTCGATCGCGGTCACGATCTCCGCGATCCGCACCGCTGACACGTCCGCGTCCAGGCGAACCGAAACCTTGCCAATCGTAATCTCGACAGGCCCCTCGTTCTTGCCTGACGCCGCTGGATCACTCAACTCGATCGACACGAAATCCGCCGCTTCGTCCGTGACCAATGCGATCCGGCCGGCACGCGCCAATCTGCGCCACGTCGTCAATTGCTGGGCCTTGACACCATAACGCCGTGCGACATCACATACGCGGGCGCCAGGCTTCATGGTCTCGAAAACAGCGCGCCCCTTGGTCTCCGCAGACCACAACCGGCCTCCAGAACGGGTACGGCGCGCAAGCTTCCCTACAAAACCGTCGGCTTCGGCTTCCTCGCCCGATAGCTCCATCGCCCTCAGTCTCCTCCTGGCTGCCTGAACAACCAAGAATCGCAGACCACAAACCGAGGGGAAACCCATCAATCAAATGGGGACAAAGCTTCGCTTACGAATCAACGATAGTTTCCGATGTGAAGCGCTTGAGGGGTTGCGAAAGGAGCTGGGACAGTTGCGCCTCTTCTATGAACGCAAGCAGGGCTTTTCCGTTTGCAGAGCAATGCAAAGGGGCACTGCCGCCGACGCGAGAAGCAACACGCATCGGTTCGGTGCTTTCGTTTTTCGCGAGGTAAAGAAGCTCCGAACCGTGCAAGACAGAAAGGGTTACCGTTTCCCCCGTCTTTTCCATCAGAGCCTTCATGTGGGGCGAGCAAACCTTCACCAGATCTAACTGAGCGAGCTTAGTTCCGGCAAGCCGAACGAGTGCGAGCCCGAGCCGGTATTTTCGAGTCTCAGGATGCTGCTCAACGAAACCTGAGCTGGCGAGGGTGCGAAGCAGATTGTGAACTGTAGCGCTGTTAATATCGAGTATTCTTCCGATTTCGCGTACCCCAAGCCATTCAACATCGGTCGTGAATAGCTCAAGTAAGGCAAGCGCTTTTGAGACCGTTTGTACTGTGCCTTGTGGCGAATTGGACTTCTGAGCGGCTTTGTTGCACAAATTCCGCTAGGGATTCATCTCGTGAATCCAGCATGATAGCTGGAGTGCATGAGCAGTTGGACCCCTACAAAGTACAAGACCACGAACTGGTCGGCTTACAACGACAGCCTGAAGCGACGCGGATCGCTGTCGATCTGGTTTGATCCTGAGATGGTTTGGGTGCCGCCGCCGAGCGGCAAGCGCGGCCGGCAACAGAGTTTCAGTGATGCTGCGATCCAGGCGTGCCTTACGCTGAAAGTGCTGTTCGGGATGCCGCTCCGGCAGACAACCGGTTTTGTACAAAGCTTGTTGCGGCTCATCGGCTTGGATTGGTCGGTTCCAGACTTCAGCACTCTGTGTCGCCGCCAGAAAACCCTGAACGTGAGCCTGCCCTATCGTGGCGGCACCGGCGCGCTGAACCTTCTGATCGATAGCACGGGCATCAAAGCCGAGGGTGAAGGCGAGTGGAACGCCCGCAAGCATGGCGGCCCGAAACGCCGGATTTGGCGCAAGATACACATTGGCATCGACGAGGAAACGCTGGAAGTTCGCGCCATCGAAGTCACCACCAGCAATGTCGGTGACGCGCCAATGCTGCCAGAGTTGCTCAATCAAATCCCAGCCGATCAGACCATCGGGTCAGTGACAGCCGACGGGGCTTATGACACACGCAGATGCCATGACGTGATTGCTGCCCGTAATGCCCATGCTGTCATCCCTCCGCGCAAGAACGCCAAGCCTTGGAAATCCACCAGCGCAGGGGCCATCGCCCGCAACGAGGCGGTCAACGCATCACGATATCTCGGCCGCGCGATCTGGCGACGGTGGAGCGGGTATCACCGACGAAGCCGTGTCGAAACCAAGATGCATTGTGTGAAGTTGCTGGGGCAGTGCCTCATGGCGCGGGACTTTGACCGGCAGGTCGCGGAAATCCAAATCCGCGTTGCCGTCCTCAACAAGTACACAGCTCTTGGCATACCTGTTACTGAGGTCGTAGGCTAAATCCGTCCGGGGAAAGGGAAAGTGCAGTCACGCCCCGATTTGTGCAACAAAGCCCTTCTGAGCCATAGTCCTCTCATTCTTGCGAATCGCTGCCTTCCGGTGGTTGTCATATACCAGATCATCTCGATCTCGTGAGTGGTCGACGGATGATGGCCACTATAGTCCTTCCTATCGGTGAGTCTTGCCAGCCATGCTGCATCCCCTTGACCGGCGAGGAGAGGGGTTTCTAAACAGCCAAGAGAAACGGTTCCCAGTTGCACATCCCAGTGCCGCCCTGACTCACTTCCATATCCGTCATATGAAAATCGTACATGGCCCGAACAACACCCCTTGGCCGGATGAGCGGGACGGTACTTCGCTTTTCCAACTGCAGATTGCACAAGAATCATCTTCCAGGCGCTGTTCATATTAAGCTAACGCTGTACATAATAACCAATCAAGTTTATAGCTGCGGCTCCATTCCTAGATTCATCTTACTGGGCGTTTTGATGGCATTTTCCCCCCTTGATTCAGACCTGTTGGGGCCTCTGTTTACGACGAAAGAAATGAGGGACGCGCTCTCGGAGCGTCGATTTCTTGCGTTGATGTTGCGGGTTGAAGCCGCTTTGGCGCGCGCTCAGGCTGCTGAAGGTTTGGTCAGCCAAGAGCTTGCCAACTCCATCGCAGGTATAGATCCTGGCTCTCTGGACATTAAGGTACTGGCAGAGCAGACCCGACTTGGGGCGGTCCCTGTCATCCCATTCGTAAAATCAGTGCAAGCCATGCTTCCGCCGGATGTGGCAGGTGGCTTCCATTTCGGTACTACGAGCCAGGACATCATGGATACGGCCATCATTCTTCAAATGGCCAATGCGGTGGATCTGATCGAAACTGATCTAAGAGCCTTGCTTTCTTCCCTGTGCGAGCTAGCGGAGGAACATTGCGAGACTCCCTGCATCGGGCGCACAGCTGGCCAACATGCTTCGCCTGTCACATTCGGCTTCAAAGTGGCAGGCTGGTGCGTCGCAATCGCTGAGCACTTAGCTCAGGTTGAGCAACTTAAACGGCGAGTGCTCGTCCTCTCATTGGCTGGTCCTGTAGGCACATTGACCCAGATGGGCGATCGGGCCGGAGCCGTTGTGACGAGGACTGCGGCGGATCTTGGATTAGCCGTTCCCGCTATGCCGTGGCACACGCATCGTAGCAGAATAGTTGAACTAGGTAGTTGGTTGGCCATCCTTCTCGGAATTCTAGCGAAGATGGCGACAGATGTGGTTCATCTTGCGACACCGGAAGTGGGAGAGGTATCTGAGCCAGCGGTCGCCGGCCGGGGTGGATCCTCGGCTATGCCTCACAAGCGAAATCCTGTTGGATCGATGATCATTCTGGCCCAACACTCTGCATCAGTGGGCCACCTTTCGACGTTGGTGAGCGCGATGGCAAGCCTTCATGAGAGGCCCGTTGGCGCCTGGCATTCTGAATGGCTGGCGCTCCCGTCTCTCGTCGGACTGGCGGCAGGAGCGCTCAGAGAGGCTCGTCTTCTAGCTGGTGGCTTGGAAGTCGATGCCGCACGAATGTACCGAAACATAGAATTGACAAACGGAATGATATTCAGCGATGCGGTTGCGGGAGGTCTAGCGCAGGCGATGGGACGCGCCGAAGCTTACACCGCCGTAGAGGAAGAAGTCGCCAACGTCGTCCGTTCAGGTGGGCACCTTCGGGAACGTCTGACCAAACGCTTCCCCGCCCACCATTCCACCATCCTGCAGGCATTTGAGCTTGCACCAGCGATCAATGCTGCCGCGAGCCGCTGTCGCGCAGCGCTAATCTCTGTTCGGAAGCAATTGGCATGACTTGCTAGTTTCGGCTCAACAGAAAGGAGCTCCAGGAAAATGTTACCCGCTGATCAAGCTGGCATACCGCCTTGCCAAGGGCCTCGCGCGCGCTCTGCGCCAATAAGTTTTGCAATACCAAAAGGCGCATGGGACACTCATCTCCATGTTTTTGGCCCAACGGCTGTGTTCCCATATGCGGAAAAGCGTCCGTATACTCCGCCGGATTCACCGCTTGAAGATTATCTGGCGTTGATGGAGCGTTTGGGCATCGAACGGGGTGTCTGTGTCCACCCGAATGTGCACGGGATTGATAATTCAGTGACTATTGATGCGGTCGAGCGTTCTGATCGCCGTCTCCTCGGAATAATCAAGCCTCATCGTGATATGACCTTTACGGAACTGCGTGACCTGAAGACCCGCGGTGTAAGAGGGGTACGTTTCGCATTCAATCCCCAGCACGGTTCCGGCGCACTCGACACCGAACTGTTCGAGCGAATGCATGGTTGGTGCCGTGAACTCGATTGGTGCATAAACATGCATTTTGCTCCTGATGCTTTGGAGGGGCTATGTGACCTCATCGCGGGAGCTGAAACACCGATCATAATCGACCATTTTGGCAGAGTTGAAACGGCGGCCGGAGTCAACCAGCTTCCCTTTAAGATCCTACGTGATCTTGCGACTCTTGATCATGTCTGGATTAAGTTGACGGGAGCCGATCGGATCTCGCATTCAGGTGTTCCATATGACGATGTTGTGCCGTTCGCACACGCCTTAAGTGAGATAGCCCCTGACCGCCTACTCTGGGGAAGCGACTGGCCGCATTCCGGGTACTTCGACCCGAAGCGCATGCCAGATGACGGAGATTTGTTGAACTTAGTTGCCCGGTTTGCTCCTGACGTCGCTCTCCGGCATAAAATCCTGGTTGATAACCCTGCCCGATTGTTCGGCGCCATCTGAGGGGCGGATATTCAATGCAACCTTTCGTGTACAATTCAGCTCCTTCAAGGGTTATCTTTGGCCGTGGAGCATCACTATCACTGGCTGCGGAGCTGGACCGACTAGGGCTGAAAAGAGCGCTGGTACTGTCCACACCGCAACAAGAAGAACAGTCGCTTTCAATCGCGAGCAACTTAGAATGGCGGTTGGCGGGGTCGTTCCATGAAGCCGCTATGCACACTCCAACCGATGTCACGGCGGCGGGTGTCGGGCTAGCACGCGAGATAAATGCGGACTGCTTGGTTGCTATCGGGGGTGGTTCCACAATTGGTTTGGGCAAAGCAATAGCGTGGCGAACCGGTTTGCCACAGGTTGTGGTACCGACGACATACGCGGGGTCGGAAATGACCCCAATACTAGGTCAAACGGAAGATGGGTTGAAGACCACAATCCGTAACCCAAAAATCCAGCCCCAGACGGTGATCTACGACGTCGACTTAACTCTGTCCTTACCGGCCCAAATTTCTGTCACGTCAGGCTTAAATGCGGCTGCACACGCCGCTGAGGCACTTTACGCCCGGGACGGCAATCCGGTGATTTCCCTTTTGGCAGAGGAAGCTATTCGCGTCCTGACGCAAGCGCTCCCACAGATCGTTGATGACGAGCGAAATGTCGAGGCGCGAAGCAAGGCATTGTACGGAGCCTGGTTGTGTGGGATTTGCCTCGGCTCCGCCGGAATGGCTCTGCACCACAAATTGTGCCACACGCTTGGCGGCAGTTTCGATTTGCCCCACGCAGCTACCCACTGCGTAATACTGCCTTATGCTTTGGACTACAATCGTCCAGAAATTCCCGACGCGATGGTAGCGATGTCGCGCGCCATGGGAGGTGTGGACGCTGCAAAGGGTTTTCGTGCACTTGCAAAAAAGTTGGGAGCCCCAACATCTCTTCAGGCATTGGGTTTCGATGAAGCAGATATAGCGCGCGCTGCCGAGCTCGCCACGGAAAATGCTTATTGGAACCCACGTCCAATCGAGAACGCGCCGATACGATCGCTTCTAACCCGTGCATGGAGGGGGGATGAGGTTTGAGAGACTTCGTCCGGCTGACGCATACGGCGTGGAAATAGCCCTTGCGGCGCCTTCGCGTGTGGCAAGCGGCGTCGGTGGAACAAACCCGCAGCTGGTTCAAATTGAGCTTTATGGCGTCTGGAAGCGCTGAGACCGGGGCGAACTGGTTCTCGTGCCTCGAAGAGCTACGTCGCCTCGCACCCGCACAGCCAGTAAAGGTAGTAGTCCGAAGATGAAAAACATCACCACCGCTGCTGAAGCGGTCGCACAAATCCACGATGGAGCCACCGTTCTGATCGGCGGTTTTGAACCGCACCGGGACTGTCGGAGGCCATTTGGTTTAAGTTACGCGGCCACGGCCGGTTGATCCAGTGCGGCGTAGTATTTTGCCTCGGCTTCGGCCGGCGGAATGTTTCCGATTGGCTCTAGCAGGCGCCGGTTGTTGAACCAGTCGACCCATTCGAGGGTGGCGAACTCCACCGCTTCATAGCTGCGCCAGGGGCCGCGTCGATGGATGACCTCGGCCTTGTAGAGACCGTTGATGGTCTCGGCCAAGGCATTGTCATAAGAGTCGCCCACGCTGCCCACTGAAGGTTCGATGCCGGCCTCGGCCAGCCGCTCGGTATATTTGATGGA
>NZ_SMUV01000002.1 GCF_004358185.1 Antarcticimicrobium luteum
TGAGCTACCCCCCGAAATTCGGACACTGACGTAGGCTACGATTTGCGGTCTGCTGATCTTCGACGAGAAGGAGATCAGAGATGTCGAAACGGAACCAGTATGCGCCGGAGTTCAAGGCGAAGGTGGCGCTTGAGGCGCTGAAGGGAGAGCAGACGGTGGCCGAACTGGCGAGCCGGTTCGGGGTTCATCCGACGATGATCCACACATGGAAGCGGGCGTTGTTGGAAGGTGCGTCTGGCGTGTTCGAGCGCGGCGGCAGGAAAGCCCCGGAGATCGACGAGGAACAGGTCAAGGAGTTGCACGCGAAGATCGGGGAGCTGGCCGTGGCCAACGATTTTTTGTCCAGAAAGCTCAAACCGTGGACCGGCAAGTGAGACGGAAGATGGTTGAGCCCGCCAATCCCGATCTGTCGATCGGCAAGCAGTGCAAGCTGCTGTCGATCTCGCGGTCGTCATTCTACTACCAGCCCAAGGGCGAGACGGCGCTGAACCTGATGCTGATGCGCCAGATCGATGAGCAGTTCCTGGAAACCCCGTTCTTCGGCGTGCGGCAAATGACCTGGCACCTGCGCAATGATGGCCACCTGGTGAACGAGAAGCGCATCCGTCGGCTGATGCGGCTGATGGGCCTGATGCCGATCTACCAGAAGCCCAACACCAGCAGGGCCGCGAAGGGGCACAAGACCTATCCCTACCTTCTGCGCGGTTTGCGAGTGACCCGGCCAAACCAGGTCTGGGCGGCGGATATCACCTACCTGCCGATGCGGCGCGGCTTCCTGTATCTGGTTGCCATCATGGACTGGCACACCCGCAAGGTGCTGGCCTGGCGGATCTCCAACACGCTGGAGGCCGACTTCTGCGTCGAGGCATTGAACGAGGCGATCCACCGCTTCGGCCCGCCCGAGATCATGAACACCGATCAAGGATCGCAGTTCACCTCGTTTGCCTGGACCGACCGGTTGCGCCGATCCAGCGTGCGCATCTCGATGGACGGCAAGGGGCGGTTCCTCGACAACATCTTCGTCGAGCGCCTCTGGCGGAGCTTGAAATACGAGTGCGTCTACCTGCACGCCTGGGAGACCGGATCAGAGGCGAAAGTCGGCGTCGGGAAGTGGATCGAGTTCTACAACCGAAAACGTCCGCACGCCGCCCTTGGTGGAAAACCCCCAGCCGTGGTCTATTGGCTGAGAAAAGACAAAACCCAAACCGATCAGCAGGAGCAGAGAGTAGCTTAGATCACGCCAGATACTGTCCAAGGATCGGGGAGTAGCTCA
>NZ_SMUV01000032.1 GCF_004358185.1 Antarcticimicrobium luteum
GCTTCGAAGCCATGCTCTGGCTGAAGAAGGGCTTCGGCTTTTCCGGCGTGTGGACCGTAAATGATCAGAACGATCTGCTCGCGCACCTCTTCGGACTACAAAAGGTTAACAAAGCATGAAAACGAGGACGCTCAGTGGATAATTGCGCGCTCCGAAAATGTTTGCGACAAGCCCCTTCTGGGGCTACAACTGACAATCATTCAGGTCGCGGAGGTCGGCGCCGCCGGTGTCGCCATCATCGCAACGACGCTCGGCGCCACGTTTGCCTTCACGCTCTGGTTCGGGCGGCTGATTGGCGTCGAGCGCAAGTTGGCCGAGCTGATCGCGGCAGGCACCTCGATCTGCGGCGCCTCCGCCGTCATCGCCACCAACACGGTCACCCGAGCGCATGACGAAGATGTCGCCTACGCGGTCGCCTGCGTCACGGTGTTCGGCTCGATCGCGATGTTTGCCTACCCGCTGCTGCCCGGCCTCCTGCATCTCGATGCGCACGGCTTCGGCCTGTGGGCGGGGGCATCGATCCACGAAATCGCGCAGGTTGTCGCCGCAGCCTTCCAGGACGGTAAGCAGGCGGGCGAGTTCGGCACGATCGCCAAGCTGACGCGGGTGATGATGCTGGCGCCGATGGTCCTCGCGCTTGGCTTCGCGACGACACACCGGATGAAGTCGAAGGGTCCGGACCATACGCAGGCAAGACCGCCAATGCCGTGGTTCGTGCTGGGTTTCGTCGCGCTGGTCGGATTGAACAGCGCGGTCGCTATCCCGGAAGACGCAAAGGCCTGGATCGCGACCCTGACGACGTTTCTCTTGTCGATGGCGCTGGCCGCGATGGGCCTGGAGACCGATTTTCGCAAGCTCAAGGCCAAGGGTGCGCGCCCGTTCCTTCTGGGACTCGCTGCCTTTCTTTTCATCGCCTCATTTAGTCTAATGCTCGTCAAGCTTGCCGGATGAGAAGACCCACATGACCCTCGAACAACTTCGCATCTTCATCGCGGTGGCGGAACGCGAGCATGTCACGCAGGCGTCGCGTGACCTGAACCTGACGCAATCGGCCACTAGCGCCGCGGTCTCCACGCTTGAGGACCGCCACCAGGCCAAGCTTTTCGACCGGATCGGCCGTCGCATCGTGCTGACTGAAGCCGGCAAGATCTTCCTGTCCGAAGCAAGGGCCGTCGTTGCACGCGCGCAGGCGGCCGAATCCGTGCTGGCCGACCTCTCAGGTCTCAAGCGCGGCAAGCTTACGATTGCAGCCAGTCAGACCGTGGCCAACTACTGGCTGCCGCAACACATTCAGCGCTTTCAGAAGCATCACCCAGGCATCACCGTTACGATGACAATCGGCAACACCGCAACGGTAACGTCCGCCATCCATGACGGCGCAGCCGATCTGGGCCTCATCGAAGGCGACGTTGACGACCCATCGCTGACGATCAGCGCGATAGCCGAAGACGAGATCCTGATCGTCGTCGCGCCTGACCACCCATGGGCCAGCCAGATCCCAAACCCGAAACGTGACTTCCAGCAGGCGTGCTGGGTGTTGCGCGAACCGGGTTCCGGTACGCGCGCAATCTTCGAAGCAGCGTTGCCGGCTCTAGGCGTAGACAAAGCAAGTCTCGATATCGTCCTCGAGCTGCCGTCGAATGAATCGGTGCGCGCGGCGGTACAGGCCGGCGCTGGCGTGACGGCGATGTCGCGGCTCGTTGTGGCCAATGCGCTGGCCGCCGGCACGCTCCGATCGGTCAAGATCGCCTTGCCGCCGCGGCAGTTTTTCCTGCTCGCGCACAAGGAGCGCTACCAAGCCCGCGCGGCCCAGGAGTTTCGTCACATGGTAACAGAACTCTCCGCGGCCGATAATAAGCGATTTTCAACAACTTATCTGGCGGTATGAGAAAGGTGTGGAATGGTACTCCTCCCATTTTGCCCCGCGTTGCAACGACCTGTCTGGCAAGACCATCGATTTTCTGACCGCCAAACATATGAGCTAGAAATTGGTATCGAGCGGCATATTTGAGATGCTGCACAAGTGACGTGTAGTAATCGATTTCACTATCCGTTATGATAGTGATCTGCGCTTCTTTGCATTTCGCCAAGGCTACGTCATTCCACGAAATATTTCTTTTCGCTATAACAATCCGAATCTTGAGCTTGGCCTGCTGCCCGTAAAATTTACGGATAGACTTCCAGACAGGTTCGCGGATGGATTTCATCTTTTTCGATGAGACCCGCCATGTTCTTTCTGCCTGGGCTCTCTTTTCGCGTGCATTCGACGATGATGACGGTTTCATCGCCCTTGGCGAAAACATCGATCTGGCGGGGCGGTAAACCGTCCTCAACGGCGATCAGAAATCTCCGGGCCTTGCTCATTTCCTTGAAGCCCATTTGCGCCAAGATGCTCCAAACCTCGTCTTCGAGCTGTTCGTCGGCGGGCTTGACCCGAGCCATTCGAGTCGATTTGGTATTCGTTCTGACAGCGCGCCATCCGTCTGCGCTCCTCGAGCGCGACCTTCTCCGCGATAAGCTTTTTCGTGGAGCCCGTGTCAGTCTTGTAAAAGTCTTTGCTTTTTCTTCGGCGCAGTTCTGAAGCGATCGCTTCTCCAGAAATGATCGGCCCCGGATGCTGTTCGGACATACCTAAGAATCCCCGCTCCCGCACTCGGCAGTAAAACCGCGGAGTGATCTGCGTGCAAGATGCGCGATCGCATTTGCACACGTGCCTGTTGTCGATTTAGGTTTGAAACCGAGACTCGCGCATTGAGTGTTTTCAATGATTTGCGTGAGACTGAAGTGTAATGCATTACACTTCAAATGAGACGCCAATGAGATTTTATTACACTCCAAATGGGATTGATCGACCGGTCGATCGACCATAATGTCGCCGTATGATTTCATCCCCAGAAGCCCCCGATGATGGTGACCGACATGCCGACGATGTAAGTCCGGAAGAGTTTCTTCGATATCTGCTCCGCGGCAGTGATGGGAAAGTGACAGCTGAGGTAGTCGCGGCTGCGCGTGAGGAGTATGGGATCCCGCGTTCGACGCTGTTTCGGCTCGTTGCGAGGTTTAGAAAGACACAACGCACTTCAAGCCTCAAACCTAGAAAACGCGGCACGCAAGAAGGAATGGTTAGGCTGGATCCCAGAACCGAGCGCATTATCGCCGAACAAGTGGAGGGCTTCTGGCTCAAAAAGGAAAAGCCGAGCTTTGCCGCACTGATGCGGCGCATTGGGGAAGTCTGCCTCACAGAGGGGCTATCACCTCCACATCGTAGCACTGTGCAGCGTAGAGTGTCGGAACTGATCCCGATTGCAGCGGCCCGCAAGCGCGGGGAGCGCGAGATCGAAGCCGCCTCGACACCGAGCCCTGGCCAGCTTTCTGTCGCAAAGCCGAATGCCCTTTGGCAGATCGATCATACTATTGTCGATGTCGTCGTTGTCGATGAACAATATCGCCAACCCATCGGACGGCCAGTGCTGACGATTGCCATCGATGTTTGCACCAGAATGGTCGCGGGTTTCCATTTGTCACTGGCAGCCCCATCGAGAACGTCGGTTGGCCTTTGCCTCCTGCACGCCGTTTACGACAAAGCAGCATGGCTAGACGAACGGGGGATTGATATTCCTTGGCCTGTCGCCGGACTGCCAGCTGTTCTTCATTGCGACAATGGCGCCGAATTCAGATCGCGAGCGCTCGCCGGCGCTTGCAAGGAATATGGCATCAAGCTCCTGTTCAGACCGCCAGCAACGCCCCGCTTCGGCGGACACGTCGAGCGGCTGATCGGAACCATGATGGGAGCTGTTCATCTGCTGCCTGGCACAACGTTCAGCAATGTGAAGATCAGGGGTGACTACGATTCCGAGGGCCGTGCGACCTTTACATTACGCGAACTAGAAAAGTGGATCGCACTGGAAATCGTCGGCAAATACCATCAGCGTATCCACGCCTCACTATTGCGCCCTCCCCTGGCCGTGTGGCGCGAACGGCAAGGTGAAGTCGATTTCGACCTACCGCCAGACCGGATGGCGTTCTGGACCAGCTTTTTGCCTGGTGACCGGCGCCGCTTGCTGAAGGACGGCATTCATCTGGAAAAGATTCGCTACTGGTCGGACGCCCTATCACGTGATGTCGGCCGGGGTGCTGAGCTTGAGATCAAATATGATCCACGAGACCTTTCTCGAATATTCGTTCGCCAGTCCGACGGCCGGTTTGTAGAAGCGCGGTACCGAAATCTCGCATATCCGCCCGTCTCATGGTGGGAATGGAAACATGCCAAGAAAAGGCTTCGAGACCAAGGACGGCGTGAGTTGCAAGAAGATGTTATCTTTGCAGCGATCGCAAAACAAAGGCAGATTGAAGACATTGCCGCATCCTCAAGCGCAAAAGCGCGCCGGAGTGCTGCTCGAAGGCCTACTAAACAGGACCAAAAGGAAAGCGGCCACGTTACGGCTATAGATTTGGCGAAATCGGTTCATTCAGATGACGACACGGAATTTTGGGATTGATGATTGAACTCCCGCATTTGGCGTCTGGCGCCGCGGCACTTGCCAACTCGCCAAACGAAACACGGATTCGTGCCATTCGATCCGATCGTTGGGTCGGCTTTGATCGCGCTCGTCGGGTTCTTCGGCATCTCGATGGGCTTTGCGACCATCCGCCATCAACGCGTCCGCCGGGCCTCGCGATTTATGGCCACAGCGGCATGGGCAAGACGATGCTCGTGGAAAAGTTCAAGCGTAATCATCCGCCAATTATCGATCACAGTACCGGTGTGGAAAGCATGCCGGTCCTGGCAATTACGCTGACATCACGCCCGACAGAACGCAGGATATACGGTCAATTGCTGATGGCCATGGGAGCCAGCATCAATGAACGCCTGACACTCATGGAACTTGAGATCAGGACCGTCCTCCTCCTGAAAAGCAACAATGTTCGTGTTCTGGTATTTGACGAGGTCCACAATCTTCTTGCTGGAACCCCGAGAGAGCAGCGCGTGATCCTGCAGCTGCTGCGATATCTTAGCAATGAGATCAAAGCTTCGCTCGTCTGTCTTGGCGTTTCCGAAGCCCGCGACGCGATTGCCGGCGACACTCAACTGGCACGACGCCTGGATCAGTTTGTACTGCCAAGATGGAAGGCGGATGAGGAATTCCAGGAACTGGTGACGGCGATCCTCCGAAGTCTACCGCTCAAACTTCCGTCCGCATTGTCCAGCCAGAGTTTGCGACACCTTTCCCGCCTCGGCGACGGCATAACCGCTCGCGTATTCGGGATACTGAACGAACTTGCAATCGAGGCGATCCAAGACGGCACAGAGCGGATCACCGATGAAAACATCGAATCCTGGAAGCCCGCTTTGGAAAAAGAGGCAGCATTCGCATAGCCAACGAAACGTTACACCTCAATTGAGACTCAGGCCGCAAAAGTCTCAATTGAAGTGTAACGTTTTTCCAGAAATTGTCCGAGTCCCAGTTTGAAGTGTAAATCGACAAAGACCGCCGAGATGTGAATTGAGAGGGTCGCGCGCGGCGCGGCCCTTTCGTCGTTTCCATGAGCCTTTTTGCGATGGCATCCGGGTTTGTTCTTCGCGTGTGCAGGGCATCCCCTGGCCACTCGTCCGGATTGCGCTCCGGTCAGTTTTGCCAAAGGCAAAACGATCCCGCCGCTCCATCCGTCTGCCCTGCGTCCGGCCAGCCGGTGAAGACGACGCCTCGCGGACCGATTGGGAAACCATCGATGGCGGGAGCGTCAACTTCCACTGGCGGGAGGTCGTTGCACATTGTGGGCACGTCTGGGTGTCTCTCTTCGCCTGAACGCCACCTGCCACCGGGCGGCCCGTCGCCCGGCGACCCGTCTCTCGAAACCTTCCACGCTCGCGACGACTGCGACACCGTCCACAAGAGCAGCCCCGCCCGGCCTTGGCCGGGCGGGGCTGCTTCACCTTTCAACTGGCCGTGGTTCCTCGGTCAGATGCAGATGACATGATGGTCGGCGGTCATCGGGTTTCCGTCATGACGGGCCCCTGCCGGCGGTTGCACCGCCGACACCGCGCTCGCAGGTTCCGGCCGTGCCGGCCTCTGCCCGGAACATGAGGCCTCTGGACGTGCTGAATGGCATACCCCGGCGGTGGTCTCCCGACGGAGCCAACCGGCGGGGTTGCCCTCATGCGCGCCAGAAACCCCGCGATCCGCCCGTCCGGGTGCAGATCGCTGGGGCGGGCGCAGCGCAACGACCGCGCCGCCCGATGACGGCGACCCGTCCGGGCGGACAACCCTGCTGTCAGACCCGCGGCTGTATCACTGCCCCGGATCGCCAGACAGGCGACGGGGAAGCCGAGCTTGAGGCAAACGATCACGGTCGTGCCGATCGGGCGTGGGCGGAACATCGCGTCGGCACGTTGGATGAGAGGGGGGGCGGACCTGGTCATGTCTGACATAACTCGACAGGACCGATGGCGGCTGAGGAGCGGGGTGCACATTTGGGTCTCCCCTCTTTGCTCATAGATGTGGATCGCACGGGGTCGGGCGGTCCGTGCCCTCCGCTCACGCTCCGGCAAGCACAAATACGGCTTCCACGCGGCAAGCGCGCGGACCCTCCGCATTTGAGTTTGCGGACCTCCCTTGTCCCCCGTGCCGGTCGATCCCCATCGCAAAAAGGAGATACCCAAATGACCAACCACTACGTCGCCACCGTTCCCGTCAAGTTCACCGACAACGAAGGTCAGGAGCGCACCCGCTTCCAGCGCGTCGGCGCGATGTTCCGCAACACCCGCAACGGGGACGGCTCAGAGTTCTTCAGCCTCAAGCTCGACTTCCCCGTCGCGGTCCAGGAGCTGGTGATGTTCCCGCCGAGCTCCAAGGAACCGCAGGACTAATCCTCCCACGAGGATGGGCCGCCCACGGGCGGCCCTTTCCCTGTCTCAGGGAAGGCTGCGCCAAGACCGGGAACCCCTGCCTTCGGCCGGTGTGCCCGGGAAGGTGTCAGGACCGTGCGCGGTCCTGACAGGGGATTTGAGAGATCGCCTGGAACAGGTCTGCCGGCCAGCCTCAAGGGGGCCATCCGGAATAACAGTCGGGCTGAAGCCCGCCGGTTTTTCCGGCAGAGATTTGGGCCGAGCCAAATCTGGCCTCCCTTGACCCTGTCCGTCAGCCCCGTCGGTGAGAAGATGCGCCGCTCCTCGCTTCCGTCCGAACACATGCGTGTTCGGCCAGACCCTCGGGCGCGGGCATGACAACGGGCGGCCGAGGTGCGGTTGGAGATGGTCGGTGTTGCTGGGCCCTTCGGGCCGGGCCTCGCACCTGCGGTGCTCGGCTCAAAGCGGAATTCAAGGTCGCCTGGGGGCAATCTACAATAATATTGCATTGACCGTAACATATAGTTTCGTATGATAGGGGCGACCTCGAATGAAGGTGGCAGGAAATAGGGGGGCTTTCTTCCGCATGACCCGGACCAGGAGACTGACAGAGACGGAGCGCGCGGAGATCGTCCGTGAGGCCGCGGACGGGGTCTCGACGTCGGAGCTGGCGGCACGGTTCGGCGTCACGGCTCGAGCGGTGCGCTACACCCTGAAAGCGGATGCGGATCGCCAACGCGACGCGGCCGTGGCGACGGCCGCGGTGACGGTGAAACTGACACCAGAAGAGCTTGCTGCGCTGGATGAGGTGCTGTCCGCGGCGGGGATCGAGACCCGCACGGAGGGAGTCCGGCGGCTGATCCAGGCGGCGGGGGGAACCTTCGTTCCGGACGCGAATCTGGCGGCTGAAATGGCGCGCTACCGGGCCTCCTTGCACGAGGTCGGCAACGGCGTCGTGCAGGTCGCCAAGCAGATGATGAAAGCCAGCCGGGCGGGGCAGGTGGAAGGCTCCGCAGCGAACGCGGAGTTGTCCGAATTGCGCCTCGCGCAGATGCGTGGGCTGGCGCGGTTCATCCTTGATTCCGCTGACGAGATCGATCTGCTGCTGCGCCGTCGTCGGGACGCGATGCAGCTCTCCGCGACCGCCGCGCTGAGGGAGTTTGC
This sequence comes from Antarcticimicrobium luteum, assembly GCF_004358185.1. Taxonomy (GTDB): domain Bacteria; phylum Pseudomonadota; class Alphaproteobacteria; order Rhodobacterales; family Rhodobacteraceae; genus Antarcticimicrobium; species Antarcticimicrobium luteum. Next base: position 8,012 of record NZ_SMUV01000032.1, read on the forward strand.
CCATGCGGCTGAATGATGCCGTCCATGACGTCACCGGAGAGATCTTCCGGGATGGCTGGAGCCGCATTCGGGGCTCGATGCAGGGGCTGCAGGCCTCCCGGCAGAGGCAGCTCGTGCGGGCGGCGGCGGGGCATCGCGCGGCGGTCTTCAAGGCGATCCGGGGCGGGGGTACGCATACCAAATCGCAGCTGATGAACCAGCTCGATTACCTGGCCACCAAGTCCTCGCATATCGTGGACAGCAGCGGGTTCCTGGACGGGAAGACGAGGCTTGAGACACGCGAGATCAAGGACCTCACGGAGCGGTTCGCCAAGCGCTGGAGCGCGGGGTTCAAGCCAAAGCTCGGACAGACGACGCATATGCTCATGTCCTATCCGATCGGCACCCGGGGCGAGGACGTGCGCGATATCACCGCCAATGTCGCGGAGCGGTTCTTCCAGTCCGATGAAGGGCATTTCGACTACATCATCGCGGTGCATGAGGACCGCGATCACCCCCACGCACATATAGTCTTGAACCGTCGATCTCAGGAGGGTGAGTTCTTCTTCCTGGGTCGGGATCACCGCTTCAACTACGACGATTTCCGCCTCGCGATGGTCGAGGAGGCCGAGAGGTTTGGCGTGCGCCTCGAGGCGACGCGGCGGCTCGATCGGGGCGTCGTGCATTATCCGCCGCGCACCCGCGAGGTCTATGCGGCCAAGGTTGAGGGGCGGGCCCCGGAGCCACGGCCGCGGGTCGGAGCAGACTTGGATCGCGCTCTGGAAGAGATCGCAAACACCCAGATCATCTATCATTCACTTGCCGCCGAGGCCTCCGCGGACAACCGTGAAGACATCGCCGATGCGCTGTTCCGCTCGGGAGAGCTACTGGCCAAGGGCGGCAAGCTGACTTTGGAAGGAGGCGTCTACATGGCAGAAGAGCAATCGTTCGAGGATCTGCGGACCCGCTATGCCGATCAGGTCGCGCGCGTCCAGGGCATGATTGATGCGAAGCCGGAGGCCGAACGGCCGAGACTCGAGCGGAGCCTCAACGAGATTCAGACCCGGCTTGCGCATATGCAGCCGCTGGGGCTGCGCTCCATGACATTGACCGAGAAGCCCTCGGAGGGCGGGGTTTATTCCGAGACCAATATCGATGCGGCCCGGCTCGACCGGTTGCGCGACCCCGAGGTGCGGGCGCAGGTCGACACCGCGCTGCGCGGGACCGGGATCAGCTCTTCGGTGGTGGTCGCGCGGATGGAGACGGGCGCGCAGAACGCGGCGCTCGAGCGGCAATGGATCGCCGACGATCTGGCGCGGGTGGCCGAGAAGGACGGCCTCAACCTCGAGCGTCGCGCGGATCTGGAGACGGCGCGCGAGACCCTCAACCGGGCCCATGTCCAGCTCGGCGTCGCACTGGAGCGGGCAGGGGTCTTGCGTGAGGACGGTGTCGTGGAAGATCGCACTGTCATGGAGAGGGTCCACTATCACCGGGACGCCACGGAGGCCATGGAGCGCGCGATCCGCCAGGACATGCGCGCGGAAGGGCTGACCGAGGACCAGATCGAGGCGCGGGAGTGGGAGATCGCCTCCCGGGCGGAGCGACGTATCGAAGAAGAGCAGCGCGCCTATCTCGAAGCACATCCTGAACTGCTCGCGCGCCCGGGCGACGTGATCGACCGGTCCGAGCCCTACCGGGAGCGGATCACCGACGAGGCCCGGGCCCGTGAGATCACCCGCGAGGTTGACCGGATCATGGAGGGGCGCGACGCGCGGACACCGGTTGCGGATGCCGTCACAGACGCGTTCCGCGACCGTTACCCGGACATGCCGTCGCATCTCGCCCGTGGGCTTGGCGCGACCTATGCGGCCGTCACCGATCTGCGCGACACCGAGGTCCTCAACCAGGTCCGCCGCGAAAACGAGTTGCGGGAGGTGGCGCTCGACCTGCGCGACGGGCGACTTTCGGACGCGCGCGAGGGGGACGCTGTCGAGGGCGCGCCAATTGCCGATCCGGACATCCGGCGGGTCGTCGACCATGAACGGGCCGGCAATCTGCAGTCGCCGTTCCAGGACGACGGTCAGCGTTTGAGTTACCGCGACGCCGTCGAGCGCGAGCTCGATGCGGCGCAGATCGAACGCCTACGAGACGGGGATGTCGACGTGCTGAAGACCCAGATCGAAGACCGTCTCGACCGGCTCTACGCCGCCAAGATCTACCTGCAGTCGGATGCGGCCACCGCCAACAGCGAGGCGACCCGCGCCGTGGTCGAGGAGATCGCCGACCGCGAGTTCGAGCTCCACCGCGCCGATCTTGTCGATGGTGAGACCGAGCGCGGGGAGACCCACTGATGGGAGGGGTGGGGAAGGGCCGCCTCGCCGTCGGCGTGGTGATGGTCACGCTCGTCGCCATCGCGATCGGCTATGTCATCGCCTCGGCCGTGGTGACGTTCCGGGACCTGGGTTTCCGGGCCGAGATCGACTTCTTCTATATCGCCCAGAATTACCGCGCCATCGGGGCCGTCCGCCCCGATGATTTTCGCCTGATCAACCTGATCATGGGCGGGGCCGGGGTGGCGGGCCTCATGATGAGCCTGGCGATGTCGGGCTCGGCCCTCACCCGCTTCGGCTACACCCATTGGCAGACCCGGAGGGAGATGAAGCGGAACGGCTTCTTCGGCGCGCCCGGCACCGGCTTTGTCATCGGCAAGCTGGGGAAGCCCGGATCCCGCGCACCGTTCCTCTGCTCCCGGACCTTCCCGCACGCTCTCATCGTGGCACCGACCGGGCGGGGCAAGACCACCGGCTTCGTCATCCCGAACCTCCTGACCTGGCAGGGCTCGGCGGTGGTGCTCGACGTGAAGGGCGAATGCTTCGAGGCCTCGGCCCGCCACCGGGCGGCGCAGGGTGACGAGGTGTTCCGGTTCGCGCCCACGGATTGGGAGGACAGGCGCACGCATCGCTACAATCCGCTCCTGCGCATCTACGAGCTCAAGGACCCGGCCCGCCAGCAGATGGAGCTGCAGCTCCTGGCCACGCTCTTCCTGCAGAACGACAACGACCGGGTGCAGGGGCTCCTCAAAGGAGGGATCGATCTCTTCGTCGCGGCCGGGCTACTCGCGTTCCAACGCCGAAGGCCGACGCTCGGCGAGATATACCGCATCGCCGCCTCGGGCGGGCAGAAGCAGAAGGAATATCTCGCGCGCGCCCATGAGGTCCAAAACGCCGCGGCGCGGCTGATATTCACGCGGCTGGCCTCGACCAACAACGACACGCTGACCTCTTATGTCTCGCTCCTGATGACCTCGGGCCTCGACCAGTGGCAGAACCCGGCGATCGACGATGCGACGGCGACCTCGGACTTCGACTTCCGGACGATCCGCAAGAAACCCTTCAGCGTCTACCTCGTCGTCCAGCCCCTCATGGTGAAACCGCTGGCGCCGCTGATCCGGCTCTTCTTCTCGGACCTGCTATCCGCGCTTCAGGACAAGGAGCCGGGGCCGGACGAGCCCTGGCCGGTGATGATCATGCTCGACGAGTTCAACCGGCTCGGAAAGATGCCAATCGTGGCCGAGAGTATCGAGGTGCTGCGCGCCTATCGCGGGCATCTCGCGGTGGTGACCCAGACCATCCCGGCCATCGATGAAATCTACGGCGAAAACACGCGGCGGGCGCTGCAGGGCAATGCCGGCATCAAGCTCTACCTGACGCCCTCTGACGAAAAGACCGTCGAGGAGCTGAGCAAGGCCGTGGGCAAGACCACCAAAACCGTGGTCACACGTTCCCGCGCGGTCGGCAAGAACCCGTTCGAGGGCCGCAGCCAGTCCGAGCGGACGGAGGAGGTCGCGCTCCTGCCGGAAGATGAGGCGCGACGTCTGCCGCTTGATGAGATCGTGGTGGTCGTGGACGCGCAGATGCCGGTCCGGGCGAAGCGGGTCGTTTACTACGAGGATCCGTTTTTCAAAGGCATCCACGCGGCGCAGGAGGGGGATCTGCCGTTTCCGAAGGGGCCGGTCCCTCCGATGGGGGAATTGCCCCTGAGTGTCCGGGCGATGCCATCGGCTCCGCGTGGGTCAGGTCTCTCGGAACGCGATTTCGAGGCCAGGATGGGGCTAACAGAATCCGGAAGCAATGCACCCATTGAGCCCGGTCCGGCTCAAGCGCCTCGGCGCGGTCGTGCCGCAGTCCTCGCGGACGATCAGCGGCAGTTTGAGATGGATTTCGGGCGGCAAGCAGATCTGGAGGTGGAGGCTGCGACAGAAGACGACGTCGTCCGGGTACAGAACGCCGTGAGTGATCTGGAGCGGTTGGAGGCGGAGATGTCCGGTTCGGAAGAAAACGTCAGCGAGACGGGCGAGAAATTCGGGCTTGGCTAAGCCGACATGCGGGTGACACGAAAGAATGCCGCGATGGCGTCTTGTGGCCGCGCCCTTGTGCTGACCATTGTCACGGGTGAAGAAAACCAGGGTCGTCGCGCTCTTGCCGAGGGGCTCGCTCAATCGTCGCAGGGTCGATCTCCCGCATCGTCAACTGAGCGTTCACCCTACGCGCCGCGGGGCCCGCACGGAACCACTTCGCGGCGGAAGCCAGGTTAAAGCGCGGACGACGCTGCCCCTTCGCCGGCTTTGAGGCTTCCATCAGCACCTCGACCATCTCATCGATGCGGTAGAGGCCGCCGGCAACGGGAAGGGGCATCTTGCGCTGCTGGAGCGCCTGTCGTTTAACCTCAAGTTTCTCGGCGACATCCGCGAGAGACACCAAGTCGGGACGGACCTCACGCAGGACAGTGCCCTGCGGCAGCGCCTTGATCAGCGCCCGCGCCGCTTCAAGGATCGCGCTCTCGGCCTCATCGCCCTCAAGCTCCAGTTCCACTCCCAGCAGACCGGCATTGCCGGTGCCCACGAGGGCATCTTCAAAACCCGCCTCGAAGACCGCGTCAGAGAGCGCAAACGCATCGTGCTCCCCGCCGGGGAGTGCAAAGACCAGTTCGAATTCGAATTCTTCAGCCATCGGCATTACCTTCGTCGTTCTTCCGAAGCTTCACGCAGGCCAGAGCCTTCTGTCGGATCTTCTTTGCGAACTGTTGCGGGTTCTTCGGGGTCGACCAGACAGACATCTGACAAAACTCGCCACAGCGGCAATCCTTATCGTTGGCCGGGCATCGGAGGATCCCCCACGCGTGCCCCTTGCCCTCAATAAGGTCCCATCCCAGCTCTTCGAGCTCTTGGATGACGGCCTCGATTTCTTTTGATGTGTGCTTCTTCCTTGGCACCTTAGATACTCCACTCTCTTAAATTGTCAAGTGACAAGTTAATGGTTCGGCAAAAATATCGCTACAAATCGTCGCCCGCCACGCGCACTCCCCCATGGAAAGCGTGCCGTCAAATGCTTTGATGTGAGAAGGGGATACAGGATAGCTGTCTCAGACAGCAACACCGGCGCCGATGCCGTTGCGCCTGATCCTATAGCAGTGTGCCGACCCCAGACCGGGCACGATGCCACCAACGCAAAACCATTCATGCTGTTTGTCACGGTCCCAGCAGGCAGCAAAGACCTTTGCGCGCCAAAGGCTTGCATGTGGTTTGCCGCCTTAGGACCCACGGTCGCGGAACGCGACCGTGGGTTGACTAAGTCGTAACAAGGCACGGAGTGCAGTCCCCCTTCCGATCGGGGGTAATATGCGAAAAGATTAGCAGAAGAGCTGTCTCCGGTTAAGAGAAAGTGTAGGTTAACCGTCTTTTTCCGTCGCACCGAATAACCGTCCGACTGCCGCCGAAAAGGCTGTGCTGACCAGACATTCCTTCACCTCTGGCTGCTCGAGGTGTCGGATCACTTTGGGTCGAACCGTCGACTTTCCCAGTTGTCCGCCGCTAAAAGTCCAGGACAGGACGAGTTTGTGCCGGTCGAGCAATTCGATGACGGATTTACTGACGGCGTTCTCCTGCTTCCTGTCGTAATGCATGAGTGCCCGTGTGCGATTGATCAAGGCCGTGAGGTCGATCGAGGCCGCCGGCGTGTGCAGGCAGTTGAAATGCGCCAGATCGTTCCGTGTCCGAACGTTGGCGCCGCGAACACCCGGCATGTCGATATTGAAAACCATGGCCAGTTTGGCAAGGATATCCTGCATCTCCGGAGTATCCCGTGTCGATCGGAGTGCCGCGAGGATCTGTCCGGTTCTGACGGCATGCCATCCTCGTCGATCGTCAAAGGCGTCTTGGGGCGTGGTCCCCGCCAGGTGAATGAGGGCGAGGGTCGTGAAATAGAGGTCTCGCTCCCACTGTCCGGCGAAATCCAGCAAGCGCGCCAGGACGTCTATGAGGATGCCATGGAGCCGCAGATGGTCACGGAGTTCGGCGTGATCCGAAAGGTGCCGTCCCCTCTCAATCCGGTTGAGGAGCGCTCGATATTCGTCGTGCTTCGCTCCCGACAATGCTTTGCCGTTCGAAACCCATTCGGCGTGAAGTGCCGAGCGTCGATCCTGCGCCAGGGCCAGGTCTGCTCTCAAGGACTTGATCTCGTGAAATTGGTCGCGTGTGACAGGATTCTGAGCGAAATCGGTGGTGAACAGGTGGTGGTCTCCAAATCGAAAGAACTCGCGTAGCCCTCGTGTCTCAAAAGCTAATTCAGTACCCTCGGTTGCGCCCGAGTAAAGGCCGGTCTTCAAGAGTATCGACCGCATTTCGTCTGGGCGCAATCCCGACGCTGCTCCTGCGAATTTGGCATCATGCATCACACGGTAGAGGTCCAGGGTACGCTGAAGGCCCTCAATCAGGCCGGTGTCGATCTGTCCTCCGTCCCGGAAGCGCCCGACCTGATGTGCAAGCCGCGTTGTGGTGTCGACGGGAACGAGGTGTAGAATAAAGTAGAGAATGGGTTCCCAAGCCTGAAACGTCTGGGCCGATGACGGTGGCGGGCAAAATGCTGCGTCCGTCTTCGACGCGCCTGTCGGTTTGCGCGTTTGAAAGCCGGAAAGGAGCCACCCCAGATCAGCTTCCTTCAGATAAATTTCGAAGAGCTGGGCGACCACGTCGCACCTGAGGTCGTCGAGATGCTTCGAAGCGGCCCGTTTGGTTTGTTTCCGGGCATCGGTCTGACGTAGCTCCCGTGTGACCGCAGCCGTGAGCCGCGAGAAGAAGCTCTCGAGGGTGTCGCCTTGCGTGATCTTGAACTTGCCGATCGTACGCGCATTGACCGTGTCATCTCGTGTGACCCTGCGTGCTTCAACTGACGCTCGCGTCACTGCACGGTCGACGCAATCGCGCAGCCGCTCTGTCTCCAGGACTTGCAGCCAGTCTCCGAAGGCGCGATCGTAGATAAGGCCGAGGCAGACACGCTGGCACTCGGCCGCCACAGGTTCGCCGACCGCTTTCGGGGCAGGGAGGGTCAGGCGGTACCTGTCAATTGTCCAGGCGACGGATGCCCGACGAAGGATCCTCCCGAACGCGGGCAGCTCCAAGAACACGGCGGGTGTCCTGGCTATCGAGGAGACGAACCCCTCCATCTCTTGCCTGCTAAAATAGGCCGGAGCGTTACTGGCCCTTATCGTTTGGACTAACCGTGTGTTGCGGTCTTTAGTGTCGTCGCGCCAGATATGGTCAAGAACGGTCCTGGTGTCCGCATCTGCGATACCATCAAGCCCTCGCAGGCTGGCCAGAAACGCTTCCAGACCGACAAAATGGAATGCGTTGTTTCTGAGCTGACCGAGCCCGCGAAGCGCAAGGTCGAGCACTTGCCGTTTCCTCTCGAGTGGCAGTGACGTCAGAAGGTCGGATCGGTTGCCGAAAAGCAGCTTGGCCTTTCGATCGAACGCGGTGTCGGTGATATTGGTGACGGCCTCGGAGAGTTGTTTTGCCCCTAACACGTCGCGGGGAATGGCCCTTTCGGGATCGGCCCAATCGGTCGCGGTGCGAGCGGCCCGTGCGAGGATGCCACGCCATATTCGTACGAACGCCTCGTTTCGCTTGATTTCTGTCTGGCCCGCTGACAGCCAGAAGCGGCTGCTGTCAGTTTGCGATGGCCAGTGATCCAATACGTTGGATGTGTGGCTCGGACCGTTCTCAGCTGTGGACTCGTAATGTATCACGCGACCGAGCCGGATCAACGCCGCAACCTCGCGATTGAGGCGTTTGCTTTCCACCAGCGAGACCAACTGGTCGCCGGAACTGGGCAGTTTCTTCGACAGATACCTCTGGTCGCCTTTCAGAATGTCCGAATAGCTGCGTCGGACCTGCTCGTGCAGCTGGTATAGACTTTCGGGTAGGCGATCTCCGTCGGAGATGTGCAAGACCTCGCGTCGAAGCCTCGTCAGGTGTTCGGCGAGGGTGGCCGCACAGATGCGGCGCAGCTTAGCGTGCCTTTCTCCGAAGTGTTTTTCCAAGCGTTCCAGCATCGTGGCGGCTACGTCGCCGGCCTCGAGATATATCGCGCCGTCGCTTGCGTCCCAGGGAGGGGAAAGACGACCGCCGCCAGGTGCAGTTCTCGCCGGAACGCTTTTGGCGATACTCTCCGATCGTTCAGGGATCAGACCGGACCGGCGAGGTCCATGTTCCGGATGCGTTCTCGAGGCGTTCTCATAGAGGTGCGCATAGATCATGTTGGCGACGGTGGCCGGGTCGAACTCGGCGATATCGACACCGCCGGCCAGTGACCGATACCAATGGCCATAGGGATTGCGTGGGGTGTTCGCGTCGGTTTCATTCCCGTAGGGATGGATCCGCGCCCACCATTGCCTCTCGAACCTCTTGAGGCGTTTTTCTGGTGCGTCGAGCAGGCCTCTTTCTACGATCAGATCCCAGGCGGCCTTGCCGAGGCCGTTCCGGAGCGACCACTGCGTCTCGCTCGGAAGGCCGTCGCCGTGGGGGCGGGTGATGACCTTGTCAATGCAGGATACCCATTGAGCGATGACCAGTTTCGGATGCCGGGTGGCGAACTCTTTGGGTTCAAGGGGCTCACAAGGAAAGGAGTCCGAGTGCACATATCTCCGGATCCGACCCTCCTTGTCAAAATGCGTCTCGGAGGTGCCGTGCGGCTTCACTATTCGCATGTTTCCTCCCTCACTTACCCTATAGTCCAAGCCTACAATTGGATGGCCCATCAGAGAAGCTTGTGTCTTGATGGCTTTGTAGTGGACATTTGGGGCATTTGCCGCTATATGTGGACAAAAGGATACGCCATGCTCAATGCGATCAAAATCGACGACACCCCTCCGCGGCTACCTTCGGGAAGCACCTATGGTGAGGATGAATTGCGTGCCATGCAGCGAGCCATGGTCAACATTTTTGACCGGTGGCGCGTCAGCGACGTCGACGCCTCGACAGTCCTTGGCGGTATTTCCGCGAAGACGTTCCGGCGGTGGAAGGACGGAGAGTTTGGCCGTGTGAACCGGGATCTGGCCGATCGCATGTCGAACCTGCTCGGGATTCACAAGGCGCTCCGGATCATCTTCTCGGACCCGCAAACGGGTTATGCATGGGTCACGACCGCGAATGATGCGTTGGCCGGCAGGTCCCCTCTCGAGATCATGAAGGGGGGCGGCATGGAGGATGTCGTTCGGATCCGACGCTACCTGGACTCGGTGCGAGGCGGCTGGTGACGCCGCCGACTTCCCGGGTTTCCTGGCCGGAAACCCATCGGATGGTCATGTCACACTACCCGCCGATAGACCTTTATGACGACGTTGCCGACCCGCGGGACTGGGAGGCGCTCGCGCGGGCCCAGTCCCGCACCAATCCGCGCATCTACGAAGAGATCGGTGACCTCTCGCTCGTTCCCGTCGAACGCCGTCTGTCGGGCGAGGGGGCATCTTGGGTCATGGCCGCCTTCACGCACGTCTCGCCGCTCCGAAGGTCACGTTTCAGTGATGGGACATTCGGCGTTTACTATGCGGCCGATACGCTGGAGACGGCACTCCATGAGCATACGTTCCATATGGCGCGGTTTTACTCGGCGTCGCGGACGCCAGTCGGATGGCGCTCTCAGGTCCGCCAACTCGTCGGTTCAATCGATGCGGAACTGACAGACCTGCGCCGTCCCGGATATGACGATATCCTGAATCCTGACATCGCGACCTATGCCGTGTCCCAGTCTTTCGCGACCAAGGCGAGGGAGGGCGGGTCGAACGGTATCGTGTATCCAAGCCTTCGAAACCGGACGGGCGAATGCTTTGGTGCGTTCTATCCCGACGTGGTCAGCCGCCCCAAACAAGCCGATCATTTTCGTTACCACTGGAATGGGACATCCGTTGACTTCGTGCAGAAGATCACGGGGTCCAAAGCAATGTACAGACTGGAATGACGTTTGCCGGAATGAATGTGAAGCCCGATAGGCGACCATTGAGGTGAGCAATCTCGGAGTCATTGGCTTGCTCGCTCTGTGCCTGGCACCGGTCCCAATCGTCGTCGCGATCGGATGTGTGTTGCGGGCACGCGACGATGCAAGACTGATCGCATGGTTGGCGCCCGCGATCGCCGAGGCACCGATCTTTTGCGAACAGATCGAGATCTCTCACGGTCAAAGCCACTATCTGGAACGTCACGGCCCCATGTTGCGCCGCTGCGACGTCTTGGAAAGGGCGCGAACCGGAGATCTCGAAAATGTAGGATTGAAAGGCAGACCTGTTTCCTCTGCGCGCTGGTTTCGGCACTCCGACCTCTTGAGAGCTGTTGTCTCTGCGACCGAGCACTGGCTGTCAACGGCGGAGTAAAATTCGGCCATTGTGGCGGAGCAAAAGTCGGCCAGTTTGGGGCGAGCGCCTTGGAGCGTGCGGCCCTCA
>NZ_SMUV01000027.1 GCF_004358185.1 Antarcticimicrobium luteum
GCACGTGGGGCGATACGTTGGACAGCCCGGCATCAACTGCGGCCGCCTTGAAGCCATTCTTGATGGACTTCACGGGGCCGCCCGCCCATTCCACGACATAGTCGGACAACGCCGCCTTGCGCGCCTCCAGGAGCGCCACACGTAAGCTTTCAGTCATGGGCACGATGGCCCTACCTTTCCTCTGCCCTTCGCCAGTGCGAAGGTTGATCTGACCGCGTTCGAAGTCCACACGATCCCAAGTGAGCTCGAGCACGGCGGTCACCCTGGCTGCCGTGGACAACATCAGCCGGATCGCCAGCTTGATATGCGGTGCGCACCCGACTGCAAGGAGCTTTGCTATCTCCTGGCGCGTCAGATACCTCTCTTTGGGGGCAGGCTTGCTCGGGCGCTCAATGTAGGGCGCTCTCTCGATCAGCCCGGTCTTCTCGGCCCAGTTCAAGCAGGTCCTCAGTTTGCCGAGCTGCGTCCAGATCGTGCCGTCCTGAATACCCGCCTGCCGGCGATCCGCGATGTAGGCCTTGCAGTCCTGCACGCTGATCTGATCGGGGCGAAAGGCGCCAAACCAGGGCAGCACAGAACGGCCAGTATATTCCATGCTTTCATGAACAGGGCGGCCCACAACGGTCCCGCTGTAGGCCTTCCAGATCGTCTCCACGGTCAGTTCATTCTTTCCGGCTGTCTGGGCAAGGAGGACGTCACGGGCTTCGGCCTCGGCGCGTTCGAGGGTGTCCGCGTCAAGACGATACCGGCGTCTGCGTCCATCTTCCTCATACCAGACAACGACGAAGCGGTCGTTGAGCCGACCGATGCTATATTCCTGCACTGCTCATATTCCTCAACTTTGTGCGACGGGATGCGAAACTGACGACCAACTCTAAAGCTTTCGAGTCGGCCGGATTTGCAGAGCTGACGAACAGTCTCGGAACTGCAGCTCCAGCGCTCTGCGAGGGTCTTGGGGGTGTAGGGCGGCGACAAATCGAGTTCTCCTTTCTGACCACGTGCTTCTGTAATAGCAACGAGCAGCTCGGATGCGCTGTGATGAACAAATAATATTTTAAGTCATTGAATTTTTTGAAAAGAAAGTCGTCTCGCGCGCCAGGGAATGTATCCACTCAGGCCCTGCCAACATGAAGTCTTCCACCTCGCGGACTGCCCTTACGTCTTCCCCTCCTCCAGGAACAGCCAGATGCGGCAAGCGAAGAGGACGAGAGTGCGAGCTTGCGTGATATCCTCCGGGCGGATCAGGTCTCGCTGCTCGAGATTGCCGATTTCAACACCAGTGGCCTCGCCGGGCCGACCCGCGCAGATGTCACGGCGGGCGAGGAAGCTCTCGATTTCGTCAATTTTCTACGCAATGTCGGCGCGGCGCGTGACACGCATCACGGTGGTGGAACCTACGGATATGGTAAGACCTCGCTCTACGCGTTGAGCCGCGCCTCCACCATAATCGCCGACACCCAGACCACCTGCGACGGAATTTCGGTCCGCCGGATCATGGGGTGCCATCTGGGCGATGCCTTCGAGGCCGTCACGCACGGGGAACGCCGCCGCTTCACAGGACGCCACTGGTGGGGGCGTGACGATGCGGAAGGTGGCGTCGAACCAATTGAGGGAGCGGAAGCAACCGAGCTCTCGGAACTCCTCGGCTTTCCGCAGCGAGACGAGAACCGGCCCGGAACGACGATCGCGATCGTGGCCCCGCATGTCGATCGAGGCGAGGATCTGCGTGCCGAGCTCGTGGAAACGGTTCTCTGGAACTTCTGGCCGCGGATGTGCAGTTTCACGCCCACGGAGCGGAAGATCGACGTGCGACTGGAATTCGAGGGCGAGCAGGTCACGATCCCGGCGCCCGAGAATTATCCGCCGCTCGATCTCTATGCCGAGGCGCTGCGAAACGTGCGCGGCGAAGGTGATGGGGAAGTCACGACAATCCGTAGCGCCAGACCGATTGCGGACCTCGGCCATCTCGCAATCGTCCGGGGGCTGCATGCACCGCGCAACCTGATGGCGCTGCGCGACGAGAGCCCAATGCGTGAACAGGCGCACTCGATCGCGCTGATGCGCCCCGTGGAATTGGTCGTCCGATACCTGCCCGGCGAAGCGTTCGCGGACAAGCGTTTCGAATGGGCGGGTGTCTTCATCTGCTCGAAGGAGGACGAGATCGAGAAGGCCTTCGCGGTGGCAGAACCCCCGGCCCATGACGACTGGATCCCGGACATGTTGCCAAAGGGGCGGGCCAAGACCTATGTCAACGTGGCGCTCCGGGAGCTGAAGCTGGCGGCCGCGACCTATGTCCAACCGAAGGCCGCACTTGGAGCAGGCGAGGATCGTGGGCCATCCGTGGCGAAGACCGCCGCCAAGTTGGGCAGACTCCTGTCCAAGACCTCCGGGAAGGGACCGGGGCGGGCGACCTCCCTCGGCGGTGCCGGAAGCAGGAAGAAGATCACGATTTCCGCGCCACGCTTTACCGGTCTCGAGCTCCACGACGGGCAGCGCGTCGCTAGGTTCGAGGCGGAATTGACGAATGATGGCAGCCGGCCAGAACTCCTACTGCAAGTGAGCCCGCATCTTGTGTTGGACGGCTCCTCCACCTCGGCCGAGGATCTGCCCGGCGACATCACGATCGACCTCCTGGACCTATCTCTCGAGGACAGGATCGCCGGACCGGAGGGGATCAGGATCGAAGACGAGCAGGGGATCGTCTCATGCCGGGTCACCGTGCCGGACGATGCGGCCGTCGGCATCCGCTTCAGCTTCGAGGAGGGAGAGGCAGCATGACAGCAGCCTTCGCCCTTCCCTTTCTCAGCCTGCCGGATGAATCCGTGACGCTCGGACACTGGATGATCGGCCAGACCGGAGACCCACTCCTCCCGATGAAGCCCATCCTCGACGAATGGGACTACGCGGCGGATGTCGAGCTCCGCGGTTCCGTCTCGATCGACATGCGGGCCGCCGCCAAGATCCTCGCGATCCCCGAGGAGGAGCTGAAGCTCGCGGTCGTTCTCAAGATCGGCACGGGTCGGGGCCGCTTTCCCAGAATCGTGGAGCGCGTGAGTTCCCGGCTTGTCGATGCGGCAACGGATCAGCCGGTGGAGCTGCATGTGATCGTGCCGGGAAACACGCTGTCAGGGCGTCTGCACGCACGGATCGACGTGCTGCTCGCGGCCCCGGCAGAGAATGCCTCGATCCTGTCCCCGACTCGCACCGGGTCTCGGCTCTGGTCGCACGAATTCTCGGTCGAGCTCGAGGACGGTGGCGACAACCGGTTCCCGATGGAGGTCGTCTCCTTCACCGAGACCTTCCCGAGCCACCGGCACGTCACGGCGCCCTGGTATCTCTCCTGGAGGCCGGGCGGGCTCACCGGCGTTCATGGCCGCGTAGTATTCTTCGGGGAAGCCATCCTCGAACCCCCGCAGGAAGGCACGCAGACGCAGCGTGCGCACCTCCGTCGCCTCCTTCTCGATCGAAAGGCGGGTCTTCATGCGCGTGTCCGTCTCGCGGCCTGCCGCGGAGAACCCTTCCCCGAGGCCGCCCGGACCCGCAAAGAGGTCGATGATGCCGAAATTGCCACTCATTCATTTCACCTTTCCCGAAGGACCTTCTAAACTGAAACCTTCAGGTCGTGCCAGGGGCAAAAGAAGGCGCAGATAGCATGGCAGACATCGTTTCAGCCGAGACGAGATCGAAAATGATGGCCTCGATCCGACGCAGGGACACGAAACCGGAGATCATGGTCCGCAAGGAACTTCATGCGGCCGGATTCCGTTTCCGGCTGGATGTCCGAACATTGCCCGGCTCCCCCGACATTGTGCTATCGAAGTGGCGAACCGTGATATTCGTTCACGGCTGCTTCTGGCATCGCCATGCCGGATGCGCCTATGCAAGCACGCCGGCGACACGCCCGGAATTCTGGCAGGCGAAATTCGCGGCGAATGTCATGCGCGATCTCAGGAATGAGGAGGCGCTGCTTGAACAGGGTTGGAAGGTCGCCGTTGTCTGGGAATGCGGCCTTTCTCCGCGCGTCCGGGATGGCACGATCAAGGGTCTTGTCGCTTTCATTCGACGTCCTGCATCACCTCCGATCAGATCGAGCTTCCCCGAGACGCCGCCGCGACCGATCTAATGGGCTACCTTCGACATGACCACTCTCCTTTGTGGATAGTCGCAGATCCACCTTGGTTCTTTGATGCCGTCGTGTTGGGCGGTCATCCACAATCGGCTGCTGCACCCGCGACATGACTTCGCGCGCTTCAAGTGCACGGTTACAGCGAGGTGCGTCACTAGGCTGGCTGGGGCGCTCGCTGGCAGCGTCCAGCTCTATTTTCGACACATGGACAGCGCAGACACGACAACGCGTGCCCTGAGCGCTCTGAGATCAACTGGCTCATCTAAACGCTATCCCGGACCATCCATGAACAGCGCGACCAGGGGCACGTTGACATAATAGTTGCTGCGGCCGGCCTGATGCTTGTCCACGAACCCGTGCTCGGCGAGCGCCTCCAGGTATTTCGACGCCGTCTGCCGGGTGACTTTCAGATCGTTCACCACGAACTCGATCCGGGTGTAGGGGTGGCGAAACAGGTTATTGAGCAGATCCTGGCTGTAGATCCTCGGCAGCTCCGTTCTCAGCCGGTGCTTGGCGTCGGCCATCTGACTGCGGATGGCCTCGACCAAGGTCAGTGTCGTCTGCGACGTCTCGGTCACCGCGGTCAACATGTAGAGAACCCAGCTCTCCCAATCGCCCTCATCCCGGACCGCCTGGAGATGGTGGTAGTAATCTGCCTTGGTCCGAGTGATGTATCGGCTGAGATAGAGGATTGGGATGTCCAGCAACCCCGTGCGCGCCAAGTAAAGCACATTCAGGATACGACCGACACGGCCATTTCCATCCGGAAAGGGATGGATGCTTTCGAACTGGTGGTGGATGAGCGCCATCTTGATCAGCGGGTCGAGATCGCAGGTTTCATCCTCGTTCACAAACCGCTCCAAAGCGGACATCTGATCTGCGATTTCGTTGCGGTCTTGCGGTGGCACATAGACCATGTCGCGCGTCGCCTCGTTTCTGAGCGCTGTTCCGGGCGTGGTCCTGAACCCGTCCGAGCGCCCCTTCAACAGCCGGAACATGTCGATGAGCGTGCCGTTGGTGATCAGGCCGTGCGTATCCGCCAGGCGCTGGAAGCCGAGCTTGATCGCATCCCGGTAGAGCGCCACCTCCTTGGCTGCGCCTGATTGAGGCCCCTCCGGGAAAAGATCCGCCTGGAAGAGCTCGTCCTGGGTCGTGACGATGTTCTCGATCTCCGAGGAGGCTTTCGCCTCCTGCAGCGCCAGCGTGTCGATCAGAATACCCTGGTTGGGGATCGTAGCTGCGCGCCCCTTGAGTTCTGCGAGAGCGCGGTTCGCAGCAGCGAGCGCCTTCAGGACCGGAACAGTCTCAAGGTCCACGGGCGGTGGAAGGTCGGGGAGCTGATAGGTTGGCTTTAACATGTCGAGCGCATCATGTTAAAGAAATGCGGTTTTGTTAACACAAAATATGCGATATGCATGAAAAACCCGATTTCCTTAACATGGCGAGACCTGTTGCGCCGAGGAGAATGGCCCAGAGCATCTCTGAAGCCCAATGGCGCACCAAGCATAGAACTATTTCTCACCGGGGATCAGAACTTCCCGAAGCCAGGGTGATCCTGATAAGCGATGTCGGCGGGCGTGTGTTCGTCGCTCTGTGACGACGGATAGTCATCGCGATTCGACGCATCTATCTGTCCATCCTGCGATGTGTCCCAGGCCCAACTCGGTGCGACAACGATTTCTTCCTCCTCCAGATCCTTCCGCAGCTCCAGCTCCGCCTCGACCTTCTTGAGCGGCTTCCGGATGCTACTCGTGGTCCAGGGGCGGCGTTCATTTCGTTTCTCGCTGATGAGATTATGCAGTCCGGAGCGGTTCAAGAGATCCACCTTCTCCTTCAGGGTCATCTTCTCCCAGCCGGGCGTGCGCTCGATGAAATCCGCGAGCTCCTGGACCTTGCGATCGGCTCTGGCGGCATTGGAGACCGCACCATTGCGCTGCGCGACACCGAGGTTCGTCGTATTCCCCAACTTGACGCCACGTGCTTTTGCACGAGCAGCTCCTTCCCGAACACGCTGGGAAATTAGATCGCGCTCACGCCGCGCCCGGTCAATCAGTCGTTCAAGCGCCTTCTTGCCCAAGCGCCTCCCGTCAGCGACCGAGATGACATGCAAGTTGTTATCCAAAATCCCGGGCAGCACATCCGGATGACGCGCCAGGCGATCCGCACTCGGAACGAGGATCTTCGCGCCCTGCTCCTTCGCGATCTTGATGACCTGCTGGAGACCAGGGCGAAAGACGTGACCCTGCGCCCCCGCCGCCGAACGATCATCTTCCTCTATCGAGAGAAGATCGAGCTTCTTGTCGTTGCAGTATCCACGGAGCATGTGCGCCTGCTCGTCGAGGCTGATCCCTTCGCCACGACATCCGCCTCATCATCATTCCTCATTTTTGGTTGATGATTCGGTGATCTGCATATATTATGATTATATTATCTATAATAAGGATGTTTCGGGTGCCGAAGAGTCCAGCACATCTGAGCCGCCGCAAGCTCTCCGATCAGGTCGTTGACAGGGTGAAGTCCTGGCTGATGGCCAAGTCGATGCAACCGGGCGATCGGCTGCCGCAGGAAAAGGAACTTCTGGACCTTCTGGGCGTCAGCCGCAGCACCTTGCGCGAGGCGCTGAAATCCCTGGAAGTTCAAGGCATTATTCGGGTTTCGGCAGGGCGCAGCGGTGGTCCTTCGGTGTGCGAAGTGCCCTATGAGACCGCCGCGAACCTTCTGACCAATTACTTCTATTTCAAGAAGCTGCAGGCCGACGAGATCTACGCAATGCGCAGGCTGCTTGAGCCGGAAATGGCCGCGACCGCCGTCGCCCACATGCGCGACGAGGATCTCGACCGGCTCGAAGAGCTGATCGAGGCCTGCCGCAACCCCGAAGACTCGCCCGAGGGCCGGCGTTCGCAGAGGCTGCTCGAGCTGGAGTTCCACAACGTGATCGCGCGGCGCTCGCCGAACGCGCTTTTGTCGTTCAACTGCCAGTTCATCAACATGATCCTGGCCCAGCAGGTCACGATCAAGAAGGTCTACCTCATCCGCCAGGACAAGATCGACCGCGAGAACGACGATGCGCATGTCGAGCTTCTGGCCGCCTTCCGCGCCGGTGACGCGGCGCATGTGCGCGAAGCGATGGTGCGGCACATGGGCGAATGCTCCTGCCACCTCAACGATCTGGAGGCGGTGGTGCATCAGCGTTTCGGAGATGCCGTCGCCGACGGCCCCATTCCGGATTTCACGCGATGACCCCGATCAAGCCTGCTGCCGACTTTCACCCGAATGGCGAGGACGTCGTCCTTCAGCTCTCTGGCCTGAAAAAGGAATTCCCGGGCGTAAAGGCGCTGGACGGGGTCGATTTCGAGCTGCGCCGCGGCGAGGTCCACGCCCTATTGGGGGCCAACGGCGCCGGCAAATCGACGCTGATCAAGATCGTCGCGGGGCTCTATCAGCGCGACGGCGGCACGATACGGCTGGAGGGGCAGGAGGTCTCGTTCGGCTCCACCGCCGAGGCGATGCAGGCCGGGATCGGCATCATCTATCAGGATTTCGCGCTGGTCCCCGACCTGAGCGTCGCCGAAAACATCTTCCTAGGCCAGGAAATGCGCAATTCTCTGGGGCTGGTCCAGCGCGCCGCGCAAGAAAAGGCGGCGCAGGAGCTGTTGGACATGGTCGGCGCCAATTTCGCCGCGACGGCGCTGGTCTCGTCGCTGGGCAGCGGCCAGCGTCAGCAGGTCGAGATCGCCAAGGCGCTGCGCAACAAGGTCAAGGTGCTGATCCTCGACGAGCCCACCGCCTCGCTCAGCCATGGCGAGGCCGAGCGCCTGTTCGAGATCATCCGCCAGCTTGCGGACGAGGGCGTCGGCATCATCTATGTCAGCCACCGGCTGGAGGAGATCGCGCCGCTTGTCGACCGTGTGACCGCGTTGCGCGACGGGGTGTCGGTTGGCTCCTATCCCACCGCGGCGCTCGACCGGCAGAAGATCGTTTCGCTCATCACCGGGTCCGAACGCCCCGCCGGCGCCGCGCGTCCCGCCCGGGCGGCGCGGCCGGATCTGCCGCCCCTGCTGTCGGTTCAGGGATTGTCGCGCGCGGGCGAGTTCGACGACGTCTCCTTCGCCCTTCACCCGGGCGAGATCCTCGTGCTGACGGGGCTAGTCGGGGCCGGCCGCACGGAGCTTGCGGAAACCCTGTTCGGGGTGCGCCACGCGGATGCGGGCAAGATCCGGCTGGGGGAAAAGATCGTTCACCAGAAGGACACCCGCGACGCGATCCGCAACGGCATCGCCCTGATCCCGGAAGACCGGCGCGGCCAGGGCGTGTCCCTTATGCTGCCGATCGACGAGAATGTCGCGCTGCCGATCCTGCGCCGGTTCCGCGGCCCGTTCGGCCTAGCGCGCAGGCGCATCGGCGCGCATGCCGATCAGCTGATCGACCGGCTGTCGATCCGCACCCCCAATGCGCGCACGCTCGCCGGGGCACTCTCGGGCGGGAACCAGCAGAAGGTCGTGCTGGCCAAATGGTTGTCTACCGATGCGCAGGTCTTCCTGTTCGACGAGCCCACGCAAGGCGTCGACGTCGGCGCCAAGGCCGAGATCTACGCACTGATCGAGGGGCTGGCCGCCGCGGGCCGCGCCATCCTGATCGTCTCGTCCGATCTGGAAGAGGTCCTCGCCGTCGCCGACCGGGTGCTGGCGATGCGCGCCGGACGGATTGTTGAGGAATTCGAGAACAACGCGCTGCCTGCCAGCCGCGTCGTCGACGCTATAACGAACGGATAAACTATGACCGCCACCACCAAGACCCAGGAACCTTCCGCACAGCGTCCGGCGCAATCGTCCTGGCTGCCGAAGATCGACCCCTCCGTCATCGGGCCGGGGCTCGCGCTGATCCTGATGTTCATCGTCTATTCGATCGCCAGTCCGCATTTCCTGACGACGCAGAACATCACCAACGTTCTGGTGCAAAGCGCGCCGCTGCTGATCCTGGCGACGGGCCAGACCTTCGCGCTGCTGATGGGCGGGCTGGACCTGTCGCAAGGCTCGATCATCAGCCTCGTCAGCGTGACTGCGGCCTCGGTCATGATGAACTACGGCATCGTCCCAGCCGCGATCCTCGGCATCGGCTCCGGCGTCGCCGTCGGCGTCGTCAACGGGCTTCTCGTCGGCCGGGCAAAGATCCAGCCGTTCATCGTGACGCTCGGCATGCTCTACATGGTCGCGGGCCTGGCGATGGTGGTCTCGGGCGGCTCGACGATCTTCGGATTGCCGCATCCCGACGTCGACATCTTCTTCTGGTTCGGCGGCGGCCGTATTGGCCCGGTGCCGGTGCCGTTGGTGATCGCGGTGCTGTTGGTGGCGGTCGCGCATTTCATCCTGGTGCGCACCGCGATGGGACGCCACGTCTTCGCCATCGGCAGCAACGAGCAGGTCGCGGTGATGTCGGGCATCGACGTCGGCCGGGTCAAGATCTTCATTTTCGTCGTCAGCGGCGTCTACGCGGCGCTTGCCGGGTTCCTACTGAGCGGGCGGGTGATTTCCGGCCAGCCGCTGCTGGGGGCGGGCGACCTGCTGCTGCAATCCATCGGCGCGGTCATCATCGGCGGCACCAGCATCTTCGGCGGGCGTGGCGGCGTGCTGCGCACCCTGCTCGGCGTGCTGGTCATCGGCTTCATGGTGAACGGCCTGAACCTGCTCGCGATTTCGACCTTCACCCAGCAAGTGATCGTCGGGGCGATCATTATCCTGTCCGCCTGGGTGAACTCTTTCCGGCGCCGCAAGAATCGGTGACCGGGATCCCCACCCCCCAAGAACAACCACGACCAACATCAAGTCCATCAGAGGAGACGCAATCAATGAAGAAATTTGGAACCAAGCTGGGGGCCGCCGCGCTTGTCGCGCTGGCCACCGTCGCGACGACTGCCACCGTCAAGCCCGCGCTCGCGCAGGACAAGGAGATCGCGGTGATGCTGCCGGCCGCGGGCGATCCCTACTTTAAGCTGAAGTCCTTCGGCTACATCGACGAGGGCAAGAAGCATGGCTACAAAGTGGTGGTCTATGATGCCGGCGGCTACGGCAACCTGCAAAAGCAGGTCTCGCAGATCGAGGACGTGATCCAACGCAAGGTTTCCGGCATCGTGCTGGTTCCGGCCAGCTCGGACGGCACCGTGCCGGTCGTGGAAAAAGCTGTCGCGGCGGGCATTCCGGTCGTCAATGACGGCATCGCCACCAAGACCGACAAGGTCACCGGCTTCGTCGGCGAGCCGTCTTACGCGATGACCGAGCTGCTGGCGGCCTATGCCGTGGACAAGTTGGGCGGCAAGGGCGAAGTCGCGATGCTGTCCGGGCCGAGCGGGCTGGATCTGACGCGCTTCCGCGTCAACGGCTTCAAGGATTACGTCGCCAAGTATCCCGGCATGAAGGTGGTGGCCGAGAAATATACCTCGACCGCATCCACCGACGCGCTGACGACGATGCAGGACTTCCTGCAGTCGAACCCCGGCATCACCGCAGTCTATGCCTTCAACGGCCCGATTGCCATCGGCGTCGTCCAGGCGCTGCGCACGGCGGGCAAGAAGCCGGGCGAGGTGATGGTGCTGACCACGGATATGGAGCCCGAGACCAACCGCATGATCAAGGACGGCTGGATCACCGCCACCGTCGTCAGCCAGCCGGTCACCATGGCCCGTCTTGCCGTGCGCCGCGCCATCGAGGCCGCCGAGGGCAAGGTCATCCCGAAAGAGACCCTGACCCAGCCCAGCCTGATTTCCAAGGCGACGCTCGATGCCGTCGACCTGTCCGGACAGGCCGTGCCCGACGACTGGAAATAACACCGATCCCGGGCAGCGGCTTCGCGGCCGCTGCCTCTCTCCCAGCCAAAGCGAGACTTCAATGACCATCCGACGCTTCGACGGAACCGCGATTCCGAAAACGATCTACAGCGGACCCGGCTGCCGGTCGAAAATGCCAGCCGAGTTGGATCGCCTGGACGCCAAGCGCGTGCTGATCATCAGCAGCACCAGCGTCGCGACCAAGACGCCGTTCCTGCGCGACATCCAAGAGCGGCTGGGCGAGCGCGTCGTCGCGGTGATCGACCGGGTGCCGTCGAACCTGCCGGTGCAGGCGGTGCGCGACGCCGTCGGGTCAGCGGCAGAGGCGCGCCCCGACGCCATCGTCGCGATCGGCGGCGGCATCGTGCACGACATGGCCAAGGCGCTTGCCGTGATGCTGCCAAGCGGGCGCGACATCACCGAGTTCGTCAGCCGGTTCGAGCCTCCCAATACATTCCACGGCATCGAGGTCGATACCGATCCGCTGCCGGTGCTGACCGTTCCGACCACGTTTTCCGCGGCCGATGTCGTCGCCGGTGGCGCCGTCACCGATGTCGAGAGCCACGAGAAGCTGATCTTCGTTCACCCCAAGCTTACCCCCGTCGCGGTGTTCCTGGATGCCGAAGTCGTGGCCTCGACGCCCGCCCGCATCCTGGCGCTGAGCGGCATGAACGCGATCCACCATTGTCTGGAAGCCAGCTATTCGAAGGGCGCGCAGCCGATCACCGATGCCTTCGCCTTTGCCGCCCTGCGCCAATTGCTCACGGTTTTGCCGACCTTCGGACCGCAGGGGCCGGCGCCCGCGCTCGACATCGTGCAAAGGGCGATCGACGCGGCCTCGATGTCGGGGCTGACCTACGCCAACTCCTGGCTCGGCATCGGCCATTCGGTCTGCCACAGCCTGGGCGGCCGCTTCGGGCTGTCGCACAGCGCTGCCAACGCGGTGATGGTCCTCAACAGCCTGCGCTTCAATCTGGAGGTCGCCGGCGACCGGATCGCCGCGGCGGCGCGCGCCAGCGGCGTCTCGGACGCCCCCGACGATGCCACCGCCGCCCAAGCGATGATCGCGGCGGTCGAGGCCGTCTCCGATGCCATCGGCGCGCCCAAGCGCCTGTCGGAGATCGGCCTGGAAAAGGGACAGTCGGCGGTGATTACCGAAGATGTCCTCGGTGACCCCCAGACCTTCTGGAACCCGAGACCGCCGGTCACGGCCGAGATCGTCGCCTGGCTCGACGATGCCTGGTAACCCTCTCGCGAAATTCAGGAAAAGCAAAATGCACATGGCATTGAAAGATCACGTCGCGCTACTGAACGACTCGCTGGCGGCGCCGACCAGTAAGACGGTTCCGCTCTGGATCAATGGCGACTGGCATGACGGCACCTCCGCCGCGCCGATGCCCTGCATCGACCCGACCCTGGGCGCCCCCCTGGTCGACGTCGCGACCGCCGGGACCGAGGAGATCGCGGCCGCGGTGAAGGCGGCGGAGGTGGCGCAACTGGCCTGGTGGGCAATGGACGGACAGGATCGCGCGCGAATTCTGCGGCGCATTGCCGATGGCATCCGCCAGCATGCCCGGGCGCTGGGCAGCCTCGACACGCTCGATGCAGGCCGGCCGATCCGCGACACGGTCCCGCGCGATACCGAACGTGCGGCGCGGATCTTCGAGTTCTTCGCCGGCACCACCGATCGCCTGCGCGGCGCCGCCGTGCCGGTGCAGCCCGGGCGCAGCAACACGATCGAATACGAACCGATCGGCCTGGTCGGGGCGATCACGCCGTGGAACTACCCGCTGACCAATGCGGCGGGCAAGATCGCGCCGGCGCTGGCCACCGGCAACGCGGTGATCCTGAAACCGGCCGAGGAATCGCCACTGTCGGCGCTGATGCTGGCCTGGGTCGCGCATCAGGCGGGCCTGCCGGCGGGGATGCTGAACGTCCTCAACGGAACCGGGGCGTCGGTGGGCGCCGAACTGGTGGCCCATCCAGCGATTGGCAAGATCAGCTTCACCGGCTCGACCTCGGTTGGCCGGCTGATCGGCGCGCGGGCCGGGACCGCGCTCAAGTCGGTGACGCTGGAACTGGGCGGCAAGACCGGGTTTCTGGTCTTCGCCGACGCGGATCTGGAAACCGCCGCCGACGCGCTGGTTTTTTCGGCGTTCAACAATGCCGGCCAGACCTGCACCGCCGGGTCGCGGCTGCTGGTCGAGGCCAGTGTCGCCGACCGGTTCCTCGCACTCGTGGCGGCGCGCATCGCGGCGTTGCGGATCGGCGATCCGCTCGATCCCGACACCCAGATCGGGCCGGTGATCTCGTCCCGCCATCTTGCGGAAATCCTGCGGCGCCTGTCAGAGGCTGAAGGCTCTGGCCTGACATCGCTCGACCTGCCGGCGCATGACCTGCCCGATCAAGGCTATTTCCTGCAGCCCACCGTCTATACCGGGGTCGATCCGGCCAACGCCATCGCCCAGGACGAGATCTTCGGCCCGGTGCTGAGCGTCACCACCTTCCACGGCGATGATGCGGCGCTCGCCATCGCCAACGGCACGCCCTATGGACTAGCCACCACCGTCTGGACCACCGATCTGAACCGCGCCCGCCGTTTCTCGCGCGAGGCCCAGTCGGGCATCGTCTGGATCAACACCGCCCATTCGCTGCATCCCGGTTCGCCCTATGGCGGCTACAAGCAAAGCGGTCTTGGCGTCGAGATGGGGCAGGAGGCGATCCAGCAGCACATGCGGATCAAGACGATCTGGATCGAGGACGGCAAATGGGTGAGCCCGTGGGCCCTCTAGCGCCCGAAGTGCCGGTCTTTCGCGAACTGGATGCCACGACAGCCGCCCGGATCTCGACCGAGGCAAAGGCCCTGCAGCCCTGGCTGGTCGATCTGCGGCGCCACTTCCACCGCCACCCCGAGCTTGGCTGGCGCGAGGTCGCGACGACGGCCCGGATCGTCGAAGAGCTGTCGCAGCTGGGATACGAGGTGGTGTCGGGCAAGGATTTCCTGGGCGATACCCCGCGGCTTGGTCTCAGCCGCGAGCCGATCCCTGGAGAGGGCGACACCGGCTGCATTGCGATCCACGATACCGGCCGCCCCGGCCCGACGGTCTGCCTGCGGGTCGATATCGACGCGCTGCCGATCACCGAGGCTACGACTGGCCATGTCCCGGCGGACGCGGGCTATGCCTCGACCGTCGATGGGGTGATGCATTCCTGCGGCCATGACGGCCATATCGCCATCGGGCTGGGGGTGGCGCGCCTGCTGCGGCCTATGCTGGCGGGCGGCTTTGGCAAGCTCAAGCTGCTGTTTCAGCCCGCCGAAGAGGGCGTGCGCGGTGCCAATTCGGTGGTCGCGGCCGGCTGGATGGACGACGTCGACCTGTTTGCGGCGATCCATCTGGGGCTGGGCGTGCCCTCGGGCAGTGTGGCCTTTGGCGTGCACGGCTTCCTCGCCTCACGCAAATACGCGGTCTTGCTGACCGGGCGCGCGGCCCATGCCGGCAAGGCGCCCGAAGAGGGGCGCAACGCGCTGCTCGCGGCCTGCCAGATGGTGCCCGGATTGCACGCGCTGGCGCAGTCGAGCGCGCGGGGCGTGCGGATCAACGTCGGGGTTCTCGAGGCCGGCAAGGCGGTCAATATCGTCCCCGAGAAAGCGCGTTTCGAGCTCGAGATGCGCGCCGAGACGAACGATGCGCTCGACCGGTTGGAACGCCGCTGCCTCAGGCTGATCGCGTCGATGGCAGAGGCGCATGAGGTGGAACATGCCACGGTGCTGCGCGGCAGGTCCGGGGCCTGGCGCAACCCCAATGACTTCGTCGCCTGGGCCAGTGGCATTGACCGCATGCTGGGCACCTTCCCGTCGGTGCTGACCGATCACCCGTTCGGTGCCGGCGAAGACGCGACCACACTGGCCGGGGCCGTCGATCGGCGCGGCGGCAAGGCGGGCATCATTGTTCTGGGCGCAGATCTTGTTGGGGACCATCACACGCCAGAGTTCGATTTCGACGAGAATGTGCTTTGGCAAGGTGTGCAGTTGCTGACAGCACTTACTGCTGGGGCTATGGAAATTGTCTAAGAGCGCGTGCGGTGTGCACATCCGATGACCTGTTCAGACTAGGGGCAGCCAGCTGCTTCTGCAGGCGAAGCAGGCGGCGTTCGTCGCATGCCTTCATCAACTCGTTGAGCAGCGCGGCGGCGGTAGTGAAGCTGACCGACAGTCCCTTCTGGCAGGCTGCCAGGCCTAGCTGTTTGATCCCACGGTTTGATGGTGTGATCCTTTCGTCGGGATGGAAGGAAGCATTATGGGACAAGTTCGTCACGGGAGCGCCACGAC
>NZ_SMUV01000039.1 GCF_004358185.1 Antarcticimicrobium luteum
CACCGCCCGGCTCACTCCACGATCCCGGCCGTCTCAACCACCGCATGCAGCAACACATCGGTCCCCGCAGCGGCCCACTCGGGACTGATCTCCTCGGCCTCGTTGTGGCTCAGCCCGCCCACACAGGGGCACATCACCATCGCGGTGGGCGCCATCCGGTTGATCCAGCAGGCATCGTGACCGGCGCCCGAGACCAGGTCCATGTGACTGTAGCCCAGACGTTCGGCCGCACTACGCACCGCCTGAACGCAGGTCGGATCGAAGGTCACCGGATCGAACCCGCCGACCTTCTCCAGCTCGACCTCCAGCCCCATATCGTCGCAGATTTCCCGGGCGGCGACAGCCAGACGCTCTTCCATGTCCTTGATCACCGCCGGTTCCGGGCTGCGGAAATCGACCGTGAACACCGCCTTGCCGGGGATCACGTTACGCGAATTGGGATAGACGTCGATATGACCCGCCGCCCCCACCGCGTGCGGGGCATGGCTCCAGGCGATTTCCTCGACCTTCTCCAGGATCCGCGCCATGCCAAGGCCGGCGTTCTTGCGCATCGGCATCGGCGTCGAGCCGGTGTGGGAATCCTTGCCGATCACCGTCACCTGGGTCCAGCTCAGCCC
The DNA here is from genome assembly GCF_004358185.1 of Antarcticimicrobium luteum. Taxonomy (GTDB): domain Bacteria; phylum Pseudomonadota; class Alphaproteobacteria; order Rhodobacterales; family Rhodobacteraceae; genus Antarcticimicrobium; species Antarcticimicrobium luteum. The sequence continues at coordinate 618 of NZ_SMUV01000039.1, forward strand.
CTGACCATGGGTGACAACGCCGATCTGCTTGCCCTCGGTCTCCAGGATCGGCCCCTGTTCGATATGCAGCTCGAAAAAGGCGTGCATCTTGCGCGCGCCGACCTCTTCCTCGCCCTTCCAGCCGATCCGCTCCAGCTCGTCGCCGAACGTCTTTCCCTCGGCGTCCTCGCGCGCATAGGCCCAGTCCTGGGTGTGCATGCCGGCAAAGACACCCGAGGACAGCATCGCGGGGGCGAAACGCGTCCCCTCCTCGTTGGTCCAGTTGGTGACCACGATGGGATGTTTGGTCCTGATGTTCAGATCGTTCAGGGTACGGATCAGTTCCAGCCCGCCCAGAACCCCCAGCACGCCGTCGTATTTCCCGCCCGTGGGCTGGGTGTCGAGGTGCGAGCCCACATAGACCGGCAGCGCATCCGGGTCCTCGCCCTCGCGCCGGGCGAACATGTTGCCCATCTGGTCGAGGCCCATGGTGCAGCCCGCCGCCTCGCACCACTTCTGGAACAGGGCGCGCCCCTCGGCATCGGCATCGGTCAGCGTCTGGCGGTTGTTGCCGCCGGCGATGCCCGGGCCGATCTTGGCCATTTCCATCAGGCTGTCCCAGAGACGTTCGCCGTTGATCTTCAGATTTTGCGCCGGAGCGGCCATGGCTCGGACTCCCCTTATGGTTTTATTGTCTTCATGTTTGATTTGACCAAAAGGTCAAACGCACGCTATCACGGGCGGCGCACCAGTCAAGTTTATGCCGTGGCGCGGCGCCCGAACGACGCCCGAAAAATGGGCACTGACACAAAAACAGGCAGTATTACAAAGCGGAGATTGCGCCCGATGCCCGCGGATCGCGCCCCGACCCGAATCCAGCAAAAAAACCGCGCCGCCATCCTCGACGCGGCGCTCGACGTGTTCTCCGCCCAGGGGTTTCGCGGCGCGACGGTCGACCAGATTGCCTCGGCGGCGGGTCTGAGCAAACCCAACCTGCTCTACTACTTCCCCTCCAAGGAGGCGATCCACGCCGCCGTTCTGGAGCAGCTTCTCGACACCTGGCTGGACCCGCTGCGCGCGCTCGACCCGGAGGGCGAGCCGCTGGAAGAGATCCTGGCCTATATGCGCCGCAAGCTGGAGATGAGCCGCGATCTGCCGCGCGAAAGCCGGCTTTTCGCCAACGAGATCGTGCAGGGCGCGCCACGCATTCACGACGTGCTCTCCACCGACCTGAAGCAGCTGGTCGACGAAAAGGCCGCCGTGCTCGAGGCCTGGGCCGATGCCGGCCGGATTGCGCGGGTTCATCCCTATCATCTGATCTTCTCGATCTGGTCGCTGACGCAGCATTACGCCGATTTCGATGTCCAGGTGCGCGCGGTCCTCGGCGACGAAGACCCCTTTGCGGCCGCGCCGGAGTTCCTCGAAACCCTCTATCGCCGGCTGCTCACCCCGCCAGCGCGGGCCTGAGCCGGACGCCGGGCGGAACGCCATCACGTCCCGCCCGGCCGCGACCGTCACTCGGCCGCCTGCGCCGCCGGGTTGTTCGGATGGGTTGTCCAGTTGGCATAGTCGCCCGTGACCACCTTGCCGGTGCGCGGGTCCACCTCGCCCGGTTTCATCCGTTCCATGGTGATGCAGTTCTCCACCGGGCAGACATCGACGCAGAGGTTGCAGGCGACGCATTCGGCGTCGTTCACCTCAAAGACCCGATCCTCCTTAATCCAGATCGCCTGATGGCTGGTATCCTCGCAGGCGGCATAGCAGCGGCCGCATTTGATGCAGGCGTCCTGGTCGATCTTGGCCTTGGTGACATAGTTCAGGTTCAGATACTGCCAGTCGGTGACATTGGGCACCGCCATGCCGACGAAATCGGCGGTCGATGCATACCCCTTCTCGTCCATCCACTGGCTCAGCCCCGCGATCATCTCCTGCACCACGCGGAAACCATAGGTCATCGCGGCGGTGCAAACCTGCACGTTGCCGGCGCCCAGCGCCATGAACTCGGCCGCATCGCGCCAGGTGGTGACGCCGCCGATGGCGCTGATCGGCTTGCCGGCGGTGGCCGGGTCGCGGGCGATCTCGGCCACCATGTTCAGCGCGATCGGCTTCACCGCCGGGCCGCAATAGCCGCCATGGGTGCCCTTGCCGTCCAGCATCGGCTCCGGCGCCATCTGGTCCAGATCGACCGAGATGATCGAGTTGATGGTGTTGATCAGCGACACCGCGTCGGCATTGCCGGCAAAGGCCGCCCGCGCCGGGTTGCGGATGTCGGTGATGTTCGGCGTCAGCTTCACGATCACCGGCTTGGAATAGTACTGCTTGCACCACTCGGTGACCATCTGGATGTATTCCGGCACCTGCCCCACGGCCGAGCCCATGCCGCGTTCCGCCATCCCGTGCGGACAGCCGAAGTTCAGCTCGATCCCGTCGGCGCCGGTTTCCTCGACCATCGGCAGGATCGCCTTCCAGCTCTCCTCGTCGCAGGGCACCATCAGCGAGACGATCAGCGCCCGGTCGGGGTAATCCTTCTTGACGCGGGTGATCTCCTCCAGGTTGGTCTGGAGCGGCCGGTCGGTGATCAGCTCGATGTTGTTCAGCCCCAGCAGGCGGCGGTCGGCGCCATAGATCGCGCCATAGCGCGGCCCGTTGACGTTGACCACCGGCGGCCCCTCGCTGCCCAGCGTCTTCCATACCACACCGCCCCAGCCGGCCTCGAAGGCGCGGCGGACGTTATATTCCTTGTCGGTCGGCGGCGCCGAGGCCAGCCAGAACGGGTTCGGGCTCTTGATCCCAAGAAAGTCTGTCGTCAAATCAGCCATTTTTCGGCCTCCCTGATATTTGTTCGCAGGCATTTGCCGGCCCGCGTTTTTCTAGGTCCTGCCCCGCGCGGGGCTCAGGCCGTCAGCGCGCTGTGGATGTCCATCGCGGCGTCGCGGCCCTCGGCCACCGCCGTCACGGTCAGGTCATCACCGCCCGAGGCACAGTCGCCCCCGGCCCAGATCCCCGCGACGCTGGTGCGCCCGGCCCCGGTGACCGCGATCTTGCCGCCCTCCAGCGCCACGCCGTCCGGCGCGCCGTCCAGTGTCTGGCCGATCGCCTTGAAGACCTGATCGGCGGCCAGCGTCACCCGCTCGCCGGTGCCCGCCACCCTGCCGTTTTGCACGGCGGTGTATTCCAGCTCTATGCCGGTCACCGCCCCGTCGCCCAGAATGGCCACCGGCATCACGTTGAACATCAGCTTGACGCCCTTTGCGGCGGCCAGATCCTGTTCGAACCGGCTCGCCGGCATCGACGCGCGGTCCCGGCGATAGGCGATGGTGACATTCTCGGCGCCCAGCAGCTTGGATTGCACCGCGGCGTCCACAGCGGTCATGCCGCCGCCGATCACCACCACGTTGCGGCCCACCGCAAGCGCGGCCAGACTGTCAGCCTGGCGCAGCTCGGCGATGAACTCCACCGCGTCCTGCGCCCCGGGCAGGTCTTCTCCCGGCGCGCGCAGCGCGTTGACGCCGCCCAGCCCGATCGAGAGGAACACAGCGTCATGGCCGCCCGTCAGACCGTCCAGCGTCAGACCGGCGCCCAGCGATTTGCCGGTCTCGATGCTGATGCCGCCGATCCTGAGCAGCCAGTCGACCTCGCGCGCAGCGAAATCATCCGTGCTCTTGTAGGCGGCAATGCCAAACTCGTTCAGACCGCCGGGCTTGCCCTTGGCCTCAAAGATCGTCACGTCATGGCCCAGCATGGCCAGACGGTGTGCGCAGGACAGACCCGCCGGCCCCGCCCCGACCACCGCCACGCGCCTGCCGGTCGGCTCGGCGCGGGTAAAGGGGTGCACATCCTGCGCCATCAGCGTGTCGGTGGCATAGCGTTGCAGCCGTCCGATCTCGACCGGCTTGCCCTCGGCGGTCTCGCGCACACACACCTCTTCGCACAGTGTCTCGGTCGGACAGACCCGGGCGCACATGCCGCCCAGAATGTTCTGCCCCAGGATGGTGCGGGCGGCCGTTTCCGGCTGGCCGGTCTGGATCTGCCGGATGAACATCGGGATGTCGATGTCGGTAGGGCATGCGGTGACGCAGGGCGCGTCATAGCAGAAATAGCAGCGATCCGCCGCCACCGCCGCCTCATGCGGCGCGTAGGGCGCGTGCAAATCACTGAAATTGGCGGCGATATCCTCTTCGGGCAGTCGGCCTGCCGCGATCCCGGATGCCTGATGGCCATGTGCCATTGGGTGTCTCCCTGTTTCTTGTCTTTGCCCCAGACTGCCACAAACAATTTTTTTATCAATTGGTAAAATTTAAGTCGCGGCACAAAAAAAACCGCGCGCCGCCTGCATCGCTTAAATATCAGGCAGTTGCGCGCGGTGCGATTTGCCGCCGCCGGGAGGAAAATCAGGGCATCAGCACGCTGGCGCGGGAAAACTGCGCCCGCTCGGTGGTCAGATCGTCATAGGTAAGCTCGATCTCGACAGTGGCGATCGTGCCGGGTGGATAGGTCAGCATCGGGTTGCCGTCGGTCTCGATGATCGCGTTCGGGGTGCTGTATTCCTCATGGCACGGCGGCAAGGGCCAGACCTGTAGCGGCGCGCCGTTGACGCCGAACCGCATCTGCGCCAGCCCGCAGCGCCAAGACCAGATCTGCGTCACATAAAGGTAATCCTTGCCGTCGTACTGCCGTATCGCGATCCAGTTGCCCTTGGTCGCCGACATGATCGGCTTGACCTCGATGGCGGTGGTAAAGCGGCCGCTGGGCACCTGCGGCTCGGCCACAAGCCCGGCCGCCGGCGCCTGCGCGGCGGGGGCGAGAAAGACGGGCGGCGCCTCGGCCTTGGCCGCCGGTTGCGGCGCAAGGAAGGCGGGCGGCGCATCGCTTGCCGCCCCGCCCCCCGCCGCCGGGGCCAGAAACACCGGCGCCGGTTCCTCGGCTCGGGCGGCCGGCGCCAGAAAGGCGGGCGGCGCATTCGCCGCGGCGGCGCTGTCTTCCGTCGGTGCCGGATTGACCGCCGGCGCCGGCGCGACAGCCACATCCTGCCCGGCGGTCTGCACCGCCGCCGCGAACATCACCAGAAACAGTTCAAGCATCGTCGCCCTCCCAATACCCCAATATCCAAAAGTCCAATTGCAGGCTTTTGGCCACGCTCCGCGCGCCCTATACTGCCCGCATCAAGCAGTCGCCGCGAAATATCATCTGCGGCAGGAAAACTATGGCAAAGAAACCGGTCCCGCGCCAAGTGTTCAATATCGTGATCGTCGGTCAGGCCGGCCGGCTGCAATACGAGGCTGTGCTGTTCGCCGCCTCGCTGCGCGCGATGTCGCCCGAGTTCGGCGGCCGCCTCTTTGTCGCGACACCGCAGCCCGGCCCCCTGTGGGAGGGCAACCCGGCCATCCGCAATACCGGGGTGCTCGATGCGCTGGAACGGCTGGGGGCCGAGCTGCTGCCCTTCGACTCTCATGTCTTTGGCCAGTCCTACCCGCCGGGCAACAAGATCGAATGCCTCGCCGCCCTGCCCGCGGGCGAACCCTTTGTGTTTTTCGACACCGACACGCTGGTGACCGGCGATCTGGCCCGTGTCCCCTTCGATTTCGACCGCCCCGGCGCCTCGCTCCGGCGCGAGGGGACATGGCCCGAACCCACCCTCTATGGCCCCGGCTACGGCGCGATCTGGAAATCGCTCTATGACCGCTTCGGACTGGATTACGTCAGCAGCCTCGATCAGAGCCAGCCGGATGAATACTGGGAGCGATACCTCTATTTCAACGCGGGCTACTTCTTTCACCGCTGCCCGCGAGAATTCGGCGCGCGCTTCCTCGACTACGCCCGCAGCATCCGCGACGACCCGCCAATCGAACTGGCCGGGCAAAGCCTCGATCCCTGGCTCGACCAGATCGCGCTGCCGCTGGTGATCCATTCCTTCGGCGGCGGGCGGGACGCCTTGCCGCCCGGACTGCTGGACGGCGAGATCACCTGTCATTACCGCCTGGTCCCGCTGCTCTACGCCCGCGAGAACGATCTTGCGGTCGAGGTGCTGGAACAGGTCGCCGCCCCCAACTGGATCAAGAAGGTGCTGAAGGAATACGAACCGCTCAAGCGGCTGATCTACCAGGGCCGCGGCGCCAAGGTGCGGGCACTGTTCGACCGCGATAACCTGCCGCGCAAGGAACAGGCGATCCGCAACCGGATCAAGGCCAACGGATTCTGGATGCGCTAAGGCGCGCGCCGGAAACGCAAAGGGCCGCCCCACCGGGACGGCCCCCTTGTCTCAATGCCCCGGCCGGGGTTACGCGTCGGATTTCTCCAGCAGGGTGTAAGAGGTGATGACCTCGTCCTTGACCTGCGCCCGCAGGATCTTGCCCTCGGCGTCGCGCTTGCTCTTGGCGCCCACGGCGCGCTTGATCAGCCGGCCGAGCTGCTGGTTCAGGGCGACCCCGGCACGGCTGGTCAGCTTTGGCTTGCCCGCCTCGGTGACAGCGGCCGTGTACATGCCGGCAAACGCCGGATTCGCATGGGCGCGCTGCATCACCCTCAGGATGAAGTCGGCGTCGAACGCCCCCTCCTGATCCATCGCCTGGGCCAGCTTGATCACATGATCGATCACACCGCGTCGGGCGCCGATCTGCGCGGCCAGCGGATCGCCTGCCGGGGCGGTTTCCAGAACATGACTCTCTGCCAGCTTCTGCAGGAAATGGCCCATATCCATGCCCTCGTCCCTGGCCCGGGCGGCCAGATACCTGCGCACTTCGGTCTGAAAGGTCACCGTCACCTTGTTGGCGGCGGCCATCCGGTCCATCCGCTTCTTGCGGCGCTCGGCTTGCTCCGCGGTCGGTGTCCCGGCTGCTTTTCCAGCGGATTTACCTGCCGCTTTCCCGGCCGCTTTCCCGCCGGATTTGCGGCCGCCCTTCGCGCCCCCCTTCCCGGCTGATTTTGCGGTATCCGCTACGGCTTCGAGTTTGGTTGCCATGTTGCACCCCATAAATTTACATACTGCTGCAATATGGTGATCCACAGGAAAATGTCAACATACATCCGCAGTATGCCGCGCAGAGCGGCGGTGCCGCACCGCCGTCCTGCCGGCACGCGGCAGACGGTAGCGCGGACACATCCTGAACGCGCATCACATCAACGATTTCAGATGTTTAATTATGAATTCCGCCGCCGCCGGAACAGGCCAGAGCAGTTGCCACGCCGCCGCCGATGTCCTAACCCTGACCGCGACATTCTATCCATCCCAGGGAGGACACCCCCAATGACCGACGCGCCGCAATACGGCTTCGACACGCTGCAGATCCACGCCGGAGCCCGGCCCGACCCGGCCACCGGGGCCCGCCAGACGCCGATCTACCAGACCACCGCCTATGTCTTCCGCGACGCCGAACACGCCGCCGCGCTCTTCAACCTGCAAGAGGTGGGCTATATCTACTCCCGCCTGACCAACCCGACCGTCGCCGTGCTGCAGGAACGCATGGCCACGCTCGAGGGCGGCGTCGGCGCGGTCTGCTGCTCGTCCGGCCATGCGGCGCAGCTGATGGCCCTGTTCCCGCTGATGGCCCCTGGCAGGAACATCGTCGCCTCCACCCGCCTCTACGGCGGAACGCTGACCCAGTTCAGCCAGACCATCAAACGCTTCGGCTGGTCGGCCACATTCGTCGATTTCGACGATATCGATGCGGTCAAGGCCGCGGTCAACGACGACACCCGCGCCATCTTCGGCGAGTCCATCGCCAACCCCGGCGGCTATGTCACCGACATCCCGGCGCTGGCCGAGATCGCCGATGCCGCCGGCATTCCGCTGATCATCGACAACACCTCGGCCACGCCATACCTCTGCCGCCCGATCGAGCAGGGCGCCACGCTGGTGGTGCACTCGATGACCAAATATCTGACCGGCAACGGCACCGTGACCGGCGGCGTGGTGGTCGATTCGGGCAAGTTCGACTGGTCGGCCTCTGACAAGTTCCCCTCGCTCAGCCAGCCCGAGCCCGCCTATCACGGGCTGAAATTCCACGAAACCTTCGGTCCGCTCGCCTTCACCTTCCATGGCATCGCCATCGGGCTGCGCGATCTGGGCATGACGCTGAACCCGCAGGCGGCGCATTACACGCTGATGGGGATCGAAACCCTGAGCCTGCGGATGCAGCGCCATTGCGAGAACGCGCAAAAGGTCGCCGGCTGGCTCGAGGCCGATCCGCGCGTCGATCACGTCACCTATGCCGGGCTGCCCTCCTCGCCCTATCACGACCGCGCCCAGCGGCTCTATCCCAAGGGCACCGGCGGTCTGTTCACGGTCGCGCTCAAGGGCGGCTATGACGCCTGCATCAAGTTCGTCGACAGTCTGGAGCTGTTCAGCCATGTGGCGAACCTGGGCGACACAAGGTCGTTGGTGATCCACTCGGCCTCGACCACCCACCGCCAGCTGACGCCGGAGCAGCAGGAGGCCGCCGGCGCCGGACCCAGCGTGGTGCGCATCTCGATCGGGATCGAGGATGCCGACGACCTGATCCGCGATCTCGACCAGGCGCTGAGCGCGGCCGGCGCCTGACACCCCGCATCGGCAACAGCAAGGAAAAAGCCCCGGTCAGACGCCGGGGCTTTTTTCTGTCCGGTGTGTATCGCGCCCCCCCCGCACCGCGGGAGAGCGGCGGTCGAGCGGGCGGCGACCCGCCCCCCCCTATTCCCTGATGGCGAACACCATCGACACATTCGCCGTCACGCTCAACTCGCCCGCCGCCACCGGCATCGCCCCGGGGCTGGCGCGCATCGCCATCTCGGCCATCGGCATCGGCCGCGAGCCGCCCTGATCGTCGATCGACAGCACCGGACCAAGGGTCACCCCCGCCGCCCCGGCCAGCAGCGCCGCCCGGGCCATCGCATCGTCCACCGCGCGACGGCGCGCCTCGTCCATCAGCGGCGCAGGCTCCTGAACGTCAAAACGCAACCCGTTGAAATCATTCGCCCCATCCGCGATCACCGCATCCAGAATGGCGCCCAGTCCGGCCAAATCCCGTACCCGCACCGACACCGCGTTCGAGGCGGCAAATCCGGTGATCCGCCGCCGCCTGTCCGCGCCGGCCGGCGGATCGGACCACAGCGGGCTCAGCGACAGATCGCGGGTTTGCAGATCGCGCGGGGCGATGCCCATTCCGGCCAGCCGGTCCAACACCTTCGCCACCGCCTCCGAGGTGGCGCGCATCGCCGCGCCGGCCTCTTTCGCCTCATGGGTCACGCCCAGCGTGATCGTCGCCATGTCCGGCGCGGCCTCGACCCGGCCCTCGCCGGTCACGGTCAGACGGCGGGCCGGTTCCTCGGCCCGCCCGCCCCCGACCGCCGGCAGGGCGCAGACCACGGTGGCAATCAGGGCGGCGGCAATCAGTCTTGGGGTCACGGTATCCCTCCTTCTGTTGCCGCGAGAATGCGCCAAGGCCGCCGGCATCGGCAAGATACCGCCAAGTGTTTTTCTTTTCCTCGGCAAACTCCTGCTTTATGGTCCGGCCGCGGGCGCTGGCGTCCGCAGGAAACGGGTTGGGTAGTTTTTCGGCAGGATGAAACCAGGTTTCGCGCTCTCCCTGTCCTTCGAGGGGATTTCTCTGTTGCACCGCGCCGCAGGCGGCTGGCGCAGCGTCGGCGAGGTTGCGCTCGACGTGCCCGATCTGGCCGCCGCGCTCGGCGCGCTGCGCGACAAGGCGTTGCGGCTGGAGCCGGACGGCCTCGCCTGCAAGCTGATCATCCCAAACGCCCAGATCCGCTACCTGACGGTGCAGACCGGCCGCGCCGAAGGCGAGGCGCGCCGCGCCATGGTGCGCGAGGCGCTCGACGGCGCCACCCCCTATGCCGTTGAGGATCTGGCCTTCGACATCTCGGTCGAGGGGCACAGCACCCATGTCGCCGCCGTCGCCCGCGAGACGCTGGCCGAGGCCGAGGGGTTCGCCGTCGAACACCGGTTCAACCCGGTCAGCTTCGTCGCCATCCCCGGCGATCAGCCGTTTCTGGGCGAACCGTTCTTTGGCGTCGCGGAAAATGCCGGAAAAACCCAGGTCGAGGCCGACGGCATCGCCGTGGTGGTCACCGGTCCCGCCGTGATTCCCCCCGAGATCCCGGCCGAAATCCCGGCCGAAATCCCCGACGCAATTCCTGAGGACACCCCCGCGGCCGCGGCCAAGCCTGCCCGCCCGAACGCCAAGGCGGCGCAGACCCCGGATCAGGCCAAGCCGGAGGCGGACACCGGCGCAAAAGGCCAAGGCGCGCCCAAGGCGGACCCGTCCCCGCCCGCCGACCCGCAGAAGCCCCCCCGGGAGGCGCCCGAAACCGCTCCCGAAACCGCGCCCCAAAAAGCCCCCGCAAAAGCCCCGGACAAATCCGGCGACAAAACCCGGGACGAAACCCCGCAAAAGGCCCAGCAGGCCGCCCCCGCCGCCCTCGGCTTTTCCAGCCGCCGTGGCAAAGACGTGGGGGCCGCCCCGACCCTGGCCGGGGCCCGCCGCGAGGATCTGCCGGAGGGGGCCGCCGCCGCGCCCGCCATCGCCCCGGACACCGCCCCGGACACCGCCGCGAAAGCCGCGCCGAAAATCATCGTCAACCCGGCCTCGGGACAGGTGTCCGCTCCGGCACCGAAGCAGACCGGCACCCCAGAGCCGGCCGGGCCTGGCATCTCTGCGAAACGCGGCACGCTGCGCGCCCGCGCCGCCGGCCTGCTGGATCGCCGCAAGACCGCCGGCGTCCCGCCCAAGCCCGCCGTGCCCGCCGAACCCAATACAAAGGCATCCGGTCCCACCGCGCACCCGATCGCCCAGCCCCCCGCCACGCCGGGGTTCGCCGATGCATCCGTCCCGCAGCCGCCCCGGGACGAGAGCGAGCGCATGACCGTGTTCGGCGCCCGCCAGAGGCAGAAGACAGCCGGCAAACCGCGCCACCTGGGTCTGATCCTCACCCTCGTGCTGCTGTTCTTCCTCGCCGCCGTCGCCGCCTTCGCCGCGCTCTCCTCCGACGGGGCAATCTCCCGCCTGTTCTCGCGGCCCGCCGCGACACCGCGGATCGCGGCAGATCCGGCCCCCGTACCGGGCAACGACACCGCACAGGATCCCGGCGCCGAGACCGCCGACGGAACCACCGCCGAAGCCAGGCCCGCCCCGGCACAGGACATTGCACAGCCGCCGCAGCTCAGCGCGCTGGCCCCGCAGGCCCCGGCCGACCCGGCGGCCCTGCCCCCGGACAGGACCGGCGCAATCGCCCCCATCGCCGAAGACCAGGCCGCCGCCGGCCATGACGCACCGCAGGCGCCCGAACTGACCGATACCGACAGCGCCGTGCTCGATGCCCTGCGCGGGGATACCGGCGCCGCGCCGACCGAACCGCTCGACACGGCGGCGCTCGATCCCGAGCTCGCCGCAGAGCCCGACCCGGAACTCGAGCCCGAACCCGAGCCGGATCCCGACAGCGCCGCCGCCGGTCCTGCCGATGCCGGCACCGAAACCCTCTACGCCGCGACCGGTATCTGGCCGGACGCCCCGGACGAGCCCGAAACCCCCGCGATCATCGGCCTCGATGATCTTTATGTCGCCTCGATCGACCGCACCGACCTGTCACAGGACGCCGTCGCCCTGCCCGGCGCCGACGCCTTTGCCACCGATGCCTCGCTCAACGCGGTGACCTCGCCCGCCGCCGCCGGGACCGCCTTTGCGCTGGACGACCGCGGCTTGGTGACCCCGACGCCCGAGGGCGCCGTCACCCCCGACGGGATCACCGTCTATCTGGGCCGCCCGCCGGTGGCGCCGCCGGCCACCCCGGCCCGGCTGACCCAGGCCGCCGAATCCGTCGCCGAGGCCGACGCGCTGCGCCAGCGCCTGGCCGGCCTGCGCCCGCGCGCCCGTCCCGGCGATCTGGTGGAACAGACCGAGCGCGCCCAGCTCGGCGGGCGCAGCCGGGTCGAGCTGGGGCGCCTGCGCCCGCGCACCCGCCCCGCCAGCGCCCAGGAGGCCACCGCCCCGGGCGCCCCCGCCACCGCACAGGCGGTGGCCAGCGCCCTGATCCCGAAACCGCGCCCGCGCGATTTCCAGGCCACCGTGCGCAGTTCCGACCGCGCCTCGATCGGCGTTCCGGGCAACCTCGCCGCCGGCGCCCCGGCCGCCACCACTGCCGTCGCCACCGTCGCCCCGAAAATCCCCTCCTCGGCCTCCGTGGCCCGCCAGGCGACGCTGAAGAACGAGATCAATCTGCGCCAGGTCAACCTGATCGGCGTCTACGGCACCGCCGCCAACCGCCGTGCGCTGGTGCGCCTGCCCAGCGGCCGCTACAAGAAGGTCAAGGTCGGCGACAGCATCGACGGCGGCCGCGTGCTGGCGATCGGCGAAAGCCAGCTGCAATACCAGAAGGGCGGGCGCAACCACACGCTGAAGATGCCCAAGGGCTGAGGCCGCCGCGACGCCCGTCTCACCCTCGCCCGCCCATCCTCTCCCGTCCTATCCTCGCCAGTCTCACCCGCGCCCGGCACTCCTGAAACGAGAGCCGCGCGAACATTTCTGTCCGCGCGGCCACTCGTCAAACAAATTACTGGTTACCGATTACTTGGTGATGATCTCCGGCCCCATGAAGGTCGTCGGGAGCCAGGTGGACAGCACCGGGATGTAAGTCACCATAATCAGAAACACGAAGAGCACCGCCAGAAACGGGAGCGACGCCCGCACCACCCGCATCATCGGCATTCCGGCCACACCGGACGTCACAAACAGGTTGAGGCCGACCGGCGGGGTAATCATGCCGATCTCCATGTTCACAACCATAATGATGCCCAGATGAATGGGGTCAATCCCCAGTTCGATCGCAATTGGAAACACCAGCGGCGCCACGATCACGATCAGCCCCGAGGGTTCCATGAACTGCCCGCCGATCAGCAGGATCACGTTGACGATCACCAGGAACATCACCGCGCCGAACCCCGCGTTCAGCATCGCTGCGGCGATCTGCTGCGGGATCTGCTCGTCGGTCAGCACATGTTTCAGGATCAGCGCGTTGGCGATGATGAACATCAGCGTGACGGTCAACTTGCCTGCCTCGAACAGCGTGTCGCGGGTATCGCGGTGAAAGAAGGCCGTGATCAGCGCGACGGGCTTCTGCATCAGGCTCAGGTTGCGTTCGCCTTCCGGGCGCGCCAGCGGGCCCATGTCGCGATAGACAAAGGTGGCGATGAAGAAGGCATAGATCGCCGCCACCGCCGCCGCTTCGGTCGGGGTGAAGATGCCGCCATAGATGCCGCCCAGGATGATCACGATCAGGAACAGGCCCCAACCGGCCTCGGCGCCCGCCTCGAACACCTCGCCCCAGCCCTTCCACTCGCCCTTGGGCAGGTCGCGCAGCTTGGCGATCAGGTAGATCGTCAGCATCAGCATGGTGCCCGCCATCAGCCCGGGGATCACCCCGGCCAGAAACATCCGCCCGACCGAGACATCGGTGGCGCTGGCATAGACCACCATCACGATCGACGGCGGGATCAGGATGCCCAGCGTGCCCGCGTTGGCGATCACGCCGGCGGCGAAATCCTTGGAATAGCCGACCTGGCGCATCCCCGCGATGACGATCGAGCCGATGGCGACCACTGTGGCCGGGCTGGAGCCCGACAGCGCCGCGAACAGCATGCAGGCGAACACCCCGGCAATCGCCAGCCCGCCGGGGAAATGCCCGACGATGGCGATGGAAAACCGGATGATCCGCCGCGCCACCCCGCCGGTCGACATGAAGCTGGAGGCGAGGATGAAGAACGGGATCGCCAGCAGCGTGTAGTGCCCGGCCATCGCCTGGAAAAAGCTCTGCGCGATGGCGGCGAGCGAGGTATCGCTCAGCACCAGCAGGAACAGGATCGACGAAAACCCGAGCGATACGGCGATCGGCACCCCGATCAGCATCAGTCCGATGACCATACCGAAGAGAATAGCAACTTCCATGGCTCAGCTCTCCCGGTTCAGGTGGGCCACATCTTCGACGGCGTCTTCCGCCTCGTGGCTCACGATCATGTTGTCGGCCCGGCCCGCCGCGATGCGCCAGGTTGCCTGCAGCACGCGAAACAGCAACAGCGCCATGCCGAAGGGCAGGATGAAATAGGGGATGAAGCGCGGGATCTTCTCGTATGTCTCGCCCTCGTTGATCAGCGGCTCGATCCAGCGCAGCCAGTCGGGCATCGGAATGTCGACCACCTCGTACCAGGCGCGATAGGAGGTGCGCTTCATCTCCTCGAACCCGGTCGGGAACCAGCGCCCGGTGGTTTGCGGCAGATTGGCGAAATTGGCCCAGTAATCCCAGGCCCCCTTCAGCAACAGGCTGCAGTAGCCAATGAAGATCGCCGCCGCGGTCAGCGCCAGCACCCGCCGCACCGCGGGCGGAAAGACGTTGATCAGCGCGTCGACGCCCAGATTGGCGGTCACCTTGACCGCATAGCTGACGCCAAAGATCACCAGCCAGGCGAACAGAAAGGTCACCGCCTCCAGTCCCCAGATGATGCCGGTGTTGAACCCGTAGCGCAGCACGACGTTGATAAAGGTGATGATCGTCATCAGCCCGAGGATCAGCGCAATCGCGGTTTCCTCGATCTCGTTGACGATCCGGCCGAAAGATGTGTCCGAAACTTGGCGATCCGACATGGTTCCCCCCATTGGCGGAAATGACGAACCCGGCCCCGATGAGGGGCCGGGCCATCCGGCTTGCACCGTGGTCAGTGCTTGGCGTTGATCGCCTGAGCGGCGTCAATGTTCTCCTGACCGACGTCTTCGCGGAACTGGTCCCAGACCGGTTTCATCACGTCGACCCAAGCCTGACGCTGTTCGGCGTTCAGCTCGCGCACGACGCCGCCGGCGGCGATGATCGACAGCTTGTTGTCCTGGTTCACCTTGAACGACTCGGCGTTGCGGGTCGCGGTCACCTCCTGAATGATCGTGCCCAGTTGGCTGCGCACGTCCTCCGGCAGGCCCTCCCACCAGTCGACGTTGGTCACCAGCATATAGTCGATGATGCCGTGGTTGGTCTCGGTCACGCCGTCCTGCACCTCAAAGAACTTCTGGCCATAGATGTTCGACCAGGTGTTCTCCTGCCCGTCGACGACGCCGGTCTGCAGCGCGCCATAGACCTCGGAAAACGCCATCGGCTGCGGGCTGCCGCCCAGCGCCGCCATCTGCGCCTTCAGCACATCCGAGTTCTGCACCCGGAATTTCAGCCCCTTGGCGTCGCCGGGCATGATCAGCGGCTTGTTGGCCGACATCTGCTTCATGCCGTTGTGCCAGAACGCCAGACCCAGCAGGCCGCGGCGCACCATGGTCTCCTTCATCGCCTGGCCGGTGTCCGAGTTCTGGAACTCGTCCACCGCCTCGATGTTCTTGAACATGAACGGCAGATCGAAAATGCGGTACTTCTTGGTGAACTGCTCGAATTTCGACAGGCTGGGCGCCGCCAGCTGCACGTCGCCCTGCAGCATCGCCTCAAGCACCTGGTCGTCGTTGTAGAGCGTCGAGTTGGGGAAGACCTCCATGCAGGCCTTGCCGTTCATCTCTTCGTTCACCCGCTCCTGCAACAGCGTCGCCGCGATCCCCTTGGGGTGCTTGTCGGTATTGGTCACATGGCTGAACTTGATGACGATCTCGCCGTCGTCGCAGGCGGCAAAGGCCGCCGGCGCCCCAAGGCCCAGCGCAATGGCAAAGCTTGCCACACCAAACAGTTTCATCGCTATACTCCTCCCGATTTCGTGGTCGTGTTTCAGGAGCCACCCGGACCCCGCCGCACCGCGACTCGGTGCGTTGCCGTCAGTGAAGCGATTCGCGGCGCCCCGCTCAAGCCACCCCTGCCCAGGATTTGAGCGTTTTGGAAACCCGTTTTGTTACAATGTATTACACCGGATTTCTGACGGGAATCACGGGCAAGACTTTGACCCATGTGCGGTTTCCCGCACGATCTTGCGCCGGAATGTGCGGAATTCCGCACAGCCGACCCCGGCTCAGCGCCGGTAATCCTCCGGCCGGATGCCATAGCGCGCCAGTTTGTCGTAAAAGGTCTTGCGCGGCAGTTTCAGCGCCCTGGCCGCCGCCGCCGCCCGCCCGTTCTGCCGCCCCAGCGCCGCGATCAGCAACGAGCGTTCGACCTGCGCCATCTGCTCGGCCAGGCCCAGCCCGGCCTCCGTCGCCACCTCCTCCGGCATCCCCAGTACAAAGCGCATCGCCGCCGACATCAGCGACCGGGCATTGCCGGGCCAGTCCTGCGCCATCAGCGCGGCCAGGTGATCGGGGGTGATCTCGGGCGCGGGGATGCCCGCCTGCTCGGCCGCCTGGGCCACATAGTGACGAAACAGCACCGGAATATCCTCGCGCCGTTCCGCCAGCGCCGGGATGCGGACCCGCATCACGTCCAGCCGGTAATAGAGATCGGCGTTGAACGCCCCCTCGGCCACCCGCCTGGCCAGATCCACCGTCGAACCCGCGATCACCCGCACCGCGCCGCCCTGCTCCAGCGCCTCCAGCGCGGCGTATTGGGCGGCCTCGGGCATCGCCGACACCTCGTCGAGAAAGACCGAGCCGCCCGCCCCCTGCTCGCAGAGCGCCGCGAACCCCTCCGGCGTCAGCCCCGCCGCCGGGCGTTTCACGAAAGGCCCGCGCGCCAGCGCCGACATCAGATGCACCACCTCGGCCACCTTCGAGATGCCGCTGCCCGGCGGGCCGACCACCAGCACCTCCGCCCCGGTGGGGGCCACGCTGCGGGCCCGCGCGCGCAGCTCCTCGGCCTGCGGCGAGGTGCCGAACAGCATCCGCGCCGCCGGATCGCCACGCTCCAGCTGCCGCTTCAGCCGCCGGTTCTCCAACACCAGATCGCGGGTCTTCAGCGCCCGTTCCAACTCGGCCAGCAGATCGGCGGCGGCGCAGGGCTTTTCCAGAAACCCGAACGCCCCCTGCCCCATCGCCCGCACCGCCATCGGGATATCGCCCTCGCCGGTCAGCAGGATCACCGGCAGCTCCCGGTCCACCTTCTGGACATACTCCAGCAGGTGAAACCCGTCGCGCCCGGGCATCCGGATATCCGACAGGATCACACCGGGAAACTCGGGCGTGATGTGATCCTTGGCGACCACGAAAGAGCCGGCGGTGATCGCCTCCAGATCCGCCAGCTCCAGCGTCTGGCCCAGCGCGTCGCGCACCGCCGCGTCATCGTCCACCAACAGCACCTTGCGGGTCATGCCGCGCGCTCCTCGCGAAAGCGGTCCAGCTCGACGGTAAAGACCGCGCCGCCACCGGCCGCGTTGGCGCCCCGGATGTTGCCGCCAAAGCTTTGCACCAGACCGTAGGAGATCGACAGCCCCAGCCCCATCCCTTCGTCGCCGCCGACCTCCTTGGTGCTGTAGAACGGCTCGAATATCTTGTCCGGATCGGCGATGCCCGGGCCGCTGTCGCGCAGGCTGACGGCCAGCCGGGCACCCTCATCCTCGATGTCGATGGTGATGCGGCGCTTGGCCCGCCCTGTCATCGCATCGGCGGCATTGTTGATCAGATTGACAAAGACCTGCGCCAGCCGCACCTCTCCGCCCCAGACGAACAGCGGCCCGTCCGGCCGCGCCCAGACCAGCCGCACCCCCTCGGCGCGCAGCCGCGCCGCAGTCAGCTCCACCGCGCTGTCGATCACCTGCACCAGATCCACCTTGCCCATCGGTTCGCTCTCGTTGCGGGCAAAGGCGCGCAGGTTCTTGATGATCCGCGCCATCCGCGCCGCCATCTCGGCGATCCGGCGCAGATTCTCGCCCGCCGTCTCGGCCTTGCCCCGCGCCAGAAACGCGGCGCCGTTGTCGGCGAATTGCCGGATCGCCATCAGCGGCTGGTTCAGCTCGTGGCTGATGCCCGCGCTCATCTGGCCAAGCGCGCTCAGCTTGCCCGCCTGCACCAGATCGGCCTGCGCCTGTTTCAGCGCCGCCTCGGCCTCTTCCCGCTCGGCCACCTCGCGGCGCAGCATGACATTGGTCTCCGACAGCGCCCGGGTCCGGTTGGCGACCCGCGCCTCCAGCTTGGCATTGGCCTGCGCCAGCGCCCGGCGCCGCTCGGTCGCCAGGAACAACACCGCGCCGAACGCCAGGCAGATCGCCGCCACCGTCGCCGCCTGCAACCCCGCCAGCCGCCGCGCCGGGGCCACGTCGATCAGGATTTCTCCGGTCAGCCCGACCACCGGCAACGCCCGCGTCAGATGCAGCGCCCGCCGCGGCAGGTACTGGCCCCAGTCCAGCCGCCAGATCTCATGCCCGCCGATCCGCCCGGCCGAGAACGGCAGCGCGCCGCCGCCAGCCGGCGTCAGCCCCGCCTGTCCCGGCTCACGACGCCAGAACAACAGCTCCGAACGGTTGGCGATGAACACCGCGCGCCGCGCGTCGACGAAATAGACCGCCGGCAGGCCGCCGCGCCAGCTGCGCTCCACCGCCTCCACATCGGCCACCACCACCAGCGCGCCGGTCACCCTGCCGTCGGCACCGAAGGCGGGGGCGGCGAAGTAATAGGCGCGCCGCCGCTCCGGCCCGGCCAGCCCGTGATCGCTGCCCAGCGCGCCCTGCATGGCGCGGCGGAAATAGGCGGTGCCGCTCAGGTCCGCCCCCACGATCCCCTGCGCCGCCGCCAGCACGCGGCCATCCGCATCGGCATAGAGAATATCGAGCGCGCCGGTCAGGTCGGCGACCCGGCGCAGCAGCGCACTGGCCACCGGACGCCGCCCCGCGTCCTCCAGCCCGCGCAGCCCGGGGCGATCCACCGTCACCACCGCCAGTTCCTGATAAACCTGCAACTGGGTCGCCAGCCGGTCGCTGGCCAGCGCCAGATCGGCCTCGGCCCGCTGCGTCAGCTGGCCCAGCGCCTGCAGGTAGCCATAGCGCCAGATGCCCGCCGCCACGACCGCCACCCCCAGCACGAAGGCCAGGACGATCCAGCGGGGCGAGATGGATTTCATACTCATGGCCGCCAGATTAGCAAAGCCGCGCGCGGATTGACCAGACGGCTTGGCACCCTGCGCCACCCGGCCGCCTCACTCCTCCAGCGGCAGATCGGTGGTCGACTTGATCTCCTCCATCGACAGCAGCGCGGTGACATTATGCACCCGCACCTCCGAGATCAGCGCCTGATAGAAGGCATCATAGGCCCGCGCGTTCTTCACCCGCACCTTGAGGATATAGTCGATATCGCCGGCCAGCCGGTGCGCCTCCTGCACCTCGGGGCGGTCCTGCAGGGCTTTGAGGAACGCCGCCTGCCATGCCGCCTCATGCTCCGAGGTCCGGATCAGGACAAAGAAACAGGCCTCATACCCCAGCGCCTCGGCATCCAGGATCACCGTCTGCTTGCCGATCACCCCGGCCTCGCGCAGCTTGCGAATCCGGTTCCACACCGGCGTTTTCGAACTGCCCACATTGCCGGCGATCACGTCCAGCGACTGGCTCGCATCGCGTTGCAGTTCGGCCAGAATTTTCCGGTCCAGCGCATCAATCCGCACAGACATCCCACACCTCTTTCGCAGATCAGACAGACGTTCCAGACCGCAATCGAAATGGAACAAATGTCCTTATTCATCCAGCCATATGGCATTTATGCGGGATATTTTCCTATATTCCAACTCAAGTCAATCGCAACGGACGGCCCGGACATGCAGATCGTTTCCCGCCCCACTTCCGGCTTCACCTTCGGCCCCGGCACGGTCGCCTTCACCGGCGCCGGCCCCGGCGATCCCGACCTGCTCACCCGCCAGGCGCTGCGCGCGCTGCGCCTCGCCGACGTGATCCTGCACGACAGCCTGATTTCCGACGCGATCCTCGCCGAGGCCGGCCCCGACGCCCGGCTGATCGAGACCGGCAAACGCGGCTTTGCCCCCTCGGTGGCGCAGGACGACATCAATGCGCAGATCATCGCCCAGGCCCGCAGCGGCGCCCGCGTGGTGCGCCTGAAATCCGGCGATCCCACGGTCTTTGGCCGCCTCGATGAAGAGATCGAGGCCTGCGACGCCGCCCGCATCCGCTGGCAGATCCTGCCCGGGCTCACCGCCGCCTCCGCCGCGGTTGCCGCCCTCGGCCAGAGCCTGACGCGCCGCGGCCGAAACTCTTCGGTGCGCCTGCTCACCGGCCACGACATGGCAGGCTTTGCCGATCACGACTGGACCGCGCTGGCCCGCCCCGGCGAGGTGGCGGCGATCTACATGGGCAAGTCCTCGGCCCGCTTCGTGCAGGGACGCCTGATCATGCACGGCGCCGACCGCGCCACCCCGGTGACCCTGGTCGAAAACGCCTCGCGCCCCGATCAGCGCATCCTTGCCACCACGCTGGACCGGCTGCCCGCCGACCTCGCCGCCGCCGGGCTCACCGGCCCCGCCCTCACCCTCTACGGGCTGGCCCCGCGCGCCGCCGCGCTGGCCCTGCCCGAGCTGACCCAGACGCACAAGGAACTCGCCTGATGCCCCGCGCTTTCACCCCCAGGATCGTCACCGCCTCCGACCTGATCGAGGGCGACGTGATCTATCTCACCGCCGATGACAGATGGTCCCGCCGCATCGAAGAGGCCGAACTGATCGAGGACGAGGCCCACGCGCAACTCCGCCTGCTGCACGCCGAGAGCCAGCCGAACCGCGTGGTCGGCGCCTACCTGGCCGAGGTCCGCCTGGGCCACAGCGGACCACAGCCCGCCCATTTCCGCGAGGCGTTCCGCGCCACCGGCCCCTCGAACTACGCCCATGGCAAACAGGCCGACCTCTAGGCCAGCCCCAAGGAGCCCGCGCATGTACCGCTACACCGATTTCGACAAGGCCTTCCTGGCCACCCGCAACGCCCAGTTCCGCGCCCAGGTCGAGCGCCGCCTCAAAGGCCATCTGACCGAGGACGAGTTCAAGCCGCTGCGCCTGATGAACGGCGTCTACCTGCAACTGCATGCCTATATGCTGCGGGTCGCCATCCCCTATGGCACGCTGAACGCCGACCAGATGCGCCAGCTCGCCTATCTGGCCGAGCGGTGGGACAAGGGCTATGGCCATTTCACCACCCGGCAGAACATCCAGTACAACTGGCCGAAACTGCCCGATATCCCCGACATGCTAGACGCGCTGGGCGAGGTCGGGCTGCACGCGATCCAGACTTCGGGCAATACCATCCGCAACACCACCGCCGATCCCTTCGCCGGCGCGGCGGCGGATGAGATCGCCGATCCCCGCCCACTGGCCGAGCTGATCCGCCAATGGTCCACCGACCATCCCGAATTCCAGTTCCTCGGGCGCAAGTTCAAGATCGCCATCACCGGCAGCGCGGACGACCGCGCGGTGACCGCCGCCCATGACATCGGCCTGCGTATCGTCGAGAAAAACGGCGAACAGGGCCTGCAAGTCCTCATCGGCGGCGGTCTCGGCCGCACGCCGATGATTGGCCAGGTGCTGCGCGATTTCCTGCCGCGCGCCGATCTGCTGCCCTATCTCGAGGCGGTGCTCGCCACCTACAACCAGCTTGGCCGGCGCGACAACAAATACAAGGCGCGGATCAAGATCACCGTGCACGAACACGGAATCGAAAGCATCCGCGCGATGGTCGAAGGGCGGTTCGCGCAGATCCGCCCGGACTTCACCGGCGCGGATCAGGCGCTATTGCGCGCAATCGAGGCCCAGTTCGCCCCGCCCGCCTTTCGCGGCGGCAATACCGAAGCCCATGACGCCGCATATGGCGCCGACCCGGTGTTCCGCAGCTGGGCCGACACCAATCTCGCCCCGCACCGCCGGGCCGATCATGCCATCGTCTCGATCAGCCTCAAGGCGCACGGGGCCACCCCCGGCGACGCCAGCGCCGACCAGATGCGCTCCATGGCCGATCTGGCCGAACGCTATGGCTATGACGAGCTGCGCATCAGCCACGAGCAGAACGTGATCCTGCCGCATGTGCACAAATCCGATCTGCCCGCGCTCCATGCCGCGCTCAAGGCGCAGGGGCTGGCCACCGCCAATATCGGGCTGATTTCCGACATCATCGCCTGCCCCGGAATGGACTATTGCGCGCTGGCCACCGCCCGCTCGATTCCGATCGCGCAGGAGATCGCCACAAGGTTCGACGAGCTGAAACTCGAACACGACATCGGCCCGATGAAGATCAAGATCTCCGGCTGCATCAACGCCTGCGGTCATCACCACGTCGGCCATATCGGCATTCTCGGCCTCGACCGCGCCGGGGTGGAGAATTACCAGATCACGCTCGGCGGCGATGGCGGACCCGACGCCACGCTGGGCAGCCGCACCGGCCCCGGCTTCCCCGCGGATGAGATCGTGCCGGCCATCGAACGGCTGATGCTGGCCTATCTCGACCTGCGCCAGGGGCCGGGCGAGACCTTTCTTGCCACCTACCGCCGGCTCGGGGCCGATCCCTTCAAATCCGCGCTCTACGACAGCGCCCGGACAAAGGCCGCCTGACGCCATGGGTATCCCGGAACCGAACCTCGCGGCCGATGCGTCGGCCGCCGCGACACCGCGCGCCGAACAGGTCGCCGCGCTCAATGCCCGCTATCGCCATCACGGCGCGACCGAGGTGATGGGCGCCGCCCTGACCGAGGCGGGGCGCATCGCACTGGTTTCCAGCTTCGGCGCGGAATCGGTGGTTCTGCTGCATATGGCCGCGATCATCGACCGCGACGTTCCGGTGCTTTTCATCGACACCGAGATGCTGTTCACCGAGACCCTGGTCTATCAGGCCGAGCTGGCCGAACGTCTGCGCCTGCGCAACCTGCAGGTCATCCGCGCCGCCGACATCGCGCAGGAGGATCCCGACGGCACCCTGCACCGGCGCGACACCGACGCCTGCTGCGCCCTGCGCAAGACCCGGCCGCTGAAGGCCGCGCTGTCGGGCTTCGACGGCTGGATCACCGGGCGCAAGCGGTTCCAGTCAGGCCGCCGCGCCGCGCTCGATTTCTTCGAGCTTGAGGAGGGCACCGGACGGATCAAGATCAACCCGCTGGCCCATTGGACGCCCGAGGACGTGCAGACCTATATCGAGGAAAACCGCCTGCCGCGTCATCCGCTGGTGGCGCGCGGCTACCCTTCCATCGGTTGCGCCCCCTGCACCTCGCCCGTCAAACCCGGCGAAGACCCGCGCGCCGGACGCTGGCGCGGCCAGCAAAAGGACGAATGCGGGATTCACTTCGTCAACGGCAAACTCGTCCGCACAGGAGCCAACGCATGACCGACACCGCCCTTGAAATCGCTCCCGGCACCCTCCCCGAGACTGTCCTCGTCACCGACGCCGGCTTTTCCCGCGACGACTGGTCGGGCCCCGAGACCCGCACCGCCACCCTCGCGCCCGACGACCGGGCCGGGGAGCTGTCCGACCGCCTCTGCGGCCTCGAACTGATCCGCGTGCGCTTCCCCGCCTTCGCTGACGGGCGCGGCTTCACGCTGGCCCGCGACCTGCGGCGGATGGGCTATCGCGGCCGGTTGCGCGCCGTGGGCCATGTGCTCGCGGATCAATACGCCATGGCCCGCCGCGCCGGCTTCGACGAGGTCGAGATCGACGCCGATCTCGCCGCCCGCCAGCCCGAGAACCAATGGCGCGCCCGCGCCAACTGGCAGGCGCATGATTACCAGGCACGTCTGCGCGGTCGCTCTTCCGGGGCGCCCGCCTGAGACATCGCGTCGCGGATTAACCCTTCACCTGACCTAAATCAAAGATTACTCAGAGGTGTCGGTTCATGAGACCGGCAAGGAAACTATGACCGAGATGCGCCCAGTGACCGATTCAGCGACCGACGCCACGCCCGTGAAGAAACCCGCCCTGCCCGACGCCCAGACGGTGACCTTCGTCAAACACTGGACCGACCGGCTGTTCTCCTTCCGGGTAACGCGGCCCGCCTCGCTGCGGTTCCGCTCGGGCGAGTTCGTGATGATCGGCCTGATGGGCGATCCCGACCCCAAGACCGGCAAGCAGAAACCGCTGCTGCGCGCCTATTCCATCGCCTCCCCCTCCTGGGACGAGGAGCTGGAATTTTACTCGATCAAGGTGCAGGACGGCCCGCTCACCTCCCGTCTGCAACACATCGAGCCGGGCGACGAGATCATCCTGCGCCCCAAGCCCGTTGGCACGCTGGTGCATGACGCGCTGCTGCCGGGCAAGCGGATCTGGTTCTTTGCCACCGGCACCGGCATCGCCCCCTTCGCCAGCCTGCTGCGCGACCCGCAGACCTACGAGGATTACGACGAGGTCATCCTCACCCACACCTGCCGCGAGGTGGGCGAACTGCAATATGGCAAGGAACTGATCGACAGCATCCGCAGCGACGAGATGCTGGAGGAGCTGATCGGCGAGGGCTTTCACAAGAAACTGCGCTACTACCCCACCACCACCCGCGAAGACAGCCCCAAGATGGGCCGCATCACCGATCTGATGCGCTCGGGCGAGGTGTTCGCGGATCTGGCCGTGCCGCCGCTATCGCCGGAAACCGACCGTGCGATGGTCTGCGGCAACCTCGCCTTCAACCTCGAGATCAAGGACATGCTCGAAGGCTACGGCCTGAACGAGGGCGCCAATTCCAACCCGCAGCAATACGTGGTCGAAAAGGCCTTTCTCGACTGATCCATCCGGCGCTGTCGCAACGTAAGGTCGCGATGGCGCCCCGCGCCCGGCCAGCCTATCGTGGCCGGGCGCCGGATACAGCCGGCGCCCGAACAGGGCCGCGCCGATGACAGATCCCGACCCCGCCCGCCACGTGGTGCCGATCCTCTCGGTGGCCAATTTCGTGATCGGACTCGGTGCCTTTGTCATCATCGGCATTCTCAACCCGATGGCCGAGGCCTTTGGCCTGACCCCGGCGCAGGCGGGCAACCTGATGGTGGTCTATGCCGGGGTCTACGCGGTGGCCTCGCCGCTGCTGGTCTCGGCCACCGGCCAGATCGGGCGGCGCCGGGTTCTGGCGGGGGCGATGGCGCTGTTCGCGCTGGCCGCGCTGATCTCGGCGCTGGCGCCCAACGCCCCGGTGCTCTTTGCCGCCCGCGTACTGGCCGCCGCCTCGGCCGGCATGGTCACGCCGGTCGCCGCCGCCGTCGCCGCCGGGCTCAGCCCGCCGGGAAAACAGGGCGCGGCGCTGTCGCTGGTGTTCCTCGGCTTCTCGCTCAGCCAGGTGATCGGCGTGCCGCTGGGCAGCTTTCTGGCCTATACCTTCGGCTGGCGCGTCGCCTTCTTTCTGGTGGTGGCCCTTGCCCTGCCCTGCGCCGGGCTGATCTGGCTCCGGGTGCCCGCGGGGCTACGCTTCGCGCCGGTGGGACTGGGCGATCTGACCCGGGTGCTGGGCGACGCGCGGCTGATGCTGGCGGTCGCCTTCACCGCCGTCTTTCTCGCCGGCAGCTATGTGATCTTCACCTATATCGCGCCGCTGCTGGAGGCGACCATGGGCTTTGGCCGCGACGGCATCACCGCCACGCTCACCCTCTCGGGGCTCGGCGCCGTGGCCGGCTCGCTGATGGGCGGGGCGCTGACCGACCGGATCGGCGCCCAGCGCACGCTCGCCCTGCTCTGTCTGGCGCAGATGGCGATCATGCCGGTGTTCTCGGCGCTGCCGCTGCCGGTCTGGGGGGCGCTGGCGCTGGCGGCGATCTGGTCGCTGTTCGGCTGGTCCTTCATGCCCGCCCAGCAGGTCCGCCTGATCGCCCGCGCACCGCAAAACGCCAATGTCCTGCTCGCGCTCAACGCCGGCGCGGTCTATCTTGGCGCCGCCGGCGGCTCGGCGCTGGGCGGCGTGGTGATCGCCACCAGCGGGCTTCAGGCGCTGGGGATCGGCGGCGGGTTCTGCGCGCTGGCGGCCCTCGGGGTGCTGCTGTTGTCCGGCGGGCTGCGCCGCCCCCTGTCGCCCTGACCACCACCGCCGCGCAAAGCGCGGAAAACAGCGTGTTATTCGCGTCAAGGGCGTCTGCATCCGCTTGAAAGAGGCGCATTCTGCGTTTACTGTCCGAGTTCGAAATTTTCCGAAACGAACAAAGGAACGAACCCATAGCCCGCAGACCTCACAACGCGCCGCCAACCCGTGACACCGGCCCGCGCGTCAATGACAAGATCCGTGCCACCGAGATTCGCCTGATCGGAGCCGAAGGTGAAAACGTCGGCGTCGTCTCCCCTGCCAGGGCGATGCAACTGGCCGAAGAGGCTGGCCTCGACCTGGTCGAGATTTCGCCGAATGCCGCCCCGCCGGTCTGCAAGATCATGGACTTCGGCAAGTTCAAGTACGAAACGCAGAAACGCGAAAGCGAAGCCCGCAAGAAGCAGAAGATCATCGAGATCAAAGAGGTCAAGTTTCGGCCCAACACCGACACCCACGACTACGAGGTCAAGATGCGCAATGTCGTCAAGTTCCTCGAGAACGGCGACAAGGTGAAGGTGACCCTGCGCTTCCGTGGCCGGGAAATGGCGCACCAGAATCTCGGGCGCGAACTGCTCGAGCGCGTCGCAGAGGACGTCAAGGAGATCGGCAAGGTCGAGAACATGCCGAAGATGGAAGGCCGCCAGATGATCATGCTGATCGGCCCGCTGCCGCAGAAATAACGACCGTTTCAGGCACAACGACGATCCGCCCCCGCCCACGCGGGGGCTTTTTCGTTTCCGGCTGTCATTCCGGATCTGATCCGGGATCACCGCGCAACGCGACCCCTGCCCGGCGGCCGGGGGAACGAAAGGCGCGCCGCTCCCTCCCCTCGCTCAGCCAGCAGCAGGGACAGGGAGGGGGGCAAGACGCGGCGCCCCGCCGCCGGCGCTCAGCGCGCGGCAGACCGCCTTACGATCCGCCGCCCATCGCCGACTTGCTCATCTCGATGATCTTGCCGGTTTCCTCGGTATAACGGTTGATCGCCCGTTGCAGGAACTCGCCCTGAATCTCCTGCATCTCATGCAGATCCTTGCAGTGCAGCAGCTTGTGATACAGATCCACGTCCGCCTGAACCCGCTGGGTATAGAATTCCAGCATCTCGGCGCCCATGTCGCTCATCCGCTCCATCCAGTCGCCGCCCATGAACGCCATCGCGTTCATGCCCATCTTCTGGTACATCGCCGTCAGGTCGGCCATCGCCTGGGCGGCGCTGGCGATATTGTCGTCCGGTGTCGTCGTCTTGGTCGTCTTCTTCGTTGCCATCGTCGATCTCCTATCCGGTTGCCGGGCCGGCACGGCCGGCCCGATGCGGGCGCTCACTCGCTCCAATCATGCACATGAACATCCTTGCCGGAATGCTCTTTCATGATCTTCACCGCCAGACGCTCCTTTTCCGCATCCGAAACGCGCACCCAGACCAGAATTCCACCGTTTTCGATCTGCGTCTGGTAGTAATCGCGGTGATGCTTGTCGGCACGCCGCGCCAGCAGCGCCCCCAGCACCGCCGCCGGCCCGCCGCCGATGGCGATCGCCGCGATCGAGGCGGCCAGCGTGGTGGCCGGGTTCAGCATCGCCAGCATCGCGATGTAGGAGCCGAGGAAAAAGAAGCCGCCGGCAATGCCGCCCTCCAGCTCGCCCATCGCCTCTTCCGAAACAAAGGCCGCCCGCGGCGCCTTGGGGTCGTCCTCCAGGTCCCTGGCCTGCCAATAGGTCTTGCCAAGCTTTTCCTCGATGGCGTCCTTGCCGCCCAACAGGCTGATGTCATAGCGGCTGAACCCCGCGATCATCAGGTCATAGATCGCCTGTTGCAGGGTTTCGAAACTGTCAAACACCCCGACCGCCTCGGGAATGTCGATATAGGTGGTCTTGTCTTCGGTCATCGTCGCGCGCCCTCCTAGGCTTTCAATGAGCACATCCTACAGGCGAACCGCCCCGACCGAATTGAGCCATGTCAACCCGGTCGGGGCGCGCGGACTCACAGCATCGCGGCAACCGCGCGCTTGGTCATCACCTTGACCAGATGCGCCCGGTAGGCCTTGCTGCCGTGCATGTCACCGATCATGTTTGCCGGGTTGATATCCAGGTCCATCAGCGCGTCGGTGCGGAAATCATGGTTCAGCGCCGCCTCCGCCTCGGACCAGCGGAACACCCCCTCTTCCGAGGCACCCGTCACCGCCACCCGCACGCCATCGGCGTATTTCGCGGCAAAGACCCCGACCAGCGCAAAGCGCGAGGCCGGCTGCTCGAACTTCTGGTAGCTCGCGGCCTCAGGCACCGGAAAGCGCACCTCGGTGATGATCTCGCCCTCGTCCAGCGCGGTGGTGAACATGCCCTGAAAGTAATCGTCGGCGGCGATCTCGCGTGCGTTGGTCACGATGGTCGCGCCCGATCCCAACGCGGCGGCCGGGTAACAGGCCGACGGGTCGTTGTTGGCCAGGCTGCCGCCGATGGTGCCGCGGTTGCGCACCGCCGGATCGCCGATATTGCCCGCAAGTGCGGCCAGCGCCGGATAGGCGCCCGCCGCCTCCGCCGCCACCGTGGCATGGGTCGTCGCGCCGCCGATGGTGACGCTGCTGCCCGCGGCGCTCACCCCCTGCATCTCGGCAATGCCGGTCAGGCTCACCAGCTTGGCGGGGCTCGCCAGCCGCTGCTTCAGCGTCGGGATCAGGGTCTGCCCCCCGCCCAGCGCCTGCGCCTCTTCGGCGCCCAGCGCCGCCACAGCATCAGCCAGGCTCGCCGGTCTCTCAAACTCGAAATTATACATCTCGTCTCTCCTTGTTCCTGTCCCGCGCCGCTCCGGGCGCATCCCCTCCCCCTGCGAGGAGGAGGGGTGGGGAGGGGGTATCACCCCGTGACGGGGTGAGGCCCCGTGAGGGGGTTACCCGTGCATTGCCTGCCACACCCGCGACGGGCTCAGCGGCATGTCGATATGGGTGACATCCCGCCCCGCCGACTGCAGCGCATCGACCACCGCGTTGACCACCGCCGGCGGGCTGCCGATGGCGCCGGCCTCGCCGCAGCCCTTCACCCCCAGCGGGTTGTGGGTGCAGGGCGTGACACAGGAATGATCCACCGTATAGAACGGCACGTCGCTGGCCCTCGGCATCGCGTAATCCATGTAGGAGGCGTTCAGCAGCTGACCGTTCTCGTCATAGACCGCCCCCTCCAAAAGCGCCTGGCCGATCCCCTGCGCCAGCCCGCCATGGACCTGGCCCGAGACGATCATCGGGTTGACCACATTGCCGAAATCATCCGCCGCCGCGAACCGCTCGATGGTGACCTTGCCGGTCTCGGGATCGACCTCCACCTCGCAGGCATAGGCGCCGGCCGGATAGGTGAAGTTCGACGGGTCATAGAACGCCGTCTCCTCCAGCCCCGGCTCGATCTCCTCCAGCGGGTAGTTATGCGGCACATAGGCGGCCAGACAGACATCGCCCCAGGCCACCGACTTGTCGGTGCCCGCGACGCTGAACGCCCCGTCCTTCAGCTCGATATCGGCCTCCGCGGCCTCCATCAGATGCGCCGCGATCTTCTTGGCCTTGGCGATGATCTTCTCGGTCGCCCGCACCATGGCCGAGCCGCCCACCGCGAGGCTGCGCGAGCCATAGGTGCCCATGCCCATCGGCGTATTGGCGGTATCGCCGTGGACGATCTCCACCATGCTCTCGTCGATGCCGATCATCTCGGCGATCACCTGCGGAAAGCTGGTCTCATGCCCCTGCCCGTGGGAATGCGAGCCGGTCATCACCACCAGACCGCCGGTGGCGTTGACCCGCACCGTGGCGCTCTCGTACAGCCCCGCGCGCGCCCCCAATTGCCCCACCAGGTTGCTGGGCGCGATGCCGCAGGCCTCGATATAGCAGTTCACGCCCAGCCCGCGCAGCATGCCGCGCGCCTCGCTCTCCCGCCGCCGCGCGGCAAAGCCGGCAAGATCACCGATCTCCTCCAGCTTGTCCATCGTGGCATTGTAATCGCCGGTGTCGTACTCCACCGCCACCGGGGTGGCATAGGGGAACTCGGTGATGAAGTTCTGGCGGCGCAGCGCGATGGGATCGACGCCCAGCTCCCGCGCCGCCTTGTCGATGACGCGCTCCAGCTGATAGGTCGCCTCCGGCCGCCCGGCGCCGCGATAGGCATCGACCGGCACCGTATTGGTGAACACCGCCTTGACGTTCACATAGATCAGCGGCGTGCGGTAATTCCCCGCCATCAGCGTCCCGTGCAGCCAGGTCGGCACCGAGGGGGCAAAGGTCGACAGATACGCCCCCATGTTGGCATAGGTGTCGGTACGCAGCGCGGTAAAGTTGTTGTCGGCGTCCAGCGCCAGCTGGATCTTGGTCACATGGTCGCGCCCGTGCGCGTCCGAGATGAACGCCTCCGACCGGGACGCGGTCCATTTCACCGGCCGGTTCAGCGCCTTGGCCGCAAAGGTGCAGAACGCCTCCTCGGCATAGTGAAAGATCTTGGTGCCGAAACCGCCGCCCACATCCGGGGCCACCACCCGCAGCTTGTGCTCGGGAATGCCCAGCACAAAGGCGCCCATCAGCAGCCGGATCACATGCGGGTTCTGGCTGGTGGTATAAAGTGTGCTGTCGCCGCTGGCGCGGTTGAAATCGCCCACCGCCACGCGCGGCTCCATCGGGTTGGCGACCAGCCGGTTGTTGATCAGCTCCAGCGTGGTGACATGGGCCGCCTTCTGGAACGCCTCCTCGACCGCGCCCTTGTTCTCCTCGACAAAGCCCCAGTCATAGCACAGGTTCGAGGTCAGATCGTCATGCACCTTCGGCGCGCCCTCCTGCAGGGCCGCCTTCATGTCCACGACCGCCGGCAACTCCTCGATGTCCAGCTCGATCGCCTCGGCCGCATCGCGGGCCTGCGCGGCGGTCTCGGCCACCACGGCGGCGATCGGATCGCCCACATGGCGCACCTTGCCCTGCGCCAGCACCGGATGGCCCGGCTCCTGCATCGGCTGGCCGTGCTTGTCGGTCACCTGCCAGCCGCAGGGCAGACCGCCGACCCCCTCGAAATCCGCGCCGGTAAAGATGCGCAGCACGCCGGGCATCGCCGCGGCGGCCGCGGTGTCGATGCCGTTGATCCTCCCATGCGCCACGTCCGAGCGCAGGAAATGCACATAGGCCTGGCCGCGCAGATTGATGTCGTCGGTGTAATTCCCGGTTCCGCTCAGGAACCGCACGTCTTCGCGCCGCTTCGGGCTGGCGCCGATTCCGTGGTCCTTCGGCATGATCAAATTCCTCCCTTGAATGGATGACCGGTCCCGTGTCCCCTGCGATCCTCACGGGCGTCGGGGCGGAACCGTCATCCGGTCATCCCTGTTATTCCGCCGCGATGGCGCTCACGTCCTGGCCGCTGGCGGCCATGATCGCCTTGACGATGTTGTGATAGCCGGTGCAGCGGCAGATATTCCCCTCCAGGTAATCGCGGATCTCCGCCTCGCTGGGCTTGGGATTCTCCTTCAGCAGCGCCGTCGCGCTCATCACCATGCCGGGGGTGCAGAACCCGCACTGCAGGCCGTGGTGATCCTGAAACGCCTGCTGAACCACGTTCAGCGTGCCGTCCGGCGCCGCCTGCCCCTCGATGGTCGAAACCTCGGCCCCGTCCGCCTCCAACGCCAGCATGGTGCAGGATTTCACCGCCTTGCCGTCCACATGCACGACGCAGGCGCCGCACTGGCTGGTGTCGCAGCCCACATGGGTGCCTGTCAGTTCCAGTTGCTCACGCAGGAACGACACCAGCAGGGTGCGCCCCTCCACATCGCCACTGGCCGGCTTTCCGTTCACGGTCATTGAGACCTGTGTCATGAGTTCCTCCCGTTTGCTCTGATGGTCTATTGCGGGCGAGTTAAACACGCGGATGCCACGTTGAGAACTGAAATCTTCGGTTGAATTTCCGGCATGGCTCCGGCCCCTCTCCAAGCCAAGGATGGCCCGGCCGCGGCCAAAGGCAAGGGTGGGCGGAAAGCGGAGAAACAACTCAGGCGAGAATGCGGCGACGCGCGGAACTCAGCCCCCCCCTGATCCAAGCCCCCTGCGCGAAATCAAGGCCGAAGGCCGCCGCGCAAGCGCCGGACCGTCCCCGCGGTCCGGCGCTTGCGCG
>NZ_SMUV01000034.1 GCF_004358185.1 Antarcticimicrobium luteum
CGTCAGCGTCGTCTTGCCGTGGTCAACGTGGCCAATGGTGCCGATGTTGACGTGCGGTTTCGTGCGATCAAACTTTTCCTTTGCCATGATGGCCTCCTTTTCGGTTGGAGCGATGCGCGGTCAGTCCGCGCATGCTGCTATCTCGTTTTGCGCCTTAGGCGTATTTCGCCTGGATCTCGTCGCTGATGTTCTGCGGCACCGGGTCGTAGTGGTCGAACTGCATCGTGAAGTTCGCACGGCCCGAGGACATCGAGCGCAGCGTGTTGATGTAGCCGAACATGTTGGCCAGCGGCACAAAGGCGGCGATGGCGATGGCGTTGCCGCGCTGCTCCTGCCCGGTCACCTGACCGCGACGGGACGTCAAATCACCGATGACGTTGCCGGTGTAATCTTCGGGCGAGATCACCTCGACCTTCATCACCGGTTCCAGCAGCTTGGCGCCAGCCTTGCGCAGACCTTCGCGCATGCACATCCGTCCGGCGATCTCGAAGGCCAGGACGCTGGAGTCAACGTCGTGGAACTTGCCGTCGAGCAGCGCCACCTTGAAATCGATCACAGGGAAGCCGGCAAGCGGGCCGCTGTCCATGACCGATTTGATGCCTTTCTCAACACCCGGAATATATTCCTTGGGAACGGCGCCCCCAACGATCTTGGACTCAAACGAGTAACCTTCGCCCGGTTCTGTTGGCGAAATGACCATTTTGACCTCGGCGAACTGGCCCGACCCACCCGACTGTTTCTTGTGGGTATAGGTGTGCTCGATCTCGTGACCGATGGTCTCGCGATAGGCCACCTGCGGCGCACCGATGTTGGCCTCGACCTTGAATTCACGCTTCAGGCGATCGACCAGAATGTCGAGATGCAGTTCGCCCATGCCCTTCATGATGGTCTGCCCGGATTCCAGATCCGTTTCGACGCGGAACGAGGGATCTTCGGCGGCCAGACGCGCCAGACCCTGGGACATCTTTTCCTGGTCTGCCTTGGTCTTGGGTTCGACCGCGATCTCGATCACCGGGTCGGGGAAGGTCATGGTTTCCAGAACCACCGGATCCTTGGCGTCGCACAGGGTGTCACCGGTGGTGGTGTCCTTCAGGCCCGCCAAGGCGATGATGTCGCCCGCAAAGGCTTCTTCGATCTCTTCACGGTTGTTCGAGTGCATCATCATCATACGGCCGATGCGCTCTTTCTTGCCCTTCGTGGAGTTCAGGATCGAGTCGCCCTTGCTCAGGACGCCCGAATAAATCCGGGTGAAGGTCAGCGAGCCGACAAAGGGGTCGTTCATGATCTTGAACGCCAGACCGGCAAACGGCATGCCGTCATCCGCGCGACGGGGGATGCTCCGGGTTTCCGTCTCGTCGCCCGGCTTGAAGCCCATGTAGTCGACCACGTCCATCGGGCTGGGCAGATAGTCGATCACGGCATTCAGCAGCGGCTGCACACCCTTGTTCTTGAAGGCCGAGCCGCAAAGGACCGGAATGAACTTGATCGCCAGGGTGCCGGCACGGATCAGGCGGCGCAGCGTCGGCACGTCGGGCTCTTCGCCCTCCAGATAGGCCTCCATCGCGTCGTCGTCCATTTCGACGGCGGTCTCGATCAGGGTCGCGCGCCATTCCTCCGCGGTCGCCTTCAGGCTATCGCGGATCGGACGTTTTTCCCAGGATGCGCCCAGGTCTTCACCGGCCCAGACCCATTCTTCCATGGTAACCAGGTCGACAATGCCTTCCAGCTCGTTCTCGGCACCGATCGGGATCTGAATCGGGGCCGGAATGGCGCCGGTACGATCCTTGATCATGTGCACACAGTTGAAGAAGTCGGCGCCGATCTTGTCCATCTTGTTGACAAAAACGATGCGCGGCACCTTGTAGCGGTCGGCCTGGCGCCAGACGGTTTCGGTCTGCGGCTCGACGCCGGCATTGGCGTCGAGAACGGCAACCGCACCATCGAGAACCGCCAGCGAACGCTCGACTTCAATGGTGAAGTCGACGTGGCCGGGGGTGTCGATGATGTTCATCCGGTGCTTGGCCGTGTCGGGCGTGGCGCCATCCTCGGTGCGTTCCCAGAAGGTGGTGGTCGCCGCCGAGGTGATGGTGATCCCGCGTTCCTGCTCTTGCTCCATCCAGTCCATGGTGGCCGCACCATCGTGCACCTCACCGATGTTGTGGGATTTGCCGGTGTAGAACAGGATCCGTTCCGAGCAGGTGGTCTTGCCTGCGTCGATATGGGCCATGATGCCAAAGTTGCGGTAGCGGTCGAGCGGATATTCGCGTGCCATGAGTCTGTAGCCTCTAAGGGGTTACCAGCGGTAATGCGAGAAGGCCTTGTTGGCCTCTGCCATCTTGTGGGTGTCTTCGCGCTTTTTCACGGCCGACCCGCGGGACTGGACAGCGTCCATAAGCTCGCCCGCCAGGCGCTCTTCCATCGTGTTCTCGTTGCGCGAGCGCGAGGCGTTGATCAGCCAGCGGATGGCCAGAGCTTCGCGGCGCTCGGGGCGCACTTCGACCGGCACCTGATAGGTGGCACCACCGACGCGGCGCGAGCGCACCTCGACGGACGGCTTGATGTTGTCCAGCGCCTCGTGGAACACCTCGACGGGCGCGCGCTTGATCTTGCCTTCAACGCGATCCAGCGCATTGTAGACGATCGTCTCTGCGACCGACTTCTTGCCGTCGATCATCAGATTGTTCATGAATTTGGTCAGAACGCGGTCGCCATACTTGGCGTCAGGCAGAATTTCGCGCTTCTCGGCGGCGTGACGACGGGACATCTCGCTCTCTCCTTACTTGGGACGCTTCGCGCCGTATTTCGAACGACGCTGCTTACGGTCTTTGACGCCCTGGGTATCCAGAACACCACGCAGAATGTGATAGCGCACACCGGGAAGGTCTTTGACCCGACCGCCGCGAATCAGCACGACCGAGTGCTCCTGGAGGTTATGGCTTTCCCCCGGGATGTAGCTGATGACTTCGAAGCCGTTGGTCAGGCGCACCTTGGCGACTTTCCGCATGGCCGAGTTCGGTTTCTTCGGCGTGGTGGTGTAGACACGCGTGCAGACGCCGCGTTTCTGCGGGCACTGCTCCAGGTGCATGGACTTCGAGCGTTTCACTTTGGGCTGCCGCGGCTTGCGGATCAGCTGCTGAATCGTTGGCATTCCGGTTCTTTCCCCGTTTCGCAACACATGTGTCAGTGCACGCATGTGCGTGCGGTTCCAATCTCGTGCGCCATACGCGTCCGCAAGCGCAAAAACCGCAATCGTTCCCATTCCGAGGTGAACGACGCGGTGGGTTATCAGAGGATCGAGGCTGTAAAAGGGCCTGGATCTTGACCACTTCAATATGAAGTCGGCTGTGGGGCGACCCCCGGTGCCGAGATAGCGGGCCGTATATGGGGAGTCGCGGGGACTGTCAACAGCCGTTGGCGGGCATTGGCCCCTGCGGACACCGATCCTGTCCGCTTGTCATCCGGCGGCGCCATTGCGACAGTGCAACCGGAACATGAACCCGGCGCCGCGCCGGCACAAGGGGCATTTGACATGCAGGTCATCGGAATTTGCCGGTTCTCCTATCTGGGTCTCGGCGGCTTTCAGGTGGAGCATGACACTCTGGAGGCGCGGGCCGCCTTTCTTTATGACCCCGACCGGATGGAGACGCGGTTTCGCACCTTTGAAACCCTGACCCTGCCGCCGCTGCGCGCCCAGACCGACCCCGACTTCACCCTGCTGGTGGTCACCGGCGACAGCCTGCCCGCCCCCTATATGGAGCGGCTGCGCGCGCTGCTGGCCGACCTGCCCCAGGCGGTGATCCAGACCCATCCGCCCGGGAAACACCGTCAGGTCATGCAGGAGGCGATCAATTCGCTGCGGCGGTTCGACAAGGAGCCCTGCCTGCAGTTTCGCATGGATGACGACGACGGGGTCGCCTGTGCCTATGTCGAGCGTCTGCGCGACGCCGCCCATGACCTGCACAAACTGGCTCGGCGCCACCGTCACATCGCCATCGACTTCAATCAGGGCTATATCGTGGGGTCCGGCCCCGGGGGGCTGTCGGCCACGCCCACCCGGCGCCCTTGCACCACGGCCGCGCTGGCGCTGATGTTCAAGCCCTCGGTCAGGCTCACGGTGATGAACTTCGCGCATCAGAAGCTGCCGCAGATGATGCCCACCGTCAGCTTTACCGGCGAGGACATGCTGCTGCGCGGGCACAACGACCACAACGATTCCCGGCAGAAACCCGGGGTCACGCCGATCGCGCTTGCGCCACTGGATGCCACCCAGGAGGCGCTGTTCAGAAAGGTCTATAACGTGGATGCCGATCACGTGCGCCGTGTCTATGGCGGCGCCTGAGGGTCAGGACGCGGCCCGCCCGCGATAGAAGGTAAAGAGCCCGGCGGCCGCGACGATCGAGGCGCCGATCAGCGTCAGCGGCTCGGGCCAGTGGCCGAACACCGCCCAGCCCAGCCCCAGCGCCCAGACCAGCCCGGTATAGCGGAACGGCGCGGTGAACGAGACCTCGCCCACCCGCATCACCATCACGCTAAGCAGGTATCCCAGCATCACGAAGAACGACGACGTCCCGATCAGCGACGCGGTTCTTGCCGTCAGCGGAACCCAGTCCACCCAGACCGAGGCCAGCCCCGCCGCCACGCAGACCGCCAGCGCCGATGCCAGCGTCACGACCATCGACGACACCTCGGCGGACATCCGCCGGGTCACCAGATCGCGCACCGTCACGCAGCCCACCGCACCCAGCGCGTAGAGCGCATGCTGACTGAACCCCTCGGGCCCCGGGCGCACGATCAGCAGCATGCCGCCAAACCCCAGCCCGATCGCCAGCATCCGCCGCCAGCCCACCCGCTCGCCAAAGAACAGCGCGGCCCCCAGGGTCACGGTCAGTGGCAGCACCTGCAACACGGCGGTGACATTGGCCAGCGGCATGTTCATCAGCGCGGTCAGAAAGAAATAGGCCGCCGCCACCTCGACCAGACAGCGAACCGCCAGGAGGCCGGCGTCGCTGCGCGACATCCGCAGATGTAGCGCGCCCAGCCGCCGGGCCAGAAGATACAGCAGCAGCGAGCTGATCAGCCCGCGCAGCGTCAGAAGCTGCAACAGCGGCAAGGCGCCATGGGTCGCCTTCACACAGGTGTCGTTGATCGTGAAGGCAGCCATGCTGCCCATCATAAGCAGCGCGCCTCTGGCATTGGGCATCATCGCTCAGAGCGTCCGCAGCCGGGTCAGCGTCGTATCGAAATGGATCTGCAACTGCGCCTCGATCTCCGCCTCGGCCAGCTTGTGAGACAGGCCCATCTGCGCCGGGTTCGATTTGTTGTCGCCATGGATGGTGCGGATGAACGCCGGCACCGAAATATCCGAGTAAGTGTTGAAATGCTGCGCCAGCTTGCGGTGATTGAAGCGATAGGGGTTGGCCCCGTGTCCCACCGGCGCGACCAGCGTCGTCCCGGTCGAAAGCGGCGCCCGCTCGCAGGCGTCGAACACCTCGGTCTGCGCCCCGGTCGAGCGCACATAGAAGCCGCGGTTATAGGCGATCACAAAGGGCGTTTTCGGCCCGTTCAGCTTCATCAGCCCCCCGGCGAGCCGCTTGGTCCGCTTGACGAAATTTTTGTCCAGCGCGTCATCGTCATCCAGCCGGAACAGGATCCGGTGGGTGCAGTCGTCATGCGGGACGGCGTTATAGCCCCTTTGCAGCAGTTTATAGTGGTTTCCGGTCCCCACCGGCAGGCAGTGGATATTGGGCAGCGGTTCGATCAGATCGACCAGCCGCTCCAGATAGCGATCCGGCATGCTCTCCGCGGTCAGCACCACCATGTCGAAATCCGGGTCGGTCTGCCCGGTCAGCGACGGCAGGCAAAGCTCTTCGAACAGCCGGAACCGCAGCGCCATCCGCTCCGGCGCGAACAGATGCGCGGCGGTGTCCTCCAGCGTCTTGAACCGCTCCGAGTAATAGGTGGGCGTCAGCACCGAAAACCTGAGCAGCCCCACTGTCCTGACCTTCCGGTCCATGCCCGCGCTCCCTTTCGAACCGGGCACAGCAAACACCGGACAGCGCCGGAAGAAAAGCGGCAATCGGTCCGGCAGCCGATAAAGAAAGCCCCCCGCAGCGGTTGCTGCGGGGGGCCGGGTTTTTCAGGATCGGGCCCGAGGGCCGTGGATCAGTCGCGGCTTTCGGGGGTATCGACCAGCGTGTCGAACGCGTCGCCGCCGATGATGTCCTCTTCGCTCGGCGCGGCCAGCGCCGCGGCCGCCTCTGCCTCTTCCCGGCGCGCTTCGATCACGACATTGTCGCGCTCCTGCGCGATACGGCGCACAAGCTTGGTCGCCCCGCCGGTCCCTGCCGGAATCAGCCGGCCGACGATCACGTTCTCCTTGAGACCGACCAGCTTGTCCCTCTTGCCCTGAACCGAGGCCTCGGTGAGCACGCGGGTGGTCTCCTGGAACGAGGCCGCCGAGATGAAGCTGCGGGTCTGCAGCGACGCCTTGGTGATCCCCAGCAGGATCGGCTCGCCCTGTGCCGGACGACCGCCCTTCGCGATGGTCTTCTCGTTCATCGCGTCGAATTCCTGCTTGTCGACATGCTCGCCCTTCAGAAGGGTGGTCTCGCCGCTGTCCAGGATCTCCCATTTCTGCAGCATCTGGCGGACGATCACTTCGATATGCTTGTCGTTGATCTTCACGCCCTGCAGTCGATAGACGTCCTGCACCTCGTCGATCATGTAGTTGGCCAGGGCCTCGACACCCATGATCGACAGGATGTCATGCGGCGCCGGGTTGCCGTCCATGATGTAGTCACCCTTCTGCACGAAGTCGCCTTCCTGCACCGGGATGTGCTTGCCCTTGGGCACCATGTATTCCACGGGCTCCATGCTCTCGTCGGCGGCTTCGATGGTGATCCGGCGCTTGTTCTTGTAGTCGCGTCCGAACCGCACGTAGCCGTCGATCTCGGCAATGATCGCGTGGTCCTTCGGACGGCGCGCCTCGAACAGTTCCGCCACCCGCGGCAGACCGCCGGTGATGTCCTTGGTCTTGGCGCCCTCGCGCGGGATACGCGCAACCACGTCGCCGGCCTGGACCTCCTGGCCTTCCTCGATCGACAGGATCGCGTCCACCGACATCGGATAGGTCACCGGGTTACCGGCATCGTTGCGCACCGGTTCGCCATCGGCATCGACCAGAATGATCTCGGGCTTGAGTTCGTTGCCCTTGGGCGCGGCGCGCCAGTCGATCACGATCTTCTGGGTCATGCCGGTGGCATCATCGGTCTCGTCGCGCACGGCGACGCCCGAAACCAGGTCGACAAACTTCGCCGTCCCCGCCTTTTCGGCGATGATCGGAAGGGTGTAGGGATCCCACTCGAACAGCTTGTCGCCGCGCGCGATCTTGGCACCCTCCTTCACGAACAGCTTGGTGCCATAGCCAAGCTTAAAGCTGGCCCGTTCCTCGCCATGCTCGTCATTGATCAGCAACTTCATGTTGCGGCCCATGACCAGCGGTTCGCCGGCTGCGTTTTCCAGCAGGCTGGAGTTCTCGAAGGCAATCACACCGTCCTGACCGGCCTCCTGGAACGATTGCTGACCACCCTGGGCGACGCCGCCGATGTGGAAGGTCCGCATGGTCAGCTGCGTGCCCGGCTCGCCGATCGACTGCGCCGCGATGATGCCCACGGCCTCGCCCTGGTTCACCAGCGTACCGCGCGCCAGGTCACGGCCATAGCACATGGCACAGACGCCTTCTTCGGCCTCGCAGGTCAGCGGGCTGCGGATGCGGATGCTTTGCAGACCCGATTCCTCGATCGCGTCAGCGGTCCGTTCATCGATCAGCTGGCCGACAGCGGCGATCACCTCGTCGGTGCCCGGCTTGACGGCATCCTCGGCCGTGACACGGCCCAGAATCCGCTCGCTCAGGCTGGAGACAACCTCGCCGTCGTTGACCGCCGCCTCGACGGTAATGGCGTTCTCGGTGCCGCAATCCTTCATCCGGACGATACAGTCCTGCGCCACGTCCACCAGACGCCGCGTCAGATACCCCGAGTTCGCAGTCTTCAGCGCGGTGTCGGACAGACCCTTCCGCGCGCCGTGGGTGGAGTTGAAGTACTCCAGCACGGTCAGACCTTCTTTGAAGTTCGAGATGATCGGCGTCTCGATGATGTCGCCGTTCGGCTTGGCCATCAGGCCGCGCATCCCGCCCAGCTGCTTCATCTGCGTGACCGAGCCCCGCGCGCCGGAGTGGGCCATCATGTAGACCGAGTTCGGCTCCATCGCGGCGCCGTTCTCGTCGTACTTGACCGCCGAGATCGAATTCATCATCGCCTCGGTGACGCGGTCGTTACACTTCGACCAGGCATCGACGACCTTGTTGTACTTTTCGCCCTGAGTGATCAGGCCGTCCATGTACTGCTGTTCAAAGTCCTTAACCTGATCGCGGGTTTCCTCGACGATCGGCCATTTCGCCTCCGGAATCACCATGTCGTCCTTGCCAAAGGAGATGCCGGCCTTGAACGCCTCGCGGAAGCCCATGGTCATGATCTGATCACAGAAGATGACCGACTCTTTCTGCCCGCAATAGCGGTAGACGGTGTCGATGACCTGCTGCACCTCTTTCTTCCGCAGCAGCCGGTTGACCAGCTCGAACGGCGCCTTGGCGTTGAGCGGCAGCAGCGCGCCCAGACGCACGCGGCCCGGGGTGGTCTCATAGCGCTTGAGAACCTCGTTGCCCTCTTCGTCGATCTGGGTGATCCGCGCGGTGATCTTGGTGTGCAGATGCACCGCGCCGGCGTCCAGCGCGTGCTGGACCTCGTCGATCGAGCCAAAGATCTTGCCCTCGCCGGGCATGCCTTCGCGTTCCAGGGTCACATAGTAGAGACCCAGGATCATATCCTGCGACGGCACGATGATCGGCGCGCCATTGGCGGGCGACAGCACGTTGTTCGTGGACATCATCAGGACGCGCGCCTCCAGCTGCGCCTCAAGGCTCAGCGGCACGTGCACGGCCATCTGGTCACCGTCAAAGTCGGCGTTGAAGGCCGAGCAGACCAGCGGGTGCAGCTGGATCGCCTTGCCCTCGATCAGAATCGGTTCGAACGCCTGGATGCCGAGACGGTGCAGCGTCGGCGCACGGTTCAGCATCACCGGGTGTTCGCGGATCACCTCGTCGAGGATGTCCCAGACCTCCGGCCGCTCTTTCTCGACCAGTTTCTTGGCCTGTTTCACGGTCGAGGAAAGGCCCTTGGCCTCCAGCCGCGAATAGATGAACGGTTTGAACAGCTCCAGGGCCATCTTCTTGGGCAGCCCGCACTGGTGCAGTTTCAGCTCCGGCCCGGTCACGATGACCGAACGGCCGGAGAAGTCGACCCGCTTACCCAGAAGGTTCTGACGGAAGCGACCCTGCTTGCCCTTGAGCATGTCCGACAGCGACTTCAGCGGGCGTTTGTTGGCCCCGGTGATGACGCGGCCACGACGACCGTTGTCAAAGAGGGCGTCGACCGATTCCTGCAGCATCCGCTTTTCGTTGCGGACGATGATGTCGGGCGCGCGCAGCTCGATCAGCCGCTTCAGACGGTTGTTCCGGTTGATCACCCGGCGATAGAGGTCGTTCAGGTCCGAGGTGGCGAACCGGCCGCCGTCCAGCGGCACCAGCGGGCGCAGCTCGGGCGGGATGACCGGGATCACGGTCATGATCATCCATTCCGGGCGGTTGCCCGATTCCAGGAAGCTCTCGACCACTTTCAGACGTTTGATGATCTTCTTCGGTTTCAGCTCGCCGGTGGCCTCGGCCAGATCGGCGCGCAGCTGCTCGGCCTCGGCCTCCAGGTCGATGTTCTGCAGCATCTCGCGGATCGCCTCGGCGCCGATGTTCGCCGTAAAGGCGTCCATGCCGTAGGCGTCCTGCGCGTCCATGAACTCTTCTTCAGTCAGCATCTGGCCATAGGACAGATCGGTCAGACCGGGTTCGATCACCACGTAGTTCTCGAAATAGAGCACCCGCTCGAGATCGCGCAGCGTCATGTCCAGCATCAGACCGATGCGGCTGGGCAGCGATTTCAGGAACCAGATATGGGCGACGGGCGAGGCCAGCTCGATATGGCCCATCCGCTCGCGGCGGACTTTTTGCAGCGTCACCTCGACACCGCATTTCTCGCAGACGACGCCGCGGTATTTCATCCGCTTGTACTTGCCGCACAGGCATTCGTAATCCTTGATCGGACCGAAGATGCGCGCGCAGAACAGCCCGTCACGCTCGGGCTTGAACGTGCGGTAGTTGATGGTTTCCGGCTTCTTGATCTCGCCATAGGACCACGACAGGATCCGTTCCGGCGAGGCAAGCGAGACCTTGATTTCGTCAAAGACCTTGGGCGGGGTCAGCGGGTTGAACGGGTTATTCGTGATTTCCTGGTTCATTTTCTAATCCTTAGAGGCTGGCGGTGGAGAGGCACTGGATCGGTCCCTGCCCCGCGACATGGTCGCGGGGCGGGGCAAACCCGCGCGTTAGTCCTCTTCCTCCGCATCCAGGAGTTCCATGTTCAGGCCGAGGCCGCGGACTTCCTTCACCAGAACGTTGAAGGATTCGGGCACGCCGGCCTCGAAGTTGTCCTCGCCCTTGACGATGCTTTCATAGACCTTGGTCCGGCCGGCCACGTCGTCCGACTTGACCGTCAGCATCTCCTGCAGGGTGTAGGCGGCGCCATAGGCTTCCAGTGCCCAGACCTCCATCTCCCCGAAACGCTGACCACCGAACTGCGCCTTGCCGCCCAACGGTTGCTGGGTAACCAGGCTGTAGGGCCCGGTAGACCGCGCGTGGATCTTGTCGTCCACCAGGTGGTGCAGTTTCAGCAGGTACTTCATGCCCACGGTGACCGGGCGGGCGAATTGCTCGCCGGTGCGGCCGTCGAACAGGATCGACTGACCCGAGGTGTCAAAGCCGGCGCGCCGCAGCGCGTCGTTCACGTCGGCCTCTTTCGCGCCGTCAAAGACCGGCGTGGCGATCGGAACCCCGCGGGTGACATTGCCGGCCGCCTCGACCAGACGATCCTCGTCCATGCCGACGATGCCCTCTTCATAGACATCCTCGCCATAGGCGTGGCGCATCGCCTCGCGCACAGGTGTCAGATCGCCCGAGCGGCGATAGTCCTGCAGCGCGTCGTCGATTTTCAGCCCCAGACCGCGCCCGGCCCAGCCCATATGGGTTTCCAGGATCTGACCGACGTTCATACGCGACGGCACGCCCAGCGGGTTGAGGCAGAAA
This sequence comes from Antarcticimicrobium luteum, assembly GCF_004358185.1. Classification (GTDB taxonomy): domain Bacteria; phylum Pseudomonadota; class Alphaproteobacteria; order Rhodobacterales; family Rhodobacteraceae; genus Antarcticimicrobium; species Antarcticimicrobium luteum. Next base: position 11,249 of record NZ_SMUV01000034.1, read on the forward strand.
TCGACCGGCGTCCCGTCGGCAAGGAACGGCATGTCCTCCATCGGCACAACACGGGAAATGACGCCCTTGTTGCCGTGGCGGCCGGCCATCTTGTCGCCCGGTTGCAGCTTGCGCTTCACCGCGACAAAGACCTTGACCATCTTCATCACGCCCGGCGGCAGGTCGTCGCCGCGGCGGACCTTTTCGACCTTGTCCTCGAAGCGGGCGTCGAGCGCGCGTTTCTGCGCCTCGTACTGCTCGTTCAGGGCCTCGACGATCTGCGCGTCGGCCTCTTCGGCCAGCGCCAGCTGCCACCACTGGCCGCGGCTGAGGTTGTCCAGCAGCTCTTCGGTGATTTCCGAGCCGGACTTGACCCCCTTCGGCCCCTTGGCAACGGTCTTGCCCAGGATCAGCGTTTTCAGCCGGGCATAGATGTTGCGATCCAGGATCGTCAGCTCGTCGTCGCGGTCACGCGCCAGACGCTCGACCTCTTCGCGCTCGATCTGCAGGGCGCGCTCGTCCTTCTCGACGCCGTGACGGTTGAACACACGCACCTCGACCACGGTGCCGAAATCGCCCGGCTTCACCCGCAGCGAGGTGTCGCGCACGTCGCTGGCCTTTTCGCCGAAGATGGCGCGCAGCAGCTTCTCCTCCGGGGTCATCGGGCTTTCACCCTTGGGGGTGATCTTGCCGACAAGAATATCGCCCGGCTCCACATCGGCGCCGATATAGACGATGCCGGCCTCGTCGAGGTTGCGCAGCGCCTCTTCGCCCACGTTCGGGATGTCGCGGGTGATCTCTTCCGGCCCCAGCTTGGTATCGCGGGCCGCGACTTCGAATTCCTCGATATGGACCGAGGTGAAGACGTCATCGCGCGAGATGCGCTCGGAGATCAGGATCGAGTCCTCGTAGTTGTAACCGTTCCAGGGCATGAAGGCGACGACGACGTTCTTGCCCAGTGCCAGCTCTCCCATGTCGGTGGACGGGCCGTCGGCGACCACCTCGCCCTTTTCGACGGTCTGGCCCACCTTCACCAGCGGGCGCTGGTTGATGCAGGTATTCTGGTTCGACCGCTGGAATTTGCGCAGACGGTAGATGTCCACGCCCGCGTCGCCCAGTTCCAGATCCTCGGTGGCGCGGATCACGATCCGCTGCGCATCGACCTGGTCGATCACGCCGGCCCGGCGGGCCTGGATCGCGGCGCCGCTATCGATGGCGACCTTGCCCTCGATGCCGGTGCCCACCAGCGGCGCCTCGGCCCGCAGCAGCGGCACCGCCTGACGCTGCATGTTCGAGCCCATCAGCGCGCGGTTGGCGTCGTCGTTTTCCAGGAACGGGATCAGCGAGGCCGCAACCGACACCAGCTGTTTCGGGCTGACGTCGATCAGGTCCACGTTTTCACGCGGCGCCAGGGTATAATCGCCCGACTGGCGGGTGCTGACCAGATCGTTGATGAAGTTGCCGTTCTCGTCCAGCGTCGCGTTGGCCTGCGCCACGGTGTGGCGCATTTCCTCGGTCGCGGACATGTAATGGACCTCATCGGTCACATGGCTGTCCTTGACGACGCGATAGGGGGTTTCGATGAAACCGTACTTGTTCACCCGGGCAAAGGTCGCCAGCGAGTTGATCAGACCGATGTTCGGCCCTTCCGGCGTCTCGATCGGGCACATCCGGCCATAGTGGGTCGGGTGCACGTCGCGGACCTCGAAGCCCGCGCGCTCACGGGTCAGACCGCCCGGGCCAAGCGCCGAGAGGCGGCGTTTGTGGGTGACTTCCGACAGCGGGTTGGTCTGGTCCATGAACTGCGACAGCTGCGACGAGCCGAAGAATTCGCGCACCGCGGCGGCGGCCGGTTTGGCGTTGATCAGATCCTGCGGCATCACCGTGTCGATCTCGACCGACGACATGCGCTCCTTGATGGCGCGCTCCATCCGCAGCAGACCGACGCGATACTGGTTCTCCATCAGCTCGCCGACCGAGCGCACCCGGCGGTTGCCCAGGTGGTCGATGTCGTCGATGTCGCCCTTGCCGTCGCGCAGTTCCACCAGCGCCTTGATGCAGGCGACGATGTCCTCGCGGTCCAGCGTGCGCTGGCTGTCCGGCTTGTCCAGCGCCAGACGCATGTTCATCTTGACCCGGCCAACGGCGCTGAGGTCATAGCGCTCGTTGTCGAAGAACAACGTGTCGAACAGCGCGCTGGCGGCCTCGACGGTGGGCGGCTCGCCCGGGCGCATCACGCGATAGATGTCCGTGAGCGCGGTATCGCGGCCCATGTTCTTGTCCATCGCCATGGTGTTGCGGATATAGGGGCCGACATTGATATTGTCGATGTCCAGCACCGGGATCTCGGTGACGCCTGCATCGATCAGCTCTTTGACCGAACCGCCGATCAGATCGCCGGCCTTGTCGTATTCCAGCGTCAGCTCATCGCCAGCCTCGACATAGATCGCGCCGGTTTCTTCGTTGATGATGTCCTTGGCCACGAATTTGCCGACGATATGCTCGAACGGCACCAGCAGGTCGGTCACCGAGCCTTCGTCGATCAGCTTCTTGACCGCGCGCGGGGTCACCTTCTTGGTGGCCTCGGCGATGATCTCGCCAGTGGCGGCATCGACCAGGTCATAGGTCGGACGGGTGCCGCGCACACGCTCGGGGAAGAACGGCGTGACCCAGCCCGCGCCCTTGCGCAGGGTATAGGTGACGGTCTCGTAATAGGCATCCATGATGGATTCCTGATCGAGTCCCAGCGCATAAAGCAGGGTCGTCACCGGCAGTTTGCGGCGCCGGTCGATGCGCGCAAAGACGATGTCCTTGGCGTCGAATTCGAAATCCAGCCACGAGCCGCGGTAGGGAATGATGCGGCAGGCGAACAGCAGCTTGCCCGAGCTGTGCGTCTTGCCCTTGTCATGGTCGAAGAATACGCCCGGCGACCGGTGCATCTGCGACACGATCACCCGCTCGGTCCCGTTTACGACAAAGGTGCCGTTCGGCGTCATCAGGGGCATGTCCCCCATGAACACGTCCTGCTCCTTGATGTCCTTGACCGACTTGGCGCCGGTATCCTCGTCGATATCGAACACGATCAGACGCAGCGTGACCTTCAGCGGCGCGCTGTAGGTCATGTCGCGCTGCATGCATTCCTCGACGTCGTACTTCGGCTTTTCCAGTTCGTACTTCACGAACTCCAGAACCGCCGTCTCATTGAAGTCCTTGATCGGAAAGACCGACTGGAACACGCCTTTGATGCCCTCGCCGTCCTGCGGATCGGGCTGATCGCCGGATTTCAGGAACAGCTCATAGGACGATTTCTGAACCTCGATGAGGTTCGGCATCTCCAGGACTTCGCGAATCTTGCCGTAATATTTGCGAAGACGTTTCTGGCCGAGGAAGGTTTGCGCCATGTCAGTGGTCACCTTTTCAGTTTCTCACCGGGCAAGACAGCCGCCGGGCCACGGCCGCTTGCCCATACGAGATCACGTGTTCGGATCAATTCGCGGCCGCCGTCCCGACTGGCGGCCTTCCCGATCCCTGAACCACGCCTTAGAAAGGGTCCGGCCCCGCCCTGGGCCCTTTCTGAGACAGGTTCGGCTGGACCCGGGGTTCCCCGGATCCAGCCAAGTTCGCTACCGTCGGCTCGCGCCGCGCACCGATGTGGCTCAGGCCACTTCGACTTCGGCGCCAGCTGCTTCCAGCTTGCCTTTGACTTCTTCGGCTTCGTCTTTCGACACGCCTTCTTTGATCTTGCCGCCGGCTTCGACCAGTTCCTTGGCTTCTTTCAGGCCCAGGCCGGTCAGCGCGCGAACTTCTTTGATCACGTTGATTTTCGAAGCGCCGGCGTTCTTCAGAACGACGTCGAATTCGGTTTTTTCTTCTTCGGCAGCTGCGCCGGCATCCGCCGGGCCAGCCATCATCACAGCGCCGCCTGCGGCGGGCTCGATGCCGTACTCATCCTTCAGGATGGTTTTCAGTTCTTGTGCTTCGAGCAGGGTCAGACCAACGATCTCTTCTGCCAGTTTCTTCAGATCAGCCATTTTATCAGCTCTTTCCGTTTTGATGTGTGTTCCAACGTCAGGACGCCTGCCCTACGCCGGTCAGTACAAGTCGCGTTCCGCTTACGCGGCCTCCGCCCTCTCTTCGATGGTCGAAAGGATGCTTGCGATATTGCTTGCAGGTGCGCCAATTGCCCCGGCGATGTTGGAGGCGGGTGCGCCGATGCAGCCGGCGATGGAAGCGATGAGCTCCTCGCGCGACGGCATTTTCGACACGGCCTCGACACCGGCCCGATCAAGAGCGTTCTCTCCCATTGCACCGCCAAGGATTTCGAACTTTTTGTTCTCCTTGGCGAAGCCCTCGGCAACCTTGGCCGCAGCCACAGGATCCTCGGAATAGGTCAGAACGGTCATGCCGGTCAGCAGGTCAGCGATGCTTGCGCAGGGCTTACCCTCAAGGGCGATTTTGGCGAGCCTGTTCTTGGCAACACGCACTGATCCACCCGCTTCGCTTGCACGCGCGCGCAGATCCTGCATCTCGGCAACTGTCAGACCGGTGTAGTGGGCAACCACCACAACGCCAGAGCTTTCGAAGATTTGGCCGAGTTCCTCGACCACTTTCTCTTTCTGGGCTCTATCCACAGTTCTCTCCAAGTTTGGGACGCATTCCCGCGCCCCGGCTCATGTTTGCCGGGCCAGGCCCGGCGTTCAGGTCCGAAATACGGGGTTGAGCCAAAAACCGCCCGAAGGCAAAGCCCCCGGCCAATCTGGTCTTTCCCGTCTCAGGCAGGAGATTAAGGCCACCGGCCACCCGCCGTCTTGGACGAAACGAAGAAAAGCGCACGACGAATCGCGCGCTTTGCCTCGCGTGTCTTCCTAGGCCGGATCGCGCCGGTTTCCAAGGGGTAAATCGCATGTGCGCCATATCAATTGGCAATTAACCTTCGGTCCCGCCGAATGCCGCGCGCCGCGGCGCGTCCAGGTCCAGCGCCAGATCCAGCCGCGCGCCGACCTCGTCCAGCCGGGCAAGCATGGCGTCATCCGCCTTGTGCATCGCGTCATAGAGCACGCGCAACCGTGCCTCCGGCGCATCCGAGGCGATCGCAGTCTCGATCCGGCGGGTGAGCGGCGTCGTGAACCCCCGCGAGTCCGATCGCCACTCCAGCTTGCGGCGCCAGGCGTCGAAGTCATAGCCGATCATATGCAGCAGAAACCCGCGCTGTGCCGCCCCGACGACGCGCTCGGTCACCGGCGCCCCATCCGGACGCGCGACCCAGTGCTGGCGCACGCGCACCTCTCCCAGCCCGGTGCGGGTGGCCGATTTACCCTGCGGATGCCCGATCAGCCCCAGCCGGCGCGGCCCGAACAACGCGGCGTTATCGCCATAGACATGGCGCGCCGCTTCGCGCGGCATCGGCAGCCGGAACAAAAGCCTGTCCCGGGGCACGTCCGGGCGCACCACCTCGGCGGTTTCCACGCGCACCGCCTCGATCCCGGCCGATTGCGCGGCCAGCAGCGTGGCGATACTGCGCCCCTCCAGATACAGGAACTCGTCCGCGTCCACGTTCAGGAACCAGGGCTCCTCGGTCCGGAGATAGGCCCAGGTCAGCGCGGCATTCTGGCGTTTTGGGAAATTGGAATCGGGCGCCCGGCCCAGCATCTCCCAGAACTCCGGCGTGCAGGGCACGCACTCGATCCGGGGATGATCCCCCAGGACCCCGATGGCGGGGTCCTGGGGATTGTCGAACAGCAGCAGCAGCGAATGCGCGCCCTGGTCCAGATACCACGCCACAAAGCGAAGCGTATCGTCCAGGCTTTCCCTCAGGATTGCGGCGGCGCGCCATTCCCCCTGCATGCGATCAGCTCTATTCGCCCGAGGCGTCAGCCACGTCGATCGAAACGCCCGGGCCCATGGTCGAGCTGAGAGCGATCTTCTTCATGTAGGTGCCCTTGGCACCAGCCGGCTTGGCCCGAGCCACGGCGCCGACGAAAGCCCGCACGTTCTCGACCAGCTTGGCGTTGTCGAACGACGCCTTGCCGACACCGGCATGGACCACACCGGCCTTCTCGACCTTGAACTGAACCTGACCGCCCTTGGCGTCCTTGACGGCCTGCGCCACGTCCATGGTCACGGTGCCGACCTTGGGGTTCGGCATCAGGTTGCGCGGACCCAGCACCTTGCCCAGACGGCCGACGATCGGCATCATGTCCGGGGTGGCGATGCAGCGGTCGAACTCGATGGTGCCGCTCTGGACGGTTTCCATCAGATCCTCGGCGCCGATGATGTCCGCACCGGCCGCTTTCGCCTCATCGGCCTTGGGGCCACGGGCGAAGACGGCGACGCGCATGGTCTTGCCGGTGCCGTTCGGCAGGCCGACGACGCCGCGGACCATCTGGTCGGCGTGACGCGGGTCAACCCCGAGGTTCACCGCGATCTCGATGGTTTCGTCGAACTTGGCCGAAGCCGAGCTCTTGACCAGGGCGACAGCATCCTCGACCGACAGGTTTTCCTTGCCGGCAAAGGCTTCGCGGGCGGCGCGGGTACGTTTTCCAAGCTTTGCCATATTACTTCACCTCGATGCCCATGGAGCGGGCAGAGCCCAGGATGATCTGCATCGCCGCCTCGATATCGTTGGCGTTCAGATCCTTCATCTTGGCTTCGGCGATCTCGCGCACCTGTGCGACGGTCACCGACCCGACGGTCTCACGACCGGGGTTGTTGGCGCCCGATTTCAGCTTTGCGGCCTTCTTCAGGTAGAACGACGCCGGCGGCGTCTTGATGTCCATCGTAAAGGACTTGTCCTGATAGTAGGTGATCACGGTCGGGCACGGCGCGCCGGGCTCCATATCCGCAGTCTTGGCGTTGAACGCCTTGCAGAATTCCATGATGTTGATGCCGCGCTGACCCAGCGCCGGACCGACCGGCGGGGAGGGGTTCGCCTGACCGGCGGGGACCTGAAGCTTCATGCTCCCGACGAGTTTCTTGGCCATTGGCCTTTCTCCTTTCCAACACCCTCGGAACGCGTTCCTCGGGTTTTCGTTGTGTGGTCCGGGCCCCCGCGACGCGTCGCCGGCACCCTCCCACGCTCACCTCACGTCAGATCTGCTTGGTGACCTGCGTGAATTCCAGTTCGACCGGGGTTTCCCGGCCAAAGATCGACACCGACACCTTGAGGCGCTGGTTGTCTTCGTCCACTTCCTCGATCATGCCGTCGAAGTCCTCGAACGGCCCGTCGTTGACCTTGACCCGCTCGCCGATCTCATAGTGGATCAGGGTCCGCGGGGCTTCCTCGCCCTCCTGAACGCGGTTCAGGATCTGGTTCACCTCGGCATCGCGCATCGGCATCGGGCGGCCCTGCGGGCCAAGAAAGCCGGTGACGCGGTTGATCGAGTTGATCAGGTGATAGCCGCGGTCCGACATTTCCATATGCACCAGCACGTAGCCGGGCATGAACCGCCGCTCGGTCGTGACCTTCTTGCCGCGCCGCACCTCGATCACCTCTTCGGTGGGCACCAGCACCTCGTCGATCTCGTCCTCAAGGCCGTTCTCTGCCGCAGCGGTTCTGATCTGTTCCGCGATCTTCTTCTCGAAGTTGGAAAGAACGCTGACCGAGTACCACCGCTTCGCCATGAGCCCTGATGTCCTTGTCCTGATCCGGTGCGACCGCATCCGGGGCACCGATTTTCTGTAAAATTCCCAAGCGGCTAATCCGCCAGCCCCGGAATAAAAAGCGGCGCGCAACTCGAATCGCCGCACGCCATACCCCAAAGGTAGGGGCTCACCTACAGCCATGGGCCGAAATGATCAAGGGGGCAGGGCCGATTTCGCCCCGCGCGCGGGGCTAGCCGAAGAAGGTCAGGATGCCCTGCAGGCCCGAGCGGATCAGCAGATCGACCAGGGCGAAAAACGTCGCGGTCAGGGCGGCCATGATGAACACCATCACCGTGGTCAGCAGAACCTCGCGGCGGGTCGGCCAGACAACCTTGGCGACCTCGGCGCGGACCTGCTGGATGAACTGGATCGGGTTGGTGGTGGCCATGGGCGGAAATCCTGTCTGAATCAAAGGCGCACATAACCGGGCGGGGCGCGGAATTCAAGCCGGGGATTGGGGAATTCGCCGGGCGGACCGTACAGCCAGCGCCCCGGCCCCGGCGGCCAGATCCCTCCGGTTGGGGAGTTCGGGGGCGATTTCGTACACGGCGGCGGTCACGGCGGCGGTGGCCAGGACGACCGGCGCGGTCGGTCTGATGTCCGGCGCCACGCGGCACCGCTCAAGGTTCAATCCGAGGGAAAATGGCAGGGGCAGCAGGGTTCGAACCCGCGACCTACGGTTTTGGAGACCGTCGCTCTACCAGCTGAGCTATACCCCTAAGGCCGGGGCCTGATTTATGGCAGCAGGCGACGGGACACAAGAGGAAATCTGCCTCTGCGGCGGTCCGAACGGCATTGCCCCGGGCGCAGGGATCACTATGACTGACCTCCGGCACAAGCAGGGGGGGGCCGCGCATGAGCCTGCGCAGGAAAGTCATGAACAGCGCCTGGTTCGCCCGCGCCATCAGCGGGCTGTTCGCGGGCTATATCCGGTTTGCCCATGCGACGTCGCGCTGGCGGCGCGAGGGGTTCGAGGAGATGGACCGCGCGCTGGCCGCTGGTGAGCCGGTGATCTTCGTGGTCTGGCACCAGCGTATGATGATGGCGCCCTATATGTTCGACCGCTCGCTGGGGCCGATCTGTTCGCTGACCTCGGCGGGCCGCGGCGGGCGGCTGGTCGGCGTGTTGCTGCAGCGGTTCGACTGGGAGAATATCTCGATGTCCAGCCACAAGCGGCATGTGGCGCTGTCGCGCGAGGTGCTGCGGCGAATGCGCGAGGGGGTTTCAGTCGCCATCGCCGCGGACGGGCCGCGTGGGCCGGCGCGGGTCAGCTCGACGGTGCCGCTGATCTGGGCGCGGAGTTCCGGAAAACGGGTGTTCGCGGTGAGCTTCTCGGCCAACCGGGTGGTGGAGTTTCCGACCTGGGACCGGATGTGGATGCCGGCGCCGTTCAGCCGCGGCGTGTTCCGCTGCGCGGAATGGACCTGCACGGTGCCGCGCAAGGCCGATGAGGCGGAACTGGAAGCGCTGCGGCGCGATTTCGAGGCGACGCTGGACGCGGTCGCCGACGACAGCGACCGGGCGGCGGGCCGCCCGGTGCCGGCGCGGCGCGCCCCCGACCGGACCTAGGGCGCGGCGCGTTCCAGGGCGTCGAGGTCGGCGCCGCAGATCGCCGCCTCGGCGGCCCGGATACGGTCGATCGGCCAATCCCACCAGGCGAGGACCAGCAGCCGCGCGACGGTCGCGGCGTCAAAGCGCATCCGCACCACCCGCGCCGGATTGCCCGCCACCACCGCATAGGGCGGCACCTCGCCCGTCACCACCGCCCCGGCGCCGACGATCACACCGCTGCCCAGCCGCGCGCCGGGCAGGATGCGCGCGCCCTGCCCGATCCAGACGTCATGACCGATCCGCGTATCCGGACCCGGCCCCTGCGGCAACGAGGGGCGGCCGGGCGTCGGCCCGTCGAAGATCGCAAAGGGAAAGGACGAGAACCCGTCATAGCGGTGATTGGCCGAGGCTGTGATGAAACGCACCCCGTCGGCGATCTGGCAAAACCGGCCGATCACCAGCCGCTCGGGCGAGAAGTCGAACAGGTACGGGGCCAGATGCGCCGCCCAGTCTGCGGGCGGATCAAAGGCGCTGGCATAGCTGTACTCGCCCACCTCCCAGCGCGGATGGTCGACGGCGGATCTGAGAAAGACGGTGCCCGGATGCCGGCTGCCGTCGGGCAGGCGGACGGGATGGCGGGTGTCGGGCGTTGGAAAATCGGGCGTGGGAATATCGGGCATGGCGGGCCTCTCTGTTGCGGTCGGGAATCATTTGCGACGGGGTCAGAGAGATGTGGTCACCGGAGCCTCCATTGTTGCCCGCAGGGTAGCGGCAACGCGCGGCGGAGAAAAGCCGCTGACGCGGCTTGCCGCCGGCGGGGACGTTTACAGTGAGAGGAGAGGGCAGGCTGCGTCTTCTTCTCGTGCCAAAAATACGGCCGCCCAGATCCGGTCCGGCCCGGTCAAGGAAAGGGCCGCCCCATCTGGAGCGGCCCTTTCAAACATCTACGGTGTGGGCTCTCGCCGGTTTTCAGGGAAACCCGGCTGCCACCCTGTTACTCGATGATTTTCGAGACGACGCCGGCACCGACGGTGCGGCCGCCTTCACGGATGGCGAAACGCAGGCCGTCTTCCATGGCGATC
>NZ_SMUV01000030.1 GCF_004358185.1 Antarcticimicrobium luteum
AAAGGGCAAAAGTGGACGACTTTTACGCCGCCCGCGACAACACTATGCCGTCGCTACCGCGGCCGAGTATTGCTCCGCCGTTCACATGTGGCGGGCTGGGGGGTGCTTCGGTTCGTCTTCGCAGGCGTTTGGATCTTCCGGGGCGCGCCGAACAGGTCGAGCATGGATCATCCGTACTGCAGACCCCGGAAGACCCGGCATCTCCGGTCCGCATGCGGGCAACGCCATGCTCGGCACGGCAAGTTCGATCTTGACGGAACAGGCCGGTCCGAGCCGGTTTACGCCGGAGAGATGACAGGCCGACGGCCTAGCCGGATTTCTTGATGGTCGAGACGTTGTTGAGCACCTTGCGCAGGAACGCAAGAATCTGTTGCTTCTCTTCCTCGCTCACCCCGGCCAGCAGGTTGGCCTCGATCTCGAGCGCGACGCGGAGGATCTCCTCACCCAGTTCGCGGCCTTCCTTGGTCAGTTCGACCTTGAGATCGCGCCGGTTGATGGGCGTGACGACGGCGATCCCCTTGGTCTTAAGTCGGGCCACCGAGCGGCTGACCGCCGCTTTGTCGAGGCCGATATAATCGCATATCTGCGCATTGGTGCCGCCGTCGAATAGACCGAGATAGGCAATGATGCGCCAATCCGTCAGCCCGACGCCAAAACGGGCCAGGTATATGCTGGACGACCGCGATGCGACCTTGTTGTAAACCCATGTAATCAGAGCCGGGAAATAACTGTCGATGTCCCATGTCGACAAGTTCACATTCTCTGACGCCATATCTTTGCTCACAATCTTACCTTGCAGGCCACGGATCCGTTTCCCTGCCTTCACGACCGGCGGTAGCGGGGCATTCGCTCTTTCTAGGGTAGTTTCGATGATACGACAACCTAACCTTCGGCTCTGTGTGCGAAGGCGAACGAGGCCGCCTGCCGACCGTCCGGGCCATAGCGAAAGCGCAACCGCGGTTCCCGCGGGAACCAGATTGGGCGAACAGAATCAGGCTATTGGATCATGTCCGGGGGGCGTCCGCATGCCGTTCGCAGGTCTGCAGACAGCTCGTGGGCACAGCCGGCGCCGAGAGCGAGCCCCTGGGGAGCCCGCCGACAGGATCTGCCAGCACCAGGTCGGACGCTGAGACCACGGCGACGTTGGCCGCAACGGCGCGCGACGGGTGTTGGCGCCGCTTGTGTTGGACCCGCCCGGGTTCGAAATCAGTCCTACCATTTCGGGCCACGCGCGGGGCATGCGAGCTTCGGGGCGGCTAGCATCAAAAGGCCGAAATTGCTATTCAGAATCCGGAGATAGAAACGGATCGCATATGGTTGCCCCGGTACAGAACCCATTGGAAGTGCCTTTCAAGCCGGTCCAGTCGCACCGCAGTTTCGAACTGGTGTGCGAGCGGGTCCGCGAGAAACTGCTTCAAGGCGAATTGAAGCCGGGTGACAAGCTGCCTCCCGAACGCGACCTGGCCCGGCAGTTTGGCGTCAGCCGCAACGTGGTGCGCGAGGCGCTGCGCAGCCTCGAAATCGCCGGCGTCGTCGCGCTCAAGAAGGGAGTGAAGGGCGGGGCCTTCATCCAGGAAGGCGCGGCAAGCTCGATCACGCAGGCCCTGTCCGATCTGATCACCTTGCGTGCGGTGTCGCTGCGGGACCTGTTCGAGGCCCGTATGATGATCCTGGAAATGGTCATCGACCGGGCTTTTTCCGGGCCGGGCGAGGTGGATCTGTCCAGGCTGGATGAGGTGGTCACGCAAACCGCCGAGGCGGCGCGCGACAATGCCATCGCAAGGCGCGTGCAGCTCGCGCGGGAATTCTACCACGAGCTTGCGGCACTCACCGGCAATACCGCGATCATCTTCATGGTTGATGGGCAAACCGAACTGGTCCAGACCTTCCTGCGCTACCGGTTGGGCGAGCTTGATGCCGAAACCCTCATTGCGTCGCGCGAGGCGTTTCTGGGGCACCTGAAAGTGGGGAACACGGACGCGGCCAAGGCGAACCTGCGGGAGCACCTCGACCGCGTCCACACCAATCTCTGGTGACGGTCAGCCAAGCAACCCGCGGTCCCGGAACCCGGCAATATCGGCCTCGGAGAAGCCCAGCAGATCGGTCATCACATGCTCGGTGTGCTCACCGAGCCGCGGCGAGGCCGACCGCAGGACGGTGGGGGTTTTCTCGAAACGATAGGCGGGGCCGTTGTATTTGAGCGTCCCCATTTCCTCGTGATGGAGCGGCCAGAAATGGTCGCGGGCCTCGAGGATCGGATCCTCCAGAAGGTCCGATCCTTTGTAGGCTACCGCCGCCGGCACCCCCGCCGCGCGCAGCCGCTCGGACAGCTCAAATGCATCCTGCGGTGCGGTCAGCGCGGCGATCGCCTCGTCCAGCGAGTCCGGCCCGATTGTCCGTGCTGTATCCAGCCGCTCGGGCGCGCCGAGGGTTTCGCGCAATGCGCGCCACTGAATCTCGGTCTCGCATTCGATGACGATCCAGCGCTCATCGCCGGTGCAGCGATAGACCCCGTGCTGAATCGCACCGTCCTTGCGGTTGCCCGACCGCTGCGCCTCGTGTCCGGTGACCTGGAGGTCGAGCAGCTGCGGCGCGACGAGTTGCACAGTCGCCTCGATCTGCGCCAGTTCGACAAACTGGCCCTCGCCGGTCCGCTCCCGGTGGATCAGCGCAGCCATGAGCGCGGTGAGCGAATAGCGGGGCGAGACGCTGTCGGAATAGGCACCCTTGGGCGTCGCCGGCGGCCGATCCGACCAGCCGGTCATGTGCTGAATGCCTGCCAAGGCCGCGCCTTGCGCGCCGTACCCGGGGTGCCGTGACCAGGGGCCGGTTGCGCCATGCAGCGAGGAGCTGAGCACAATGATCCGGGGATTGATTTTCTTGAGGTCTTCGTAGCCCAGGCCCCATTTCTGCATCGTGCCGGGGCGAAAACTATCGGCGACGATGTCGGCCCATTCGACCAGCGGTCGTATGATGTCGAGCCGGTCCTCGTGGCTCATGTCGACCGCCATCCCGAGTTTGGAGGAATGGAAATCGGCGAAGAAGCCGGATCGGTTGATGCCCGGCTTGTTGTCGATGAAAGGCCCGCCCAGCCGGATCGAATCCGGGTGCTTGAAGCTTTCGACCTTCACGACCGTTGCGCCGTTGTCCGACAATTGCTTGGTGGTGATCGGACCGGCGGCGGCCCACATGAAGTCACAGACCTTCAGCCCGTCAAAGATTCCTTTGCTCACTTTGCCGACTCCGTTTGCTGTGCGTTGATCGCATATGTCGCGGTATGCGCCCCGGCTTTCGGCGCCGGGCGCGGCGCACGCAACGGCGTTTCGGACATCCGCGCCCAATTGGTCGGCAGCTTGACCGACAATTTTCGCAGCGGGTCCTCAAGGACCTGGAAATAATCTCGCGCCGCATGCTGCGGGTTCACAAGAATGTCGCCCAGCGAGTTGATCGGCGCCAGCAGGATACGCTCGGCCACCGCGCGGGTGGTCAACTCTTCCAGCGTCTTGGTCTCGATGAAGCGTTTGATGACATCGGTGACGGTGTCATAATCCTCCTGGCTGATGAAGAACTGGCCGTCACCGTTCCAGTCGCGGCTGGTCAGGATGTCGTCGGTGATCCCGTCCTCGGCCATCCATTTCAGCAGGGCGTCATAGGATTTGATCCGGGCCGAACCGCCGCCGCCGCCGACCGGGCCGAAGACGACGAAACCGTCTTTGCAGGGCCACACGAGACGGGTGAAGAACTGGTTGGCGCGCTCCTTGCGGATCGCCCCGCCGCGCAACTCGTTCAGTTGCAGGATCTGCCAGGCCATGGTGGTGTTCAGAAGCGTCCAGATCACGCACTCTTGCACCGAAACGTCTACCCGCTGTCCTTCACCCGTCCTAAGCGCGTGGTAATAGGCCATGAGTGCGGCATTCGACGCCTCGGCCCCGGCCTGAATGAGCCCGACCGGAACGCCGATGCGCACCGGCGGGCGGTCCACGTCGCCGTTCTGGTAAAGGTGACCGCCAAGCGCCTGAAGCGTCGTGTCCGTCGCCGGCGTATGGTCATAGGCATGGCCCCGCCCGAATGGCAGGATCTCGGCCCAGACGACCGCCGGGTTGGCGGCGCGCGCAATCGCGGCCAGCCGGTCCATCTCTTCCAGGCTCATGCGCTGGAAGTCGGTAACCACGATATCGGCGGTCCTGGCCAGCGCCTCGAAAACGGCAAGACCCGCGTCGGTGGCAAGGTCCGCCGTCACGCTCGACTTGCCCAGGTTGAAGACGATCCAGCTTGCGCTTTCCTCGCCCCCCTCGATCGGGATCAGGGGGAGGTCGCGTCGCGCGGGCTCGCCCCCCTCCGGTTCCAGCTTGATCACTTCGGCCCCGAGGTCTGCGAGCGCTCGCCCGCAGACCGCCCCGGAGAGCGCGGATATTTCGATCACACGTACGCCGGACAGCGCAACTTTGCCGTCGCTCACAATTCGTACCCCAGCGGCTCGCCCAGATCGGCCCGCATCAGCACATTGCCGCTGTCCGCCCAAGGCGTCTCGACCGGCAGCTTCAGCGACAGGGCGCGCACCTTGTAAAGGTCGGGATCGGCATAGCGGTCGGGCAGCTTGCCGGTTTCGGCATAGGCACCGGCCACTTCCAGGAGCATGCGCCGGGTCATGGCGATGCCTGTGTCCGACGTGCAGAGATTTTCCTTGGTCCGGTCATAGACGCGGGCAACGCCGGACTGGCAGGCGGCATCCTGCACCCAGAGGCCCGGCAGGCCAGAGAACCACTTGGTTTTCTGCGAGTCGTAGTCGAACATGTATCCGGTTTCGCGCCGATATTTGGAGATGTAGCGGCCATACGGCACTTCCGGCCCCTGATCGTCGTGACCAGGGTTCGAGTGGTGCCCCGTTTCGCGCCCGTGAAAGCCTTCGGTGAACACCGGGCGGGATTTCGGGTGCAGCGGCTCGTTCGGACGGTAGGAGAACATCAGGCAGAGCGTGGTTTCATCATCGATTGGCACCCAGGCGTGGCCCGAGAGCTCATAGAACTCGTTCGCCTGCGGCGGCACCATGCTGTAGAACGGCATGACGAACTGGTTCACGCGCCAGTAGAGCGTCTTGTCATCCAACTCGCGCCGGGCGGCGATGGACATGCCGAAATCCTGACGGATACATTCGAACCTGGGGCGCAGGTCGCGGGCCTGAACCCACTGGTTGACCGAGCCGCCGCCGTCGATGCGACCATGCAGGATCGCGGCATGGGCGGAGTCGATTTCGCCTTCCAGTGCCTGGAGCCAGTTGCATTCCTGCACCCGGAAGGTGATGACCACGTTTTCGTCCGGAACCATGTTCCATTCGAAATTCGGCAGCGGCGGGCGGTTGTTCGCATCTTCGGGGCCCATATAGGTCCAGACCACGCCGTTGCGTTCGACACAGGGATAGGACTTGATCTTGACCTTTTCCTTCAGCCGCGACCGGACGGGTTCGGCGGGCATGTCCACCACGTCGCCCTTGGTGTTGAATTTCCAGCCGTGATAGACGCAGCGCAGACCGCAATCCTCGTTCCGGCCATAGATCATCGGCGCACCGCGGTGCGGGCAGACCGGGTCGACCAGGCCGACGGAGCCTTCGCTGTCGCGGAAGATGATCATGGTCTCATCCAGGATCTTCACGGTCTGGGGCTGCGCGTTCTTCTCCAGATCGGCGCTGGCGAAGATCGGCAGCCAGTAGTTGCGCATCAGCCCGCCCATTGTGGTGCCGGGACCGACGCGGACGAGGGTTTCATTGTCTTCGTGGGACAGCATGTGGTGTCTCCTTTCAGTGGGTCTTGCGCGTTTCGAAAACTCAGTTTGATCGGCTCTGCCGGTATTCTTCCGGCGACTTGTCCAGAAATGCGGTGACTTCGTCGCCAAGGCCAAGAAACCGCGCCCACCAGCCGGGTGTCGATGTGGCCAGCGGCGGGCGCGGAACGGGCGGGAGGTCGCCCTGTTGCAGGCGTCTCAGGATCTCGGCGAAGCGCATCCGCTCGATCTCAAGAAACACCTGTTCGACATCCAGACCCTGGGCGTGGATATCGCCCAGTTCCGGATAACTCAGGCGGCGCAGCCAATCGCCGCCTTCCACTTCTACAGGTTCGGCCAGAAGCGTGTAGGGGATGTTCAGATAGTCGCGGACAGTCACAGGGGTCATGGGTCTCTCACGCCTCCGGTTCAATCATCAGGAAAGAGGAATCGTCGAACGGGCCATTATGGACGAGGATCGGCCCGACGCCGGCCTGCTGCCGCGCCCCGGCCTTGCCGGTGGCCTGCAAATAGGCCTCGCGCAGGTGGCCCATTCCATGCATCCGGCCTTCGCCCAGGCTGCCGCCGAACGTGTTGAGCGGCAGACGTCCGTCCGCGTTGCCGTGCCCGTCGCGAATGAAGGACCATGCGCTCCCGGGCGGACACAGGCCAAAGCCCTCCAGCCATTCCCAGATCATCGACGAGAAACCGTCGTAAAGCTGGGCCTGCGTGACATCCGCCGCGCTGCGCCCGCTCGTCTCGAACACCGCATTCGGGGTGGTGAAGCCGCTCCAGCCCGTGACCCGGGCGGCCGCCGCGCCAGCGGGCAGATCTGCGGCCCGGCACATGACAAAGGCCATCGCGCCGCAGACCGGCATGTCGCAATCCAGAAGCCCGTGGGGCGTGGCAATCATCGGGGCGGCAAGGTAGTCGTCCAGTCTGACGCTCCGGTCGCGCCAGACTGCATCGGGGTTGTTCGCGGCGTGCCGGCGGGCCAGCGCCACTACTTCGTAAAGATCCGCACGCGTTGCGCCATGGGTCGCCATGTACCGTTGTGCCCGGGTGCCGAAACGCGCGCCCGCCGTGGTGAAGCCGAAGGGTTTGGTGAACTGGTCGTTGCCGAACGCCTGATCGGCCCCGGAGGTCGCGTAGGACAGCCCCGGCAGATTATACATCGCCCTGAGACCGAGCACGAAACGGCTGTTTGCGGCGCTCAGGGCATTGGCGGCGAAGCTCACCATATCGGTCGGGTAGCGGCGGAACAGGTCCGCGCCATATGTGAGCGGCAGGTTCAAGGTGGCGGCGATGGTCTTGAGCGAGATCTCGTCGCCACCTTCGGCATGGGGCGAGCCGGCATTGGTTGCGAAGGGCGCGCCGACATAGCCATCGACATCGTCCGCCGAGATCCAGGCATCCGCAAGCGCGCGCCGGATCGCCTCGACCGACAGGTCGGTAATGGACCGATCCGTCTTGCGCAGGATCTCGGACGCGCCGAAGCCAGCGATGACGACGCCGCCCATCACTCCGCCTCCGACGATCCGACCACCGGAAAACTGAACCCATTCGGGTCCGGACGGAAGGTGAGCGTCAGCGGCGCATCGGGCGCCAGCGTTTCGACCACGCCGTCTTCGTCGAGCGCCACCAACGTCGCCCGCGGGTCTTCCTCCAGCGAGACTTCGACCACCGTCACCGGCGGCTCACGCCCCGGCAGCGCGGCGATGTGGATCCGGCACCACCCCTTGAGCCGCCCGCGCCCCGACAGCGTGACCCAGTCCAGCGCCCCGCTGCGACAGGAGGGGCAGGCGGGTTTCGGCGGGCAGACGATCCGCCCGCACTCCCGGCACTTGGGCAGGGACAACCCGCCCGCCCGCCCGGCATCCCAGAACCGGCGCGTGTCGGCATTCGGACTCGGTTGTGGGCGATGATTCTCCATACTTCTCAACGTATTGCTATGATTTGATCGGACCTTACAAGGGTTCTACCATTAAATCAATACGATGAATCCGATACGACCTTCAACGGCCATCGTGGCGCGGGACACCCATCCCAGCATATCGAGAACCAATCGAATGAAACTTAAGTACTTTAATATCATAAGGTTACATTTGTTGACATTAAAAGGTACTACCTTTTAGAGTATGTAAAATGCGAACAGTGGAGGAGCCAATGCTCGAATCGTTTGATCAATCCGAAGAGCTTCAGATGTTCCGGGAAGCCGTGCGCAAAATGAGCGAGAAGGAATTCGCGCCCATCGCCGCGCAGATCGATGATGAAGACGCCATGCCTGACAAGGTCATGCCGCTTCTGCGCGACATGGGGCTAGTTCAGCTTCAGGTGTCGGAGGCATATGAGGGTCCGGGCGGTACGCTCCTGATGAACTGCATCGCCAAGGAAGAGGTTGCACGCCATTCCTTCGCGGTCTCGCATCTTGTCGGCGCCTGCGATTTCGCCATGGTCCTGCCCCTGCGCGCCTTCGGGACCGAAGAGCAGCGCCGGCACTTCCTGCCGCAAGTGGCGACCGGCAACATCACCGCGGCCATCGGCCTGACCGAGCCGGGCACGGGTTCGGACGTGTCGGGGATCAAGACAACGGCGCGTCGCGATGGCGACCATTGGGTTATCAACGGGCAGAAGACCTTCATCACCAAGGGCGACACCGCCAAGTTCATCAATGTGATCGCGCGGACCAGCGAAGGGACACGGGGCGGCGGCCTGTCGTCCTTTCTGGTGGAACAGCGCACGCCCGGGCTGACCATCGGCGGCGCGGTCCGCAAGATGGGCCTGCGCGGGATCAAGTCCGTGGACCTGTTCTTCGATGACCTGCGTGTGCCGGCCGAGAACATGATCGGCGCGGAGGGTCAGGGCTTCAAGAACACCATGCACTGCCTCAACTACAACCGTCCCACCGTCGCCGCCTCGGCGCTCGGTCTGGCCCAGGGTGCGCTCGACGCCGCCGTCGCCTATGCGAATGAGCGCGAACAGTTCGGGCAGAAAGTCATCCAGTTTCAAGCCATCGGCCACAAGCTTGCCGAGATGCGGATCCAGATCGAGGCGGCGCGCGCGCTGCTCTACCGGGTCTGCGCACTGGCCGACAGCGGCGCGACCAACGGGTTGGCTGAAATGGCTTCCTGCGCCAAGGCGTTCGCCAGCAACACCGCGATGCAGGTCACGACCGAGGCTGTGCAGGTCTTTGGCGGCGCCGGATACCTGTGCGACAACCCGGTCGAACGGATGATGCGCGATGCCAAGGTGACCCAGATCTACGAGGGCACGACCGAGATCCAAAAGCTCATCATTGCACGCTCGATGGTGGCTTGAGATGGGTCCGCTCGCGTCGCTGCGGATCGTCGAGTTCGAAGGGCTCGGCCCGGCGCCCTTTGCCGCAATGACCCTGTCAGATCTTGGCGCGCGCGTCACCCGCATCACGCGGGCGGGCGCGCGCACCAGGCCGCCGACGTTCCTGAACCGGGGACGCGATGATGTGCCGCTCGACCTGAAGACCGAGGCGGGGATCATAGACGCGATGGCGCTGATCGCCGAGGCGGATGTGCTGGTGGAAGGGTTCCGGCCCGGCAAGATGGAAAGTCTCGGTCTCGGCCCCGCCGATTGCGCCGGGCTGAACCCGAAACTGGTCTACGCCCGGATGACAGGCTGGGGGCAGGCGGGGCCGCTGGCCCATCTGGGTGGGCATGACATCAATTATCTCGGCCTTTCCGGCGTGCTCAGCCTCTTGGGTGAACCCGACCGGCCCCCGCGCGCGCCGCTGAACCTGATCTCCGATTTCGGCGGGGGCGGGATGTACCTGGCACTCGGGATCCTCGCGGCGGTGATGCAGGCGCGGGAGACCGGGACGGGTTGCATCGTCGATGCCGCCATGGTCCATGGCACCGCCCATCTCGCCTCGATGCCACAGGCATGGATGGCGGACGGGCGCTGGCGTGGTGGGCGGGGGGACAACGTCCTCGATGGCGGTGCGCCCTTCTATCGCTGCTATGTCACCGCCGATGGTGGCTACATGGCGGTGGGCGCGCTGGAGCCCGTGTTCTTTCGGGCCCTGGTCGAAGCGCTGGACCTCGACCGCGCCTATCTTGACGGTCAGAACGACCGCAGCCTGTGGCCGCTGATAGAAGCCGACATCGCCGAACGGTTTGCGGGCAGAAACCGTGACCACTGGACCGCCGTGTTCCGGGAGATCGATGCCTGCGTTTCGCCGGTACTGTCGATGGCCGAAGCCCAGGCGCACCCGCAGATGCAGGATGTGTTCGCAATGCGCGACGGTGTTCTGCAACCGACACCCGCGCCCCGCATCCTACCCCTCGCCTGACGGGTCGGGCAGGGCAGGGCGCCTGCGCCCATCGGGTCGGCGGCACCCGATCGGGGACGGCCAGGGCCTGGGGCGGCGATCACGGCGTCGAGATCGCCTGGGTCCCGCCCGGATCACCGCGTGGTCGAGTGGAGCGCCTCGTTCATCAGCTCGGCCAGATCGGCCGGCTGGGTCACCACGCTGCCATGGGCCGGGGCGATCCGGCGCGGCGGGTAGGCGGCGAACAGCCGCTCCATCTCGCCGATAAGCCCCTCTTTCTCGGCAAAGCGCGTCCAGTATAGCGCCAGGTCGAGCACCTGTTTGCTGTCGGCGACCGTGGGCGGGGTCGGCAGTTCGTCCGAGAAGAGCGTGCATTCCTCGGTCTCGTAATGCGAGAACCCGAAGGCGTCCGACACGAACATGGTTGCGGTCAGATCGTCCCAGGCCCAGAGCGTGTTGGGCAGGTCGTGGATGATCGCAGGCAGGAACGTGATGGTGCGCCCGCCCAGGTCGATGCTGTCGCCCGCCGCAACCGTATGGAATCGGCCTGCCGCGAACGCCTCGGGATAGGCGAGGTGGAAATTGCGCACATCGCCGACGACCTGCGCCTCGGGAAAGGCGTCGAGTAGCCCGCCCAGATTGCCCGCATGGGGATATTCCTCATGGGTCGGGAAGATGAAGAGCTTGCGGTCGCCAAGATGGGCGCGGACATAGTCGGCCGTCGGCGCGGCGTCCTTGGCGTGGCTGGTGTCCACGATCAGCGCCGCTTCGTCGCCCAGCACCAGATAGGCCGTGCCGTGGGAGTGGAACGACCGACCATACATCTGCGCATGGAAACAGCCGCCCAGCAGGTGCATTCCGTCGCCCATGTCGCGGGTGTTGAAACCGGAGTAAATCATGCGATTGGTCGCCACGACGCTCTGATCCTGCGCGCCGGGTTGCGGCTGGGCCGCCGGGGCCGCGGGCCGGTTGCGGCCCAGATCGCGCAAAACGTCCAGAAGCACGGACTGATAGAGCTTCACCGCTTCCGCGCCCACGATGGGGCAACCGCGCGACGGTGCGAGAATATCGACCTCCAGCCTCGAAAACAGCGCCTCGAGCCCGTCGATGATCTCGGTCAGGTTCGAGAACGTCAGCCAGTCGAATTTGGCAAGGAGATGCCGGCGCATCCGGTCATGGAGGGTGGTTCGCACGGGAACATCCCGCATCACCGGTTCGGCGCCCTGCCCATGGGTCGCCGAGGAAAAGATGTCGGAGGTGAACAGGGTCCGGGTGCCGTTGTCATAATACCAGATCGTCGACAGGAGCCTCAGCGGTGTCTGCACCGGCTCAAGCCAGTGATCCGGGCCGAGCATGATACGGGTGCCGGGCAGGGCAGGGTGCTGATCCACCCCGAAGCTTTTCATGTGCAGATGCGCGCTTGCATCGTCGAAAAAGTCGAGCGGATTGATGACGCCAGGAGTATAGGCCGTCTCGACCCCGTAAGCGGTCACCAGATTCGGCAGGTTCGAGATTACGTCCGGCTCGTTCCGCGTCACCGCGACCCTCGTGACCTTTTCACCCTCGCACAGAAGCCGCGCAAGCTGCGCCGCAATGGTGTCGCGATGCGCCGCCACACCCGCCTCAACCAGCGCTACCCCCTCGCGACCACGCAGAAAATAGGCATTGAGGGGCTCGCATTGCCCGTGGAACGAGGGATCGCGCCAGCTGATCCGCCCGTCGATTTCGACGCTATCGCCCAGAAGGTGAAGGGTTTCGCCGTCGAGCGAGACAGGCAAGTCATTAACTCTGCACTTTTTCATTCGTCTTTCACCTCCCCGTATCAGACCGCGAACGAGGCGGCGCGCACGAACCACCTCCCCCAAAAACCGGGGGATTGAATTGACATTTCGGGCAAATGAGTTTTTGGTTGGACCATGCGCCAATTCAATTGCGCAACACTTTAATGTTGAACTATCAACATTAAAACTTGGTAGGGTCAAGTGAATCGCCGACGGGCGGAGAGGGAGGATAGTCTTGATATTTGATCAACCGGCGTGGGTTCGGTGGATCGTGCGCATCAATCTTGGGGTTGGTGGTCTGGCGATCGTCGCAATGCTGGTTCACATCATCATTGATGTGACCGCGCGGCACCTGTTCAACATCGCGGTGCAGGGCACGCTCGAGATCGTGTCTTTCTACTACATGGTCGGGCTCGTCTACCTGGCGATCCCGCTTGTGCAGGCGCGCGACGACCATATCTTCGTCGAGCTCTTCACGGTGAACACCTCGCCGAAGCGGCAGGATGTGATGGATGCGGTGATCCGTGTCTTCTCGGCCGCGCTGTTGCTGTTATTTGCCTGGGTGACGGTGCAGGAAGCGCTGCACCAGACCTCGATCGGCGCGGTGGTCGAGGCCGGGACAGATACCGTTCCGGTCTGGCCGACCCGCTGGCTTATCCCGCTGTCGATGGTTTCGACCGCAATCCTCTGCCTCTGGCAGTCTGCATATCTTTTCCGCCATGCCGGCGAACGACGCGAATCCCAGGGCGAGGAACATACTTATGGATAACGTCCTGATCGGCTGTCTTGGCCTTGGCGCGATCCTTGTTTTGCTGGCTCTCAGGGTGCCCATCGCGATCACCCTGATCAGCGTGTCGCTGGCCGGGATCTACAGCATCGTGGGCGAACGCGCCGCGATCGGCTCGCTCAAGACGATACCGTATGAATTCGTGGCGCATTGGTCGCTTTCGGCGATCCCGATGTTCCTGCTCATGGGGGCGGTTGCCTTCAATGCGGGCATCGTCAGCTCGATCTACAAGGCCGCGCGACTATGGCTTGCGGGATTACCCGGCGGCCTTGCCATCGCGTCGAACTTCGCTTGTGCGGGCTTCGCCGCCGCCTCGGGTTCCTCGGTCGCCACGTCCAGCGCCATGGGCCGGATCGCCGTACCCGAGATGCTGAAGTTCAAATACGACAAGGGGCTTGCCACCGGCGTCGTGGCCGCGGCCGGCACGCTTGGCTCGCTGATCCCTCCCTCGATCCTGATGGTGCTCTACGGCACCTTCGCCGAGGCCTCGATCTCGAAGCTGATGATTGCGGGGATCATTCCGGGCATTCTGACCGCCGGCATTTATGCGGTGATGATCGCCGCCCGGTGCAAGATCAATCCCGAGTTGGCCCCGCCGGTGGACTTCAAGCCGAGCTGGAACGAACGCTTCGCCTCGCTTCGGGACGTGTGGCCCATGCCGCTTCTCATCCTGGGCGTTATCGGCGGGCTCTATTCCGGCATCGTCACCGCGACCGAGGCCGGTGCGCTGGGCGCCTTCCTGTCCATCGTGATCGCCGCGGGCTACCGCCGGCTGACCTGGGACGTGATGCTGCAAAGCATCAAGGACACGCTCTACGGCACCGGCGTGATCTTCTTCGTCTCCATCGGCGCCGTACTCCTGTCCCGCTTCATCGCCCTGTCTGGCATTCCCTTCGCGATGATCGACTTTGCCGAGCATTTCGGCGTACAGGGCTACGGGATCGTGCTGTTCTGTGGCGTCGTCTTCCTGATCCTCGGCATGTTCCTGGACCCGATCGGGCTTCTGCTGATCGCGCTCCCGGTCTTCCTGCCGATGATCGAGGCGTCGGGCTTCGACCTGATCTGGTTCGGCATCCTCGTCATCAAGTTCGTCGAGATCGGCCTGATCACCCCGCCGGTCGGCCTGTCCGTCTACACAATCAAGGGCGTCGTCGGAAACACCGTGCCGCTGGGGACGATCTTCAAGGGCATCCTGTGGTTCCTGGCCTGTGAACTGCTGGTCGTCGTCCTGCTCGTCGTCTTTCCCAAGATCAGCCTCTTCCTGCCGGGGCTGATGCAATGACCGAAAACTTGACCCACGCAAAACCGAACAATCTGGAGAGGAGAAACCCATGCGTACCAAACTGATCCTGGCCGCTGCATTAGGCACCGGCCTCGCGGTCCCGGCCATGGCCGAGACCTACAACTATGCAACCTTCGCACCGCCCGCGTCGTCGAACAACACGCTCGCGCTCGAACCGGCCTTCGCCAAGATCGCCGAAGAGAGCGGGGGCTCCATCGAGTTCAAGCTCTTCGCCGGTGGCCAGCTTCTGGGCGGGCGCGAGATGCTCGGCGGCCTGCGAGACGGGATCGCCGATGCGGGCTTCGTTGCGCCCAGCTACTTCATCTCGGAACTGCCCAACGCGGCGATGCTGTCTGACATGATGCCCTTCGGCGGTGATCCGGTCGCGGTGGCGGGCGCGATGCTGGAGACCATGTTCTTCGACTGTCCCTCCTGCATGGCGGACTACACCGACAACAACCTGGTCTATCTCGGCGGTCAGGTGCCCACGCCCTATCGCATGCTTTGCTCAAGCGAGCTAGACGGTTCGGCGGACTCGCTCAAGGGTCTTCGGATGCGCAGCGGCGGCACTGCCATGTCGCGCACCGCGGAAGCGCTCGGCGGGATTGCCGTGTCGATGCCCGCGGGCGACATGTACGAGGCGATGGAGCGTGGGCAGCTTGACTGCATCGTCGGCCCGACCGCCTGGCTCAAGCAATACAGCCTTGCCGAAGTGGTGAAGACCGTGATCGAAGAGCCGCTGGGCGTCCTCGCGGGCCTTGGCCTAGTCACGTTCAACAGGCAGTCCTGGCACGACCTCGGCGAAGAAGGCCAGCAGATGGTCCTGCGCCAGATGCCCTTCATCGTCGCCCAGTCCACCGTCACAGGCTTTATCGGCGATGACGAGCGCGCCAAGGAAACGGCCATCGCCGACCATGGCGTGAACTTCGTCCAGGGCGAAGAGTCGATGAAGGCCGCCCTTCAGGCCGCCAATGACGCGGCCCGCGACATCATCTTGGCGGAAGCCGCCGAACGCGGTGTCGAAGACGCGCAGGCGATCATGGACGCCTATGTTGCCAACCTCGAAAAATGGCGCGCGATCTCGGAGGAGCAGATCAAGGGCGATGCCGCTGTGCTGGAGCAGGTGCTTTGGGACGAAATCTACAGCAAGGTCGATCTTTGATCTGACGGACTTCAATCGGATTGGAAGAGGGCGCTTCGGCGCCCTCTTTCTTTGTGTCAGTAGACGATCAGGAACCCGATGGAGGCGATGACGAGGATTGCGACCGCCGTCGCGCCGTTCCACCGCAGCCCGACCTGCGAAGCCGGGCGGTCGAGCGCACCTGACGCGATGGCGATGGTCGCCGTCATGGGAGACACGATCACCGCACAGGACCAGCCGATGAGCGCGGCCAGCATGAACATCGCATCCGGCATGTCGATGCCGACCCCGGCAATCGCCGCCACGAAGAGCGTTCCGGTGATGACCGGGCTGATCCCGACCATGGACAGGGCAAGGATCAGCCAGGCCACGACCACCGCCAGTACGCCCGCCGAAAACCCGGCCTTCAGCACGATAGCTTCCACAACGCTCGCGGGCACCATGGCGGCAAGGGCGAGGCCGACGAAGCCCGATGCGGTCATCACGCAGATCTCGCTGGTCGAGCGGGGGAGGAGACGTATGGTCTCACCCCCCATCCGGGCCAGCGACGCGCCCGGTGAAACGGCCCCCCGGTTCGCCAGCATCCACAGCACCGCGTAGCTCGGCACGATGATCAGGATCGCCGCGCGCAGCGGAACGCCCAGAAAATGCTCGGCGAGCCCGGCAGCCCCCGCGATGACGACGAGAACAAGGACAAGGCCGAGGAGGTCCTGAAGCCGTCCCCGACCGCTCTTCGCCGGAGGCACGTTCCTGGCCCGCGGCTCCAGCAGGTCAAAGGCCCAGGAGACGGCGAGGTAGAAGGCCAGCGCGCTCAGCCCGTAGGGCAGGAAGCCAAACCAGGTCAGGCCGGGGAAGATCGGGAGCAGCAGGTTGATCGCCACCCCCAGCGGGGACCAGTAGATGCCGGGCGCAAAGCCGCGCAGGATCGCGTTCACCACCCGGCGGGTCTGAATCTCGCGCACCCGCTCGTTCGGCGCGGTGGCGTTCACCGTGCGCAGCGCGATGTTCAGAAGCAGGAGGAAGCCGCCGACATTCAGCAGCACGCCGAAAATCTGGCTGCCGATGGCAAGCAGCCCGAAGCGGCGCGAGGGGGGCTGCTCGACGACGAAATGCCCGGCCCCGGTGACCATGGGCGACCCTTCGGCGGCAACCCGCAGCACCGTCATCACCGCGACCAGCACGGGCAGGTACATGGTGCGCGAGGCGATGACCTGGAATTCTGCCCAGCTCACGCCGACCGCGATGCAGCCGATCACCACCACTGCGGACATGGCCAGCATAATCCGCGCATTGGGTTTCAGCCCGCGCCAGCCGACCAGCACGAAGGTCAAGACCAGAATCAGCGCCGGCCCCGCCAGCGCATGTTGCCCGGTCACCAGGTCGATGAAGGCAAGCACGATGGCGGGCAGGATCAACGCAATGGGAATCGCGCCCCGAAGCCCGGTTCCATCTGGCGTCGGGTCCGACATCATCGTCCAATAACTCGCCTTTGGTCATGCCTTTCCAACCAGGAAAGAAGCGTCGAAAAATCCGCCATGTTTCTTTGTTTTATCATATCTTCCCGCCCATCTCGCAGGACGGTTCCAGCTTGCGATCAAATGGACCTACCATTAGAGTTTAGCGGGAACCGAGGGAGAATAAAATGACTGATGCACCAAAGGCGCCGTTCCGGGTGATCGATTTTTCACAGGTCATGGCGGGGCCTTTCTGCACCCGGCTCCTTGCCGATGTCGGTGCGGAGGTCATCAAGGTCGAACCCGAAGGCGGCGAATCCATGCGCGGCCGTCCTCCGGTGCGCGACGGTGCGTCCTCCTATTTCGGGGCGCTGAACGCGGGCAAGCGCAGCGTCACGCTCGATCTGAAATCCGAGGAGGGGCTGGCCCGGGCCCGCGCGCTCATCGCCTCGGCGGACGTGGTGGTGGAAAACTTCCGACCGGGCGTGATGGCGCGCCTCGGTTTGGGTTGGGACAGGCTGTCCGAGCTGAATCCGCGCCTGGTGTATTGCGCGATCTCGGGCTTTGGCCAATCCGGTGCGGCGGCGACCCGACCGGCCTACGCGCCGATGATCCACGCGGCCTCCGGTTTCGACCTCACACTGATGGGCTTCGATCCCCCGGCCAACCGCCCGGCTCCCACCGGCATGTTCTTTGCCGATGTGCTGGCAGGCGTCTTTGCCTGGGGTGCGATCCAGGCCGCGCTCCTGGAGCGTGAACGCTCGGGGCTGGGGCAACTTGTCGATGTCGCGCTGATGGATTGCATCCTGTCGATGATGGTCTATGAGGTACAGGAGGTGCAATTCCCGCAAGCCAATCCGCGCCATGTCTACGTGCCGGTGAAAACCACTGACGGCTTCATCGTGACCGTGCCGCTCAGCGACAAGAATTTCCAGGGACTTCGAACCATGCTGGGCGATCCTGACTGGGCCAAGGACCCGATATACGCGACCGCCGTCGGGCGGCAGACCCACTGGGCCGAGATGATGGTCGAGATTGAAGCGTGGACCCGGTCGCGCAGCGGCGACGATTGTGTCGCGGCACTCATGGCCGCAGGTGTCCCGACCTCCCGGTACAGGACGGTAGCCGAGGCGTTGACCAGCGACGAGGCGCGCGAGCGTGGTATCCTGGCACCGGTCATCGACGCGTCGGGCGAGTTCAAAGTGCCGAACCCGCCGTTCAAATTCTCCCGCTCAAGAGCCCATGTGGGTAACCGCGTGCCTGAGGTGGGCGAAGGCAACGACGAGTTCTTCGGCTGACCTTTCGGCCTGCCCTGGGTGCGGTGCTTGAGGCACCGCACCCAGGCCGCAATGGCTCCTGGCATTCTCATCCCAGCGGGGCTAGGCGTCTTCGGACGCGCGCGATTTCCGTCCGACGAAACCGAACAGGTGGCCGGCGATCTTGCGCATCTGGATCTCTTCCGAACCTTCGGTGATCCGGTAGCGACGGTGGTGGCGGTAGATGTGTTCGAACGGCTTATGCCGCGAATACCCCATGCCGCCGTGGATCTGCATCGCCCGGTCAGCCACCTCGCAGACCAACCGATTGGCCCAGTAGTTGCACATCGACACCTTGTCGGACAACGTCCTGGCGATTTCGGTAGCGGGCATCCGGTCCATTTCCCAAGCGGTCTTGCGGATCAATTGCCGCAGCATCTCGATCTGCGTCGCGGCCTCGACAAGTGGCCACTGGATTGCCTGGTTGACCGAGAGCGGCTTGCCGAACGGCGCGCGTTCCTTGGCATATTTCACACTTTCGGCAAGGTGTGAACGGCGGAGCAATACTCGGCCGCGGTAGCGACGGCATAGTGTTGTCGCGGGCGGCGTAAAAGTCGTCCACTTTTGCCCTTT
>NZ_SMUV01000029.1 GCF_004358185.1 Antarcticimicrobium luteum
TGGCGGCGAGGTCGGCCAGCAGATCGTCGGTGTCCTCCGCGGCCTCTTCCGGCAGGTCCAGCGCGGCGAGACTGTCAAGCGCTGCGCCAGCCGTGTCTTCTGGCGCCGTCTCCTCGGGGGCGGCATCGCGGAGGGCGCCGAGCACCGAAGCCGAGGCGTCCACCACACTGGCGTCCGCTACCGGCGCCGCGCGCAGGCTGGCGAGCGCGTCGGTGCTTTCGTCCTCGACCGGTGCCGCCTGCGGGGCGGCGGCGCGCAGGCCATCCAGCACGCCGGTGGTTTGATCCTCTGGCGCGGTCTCCTCGGGTGCTGCGGATTTCAGCCCCTCCAGAACCGCGCCGGCGGTGTCCTCGTCCGCCGGGGCCGGCGGCGCGGCGGCGCGCAGAGCCTCGAGCGCGGCGGCGGTGTCATCCTGCGGCGCCTCGTCCTGCGGCGCGAGGGCGCGCAGGCTGTCCAGCGCGGCGCCATGGTCCGCGCCGTCGCCGGCGCCGGTGAGAGCGGACAGCAACGCCGGTTGGGCGAGAATCCGTTCAATCAGCGCCTCGGCGCCCGCCTTTCCGTCCATATAGGCCATGAGATTGGCAAGTTGGGTGCGCGCCTCAAGCAGCGGGCGCAGCGCATCGACCTTCGAGGCGATGGCGGCGGGGGAAAAATCGGACATCTTCTCGAATGTCAGATCGACCGAGAGATTGCCCTCGCCGGTCAGCGTGTTGGGCACGGCAAAGGCGACGCGGGGGGCCATTGCCTGCATCCGGTCGTCGAACGTGTCGCTGTCGATCTCAAGGAACTTGCGGTCGGCGATGGCCGGCTGTTCGACGCGCGATTTGCCCGCCAGATCGCTGAGCACGCCCATGACAAAGGGCAGCTGGACCGTTTTCTGCGATCCGTAAAGCTCGACGTCGTATTCGATCTGCACACGCGGAGCGCGGTTGCGGGCGATGAATTTCTGGGAATTTTCACTCATGTCCCGGCCCCTTTCAGCGCGGCAACCTCGGCGCGCAGCGCCTTGATCTCCTGGTGCAGGTCGAGCACATGCGCATCGACCTGGTCGGTTTCAGAGCGCACAAGCTGGCGCAGCGTTTCGAACTCGGCCTCGGCCTCTTCCTCCACCGCCGACTGCATGGTGTTGACCAGCAGACCGATAAAGAGGTTGAGCACGGAAAAGGCGGTGACGACGATGAAGGGGACAAAGAAAAGCCAGGCCATCGGGTATTGTTCCATCACCGGGCGGACGATGCCCATCGACCAGCTTTCCAGCGTCATGATCTGAAACAGGGAATAGAGCGAGCGGCCGAGCGTGCCGAACCAGTCGGGAAAGGCCGCGCCGTACATCAGCGTGGCCATCACGCCAAAGACATAGAACACGATCGAGATCATCACGATCACCGCGCCCATCCCCGGCAGCGCATCCAGCAGCGCCTGGACCACCGCGCGCATCTGCGGGATCACCGACAACAGGCGCATCGCCCGGATCACCCGCAATCCCCGCAGCGCCGACAGCCCGGCGCGGTCCGGCATGAGCCCCAACCCGACCACGACGAAATCGAAGATGTTCCAGGCATTGGTGAAAAAGCGCAGCCCGTAGGCAAAGAATTTCAGCGCAAGTTCGATCACGAAAAAGGTCAGAACGGCGCGGTCGATCACCGTCAGGACGCCGCCGATCTCGGCGCGGAGGGTCTGCGAGGTGGACAGGCCCAGGGTGATGGCGTTGAAGATGATCACCCCGAGGATCGTATAGTGCACGCCGTCGCGCTCTACAAAGGCGCGGGCCCTGTCCCGAAGCGTTGTCGCTGTCGCCGTCTCTGCCGTGTTCAAGCCTTTTCTCCCTGTCTGTGGGTCCGGGCGGCCCCGCCGCCGCCCCGCCCGCCGCCGCCCGCCACGCTGCGGTGGCGTCTAGACGGCGCCAAAGACGGTCCCGTCCAGCGCCTTGCCGGTGATCCTGTCATAGGCGCCTGTCGCCCTGCGCCTGCCTGCGGCGCCCCGGGCATCACGTCCCATGACGATATGTTTGACCATCGCCCAATCCCCTGAAATCAATACCGGCCCTGCTCCGCCGATCAGTCGAATGCGTAGGTGAACTCTCCTTCCGCCACGTCGATGGCGACCTTGCTGACCTTGTCGCCCTCCATCATCCGGCGCAGGAATTCGGCCGAGATGTCGGGCAGCATGGTGTTGGTGACGATGGCGTCGATCATGCGGCCGCCGGAGTCGAGCTCCTGGCAGCGGTCGACGATGGCCTCGACCACCGCGTCGGAATAGGTGAGCGGCACGTCGTGCGCCTCGGCCACGCGTTTCTGGATGCGGTTCAGTTGCAGCCGGGTGATCTGGCCCAGCATGTCCGGCGTCAGCGGATAATAGGGAATCGTCACCAGCCGCCCCAGCAGCGCCGGCGGGAACACCTTGAGGAGCGGATCGCGCAGCGCCTTGGCGATGCCCTCGGGCTCGGGCAGAAGCTCGGGGTCGGCGCACAGATCCATGATCATCTCGGTTCCCACGTTGGTGGTGAGCAGGATCAGCGTGTTCTTGAAGTCGATCACGCGACCCTCGCCATCCTCCATCACCCCCTTGTCGAAGACCTGGAAGAACAGCTCATGCACGTCCGGGTGCGCCTTTTCGACCTCGTCCAGCAGCACCACGGAATAGGGTTTGCGCCGCACCGCCTCGGTCAGCACGCCGCCCTCGCCATAGCCGACATATCCCGGCGGCGCGCCCTTGAGCGATGAGACGGTATGCGCCTCTTGGTATTCGGACATGTTGATGGTGATGACGTTCTGTTCGCCGCCATAAAGGATCTCGGCCAGCGCCAGCGCGGTCTCGGTCTTGCCGACGCCGGAGGTACCGGCGAGCATGAAGACCCCGATCGGTTTGGACGGATTGTCGAGCCCGGCGCGGGAGGTCTGGATGCGCTTGGCGATCATCTTCATCGCGTGATCCTGTCCGATCACGCGCTTGGCCAGACGCTCCTCAAGATGCAGGATGGTGTCGATCTCGTCGCGGACCATGCGGCCCACCGGGATGCCGGTCCAGTCGCCGACGACGCTGGCCACCGCCTGATGATCGACGATGGGCAGGATCAGCGGGCTGTCGCCCTGCACTGTGATCAGTTCGGCGTTCTTCGCCTTCAGCTCCGCCAGCAATCTGGCGCGCTCTTCGGCGCTGAGCGGGCTGGCGGCGGCGGCCTCTTCGCTGGTGGCCTCGCGGCCCTCGACCGGGGCGCCGCCCTCGCGCAGCTTGGCGCGCAGATCGAGGATCGCCTCGACCACCGCCTTTTCGCTGTCCCAGCGTTCGGTCAGACCGGCGAGGCGGACCTCCTCGGCCTCTTTCGCGGCTGTCACCGCCTCGCGCCGGTCGGCCACCTCATAGCCGGCGGTCTCGTCCCGGTCGATGATCTCAAGTTCGGTGCTCAGCGCCTCGATCCGCCGGCGGCTGTCGTCCACCTCGGCCGGAACCGCGTGCTGGCTGACCGCCACGCGGGCGCAGGCGGTGTCCAGCAAGCTGACCGACTTGTCGGGCAGCTGCCGGGCCGGGATGTAGCGGGCCGAGAGGGTGACGGCGGCCTCGATCCCCTCGTCGAGGATCTGCACCCGGTGGTGCTTTTCCAGCATCGAGGCGATGCCGCGCATCATCAGGATCGCCTTGGGGATGCCCGGTTCGTCCACCTGCACCACCTGGAACCGACGGGTCAGCGCCGGATCCTTTTCGATGTACTTCTTGTATTCCGCCCAGGTGGTGGCGCCGATGGTGCGCAGGGTGCCGCGCGCCAGTGCCGGTTTCAGCAGGTTGGCCGCGTCGCCGGTGCCCGCCGCGCCGCCGGCGCCGACCAGCGTGTGGGTCTCGTCGACGAACATGACGATGGGCGTCGGGCTCGACTGCACCTCTTCGATCACCTGCTTGAGGCGGTTCTCGAACTCGCCCTTCATGCTGGCGCCGGCCTGCAACAGGCCGACATCGAGCATCAGCAGGCGCACGTCCTTGAGCGCCGGCGGCACGTCGCCGCGGGCGATGCGCAGGGCGAACCCCTCGACCACCGCGGTCTTGCCGACGCCGGCCTCGCCGGTGAGGATCGGGTTGTTCTGGCGCCGCCGCATCAGGATGTCGACGATCTGGCGGATCTCTTCGTCGCGGCCGACGATCGGGTCGATCTCGCCGTTGCGGGCCTGTTCGGTCAGATCGGTACAGAATTGCGCCAGCGCCTCGCCCTGGCCCATCTGCGACGGGCCGCGGGCGGAGGAGGCCTCGCCCGGCTCGGCCCCGCCGCCGGTGCGCGAGCCGTCCTGCGCGCGCTGCCCCTCTTCGGGGGAGCCATCGGTGACGGAGGCGAAATTATCGGCCAGATCATCGGCGCCGATCCGGGCCAATTCAGGCGACATCGAGGCCAGGATGTTGCGCAGGCTGGGCGTTTTCAGCATGCCCAGCAGCAGATGGCCGGTGCGCACCTGAGATGAGGAATAGAGCAGCGAGCCCCAGACCCAGCCGCGTTCCATCGCGTCCATCAGGTGATCGGAGAGATCCGAGATGGTCGAGGCGCCGCGCGGCAGCGCGTCGAGCGCGCGGGTCAGCTCGGCCGCGATCTTGCCCGGGTCCAGGTCGTAATGGCGGATGATGCGGTGCAGGTCGCTGTCCTGCCCGTTCAGGATCTGGTGCATCCAGTGGACGACCTCGACATAGGGGTTGCCCCGCATCTTGCAGAAAACCGTCGCGCTCTCCACCGCCTGGTAACCCAGCGCGTTCAGCTTTCCGAACAATGCAATGCGGCTGATCTCGGTCATATGTGTTTCCTTCCCTGTCCGTCCCGGCCGTTACATCGGCCTGTGATCCGCGCCGGCGCCGGGATAGAGGAACAGATCCTCGGCGTCGGAGCGGTCTGTATCGTGATCGCGGCGGCTGCCGATCCAGCTGGTATGGCCCAGCCGGGTGGTGCCGCCGAGGCTGCTGCGCGGCACCTCGTCGCCGGCGAGGATCAGGTTGATGTCCCAATCCAGCGCGTCGCCCGCATAGGAGCGCACCAGCGCCCGCAACCGCTCCAGCGGGGCGCCCCCGGGCAGCAGCCGTTCGTAATCGGCCATGCTCAGCGGACCGATGCGCAGGCGAAACTTGGCGGCCCGGCTCCAGACCCGGTTGCCGATGCTGGTGGCCCGCCCCAGCCCGGCGGCGGCGCCCAGCTGCCAGCGGTCGTCCGGCTCCAGCTCCAGCCAGGAGCCGACGAATTGCTGCACCCGGACCGGCACGCCGAAGAATTCGCCCAGCATACCCTCGAGCCCGGCGGCGTTCTTGGGGCCCTGCGCTAGCAGCCCTGCGAAATGCAGCTTGGCCAGATCGGGCATCGCATCGCGGTCGCGCAGATGGGTGCCGTGATAGCCGGACAGCGCCGCGACCTTGCGCGCCATCGGATCGTCGCCGCGATCGAAACTGGCCGCCGGCTGGCCGGTCGCCCAGGCGCGGTAGAGCAGGCTCATCATCCGGTGCGTCAGCATGTCGGCAAAGGCGACGAAGGTGGGGTCGCGGTGGTTGCGCAGCCGGTCGCGCACATATTCGGTGATATGCAGCGGCAGCGGCCCCTGCGGGCCGAAGAGACCGAAAAAGCGGTTGGTCAGCCGCGCCGGCCGGTCGCCCTGCGGCGGGGTGAACTCGGAAATGGTCGAGGTGGGAAAGGACAGCTCGGGGCGCTGGCCCAGCCGCACCCGGTCCTGGCGCGGCCGGCGGCTCTCGCCCAGGCGGGGGGCGTCCGAAAACTGTGCCTCGATCACGCGCAGCGCCTGAAAAACGTTGTGTTTTTCAGGATCGCGCGCCAGCCTTTCAAAGTGGCTCAAATGATCCGTCCCAGTCCCTTTTCCGGTCGCCATCGGGCGATTTCCCCGCGTTTCTGCGTTGTCAAAACGGTTTCAGTAAAACTGTTCAGCGTGGCGTAGCGGCGAAAGAACCGCTCCAGCACCGCGCCAAGGGCGTAAATGCTCGACCCTTCGAAAAAACTCTCGTCGAACCCGATGGTGATCTCCAGCCCGCGCAGCGCCGTCGAGAGAACCTCGTCGCTGACGCGGCGCACGATCGGCCGGCTGGTGACGCTGACGATGCCTTCAAGCTGTTTCTCGGTCACCCGGTTGCCCAGCGGCGCGTAAAGCCCCACCAGTTCGCGCAGCGCCTCGGCCGAACTGCCCCGGCCGGTATCGGCGATCGAGGCGTAGTTCAGGCTGAGATGGCTGATCAGCCGCCAGGCGGTGTCGCCCTGGGCCAGGGTCGGATGCGGCCGGGTCGGCGAGACCGGCAGCCGGATCGCCTTGACCGGTCCCCCCTCGGGCAGCTGGAACACATTTGCGTCGCCGGTGGACAGCAGCAGCGGCAGATCGCGGTTGGTGCACAGCGCCTGAACCGCCAGCTGATCCAGATCGGCGGGATAGGGCGCCTGGCCGCGGTCGACCAGCGTCAGATAGACCTCGGACCCCAGATAGGAGGTGCGCACACCGCGCAGACGCTCTTTCTCGCTGCGCTGACGCATCCGGCGGCGCAGGGTGTAATAGGCCGGATGGGACTCGCCCGCGGCGGTGAAATCGGTGGCCGAATAGAACGGGCGGAAGGTCACGTCATCCTCGCCCTCGCCGCTGATGCCGGTCACGCCCTGCAATGCGTAGATCTCGAAATCGAGCCCGGCGGTGCGGTTCGGCACCACGTGATGCTCGGTATCATGGGCGGACAGCAGCACCCGGTCGCAGCGCTTGGGAAACAGATTGACCGCCGGCACCGCGTTCAGGGTAAATGCCTCGGGCACAACCATCGGGGCAAGGTCGCGGTGCCCCTCGCGCAGCAGAATATAGATGTCCACCTCGGCCCCGGTGGCGCGTTCCAGCGCCGGGCGCAGCCCCTGCAACTCGACGAACAGGAACCGTTCCGGCATGGCGAAATATTCCTGCAACAGCCGGTAGCCGTCGAACACCCGGCGCGGGATCGGCAGCAGCGCCTCCTCCGGCTCGAACCCGCGCTGCACCACCTCGCCGTCGCGCAGCGGCAGCGTCCAGTCGGCACGGCGGTCGGTGGAGCGGCCGGTGAGCCCCTCGGCGTGTGTGCAGAGCGTTTCCAGCAGCAGCCAGGAATTGCCCGCCGAGCTATTGAGATGCAGCGACAGCCGGTCCATCCCAAGTTCGCGGATCGGCTCGCCGTCACGGCGGCGCAGGCGCAGGCGGATGCCGGCGCGCGCCCGGCTCTGACCGGCGACCCCGGCGGCGACCAGTTCGCCGCGCCCGTCGATATACTCGGCCTCGGCGATCTCGATCGGCCACATGGTCAGATCGGCGGCGGTGCGGTATTCGCAGGGCGTCTGCTCCCCTTCCATCAGGCGGCTGCGCAGCACCGTGCCCCGCGGCAACAGATAGCCGTCCTTCAGCGCCGCATTGGCCATGTCCGGCTCGAAGGCCGCGATCATCATCGACGGCGTCGGCGCCAGGTAGTGGGGATAGATGATCTCCAGCAGGTTGGAGGTGAAGTTGGGGTATTGCAGCTCCAGCTCGAGCTGGACCCGCGCCGAGAGAAAGGCGACCCCCTCCAGCAACCGCTCGACATAGGGGTCGAGCACCTCGATCCCCTCCATGCCCAGCCGCGCGGCGATCTTGGGATAGGCGGCGGCAAACTCCGCCCCCATGTCCCGCAGGAACATCAGCTCGCTCTCGTAGTGTCTGGTGAGCCGTGTGTCCATCTACGGGCTCCGCTCCACTTCCACTTCGCCGGTGGTCAGGTCGACCTGGCTGCGCAGGAACAGCTCCAGCGGCAGCGGCTGCGCCCACATGTCAGCGCGGATATCGAGATCGACGGACATCTCTCCGCCGCGGTTGTCGGGACTGATCGCGACGTCGACCGATCCGGCGATGATGCGCGGCTCGAACATCGAGATCGCGGTCTCGATCGAGCGGCGGATGCGTTCGGCGCGCTCGGTGGTGGAGTATTCGCCCGAGACCTCCTCCAGCCCGTAATTGAGCACCGAGCGCGTGACGTTCGGGCAGGCCTCGGTGTCGATCATCGTGGCGATGTTGTTGGTATTGAGAAGCCAGGACAGGTCGCGCTGGATGATCTCGCGCAGGCGCACCAGGTCGATCACCCGCGCGTCGCGCCCCTCCTTCGGGTTGGAGGGGTCGCTGTCGGTGAGCCGGTCGAGAAGCGAGGGCTGAAGCCGGTCGGAAAGGGTCTTGTCAGCCATCGCCGGGCGCGCCTCCGGCGCCGTCCATGACAAGGCTGCGCAGGTCCAGCAGCGCGATGTCGGAACGGTCGGTCGCCAGCAGGCGCTGGCCGGTGCCGACGAAGGTCTCCGCACCGGCGTCGGCCCAGCTTGTCGCGCGGGCCAGTTTCGCGGCGCTGTCGGTGCTGAGGGTGGTGCCCGGATAGCGGGTCGGGATCAGCGCCGCCACCTCGCCGCCGTTGGTCAGGGTCAGCACGCCGGCGGTCCAGACGGCGTCGCGCAGATCGCCCGGCTCGTCGATATCCAGCCGGGCGATGGCCGCGAAGGGCAGCCAGAAATAGCGGCCGTTGACGATCACCTCCAGCACCGGGCCGAGCCGCATATCGGCATCGGCGATCCAGTCGAACGGCTCTCCGTTCAGGGTGCCGGCGCAGGCCGGGGCGGCGTCGAAGGCGCGGGCGCGCAGGGTGGCGGCCTCCTCCGGCCGGCCCTGGGCGAGACATTTCTGCGCCTCGATCAGCAGCGCCAGCCATTCCTGCGGCTCGCCGAAGATCATCGGCTCTTTCTCGCCGGCAAAGACCTTGTCGCGGTAGACCTCGCAGATGATCGCCTCGCGGTAGGTGCGGGCCATCATCTCGGCCTCGGGGTCAAGCTCGGCGCTGAGTTTCAGTTGCGCGATCGCGCGTTTCCAGTCGCCCAGAACACAGAGCAGCTGGAACAGGAAGATCCTGAGCCTTGCGTCGGCGGGGGCGGCGCGGACCTTGTCCTGCAGGGCCTTGAGGGCAAGGTCGAGGTCCCCCGTCTTGAGGTGCTCTTCGGGTGTCATATGGCGGACTCCGCTGCGGCGGCATCAAAGGCAGAGCCGACGCCCCGGGCCGGATGGCACCGGGGCGTCGGCCGCGGAATCACTCGACCTTGCCGGTCTGCACGTTCCACTTGAAGGTGTTCTCGGTCTTCAGTTTGCCGGATTTCTGATCGGTCGATTTGTACTCGTGCTCGATCGCCGTATAGGCCATTGTCCAGGTTTCCTCGGGGATGCCGTCCTCGCTGCCCGAGACCGCATAGCTGTCGATGACGACATGCTTAAGCGTCCAGATCGAATAGGCCTCCAGACCGGCCGAGGCGCTTTCACCTGACCGGCAGAAGTTGATTGTGATCTCGGGCCGGATGGTGCCGTTGGCCACCGAGGTCATCAGCTTGTTGGACGCCAGGCCCATCTGCGACGTCACTTCGACCTTGCCGAAGTTGGAGTTGGCATGCCCCCGCTGCGTCGAGCCAAGATCCGTCATCTCGACGGCGCGCTCCACATTCCAGCTGCAGGACTGGATCACGATCCATTTGTCGTGTTCCTTTTCGGTCGCATCCCCCGGAATATCGGAGATCTTGACGAACATATTCGCGGCCATTGTCTTATCCTTTCATTATCAAAGTCAGGTTGGCGGGTTTAAATTTCTCGCGCCAGAGCAGAGGAGCGACCCTGCTCAGGCACCTTTTTCAGAGGGGAGTTTCGAGACCAGACGAAGCGACACCGACAGGCCTTCCAACTGGTAATGCGGACGCAGGAAGAACTTGGACGTGTAATACCCCGGGTTGCCTTCGACGTCCTCGACGACGACTTCGGCCGCCGCCAGCGGCTTGCGCGCCTTTTCGTTCTCGGACGAGATGTCGGCGTTGAAGTCGACGTAGTTGTTGATCCAGTCCTGAAGCCAGCCTTCCATGTCCTGCCGGCTCTTGAACGAGCCGACTTTGTCGCGGACCATGCATTTGAGGTAATGCGCGAACCGGCAGGTGGCGAAGAGATACGGCAGCCGCGCCCCCAGATTGGCGTTCGCAGAGGCGTCCGGATCGTCGTATTCGGCCGGCTTGTGCAGCGACTGCGCGCCGATGAAGGCGGCAACGTCCGAGTTCTTGCGGTGGATCAGCGGCATCATGCCGTTCTTGGCCAGCTCCGCCTCGCGCCGGTCGGAAATGGCGATCTCGGTGGGGCATTTCTGATCCACCCCGCCATCGTCGGTCGGGAAGGTGTGGCTGGGCAGTTCGGTCAGCGCGCCGCCCGATTCCACGCCGCGGATGCGCGAGCACCAGCCATAGGTCTTGAACGACCGGGTGATGTTCGTCGCCATGCCATAGGCGGCGTTCACCCAGGAGTATTTGCCGCTGTCGGCGCCCTCGGTGTCCTCCTCGAAGGCAAAGGCCTCGACCGGGTCGGTCTTTGAGCCATAGGGCAGACGGCCGAGGAACCGCGGCATCGCCAAGCCCACATACTTGGAATCCTCGCTTTCGCGCAGGCTGCGCCAGGCGGCGTATTCCGGCGTCTGGAAGATCTTGGTCAGATCGCGCGGATTGGCCAGCTCCGACCAGCTGTCCATCTGGAACAGCGTGGGCTTGGCGCCGGTGATCAGCGGCGCATGCGCGGCCGCGGCGATCTTGGACATCTCGCCCAGCAGCTCGATGTCGGGCGGCGAATGGTCGAAATGGTAGTCGGCCACCAGCGTTCCGTAGGGTTCGCCGCCGAACTGGCCGAACTCCTCTTCGTAGATCTTCTTGAAGATCGGCGACTGATCCCAGGCGGTGCCTTTGAACTTGCGCAGGGTCT
Organism: Antarcticimicrobium luteum; assembly: GCF_004358185.1. Lineage (GTDB taxonomy): Bacteria > Pseudomonadota > Alphaproteobacteria > Rhodobacterales > Rhodobacteraceae > Antarcticimicrobium > Antarcticimicrobium luteum. The sequence continues at coordinate 10,758 of NZ_SMUV01000029.1, forward strand.
TGTGCATGTCCTTTTTGGAGATGTTCATGACCCGGATCTTGAGCTGCTCGTCGGTCTCGGTGTTGTTGACGAGATAGTGCAGCCCGCGCCACGCGCTTTCCATCTGCTGGAAATCCTCGTGGTGCAGGATGTGATTGACCTGTTCGGTCAGCTTCTTGTCGATCTCGGCGACGATGCTCTCGATCGATTTCAGCGCGTCGTCCGAAATCAGGTTGGTATTGGCCAGCGCCTGTTCCGCAAGCGTCTTGACCGCCGATTCAACCGCCGTCTTGGCCTGGTCGGACTTCGGGCGGAATTCCTTTTGCAGCAGGTTGGCGAATTCGGAAGAGCCAAAGGCCGTGGCTTCGGCGCCGGCTTCCGTCTGGACTTGTTCTTCTGCCATCGGATGCTCCTATTCTTCTGCTTCGCCGACGCTGTCGGATTTCGGGGCGGGCTGGGCGGCCAGCGTCTTGAGCAGCGCCGGATCCTGGATGATCTTGCTGATCAGATCCTCGGCGCCGGTCTTGCCGTCCATGTAGGTCATCAGGTTTGACAGCTGGGTGCGCGCCTCGAGCAGTTCGCGCAGCGGCTCGACCTTGCGGGCGATGGCGGCTGGCGAGAAATCGTCCATGCTCTCAAAGGTGATGTCGACCGCCAGGTTGCCCTCGCCGGTCAGCGTGTTCGGCACGGTAAAGGCCGCGCGCGGCGCCATCGACTTCATCCGGTCGTCGAAATTGTCGACGTCGATCTCCAGGAACTTGCGGTCGGCGACAGCCGGCTGGGCCACCTCGGACTTGCCGGCAAGATCGCTCATCACCCCCATGACAAAGGGAAGCTGAACCTTTTTCTGGGCGCCGTAGAGTTCGACATCGTATTCGATCTGGACCCGTGGCGCGCGGTTGCGTGCGATGAACTTCTGTGAGCTGTCTGCCATCTAGTGCTCCTTAATCCCTGTAATGTCCCGTTCGTACCGCTCCTGCCGCCCACCCGGGGCCGGGCGGCGCTCAGTCGTCGTCCTCGATCCCGCCGATCAGATGCACATTGTCCATGCCGGCTGGCGCCATGTCCTGCATGATGGTGAGGAAATCCGCATTCACCAGCCGCTTGGCCCGCTCCAGCAGCAGCGGAAGCGGGCTGGAAGGTTCGGAGCGCCGGTAATAGGCAATGATCCGGTCCAGCGCGTTGGAAACATCCGCCGCCGAGTTGATGCCGCCGACCGCCTGCGCCCCGCCGCCCGGTGCGGGCGATCCGCCCGCACCCTCGCCAGCCGCCTCCTCGACTGTCTCTTCCGCCGCCCCTTCGGCGTGCTCGGACAGGCGCCTGACGATCTGGCGCAGCAGCTTGATCAGCGGGTCGAGCTCGGGGCCCTGCCCCGGAGTCTGCTCCGAGAACACATCCGAGATCGCGCGGACATTCTCCTCGGCGCGCTGCGCCGCATCCAGCCAGCCGGACAGAACCTCGCCGTCGGTATCCTGAAACGCCGCCCCGATCGAGGCGGTGTCGGGGATCGTGTCCATGTCGGCGGGCGCGGCCATCTGCCCCTCGGCGATCTCGATATCGCGCAACGAGAACCGGCCGAAACCGCGGCTGTCAGTCAGCGCCACCCGCCGCAGCGAGCGGTAGACCGGCGACGGGCCGCCCATGCCGCCGGGCTGGCCGCACAGATCCTGCACCGCGTTGATGCGCATGGTCGGATCGCCGTCATCCTCGTCAAGCTCGGGATGGCAGCTGTCCCAGAACTCCTCCAGACAGCCACGGATGAACCCGGTGACCTCGGCAAAGCCGGTCAGCCCGTCGGCGCCATGCAAAATCGCATCGGCAAGAAACACCGCCGCGCGCAGATCGTGACTGCGCTCGAGCACCAGGAGGGCCTTTTCGCGGACCTCGCTGTAATCGGGATCTTGGGCCGCGTGGATCTCGTCGCCGACCTGAACTTCCTCGCCGGGTTGGGCGGCAAGCTCCATCTCGGTGAAAACCGGATCGTACTCCAGATTCTCCCCACTGGGCAAATCGTTACCCTTTGACTGCAATAAGACAGTCAGATCCATCAAGAACCTCCCCAAACGGTTCAGTGCGAGCCTGCGGGTTCTCGTTTTTGGTCCGCGTTGAGAATGCGGAGCGCCCGTCGTTTCGCTTAACGTCAAAAAACAATACCTTGACCATAAGTCAGCCTTATCGTTTCCTCAAAGTCAATTGTATTTCGTTCCGATTTCAGGGGGGGCCGTAGCCATGGCGGATCAGAGGGTCGAGGGCGAAGAGCTCAAGAAACTGGTCAAGCTGGGCAAGAAGAAAAGGCTGTCCTTTGCCTTTTGTCCCGGGAAGAAGAACGACCACACCATACTGATCGACCGGCGCAAGCCGCCCGAGGTGATCGCCAAGATCGCCAAGAAAGAGGGCGACGGATCGAAGGTGGCCTTCGGTACCTTCGAGGTGAAGTCCAAGACCATGGAGCTGACCTGCGACCGGGTGGTGCCGGCGCTGGCCAAGGTGCTGAAGAAATACCTCAAGTCGCAGAAGGTGCAGGTCAACATCCTGGTGATGGACGCCAGCGGCAACGTTCTGGAAAGCGACATCGAGGATCTGCCGGACGATCCCGCCTGGGACGCCGATGAGGCCGATGCGGCAGAGGCGGATGAGGCGGGCGCGCAGGATGCGGCCGGCACCGCAGCGGCGGCGGCCCCGCAGGAAACAGCTGATCAGAAAGAGGCCCCGCAGGACGCCGCGCCACCGGGCGGCCCGGCGCAGGCGGACCTGGTGGCCCGGCTGAAAGCGGTGCAACCGGCCGTCGCCGCCGCCCCCGCCGCCGTCGCGGACAAGCTGAAGAAGGCCGCGGCGCAGGCGGTGGCACAGATCAAATCGGGTGATCTGGCGGCGGCGGACCGCACCGTCTCCGCGCTGGAAAAGGCCGCCGACCGGTTGCAGGGCGCACAAATCGGGGCAGAGCCGCCCGCCCCGGAAACTCCCGCAGAACCGCCCGCCCAGCCATCCGCCGCACCATCCGCCGAACCGTCGACGCAAACGCAGTCGGATCCGGGCGACACCGCCGCCGACACCCGCCGGCTGGCGGCGCGGGCCGGGGCGCTCAAGGGGGTGATCTCCGGCCTGCCCGACCCGGCGGGCGGCAAGCTGATCGCGGCCCTGACCCGGGTGGTCAAGCTGCTGAAGGCGGGCGATCTGGCCGCCGCCGGCGATCTGCTGAACCGGATCGAGGCGGCCGTGAACCAGACCCAGACCGCGCCACCGCCGCAAGCGCCCCAACCGGCGGAAACCGAAACCGCCGAGGCCGCCGATCCGCAACAGGCGAAATGGCAAATGGCCCAGACCCGCCTGCAACCCGCGATCGACCGGCTGATCGCCGAGAAACGCGGCGATCTGGCGGCGATCAACCGGTTCTTCGGCTACGCGCAGGAGCAGGCCGAGGCCGGCAACTATGACAAGGCGCTGGCGGCGGCCGGGCGGGTCGCGGCGCTGATCAAGGCCGCCGCGACCGCCGAGACCACCGCCGCCGCCGCCGAGGCGCAGGCGGCAGCGCCCGAGAATGTCACCGCCTATACCCGGTCGCGGCTGAACTGGATCAAGACCCGGCAGGCCCTGCGCAGCGATCTCGAAGCGCTGAAAAAGGCCATCGACGCCGCCACCGCCGGGGTCGAGGGCATGGAGGACGTGCCGGCGCGCTCCGGCGTGCTGTTTGACTATCTCGACGACATCGACAGCAGCCTGGAGGATACCCTGGAGCAGCTGGTCGAGACCCCCGACGGCGACCGGCGCGAGGGGCTGAAAACCGCCGCGCGCAGGATCATCGACGATTATCGCGGCCTGCTCGACACCGAGTTCTTCAAGGCGGTGGACGACAACGGCTTTGCACGTACCAGTATCCGGGCCGGCGCGCTGGCCGCGTTGCAGGAGGTCAGCGGCGCGCTGGCAAGCTGAACGCGGCGCTGCCGCACTGGCCCTTGGGAGGACAGACATGAAACCGCGCAGTTGCCTGATCGGGGGCCTTATCCTTGCCCTGACCCTGATCCCAGCCCTGACGGCGCAGGCCGACACCGGCCGGCTGACCGTCGAGCTGAACAAGGCCGAAGAAATCGAGGGCGGCGGCTGCCGCGCCTTTTTCCTGTTCCGCAACGAGACCGGCAAAAGCTTTGAGGGGTTCGAGATGTCGCTGGCGATCCTTGACGGAAACGGGGTGATCGACCGGCTGCTGTCGATCGATGCCGCGCCGCTGCCGGTGGCGCGCACCACGCTGAAACTGTTCGAGATCCCGGACATCGCCTGCGCCGGCATCTCGGAGATCCTGCTGCACGAGGTGACCGCCTGCCGCCCCCAGAACGAGGACGAGATGGACTGTTTCGACATCCTCGATCTGACCAGCAAGACCTCAGCGGCACTGGTGAAATAGGCCATGCCGGTCGCATGGGACACTCTGGGCACCGGCGGGCCGATCATCGCCCTGCTGGCCCTTCTGTCGCTGTTTTCGTTGACCCTGATCGCGGTCAAGGTGATCCAGCTCTGGCCGGTGCGGTCGGGCGCCGCGCGGCGCGCCGAGGCGTTTCGCCAGTGGCGCGAGGGCGACAAGCACGCCGCGCAAAAGGCCGTGGCGGGTGGCGCCTCGCCCGCCGACCGGGTCACCGCCTATGCGATGCAGGCGCTGGCCAAGGGGTTTCGCGGCCCCCGGCTCGAGGCCGAGCTGATGCGGCGCGGCAACGAGGAGGTGGCGCGGATGACCGGCATGATCCGCACCATCGAACTGATCGCGGTGATCTCGCCGCTGCTGGGCCTGCTGGGCACCGTGCTGGGCATGATCCAGTCGTTCCAGGAGCTGGAGCTGGCCGAGGGCGCGGCCAATGCCTCGGTGCTGGCAGGCGGCATCTGGCAGGCGCTGTTGACCACCGCGGCGGGCCTGCTGGTGGCGATCCCGGCGGCGGTGGCGGCAGGGCTGCTGTCGTCCCGGATCGACAGCGCGGCGCATATGATCGAAAGCGCGGTGGGCGAGCTGCTCTTGTCCGACGAAAACCCGCCCGTCTAGGCCCGGGGGTGCTGCGATGGCCGGCCTCACGCTGAAACGTCCGACCCGCCCCCGCGCGCTGATCTCGCTGGTGCCGATGATCGACGTGATGCTGATCCTGCTGGTCTTTTTCATGGTGACCTCGACCTATCTGAACCTCGACATGATCCCGGCGGCCCGGCGGGCCGAGGCCCCCGGCGCGCCCCCCTCGGGGCCCGGCGAGAGCGGCACGGTGATGATCCGGCTGGGCGCCGACGGGGTGCCGGTTCTGCGCGGCCGGGCGATGGGTGGTGCGGCCTTGACGGCGGCGCTGGCCGGGGTGCTGGCCGAGACCCCGCTCGCCCAGGTGATCGTGCTGCCCTCGGGCGCGGCGACGACCCAGGCACTGGTCTCGGTGATGGATGCGGCGGCGCAGGCGGGCGCGGTGCGGCTCAGGGTGGTGCGGCTGGAGGCGCGGCCATGAAGCTGAACCGCCCCAGCCCGGCGCCGCATTCGGAGACCATCGTCGCGCTGATCGACGTGGTGTTCTTTCTGCTGGTCTTCTTCATGCTGATCGGGCGCATGGACGCCACCGCCCCGTTCGAGGTGCACCCGCCGGTCGCCGACAGCGGCAGCGACATGCCCGCCGGCGGCGCCACCCTGTCGGTGGGCGCAGCGGGCGATCTGGCGCTGGACGGGCAGCCGCTGGCCGGGCCCGAGGCGCTGGCGCAGGCCCTGACACGGCGGCTGGGCCCCGAGCCCGATCTGCGGCTGCGGGTGAACGCCCACCGCGACGCCGAGCTGCGCCACGTGCTGCCGCTGGTGGGCGCGGCCGAGGCGCTGGGGGTGCGCGACGTGGTGCTGGTGGTGACCCCGGGGCCGGTGCCATGAGCCGCCGCCCGCTGATCTGGACGGCGGGCGCCGGCGCCTCGGTGCTGGTCCACGGGGCACTGGCCGGGCTGCTGCTGATGGCGATCCTGCCCGGTCCGCTCGAGGAGCAGGCGCAGCCGGAAACCCGGCTCGATGTCGACGCCTACCAGCTGGAGCGGGTCGCCGCCGCCGAGCGACAGCCGCAGACCGAGGCCGCGCCGGAGGGCGAGGCCCAGGGCGCCGCGGTGGGCGCGGGCGCGATCCCGCGCAACCGGGCCGAGGCGCTGGCCCCGGCGGCGCAGGCGACGCAGCCCACCCCGACACGAGGACAAAACCTCAGCCCGGACCGGGCGCGGCCCGAACCGGCGGTGCAGCCGCGCCCCACCGCCGCCCCGGC
>NZ_SMUV01000023.1 GCF_004358185.1 Antarcticimicrobium luteum
CCATCTTTTTTTCAAAAACACAGAAAACAACCTGTTTTCAACGCTTTAAAAGTGAAGACCCCAGCAGGAGCCGCAGTGCCCCTCTGCCCCGCCGGACCGATCACACGACTCATCCACGGCATTCCCGGTCCAGGCGGAGTTACCCACAGGGATACCCACAGAAACACCCCGGATCATGGCCAAACGGCCGCGAGTCAGGGCGAAAACCGGCCCTGGCGGCGGGGACTCACCGGGCCGTTGGCCTCAGGACGGGGCGTGAATCGCGATATAGCCTTCCAGCGCATCGATATTGGCCGCCACCGTCGCGCTGTTGAGGCGCGCCAGGGTGGCAAAGCTCGCGCCGATCTGCGCCATCCCCTCATGCGGGGCCGCCGACGAGGCCGCACTGACCGGAGCATAGGCGGAAAAGGCCGTCATCGCCCGTTGCAACAGGTCATAGGCGGCGCGGTTCCTGTCCAGCAGCGTGCGGAATTGATCCGGGAACTGCGCGTCAGGCGCCGCGACGGTCAGCTTGTCATAATTGGACCTGGCAAGCTCGAAGGCCGACTTGTCGTGCCAGCCGTCGATCTTGCCCAGTTCGGTGAGCAGCCGGTCCAGCCCCGGCGTCTTGGCGCTTTCGGGGGCGAGCAGCGGATCGGCGCTGCGCGCGGCGGCGCCCTTGAACGCCATCCACGAGTTCAGGGTCAGCTCGGGCCGGCCCGGATGCCATTTACTATCCTTTGTGTTGACGACCCTCAGCACGGTGGGATCGTCGCTCAGCTCGTTCTCGAGATAGGCGATCAGCTTGACGCAGATATCCTTGTCGTTCTGCAACGCCGCCACGGTCAGCCCGGTGGCGCGAATGGCCTGTTGCGCCGAGGGATCGCCCATGATCGACGCGCCATAGGCAATGCAGTATTTGGCCAGAGTCGAGTTGAGCCGAAGCGCCTTGCGCGCGCGCTTGCGGTTGCCGGGGTTGTCGCGGGCATCCTTATAGGCGATCCAGCCCACCGAGATCGCCCGCTCGGTGTGCATCTTGTAGCCGAACTCGACCACCGCGTCGGCCATCGACAAAGATGCGGACACGATCGACGATACACCCGAGGGGTCCATCACCTGCGCCACCGCCGCGCCGGCCTGCGCCGTGTGCAGCACCAGCGATACCTTGGCGTGGTCCAGATGGATCTTGGCGTTCTTCAGGGTGTTCTGCACCGCCGCGGCGACGCCGCTTTGCGCGGCAAAGGCCACCTCCATCGAATCCACCCAGGCATTATGGGTGTCGACGCATTTCTTGAGCACATAGATGTCCTTGGCGACCTTCTGCGCCGCCACCACCGCGCCGGTGCCGGGCACAAGGGCCGCCAGCACCCCTGCCCCGGTGGCGGTCAGCCCGTTGATCAGCGCGACCTTCTGCCGAAGGGCGGCGGTATTTGCCATCGCGCGGTCGATGGCCTGCTGCGCCTGCACGATCTCCTCCGCGGTGCGTTTTGTGATGTCGCCGTCGGGATGGGCCTGGGAATACAGCTCTTCGAAACCGGCCAGTTCCTGATCGGCCTCTTTCATCATCTCCTGGATGGCCTCGGGCGTGAAGGCCTCTGCCAGCTCGCTCTCGGCCCGTTTGCGGGCGTTTTCCTCGGCCTGCTGTTCGATCTGCTGCGCCAGCTCCTCGGCCGAGGTGCCCGCCAGCGGGTCGCTTGAGCCAGCCTTCAGACCGCTCAGCGCCGGCTTGTCCATCTGCTCCAGCGCGCTGGTGATCGCCGCCATCGACTTGGCCGAGCCGGCATCCTGCCCCGCCTCCTGGCCCGAACCGGTGCCCTCGTGGAACTGCGCCTCGCCCTTGTTCATATCCATGATCTCGCGCGAGGCGGTATCGTCGCGGACCCCGTCATAGATCGCCTCGGAACTTGCCCCGAACCCCGCCGCAATCGCCGCGCCGCCCAGCAGCATGGCAAGCTCTCCCTTGTTGCCGTTCTTGATCGCCTGCAGGACCGCCGGTCCCTTGCCCACCTGGGTGATCGCCAGTTTCAGCGCGGTCGCGATCTGGTCAAGCGCGGCGGCCTGATCCTTCAGCTGCTGTTTCTCGGTGCTGTCTTCCGTTTTGCCGGCCTCGTCGGTGATCTTTCCGGCCACCGAACTGATCGAGGACGACACCGTTTCGGCCAGATTGCCGATCAGCTTGTCGATCAGCCTGGCGCGCTTGTTGTCGTCGGGTTCCTTGACCGCAAGGATCAACGTCGGCACCATCTTGACGCCCGCGAACGATGCGGTGATGGCGGCGGACACGCAGGTGATCATGCCGGTCGATGCGCCGTTGCCGCGCATCGCGCTGTCCACCGTCTTGCCGGCAAGGGTCTGGGTGATCGACAGCGCGCCCTCGATGGTATTGCACCATTTGACCAGCGGATCGGGCTCTTTCGAGGCGACGTGATCGACGACTAGCTCGGTCGCGCTCATCCCGCCCAGCAGGATCGCGGTCGCGTTCTGCGCATACTTCGTCTGGTTCTGCATTTCGGTGACCTGACCGGTCAGCGACTTACTTTGGGTCTTGATCGCGTCGCGCCGCTCATTGATCTCGTTGATCCGGTCCTGCGAGGGGGGCGGGGCGCCGTCCAGTTCGGCCTTGAGATCGGCGTCTTCCTTTTTCAGATTGCCGATCTCGCTGTTCTTGTCGGCAATGGTGGTGGCGTTCGAGATGGAGATCGAGTTGGAAACGATGGCCCCGGTGACCGTCACCACCTCTTTCGCGATGCGCATCCCGGTCTTGAACTTGTCCATGCCCTTGGAGTGGGTCTCGGAATAGGCCGCGATCTTGTCGCCATAGAGGTCCATCGCGCCCTTGAAGGCGATTGCCTGCTCCGAATACTGCTCTGGTATCATGTTTTCGGGGATCAGCCCCTCGCGCATCAGCGGCGTCCATAGCTCCTTGCGGATATCCTCGTCAGAAAAAAGACGCTCGCCGTTGTTGTCGAGCTGGTTTTCCATATGCGTCTGCAGCGCGAGGATCCGCTGATGCGCCTGCAGGATCGCCGCCGCCTTTTCCGGCGGGATCTCCATCGTGTTCTGGCCGATATCCTCTTTGGTATCGACCTCCAGATCCATCCGCATGGCCCATTTGCCAAGCCCGGAGTCCGCCAATTCGTCATCGGTGGCGCGCCAGGGGATCTCGTTGCTGCCCGCCTCCTGCTCGGTCAGCGACAGCCACATGGCTTTCACCGCGCCGGGATCCTCCCTGTTCTCGATGACAAGGCCCATGGCCATGTCGACCTCTCCATGAGCCGCGGTCAGGCCGGTGCTCAGCTGCTCCTCGAGAAAGGTCTTTTTCAGGGCTGCGCGCTGTTCGGCCTCGGCCATTTCCTTCGACAGGTCACGCTCGGCGACGAATCCGATCCAGGTGATTTCTGCATCGCTCAGGGGCATGGTTTCACTCTCCTACCGGCCCGGATTAAGGGACTTGAGAACCTGGGTTTCCAGCGCCAGAAGCGTCGCGCGAAACTGCGGCCAGCTGCCGCCATGATCGAACGGATTGTCGCGGTAGACCTCCAGCGCGGGATCCTCTTCGATGCGGTTCGCGATCTTGCGGATCTCGGACAGCACCTTTTCGCGCAGGATCGCCATATCGGCCTTCTTCTTCGCCGGGTCCGTCTCGGCGAGAACCATGTCGATCCCGACCTGCAGGCCGGGCGGAAAGGCGATGACATTGGCCAGGCCCCCAACCTCGCCCAGAATGGTCCTGACCTTGGTCATGGCTGCGTCGAGATCGTCGTCGCCGGTCTGCTCCTCGCTTTGGGCCGCGAGGGTGGTCATGACCGTTCCGGCCGCCAGGGCGGCTTCGGCGACCTTGCCCATATTGACCTTCAGTGCGGTTTCGAAGCCGTCCAGATCGACCCTTTCGCCGCCCGTCCTGACCGTCGTCAACTGGCCAAGGTCCGCAGCCAGTTCCTTGGCGTTGGATATGACCGGCTCAAAGGCGGAAATCGTCGCCTCCGCATCGCCCTTGCCGTTGTTCCAGGCCTTGTCAGCACTTTTGTATTGCGACTCCAGACTGTCGTAGACCGCCTTGTACTCCACCTTGCTGGCCAGCCGGGTGGCGCCGTCCAGCGCGGTTTTCGCCGCCGCCAGCTCGGTCTTGGCGGTCTCGCGCAGCTCGCCCGCCCGTGTTTGCGCCGCGTCCTTGTCCTCACAGGCCTTTGCGGCGCCCTTGGTCAGGGCCGCGATCTGGCGCAGATAGGCCATCGGATCGACCGAGGGTCTGACCTGAACCCTGGCCAGCTCCGCATCGACCTGCTGCTCCAGCGTGGCGGCATCCTGTTCGGCCTTGAGCACACCCTGCTCGGATTTCGTCTCAAGCGTTTTGCGCACCTCGCCCAGCGATTTGCGAAAGGCGCCCTGAACGCCGGTGCCGTGTTGACCCAGCGCCTTGATCTTGTCCAGGGCGGCGACAATCTCCTTTTGCAACCGCTGAACCTCTGCCATTTCGGGAATGCTCAGCGGTCCCGTGCTGACAGCGGCCGGACCGTTCTTGATCAGATCGGCCAGAACCTTTCCCAGAGTCGGATCATCGCCTTTGGGTTTCGCCGACAGCTTGTTTTCGATTCCGTCCAGCCTGACCTTCACAGTACCGTATTTTTCCTTGAGCGGGCCTGTTGCGGCGATCAGCGTCTCGGCCTCGGAAAGCAGCTGCTCGGCTTCGTTCGCCGCGTCGGCGGGCAGCATCGAGGCGGCGTACCCCGACGCAAACTTTTCCTTGCGCGCGGTCAGCGGCTCGGTGCCGTTCATGCGCCATTCCTGCAGCTTCTTGTCGGCCATTTTTTTGTCGAACGCCTGCAGAGCGGTGGTCACACGTTTGTAATCATCGCCTCCCTCGGCGATGGCCGCGCGCATCTCATCCGCCTTTTTCGCGGCGGCGGCCACGGCCTCGGCGCTGCCGGCGGTGTCGGACGCGGCCATCTGATCCAGCATCTGCATCTGCTGGCGCAGCGCATCGATCGCCTCCCGCGGGATGCTCTTGTCCTCACGGCGCTGCACCGTTTCGTCGTCGCGCAGCCGGATGCGGTGATATTCCTTGCGGCCATCGTCCTTCAGCACCACCAGCAGATCGTTCGGGTGCACGCCGGCGACATCACCTTCCGAGATCACCTCGGTGCGATAGAGCGACAGCAGCGCGGTTGCGATCTTTGACGCGGTTTTTGCGGCCTGCTCTTTCGACTGCTCGTCCTCGGGCGAAAGCTGCGCCGCCTGCCGCAGCGCCAGCGCCAGATCACGCTCCATCGCGTCGATGTCCGCCAGGATCGGGCGATAGTCCGGCGCCTCTTGTGTCCCGGCCGTCTCCGCAGCGCGTTTGATCGCGTCCAGACGATCTCGGAACGGCCCATCGTCGCCGCCCATCCCCCACAACCGTTCGATCGCCGCCGACAGCTGCTTGACCGATCGCTCCACGCGCTTGCCCAGGTCCGGTCCATCCTCGGGCAGGTCGGGCAGAACGAAACTGCGCGCATCAATGAAGCTGCGCCAGAGCGATTGCACATCGGCGTGCAGCGCGCGGGCCTCGGCGTGTTTGCCTTTGTCGCACAGGCTCTCCGCAAGGGTCAGCATCTTCAGAAGCGAGACCTTCTGCGGTGCCGAAATCTCGGTCAGGTCGGCCTCATCGGGATAAAGCTTGGCATCCACGACGATCTTGGCCGCGCTGCGTTCGACCGCCGTTTTCAGATAGACGATATTGGCGAGGATGACCTCCTGTTCGCGCTGAAGTTCCTTTCCGCTCAAATCGCCATCGGGGTCGAGCGGTACGATCGCCTTGGCCCCATCGGGGCGCTGCCCGGACCACTCGGCCAGTTTGGTATCAAGGTCATCGCCGTCCGGGTCGACCTCGGCAACGCGCTCCTGCGCGGCGGCTTGCAGCGCCTCGGCGGCGAGCATCTTTTCAACCCGCTGCGCGGCGCTGGCGCGATAGGCGTCCATCTGCCGGGCGCGTTCCTCCAGGGCGTCGCGCCGTTCCGTTTCCGCGGCGATCTGCGCCAAGAGCGCCCGTTTTTCCTGAAACCCCTCGGCGCCCTCGACCTCTTGCCGCAGCCCGTCGATCTTTTCGTCGATCTTTACCAGCGCACCGTCCAGACGTTCGGCATCCGCCTTCAGCCTGTCGCTGCGCGCCAGCTCGCGCGCGGCGACCTCGTCGCCGCCCTGCTCCATCTCCTCCAGCGCAGCGGTCGCGGCGGTCGAAACCGCCGCGGACAAAGCGGCATGGACCGGCTCCAGCGCTGCGCCCAGATCCATCACCGCGATCCGGGCCTGTTTTTCCAGATCGGCGCCTTGCCCGACCGCAACGAACCTGTCGCGCAGGCCTGTGATCTGGACGCGGGCAGCACCGCACAGCCGGGTATGCTCCTGCAGGGCGGTGGCGCGTTTCGCGTCAGCACCGTCGTCCGCCAGCCTCTTGTTCGCAATCGATGGGCTGAGGGTCGGGTGATCCCGGAACTCCGCGATCCTGTCGACCCCGGCCAGGGCCTCGTCGAACACCTCGGTGGTGGCAGGCGGCGCCAGCGCCGCAATCGCCTCGCCAACCTCGCCAGCCAGCGCATCGACAAGGTTCCCCAGTGTGCGCATATCCGTGGTGCCCTGCTCAAAGACCGGCGCATCCTCGGGCGCCGCCCGGACCAGCGTCACGATCTCCAGATGACGCCTCTTGAGCGTCTCGCATTTGTCCTTCTGCTCGGGGACCTTGGTCAGATCGTAGCGGATGCCGATCGCCTCGATCTTCGCCAGAACCTCGTCGCGCGCCACCAGCCACTCCGAAAAGTCGCTCTTGAGCGTTTCAATCGCCGCCGCGATCTCCTGGTTGTTGTTCAGCCGCGTCGATTTCTTGCGAAACAGCTTCCACTTCTGGATCCGCGCCTCCAGCGGGCTGAGGTATTTGGCCAGGAACCGGATTTGCTCGTCTGAAAAATCGAAGGGCACGGATCAGTTCCTTTTACCTGGTCAGGGCGCTCAGCCGCGCGGGGCGAGCACGGCGGCGATTTCCGCCAATGCGGCACCGGCCGAGGCGGCGACGGTCACGTCGACGAACCCGTTGTTGCCGTCCACATCCGAGAAAAACTCTTTTTGCAGTTCGGCCTGATATTCAGCCAGAACGCTCCGCGCGGCCTGTTTTCGGGTCTCGCGCTCGGGCCCCTGCGGGGCGTTCACGACATCGTCCAGCCTGTCGATCAGCCGCGTATCCAGCGCCTTGAGATAGTCATCCAGATCGCCGACCATATTGGCCAGATCCGCCAATCCCGGTTCGGATTTGCAGGCCGCCGCGATCGCGGTCTTGAGCTTGCCCAGCTCGGCATGCATGGTTTCGCGCGTCTTTTCCCATTTCAGCCGGCTGATCGCGAAGGGCCGAACATCCTCGCCCACCTCGGGGCCTGAGGCGCCCGGCGCATTGCCAGCCGCCTCGTCCAGCATCTTTTGCAGGCCGGGAATGATCCGAAGCGCCGCCTCGAACCCCTCGGGGGTGCCCTCGCTGGCAATTCCCTCGGCGTGCTTCAGGCGCATCTCAAATGTGTCCTGCACATCTTTTGCGGCGAACCGCTGTTCCGCGATCGCCGCGTCGGCCCGGGGTTTGAGCGCCGCATAGGCCGCTTCCCACTCGGCTCTGGCGTTCGGGCTGTCGGCCGGCGGCGACTCCGGCGCGGCGGCCGGTGGTTCGGCCGGTGGTTCGGCCGGTGGTTCGGCCGGCGGTTCGGCCGGCGGTTCGGCCGGCGGTTCGGCCGGCGGTTCGGCCGGCGGTTCGGGCGGTGGCGCGGCGGCAGCCTGCGCGCCCATCGCGTCGATTGCCTGACGAACCTTGACCACGCCCTGCGCGGCGCGGGCAAGCTCACCGGCCTTGACCAACGCGCCCAGTTGCTGGATCGGCTTGACCACCTTGGCCCTGAGCGGATCGGGCAGCTTTTGCGCATCCTGCGCCAGCGCCCGGATATCGGCGGCCAGCGCCGCGGCGCTCGGCGTGTCGTCGCCCCGCTCTCTCTCTTTAATCGGTTCCGCAGGCGCCGGCTGGGCCGGCAACTTGGCCAGAACCGCGTCGATCTGATCCATGGTTCCGGCCGCCCCGGCAAGATTCTGGCCCTTGATATCGCCGACGACTTTTTTCAGGGCCTGGGTCAGCTTGTCGGCAACCGGCTTGGGCGCGGCGGCAATCCGGGGCTGAGCGGCCTTGACCCGCGCCACCAGTGCTGCGGCGTCGGAAATCTCCGGCTGCGCGCTGTCCACCTCGGCCTTTTCTTTCGCCGCATCGGCCTGATCCTGCGGTGCCTCGTCGGCGAAATCCTCTTCATCGTCGAACAGATCCGGATCGTCGGGCAGATCCTCGACGTCGGACTCGATGACATTGCCGTCGGAATCGAGGATCTCGACATTCAGTGCGATCTTGTTGGCCTTGAGGAATTTCTTCAGCTTCTTGGCCATGGACGGGACCGCGACCTCGCAGGTCAGCCTCATCACCCGGCCTTCGACCGTGCAGCTGCCGAACGCGGCCTTGGTGCCGGCGCCTTCGCTTTTCGCCGCCTTGCCGAGCACTGCGGCCGGGCGCCTGCGATGCAGCGCGAAGTAGTGTTCATCCTCGGATTTTCCCGGGTTGAAGGCAAAAGGCAGCGGTTGCTTGCGCGACAGCTTGACCATCTTCTTCAACTCAGGGCCTTCAAGTGCGAATTCGGACATTCAAACAATCTCGAAAAAAAATGCGCACATTCAGGCTAGCGTCAAAACTGTACCCTGCATAGACGTTTGACGCTGGCGCTTCGGACCCGGACACAGGGATCGCGGATCGGCCCGCGTCCCGACGGGGCCCGCCGCCGAATACGCACCGCAGGGCCGGGCCTTACATTTTTCCGGCCGGGTGCGTTTTCGACCCCAACGACGCGCAGACCCAGGGCGCCCCGGGCGCGCGCCGGGGGGTTGACCGTCGCGCCGTAGGCACATGGATAGACTGGCTCCCTCACGGGAACAGACCAAAATCAAGTCGGGAAAGGGTGATACTCCATGACGACGACCACCGCCGCCTGATCGCCACCTGCGCGGTCACTTCGGTCACCCCTTTTCTCCAACCTAGGTGTTCAGTCCCGGCATTTGGTGGATCGGATTTAGGATGAATCGATCTGGGTCTGATGTCCAGATTTTACAGATGTATTCGTAG
>NZ_SMUV01000059.1 GCF_004358185.1 Antarcticimicrobium luteum
GCGCTGGCCCGCGACGACCTGCGCGAGGAGCTCTCCCGCTATCTCGCCGAGGTCGTCCAGATCGACAAGGCCGCACAGTAGACAAGCAGCGGGCGGCCCGTCGCGGGCCGTCTGGCTGTTGGGCCGCGGGCCGAAACGGTCTAGACTGCGGTGGACGACTGCCGATGCCCGGAGATGCCGCCGCTGGCCGATACCACAGATAACCCTGCCCCGCCCGCCCGCCTGCTGGACCTGACCCGTCTTGTCCGCCGAGCGGGGCGGCGTCCGACCGGCATCGACCGGGTCGAGATGGCCTATCTGCGTCATCTCGCCGGTGACGCGGTGCCGCTTTTCGCGCTGGTGCGCAGCGCCTGGGGTTACATCCTGCTGGACGCGGGCGGGATCGCCGATCTGGCCGCGCGATTTCAGGGGACGCGGGATTGGGGGCGGCCCGATCTGCTGTCGCGGCTGGCGCGCCGCCTGCCGCCGCCGGTGCGCCGGGCCGAAAGCGACCTGCGCCGCGCCGCCTGCGCCCGCAGCAGCCCGCTGGGGCTGGCGCGGATGCTGCGGCGCCATCTGCCCGGCGGGTTCGCCTATCTCAACGTCGGTCATTCCAACCTCGGCGCGCGCAGCCTGCGCGGGGTGCGCGCGGGCGGGGCCGGGCGCATCGCGGTGCTGATCCACGACGTGATCCCGCTGGAGTTTCCGCGGTATCAGCGCCCCGGCACCCCGGAGGCGTTCCGCGCCAAACTGGAACGGATACGCGCCTGGGCAGACCTGATTATTTACAATTCTGCCGACACACGCGCGCGCGCCGAGGCCCGGATGCGGGTCTGGGGGCCGGTGCCCGCCGGCGTGGTGGCGCATCTGGGCGTGGATCGGCCGCAGCCGGGGACATTGCCCCCGGGGATCGACGCCGAGCGCCCCTATTTCGTGGCGCTGGGCACGATCGAGCCGCGCAAGGGTCATGATCTGCTGCTCGATCTCTGGGACCAGATGGGGGAGGGGCCGGAGGTGCCCGGCCTGTTCCTCTGCGGTGCGCGGGGCTGGAACAACGACGCGGTGTTCGAAAGGCTGGACCGGCTGCCGCCCGATTCCTCCGTGCGCGAGCTGGCCGGGCTCGACGACGGGCAGATCGCGGCGCTGCTGGTGCGGGCCCGGGGGCTGCTGTTCCCCAGCCGGGCCGAGGGCTACGGGCTGCCCCCGATCGAGGCCGCCGCGCTGGGGGTGCCGGTGTTGAGCAGCGATTTGCCCTCTGTCCGGGAAATCCTGGGGAACATTCCAGTTTACCTGGATGAGTCCGACCGGTATCAATGGCTTAGCGCCGTCAAGACCCTGTCAATGGGCGGGATGGCGCCGCATGAGGCAGCAAGTGACGCAGGTTTTGTCCCACCGGGCTGGGAGAAGCACTTCAACATCGTCTTAAGGTTAACCTGATAGGCGCCAAGGGGTGACATGACCTGCAAATGGGTGAAGAGGGCGAGATTTGGGCGTATGGCAGACATATCGCCTGAGGATGCAGCGGAAACGCTGGCGCATCCGCGCGTTCCGCAAGCGGCGCGAGCTGTCCTCTGTCGTCAACCGCACGGCTGCGATCCGCCGCGACGACATCCTGCTGTTCTGCACCCAGCGCAACGAGCGTCTTCGCCTGCCCTATTTCCTCGAATATTACCGCGGGCTGGGTGTCGATCACTTCCTTTTCGTCGACAATGACAGCACCGACGGATCCCTCGACTATCTGCGCGACCAGGACGATGTCTCGCTCTGGCATACGGCGGCCAGCTACAAACGCGCGCGTTTCGGGGTCGACTGGCTGAACTGGCTGCAACGCAGGTACGGGCACCGGCACTGGTGCCTGGTGGTCGACCCGGACGAGCTGCTGATCTATCCTTTCTGCGACACCCGGCCGCTGCGGGCGCTGACCGATTGGCTTGACGCCTCATCCATCAAATCGTTCTCCGCGATGCTGCTGGACATGTATCCCAAGGGCCGTCTGGACGCGCAGCCCTACCGCGAGGGGCAGGATCCGATCGAGATAGCGCGCTGGTTCGACAGCGGCAATTACACCCTGAAAAAGAACCGGCGCTATGGCAACCTGTGGATCCAGGGCGGGCCGCGCAGCCGGGTGTTCTTTGCCGACAAACCGGCCAAGGCGCCGGCGCTGAACAAGATCCCGCTGGTCAAATGGGACCGCAAGTACACCTATGTCAGCTCGACCCACATGCTGCTGCCGCGCGGACTGAACCAGACCTTTGACGAATGGGGCGGCGAAAAGGCCAGCGGCGTTCTGCTGCACAGCAAGTTCATCGACACCTTTTCGGTCAAGGCGGCCGAGGAGCTGGAGCGCAAACAGCACTACGCGGCCTCGGTCGAATACCGCGCCTACGCGGAAACCCTGCGCGACGACCCCGAGCTGTGGTGCAAATGGTCCGAGAAATACATCAACTGGCGCCAGCTCGAGATTCTGGGGATGATGTCCAAGGGGAACTGGGCATGAGCGGTAGCGTCGGCATCGTGATGCTGGTGCACACCGCGCTGCATCGGGCCGAACAGGTGGCGCGGCACTGGCGCGCGGCCGGCTGTCCGGTGGTGATCCATGTGGACAGGAACGTGGCGCGCGCCACCTACCAGCGTTTCGAAAGGGCGCTGTCGGACGATCCCGGTATCCTGTTCAGCCCGCGCCACCGCTGCGAATGGGGAACATGGGGGATCGTCGAGGCAACCCAAAAGGCCGCCGAGATGATGCTCGACCGGTTTTCCGGGGTGCGCCATGTCTACCTTGCCTCCGGGTCCTGCCTGCCGCTGCGCCCGGTGCAGGAGCTGGTCGATTACCTCGCCGCCCGCCCGCGAACTGACTTCATCGAAAGCGCGACCACGGCCGATGTGCCCTGGACGGTGGGCGGGCTGGATGCGGAACGCTTCACCCTGCGCTTCCCGTTCTCGTGGAAGCGGCAGCGGGCGCTGTTCGACATGTATGTCGAGTTTCAGCGCCGGATCGGCTTCCGGCGCCGCATCCCGTCCGGGCTGGTGCCGCATATGGGCAGCCAGTGGTGGTGCCTGACGCGCCAGACCCTGTCGGCGATTCTGCAGGATCCCCAACGCAAGACCTATGAGCGCTACTTCCGCCGGGTCTGGATTCCGGACGAAAGCTATTTTCAGACTCTGGCGCGGAAATACTCGACCAATATCGAAAGCCGCTCGCTGACCCTGTCCAAGTTCGATTTTCAGGGAAAGCCGCACATCTTCTACGACGACCACCTACAATTGCTGCGCCGGTCCGACTGCTTTGTCGCGCGCAAGATCTGGCCGCGCGCCGATCGGCTCTATCAGGCGTTTCTGACGGACAGCGACGGCGCGATGAAACGGACCGAACCCAACCCGGGCAAGATCGACCGCATCTTCGCCAAGGCTGTCGAACGGCGCACGCGCGGGCGGCCGGGCCTCTACATGCAAAGCCGTTTTCCCCAGCCGGGCTGGGAGAACGGAATCACCGCCAGCCCCTATTCGGTGTTCCACGGTTTTTCCGAACTGTTCGAGAATTTCGAGACATGGCTGGCCCGGACCACCGGCGCGCGGGTGCATGGACATCTTTTCGCGCCCGAACGGGCCGAATTCGCCGGCGGCCAGGCGGTGATCAACGGCGCGCTCAGCAACAGCGCGGCCAAGCGGGACTATGATCCGGCGGCGTTCCTGACCAGCCTGATCTGGAACACGCGGGGCGAGCGGCAGTGTTTCCAGTTCGGCCCGCGCGATGCGCAAGCGATCAACCAAACCATCGCCCGCGACCCCAATGCGCAGGTCTCGGTCATCACCGGGGCCTGGGCGGTTCCGCTCTTCCGCTCCAACAGGAACTTTGCCGAGCTGCGCAAAGAGGCCGCCAGCCTGCAGCGCATCGAGAGCAAGCATCTGGACATCCTGCGCGCGGCACAGGCCAAGGCGCGGATCCGGATCTGGAACATGGCTGAATTCATAGAGGCGCCGATGGAACCGTTGCAGACCATCCTGGGCGAGCTTGGATCGCCGGCCCCGCGCCATCTGGCCGAGGCGCCGAAAATGGTCGATCTCACCGGCTTTGGCCAGTTCCTCCAGAACCTCAAGAACCAGGGCATGCACCCCTATCTCATGGGTGATTTTCCAGTGGACCAGGGGCCGGCGACGCCGTCCGAACCGGCCCGCAAACCCTATCTGGTAAGGTGATCCCGGCATGGCCGATTTCGATTATTTCACCGTCTTCGCCGAAATGCGCACCGGCTCCAATTTCCTCGAGGCCAATCTCAACGCGCTGGACGGCGTCGCCTGCCACGGCGAGGCGTTCAACCCGCATTTCATCGGCTATCCCAACCGCGACGAGATCCTCGGGATCAGCCGCGAGGCCCGCGATGACGACCCGCAACTCCTGATCGGCGCGATCCGGGGGCAGGCGGATGCGCTGGGCGGGTTCCGCTATTTCCACGACCATGATCCGCGTGTGCTCGATCCCATGCTGGACGATCCACGCTGCGCCAAGATCGTGCTGACGCGCAACCCGCTCGACAGCTATGTCTCATGGAAGATCGCGCAGGAAACCGGCCAGTGGAAGCTGACGGACGTCAAGCGGCGCAAGGCCGCCCGGGCCCGCTTTGACCCTGACGAGTTCGCCCGCCATGTCGGGGCGCTGCAACAGTTCCAGCAACAGCTACTGAACCGGCTCCAGATCCACGGGCAGACCGCATTCTACCTCGCCTATGAGGATCTTCAGGATCTGGAGGTGATGAACGGGCTTGCGCAGTGGCTGGGGATCGCGGCGCGGCTCGACAAGCTGGACCAGAGCCTCAAGCCGCAGAACCCGGCGCCGGTCACCGAAAAGGTCACCAACCCCGACGAGATGGCGGCGGCGCTGGCCGGACTTGACCGGTTCAACCTTACCCGTACCCCCAATTTCGAGCCGCGCCGCGGCCCGGTCGTGCCCAGCTATCTGGCCGCCGCCGAAACGCCGCTGCTTTACATGCCGGTGCGCGGCGGCCCGGAGGCCGCGGTTGCCGCCTGGCTCGCCGCGCTCGACGGGCTCGAGGCGGACGCGCTGCCGGGCCGGATGACCCAAAAGGATCTGCGCCAGTGGAAACGCCGCCACCCCGGCCATCGCAGCTTTACCGTGTTGCGTCATCCGGTGGCGCGGGCGCACCACGTGTTCTGTACCCGCATCCTTGACGACGGCCCGGGCAGCTTTCGCCAGATCCGCGACACCCTGCGCCGCAAGTTCAAGCTGCCGATCCCGAAATCGGCCCCCGATGAGGCCTATGACGTAGAGGCGCACCGCGCCGCGTTCGAGGGGTTTCTGGACTTCGTCAAAATGAACCTGGCCGGTCAGACCGCGATCCGGGTGGACAGCGCCTGGGGCACCCAGGCGCAGGCGCTGTCGGGTTTTGCGGATTTCGCCCCCCCCGACCTGGTGCTGCGCGAGGACGAGCTGGAGGCGCTGCTGCCCGATCTGGCCCGACGGGTCGGCCATGCCGCGCCGCCGGCGCCGGGGCCCGCCGAGGCGGACGGTCCGGTGCCCCTCGCCAGCATCTACGACCGGGCGCTGGAGGCGCGTGTCGCAGAGGTCTATCAGCGCGATTACATGATGTTCGGATTCGGACCCTGGCGGACGGCATAGGATTTCCGGATCCAGGGGGCGCGGCCCGGGATGGGTTCAGGCCGCGACCGGCTGTGCCTCGGTCAGAAGGGTATAAAGCGTGGCCGAGTCCGGATTGGCCCGCAGCTTGCTGCAAAGCGCGCTGTCGCGCAGCGTGCGCGATACCAGCGCCAGCGCCTTGAGATGCTCAACGCCGCTTTCCTCCGGGGCAAAAAGCGAAAAGGCGATGTCCACCGGCTGGCGGTCCACCGCGCCGAAGTCGATCGGCGTCTCCAGCATCAGAAAGATGCCGATCACGCTGTCGATCTCCGGCACCCGGGCGTGCGGCAGGGCGACGCCATGTCCCACACCGGTGGGGCCAAGGCTTTCGCGTTCGAGCAGGGCCTCGACGGTATTCTGCGGGTCCAGGCCATAGGCGCTGTGGGCCACATCGCCGATTTCCTGAAACAGTCTCTTCTTGCTCGAAGCCGCGGAAAAGACTTTCACGGCCTCAGGCTTGAGGATACTCGAAAGGGCCATCAATTGATTGCTCCACTCCGGCGCCACGGTGGGCGTCCCGGCTGTTATGTGTCGGTCTGCGGGTCGATCCAGCCGATATTGCCATCGTCGCGGCGATACACGACATTGACCCCGCTCTTGTTCTCGTTACGGAACACCAGAACCGGCGCGCCTGACAGCTCCATCTGCATTACCGCCTCGCCTACGCTGAGAGAGGGAATTTTGGTCTCCATCTCGGCGACGATGATCGGCTGAAGCGTTTCGGGCTCCGACTCGTCCGTCTGTTGATCCGAGGCGAGGATATACGAGGCCGCACCGAAAAGTTCAACCGGTTCCGACCGCTCGCGGTGGTGGTCCTTCAGGCGGCGCTTGTAGCGGCGCAATTGCTTTTCCATCTTGTCGCGGCAGGCGTCGAAGGCGCCGTAAATCTCGGTCGCATGCGCCTTGGCGGTCGCGGTCAGCCCTGTGGACAGATGCACCGTCGCCTCGCAAACGTATTCATGCGCATTCCGGGAAAAGACCACGTTGGCATCGGTGGGGCGCTCGGCGTATTTCTTGACCGCCGCGTTCAGCTCTTCCTGGACGTGGCTTTGCAAGGCCATGCCGATGTCGATCTGTTTTCCGCTGATTTGGTAACGCATGTGCTCTCCTTTTCATTTTACACCCTGCCTGCTCCGGTGACCCGGCCTGCGTTATTTGCGGGTGATGGGAAATGGCATCGCGGCCGGTTGCGCGTTGCCGGGCCCTGTGGCTAAGGCCGGATCGGAAACTGCATCGAACTGCACACGTGCCATGGTTCCATTTGAGGCGTGTTGCGCGGCAAGAGTCAACGCATCGCGGTATCGAATTGCGGAAAATCAGGTCGCGTCTGCTGCCCCGTTCAGGGTCCGCAGACCGCCCGCCCGGGCGTCAGAAAATCCGGAAGCTCTCGCCCAGATAGACGCGGCGGACATTTTCGTTCTCGACCACCTCGTCCGGGGTGCCCGACATCAGCACCTGGCCGTCATGCAGGATATAGGCGCGGTCGACGATCTCCAGCGTTTCGCGCACGTTGTGATCTGTGATCAGCACGCCGATGCCGCGTTTCTTCAGGTCGGCCACCAGATGGCGGATGTCGCCCACGCTGATCGGATCGACACCGGCAAAGGGTTCGTCCAGCAACAGGTATTTCGGATCGGCCGCCAGACAGCGGGCGATCTCCACCCGCCGGCGTTCCCCCCCCGACAGAGCCAGCGCCGGGGCGCGGCGCAGATGCTCGATCGAGAAATCCGACAACAACTCTTCCAGCCGCTCGCGGCGCGTATGTGGATCGCGCTCGGAAATATCCAGCACCGCCAGGATGTTGTCCTCCACGCTCAGCCCGCGAAAGATCGACATTTCCTGTGGCAGATAACCGATGCCCATCCGCGCGCGCCGGTACATCGGCAGTGTGGTCACCTTTTGCCCGTCCAGCGTCACGGTTCCGGCCTCGGGGAACACCAGCCCGGCAATGGCATAAAAGGTCGTGGTCTTGCCTGACCCGTTCGGACCCAACAGCGCCACCACCTCGCCGCGGTCCAGCTCCATCGACACGTCGCGAATTACCACCCGCTTGCGGTACGACTTGCGCACCCGCTCCACGCGCAGGCCCAGGCTTCCCTCGGTCACGGTCAGGTCGGGTTTCGCCATCAGTCGCCGCCGCCCGGATTCAGGATCGTTTTCACCCGCCCGGCCATCTGCGCAGTGCCGGTGGTCAGGTCCACCGTCATCCGCTGCGAGCTCAGCACGCTGGGCCCCTGGGTCAGCAGCACGTTGCCGGTCATCACGATCAGCCCGTTGTCGATGCTGTATACGGCGCTGTCGGATTCGGCCGCGTCCGGTCCGTTGACCAGCACCACGTTGCCGGTCGCCTCCAGCTGGGCGATGCGGCTGGCCTCGCGGTCATAGATCACAAAGACGCGATCGGCGGTCATCCGCATCGCGCCCTGGATCACCAGCACCTCGCCGGTGAACTCGGCCGAGCCGTCGGCCTGGTTCACATCCAGGCTGTCGGCGGTCACCTCGACCGGCTGGCTGGGGTCTGCCGGCTCCGCGCCAAAGGCGACGCGGGTCTCCTGCGCAAAGCTCGCGCCGGCCCCCAGGACAAAGGCGAGACAGAGAAAAAAGGCGCGAAATTTTTGCAAACTTACCGCTCCGGCGATTTTTTGGGATCGTATATCAGCTTAACGCCGTTTTTGAAAACCATATGCATCGGACCGCCAGGGTTTTTCGCGGCGATTTCCATCTGCCCTGCGGTCAGCTCCCCCACCGGTCCGGTGGCGCGCACCGCCCCCGGGGTGCTGGCGTGAAAGGTGCCGATCGTGGCGTCCAGCTGCTCGGTGCGCACCGTGTAGCCGGTCGAGGTGGTGATCTCGACCGCGCCGGCAAAGCTGGCCCGATCGCTTTGGGGATCGATCGACCCGGTCTGCGAGCGCAGCGCGATCTCGCCGCCCTTGGCCAGTTTCAACCGTGCGTCCAGCGCTTCGGCCTCGGCCAGCCCGCCCTGGCCGCCGGGCCGCGCCAGCCGGGCGCTGACGTTGATCTCGTCGCCGCCGTCGGTGGTGCCGGAAAAGAAGGGCGCGGTGATCTGCTGGCCGCGCACCCGCGCCTCGATCTCCTTGCGGGCAAACGGCAGGGTTCCCTCGGGATCGATACTGCTCGACAGCAGGAACAGCGTCGACAGCAGCGCCAGCGCCGCCAGCGGCAGGATGACCTTGAGATAGGCCACGAAACGCGAATGACTGTCCATCGCCGTGCTCGCCCCGGATCAGCCCAGACCGGCCCGCAGGCAGTCGTGGATATGCAAAAGACCCATCGCCCGGCGCGGCCCGTCGGGATCGACCACGAACAGACAGGTAATCTTGCGCGCGTTCATCAGCGCCACCGCCTCCTCGGCCAGCGCGTCCGGACCGATGGTGGTGGGCGCGGCCGTCATCACATCGGCGGCACGATGGGACAAAAGCCCCTCCATGTGGCGGCGCAGGTCGCCATCGGTGATGATGCCGGCAAGCGCACCCGTTGCATCGGTCACACCGACGACCCCGAACCCCTTCCGGCTGATTTCCAGCAGCGTGTCGCTCATCGGGGCCTCGGCGGGCACGGTGGGCAGCGCCTCGCCCGTGTGCATCAGATCGCGCACCTTGCTCAGCCGCGCCCCCAGCTTGCCGCCGGGGTGAAACTCGCGGAAATTCTCCAGCCGGAAATCGCGGTATTTCATCAGCGCGATGGCCAGCGCATCGCCCATCGCCAGTGTCAGCGTGGTCGAGGTCGAGGGCACCATGCCAAAGCCGCAGGCCTCGCCCAGCGAGGGGATCAGCAGATGCTCGTCCGCCTGGGTCATCAGCGTGCTGTCGGGGCGGCTGGACAGGCCGATCAGCGGAATCTCAAACCGGCGGGTATAGGCCAGCAGATTGGCCAGTTCCGGCGCCTCGCCCGAGTTGGAGATGGCCAGCACCACATCGCCCCTGGCCACCATGCCCAGATCGCCGTGGCTGGCCTCGGCGGGGTGGACGAAATGCGCCGGCGTGCCGGTGCTGGCCAGCGTCGCCGCGATCTTGCGCCCGATATGGCCGGACTTGCCGATGCCGCTGACGATGATCCGGCCCTTGGACGCGAGGATCAGCCGCAGCGCGCGGACAAAGCTTTCGTCAAGGCTCGCGGCCAGTGCGTCAAGCGCGCGGGCCTCGTCGGTGACGACCTGCCGCGCGGTTGCGAGGAATGTCTCGGTCCCGGTCATGCGTGGGCAAAGATGTCGATTTCGGGCCAGCCTTCCAGATCCAGCAGCGCGCGGTGCGGCAGGAAATCGAAACAGGCCTGGGCGATCTCGGTCCGCCCCTCGCGCGCCAGCCGCTTGTCCAGCTCCTCGCGCAGCCGGTGCAGGTGCAGCACGTCGGAGGCGGCGTAATCCAGCTGCGCGCCGGTCAGCTCCTCGGCGCCCCAGTCGCTCATCTGCTGCTGCTTGGAGACGTCCACGCCGATCAGTTCCGCGGTCAGGTTCTTCAGCCCGTGCCGGTCGGTGTAGGTGCGCACCAGCCGGCTGGCGATCTTGGTGCAATAGACCGGGGCGGCCAGCGCGCCAAAGGCATGATGCATCGCGGCGATGTCGAACCGGCCGAAATGGAACAGCTTCAGCACATCGGGATCCGTCAGCATCCGGCACAGGTTCGGCGCCTCGGTCTGGCCCTTGGCGACCTGTACGATATGCGCATTGCCGTCGCCGCCCGACATCTGCACCACGCACAGCCGGTCGCGATGCGGGTTCAGCCCCATGGTTTCGCAGTCGATGGCGACAACGGGGCCAAGGTCGAGCCCGTCGGGCAGATCGTTCTGATAGAGATGGTTCGCCACGTCGGGTTCCTTTGCTGCGGCCATGGGCCTGCGTATGGCTTTTGTTCCCGGTCGAAATAGGCCTTTTGGTGGGCAAACTCAACTGCGGCGCAGCGGGGCCTTGTCGCGGCGGGCGGGGCGCGCGATCCTTGCCCGACGCCCGGCCGCGCGCGGGGCCGCGCATATACAGTCCACCAGACGGAGCCAGACCCTGCCGACCCGCCCCGATCCTCTGCCCGCCGATCCGCCCGCCGATCTGATCGCTCGGCTGCGCCGGCACCGGATTTTGCCCGGCGCGCCGCGCCCGGTGGCGCTGGCGGGCGGGCGCACCAACCGGGTCTGGCGGTTGCGGGGCGAGCTGTACGATTTCGTCCTCAAACTCTACGATGCCGGCGCCGCCACACCGCTTTTCGCCAATGACCCGGTGCGCGAGGCGGCCTGCCTCGCGGCGCTCTGCGCGCAGGGCCTCGCCCCGGCGCCGGTGGCCGGCGATCCACAGGCCGAAACGCCCTGGATCCTCTATCGTCATCTGCCCGGCGCGCGCTGGGTGCAGGGACCGGCGGCGGTGGCGCGCCTTCTGGCCCGTGTCCACGCCCATCCACCTCCGCCCGGCCTGCCGGCGGCGCCCGGCGGCAGCGCCGCGCTGAGCCGCCAAACCCTTGAAATTTTGTCGCTTTGCCGCTCCGGGCAGGCCGACGATCTGCGCCTGCTCGAGCCGCCGGGCACTGTCGCCGCCGCTGGCCGCACCCGGCTGCTGCACGGCGATCCGGTGCCGGGAAATATCGTGGTGCAGGGCACCCGCGCCACGCTGATCGACTGGCAATGTCCGGCCCTGGGCGATCCGGTGGAGGATCTGGCGCTCTTCACGTCGCCGGCGATGCAGCTGATTTATCGCGGTGCCCCGCTCAGCCATGCGGAAACAGACGCGTTTCTAACGGCTTATCCGGATCGCACGGTTGTCGCCCGATACCACGCGCTTCGCCCCTGGCATCACTGGCGCATGGCGGCCTATTGCCTCTATCAGGCGGCGCGCGGGCGCCCCGGATATGCCGAAGGCCTGGATCTGGAGCGCGCCGCGCTCAGCGCTCAGTCCCCGGCCCGATAATCGCTGCGCCCGACCGAGACATAGCGGGCGAACCCGGCGCGTCTGGCATCCTGCGCCGAATAGATGTTGCGCAGATCGGCCATCGCCGGAAAGGCCATGCGTTTCGCCAGCCGCTTCAGATCCAGCGCGCGAAACTCGTTCCATTCGGTCAGGATCACCAGCGCGTCGGCGTTCTGCGCCGCCTTGTAGGCGTCGTCCATCCAATGCACCCCGGGCAGCAGCGCCTCGCCCTCGCGCCGGCCCTGCGGGTCGACCACCCGCACCCGGGCTCCGGCCCCGATCAGGGCGGGGATGACGGTCAGGCTGGGCGCCTCGCGCATGTCGTCGGTATTCGGCTTGAAGGTCACACCCAGCACCGCGACGGTCTTGCCGGCGAGATGACCGTCCATCATGTCGGTGATCTTCTCGATCATCCGGCGGCGGGTCTCGTCATTGACCTTGATGACGGTCTCGGTGATCTGCATCGGCAGGCCGTGGTCCTGTCCGATCCGTGCCAACGCCTTGGTATCCTTTGGAAAACATGACCCGCCATAGCCGGGGCCGGCATGCAGGAACTTGTTTCCGATCCGCCCGTCGCGGCCCATCCCCTTGCTCACCTGCTTGATGTCGGCGCCGACCCGTTCGCAGAGCGCCGCGATCTCGTTTATGAAGGTGATCTTGGTCGCCAGAAACGCGTTCGCGGCGTATTTGATCATTTCGGCGCTTTCCAGATCGGTGGTGATGATCGGAAATTCGCGCAGGTAGAGCGGCCGGTAGATATCCGCCATCACCTGGGCGGCGCGGTCATTTTGCACGCCCACGATGATGCGGTCGGGTTTCATGAAATCCTCGATCGCAGCGCCTTCGCGCAGGAATTCGGGGTTGCTGGCCACGTCGAATTCGGCCTGCGGATTGGCCTTGGCGATCACCTCTTCGACCTGTCGGTTGGTGCCCACCGGCACGGTGGATTTGGTCACGACTACGGTATAGCCGGTGATCGCATGGGCGATCTCCTCGGCGGCGGCCATCACATAGGACAGGTCCGCATGACCGTCACCGCGCCGCGTCGGCGTGCCGACCGCGATGAACACCGCCTCGGCGCCGTCCACCGCCGCCGGCAGATCCGTGGTGAACGACAGCCGTCCGGCCGCCACGTTCTTTTCGATCAGCGCATCCAGACCGGGTTCAAAGATCGGCACCTCGCCGCGTTCCAGCATGGCGATCTTTTCCGGATTCTTGTCGACGCAGACCACGTCGTGGCCGAAATCCGAGAAACACACGCCCGAGACCAGCCCGACATATCCCGTCCCGATCATCGCAATTTTCATATGCCCGTCCTCAAGCCCGGTTTTTCTCAGGGATGGGCGATCCTGCGGGGGCTGTCAACCGCGCCGCGAAAGGACCGCTCAGAGGTCGCCGAGCGCCAGCGCCGCGTAGAGCGGCGGCATCAGCAGACGCCGGGCCCGGCCCAGTGGAAAGCGCCGCATCGGTCGCCGCATCGGGTCGGGGTAGGGCAGATCCGGCGTCTGGCCCCGTGCCAGATCGGCCAGCAGCCGCCCGGTATAGCTGCCCATCGCCACGCCGTTGCCGTGATAGGCCAGCCCGGCGAACATCCCCGGGCGTCCCGGCACCGGTCCGGCAAAGGGCACGCGGTTTGCGGCCAGACAGACCATCCCGGACCACATATGCGCGCTTTCCACGCCGCGCCAGGCGGGGAACATGCGCTCGAAATCGGCCCTGGTGCGGGCCCGCGCGGCGGCCTCGGCCCGGCCGCCGGAGAGCAGCCCGCCACGCATCCCGAACAGGAACCGCCGGTCGGGCATCAGCCGGAAGTAATGCAGCAGGTTGCGGGTGTCATAGGCCATCTGGTCCGTGGTCCAGCCCTGCGCGGCAAGTTCCGCATCGCTCAGCGGTCGGGTGACCAGCACGGTGGACTGCGCCGGCATATAGCGGCCCGCCAGCCAGCCGGGGAGATCCTCGCTGGAATAACCATTGGTACAGATCAGGACCGTCTCGGCCTGCAGCGTGCCCTGCGGCAGGGCGATCCGGTAACCGCCGGCGGTTGTCTCGATCCGGCCCGCCGGGCTTTTCTGATAGAGGGCCGCCCCGGCCTCTGCGGCGGCGCGGGCAAGGCCGAGAACGTATTTGCGCGGATTGAGACCAAAGCCGACCGGCAGGGTCAGCGCACCGTGGAACGGCCCGCCGAACCCTTCCGAGGCCAGATCGGCGCGTTCGGTCAGAACTGCGCCCTCCTCGCCCTCGGCGGCGCGGCGCAGACGGGCCATCGCGCGGGGGCTGTGGGCGATCTGGGTTTCGCCGCGCGAATGGGTGTCGGCGTCGATCCCCAGCCGGTCGAGCAGACCGGCCACCAGTTTCACCGCCGCGACCTCGGCCCGATAGAAATCGCGCGCCTGCTCTGGTCCATAGGCCCGGGCGAATTGCGCGCTGCTGAGCTTGGCGCCGCCAAGGCAGCAGAACCCGCCGTTGCGCCCCGAGGCGCCCCAGCCGGGATACTCCGCGTCCAGCACCGCGACCGAGGCGCCCGCCCCGGCCAGGTGCAGCGCGGCGGACAGCCCGGTATAGCCGCCGCCGATCACCGCGACATCGGTGCGCAGATCCCCCCGCGCCTCGGGCCAGTCGGGGCGGGTTGCGGTTTCATCCCACCAGCAGCCGTCGCGCGGCGCGCCCGAATAGGCAAAAGCCCCGAAGATCCGTTTCATTGCGCGCGCGCCGCTTCCTGTTCGTCCTTCTGCTGGCGCACAAGGCTGCGTTTGGAGACCAGCGAGGCCGCGATCACCCCGACCGCGACGATGGCGATCATGACGGTGGACAGCGCGTTGATCTCGGGGCTTACCCCCAGCCGCACCGCCGAGAAGATCTTGATCGGCAGCGTGGTCGAGGACGGCCCGGCGGTGAAGGAGGCGATCACCAGATCGTCGAGCGAGAGCGTGAAGGCCAGCAGCCAGCCCGAGATGACCGCCGGGGCGATGATCGGCAGGGTGACCAGCCGGAACGCCTGTGCCGGGGAACAGCCGAGGTCGAGCGCGGCCTCTTCCAGCGAGCGGTCGAAGGTCACCAGCCGCGAGGACACCACCACCGAGACATAGCACATCGAAAAGGTGGTATGCGCCAGCACGATGGTCAGAACACCGCGATCCAGCCCGATGCCGATGAACAGCAGCAGCAGCGACAGGCCGGTGATCACCTCGGGCATCACCAGCGGCGCATAGATCATGCCGGAGAACAGCGTGCGGCCCAGGAACCGGTTGCCGCGTACCAGCACATAGGCCGCCATGGTGCCCAGAACCGTGGCGATGGAGGAGGAGAACACCGCCACCTTCAGCGTCACCCAGGCGGCATCGAGGAAGGCCTCGTTGTGCAGCAGCTCGCCGTACCAGCGGGTGGAAAACCCGGCCCAGACGGTGACCAGCTTGCTCGCGTTGAAGCTGTAGATCACCAGGATCAGCATCGGGATGTAGAGGAACGCGAACCCCAGCGTCAGCGATACGGTATTGAACCAGCTCAGCCTGTTCATTGCTCCGCCTCCGCCTGTTTCTGCTGGTTGCGCTGGAACAGCACGATCGGAATCACCAGGAGCAGCAGCAGCACGATCGCCACCGCGCTGGCCACCGGCCAGTCGCGGTTGGAAAAGAACTCCTCCCACAGCACCTTGCCAATCATCAGCGTGCCCGATCCGCCCAGCAGCGAGGGGATCACAAACTCGCCCAGTGCCGGGATGAAGACCAGAAAACACCCCGCCGCGATGCCGTTTTTCGACAGCGGCACGGTGATCAGCCAGAACGCGCTGAGCCGTGAACAGCCCAGATCCTCGGCCGCCTCAATCAGCGATTCGTCCAGCCGGTCCAGCGCGGCGTAGATCGGCAGGATCATGAACGGCAGATAGGTATAAACGATGCCGATATAGACCGCGATCTTGGTGTTCAGGATGATCAGCGGCTCATTGATGATGCCGGTCCACAGCAGGAACTGGTTCAGGAACCCCTCCTGGCTGAGGATGCCCATCCAGGAATAGACGCGGATCAGGAAACTGGTCCAGAACGGCAGGATGATCAGCATCATCAGAGTGGGGCGCCACTCTCCCGGCGCGCGGGCCATGCCATAGGCGATGGGATAGCCGATCATCAGCGTCAGCACGGTCGAGATCAGGGCGATGGTCAGGCTGCTGAGATAGGCCTTCCAGTACAGGTCGTCCTCGGTGAGCCAGATGAAATTCTCGAAATCCAGACCGGCGAAGAACGCCTTGATCCCCGCCCAGCCGGCGGCGAAATCCAGCGTCGGCGTATAGGGCGGGATCGCCAGCGCGATGTCCGAGAGCGAGATCTTCAGGACGATGATGAAGGGCACCAGGAACAGCGCCAGAAGCCAGAGATAGGGAACCGCGATCAGGAGCAGTCGGCGCATCGTTTCACCCCGCCAGAAGAACGCCGCCGGTGACCGTCCAGGACAGCCAGACGGGATCTTCCCAAGTGAAACTCCGGCGCGAGATGCGGCGCGTGTTCGCCGTCTGCGCCTTGATGACCGTGCCCGAGGTCAGCTCGACATGATAGGTCGAGATATTGCCCAGATAGGCGATATCCAGCACCTTGCCCTGAACCGCGTTCAGGGCGCCTTCGGGACGTTCGGCGGAAATCGTCACCTTTTCCGGCCGGATCGCCAGGTAACAGGTCTGGCCGGGGTCGAACCGGGTGGCGGAGGTCGCCTGCAGCGGCGTCTCGCCCTCGGCCCAGTCGATGCGATAGGTGTCGTCCTCGCCCCCGGCCTCTGGCGTGGCGCGCCCTTCGATGATGTTCACGTCGCCGATGAAATCGGCCACATAGACGTTTTCGGGGCTCTCATAGATCCGGTCCGGCGTGGCCACCTGGATCAGCTTGCCTTCGTCCATCACCGCCACGCGGGAGGCGACGGTCATCGCCTCTTCCTGGTCGTGGGTGACGATGACAAAGGTGGTTCCGGTCTTTTCCTGGATGTCCATCAGCTCGAACTGGGTATCCTGGCGCAGCTTCTTGTCCAGCGCGCCCAGCGGCTCGTCGAGCAGCAGCAGTTTCGGCGCCTTGGCAAGGCTGCGCGCCAGTGCCACGCGCTGGCGCTGGCCGCCCGAGATCTGGTGCGGTTTGCGGCGCGCGAATTTTTCCAGCCGGGTCAGCTTCAGCATCTCGGCCACGCGGGCCTCGACATCGGCCTTTGGCCGGCCGTCGCGGCGCAGGCCGAAGGCGATGTTGTCCCAGACCGACAGGTGCGGAAACAGCGCGTAGGACTGGAACATCATGTTCACCGCGCGCTTGTTCGGCGGCACGCCGACGATGTCCTTGCCGGACAGTTCGATGCGGCCCTCGGTCGGTGACTCGAACCCGCCCAGCATCCGCATCATCGTGGTCTTGCCGCAGCCCGACGGGCCCAGCAGGGCAAAGAATTCCCGCTCAAAGATATCAAGCGACAGGTTGTCGATGGCAGTGAATGTGCCGAACCGCTTGGTCACGTTCTGGAACCGGATCAACGGCTTTGCCTCTGGGTCTTCCCAGGGCGCGAATTTCGTGGATTGCAAGGTGGCCCCCGTTGGTCTGAGCATCATCGGGGCGGGCCGAAACCGGCCCGCCCGCGAAATCAGGGCTCAGGTGCCCGACTTGATCTTGGTCCACAGACGGGTGACGACCCGCTGCACCTTGGCCGGATAGGGCCGGGTGGTGAACAGGTTTTCCAGCGTCGCGGCATCCGGATAGATCGCCGGATCGCCGATGACGTCCTCGACCAGGAATTCCTGCGAGGCGAGGTTGCCATTGGCGTAGTAGACATAGTTCGAGGCCGCCGCCATGTTCTGGGCGTCCATGATGAAATTCAGGAACTTGTGCGCGGCGTCCGGGTTGGGCGCGTCGACCGGAATCGCCATCTGGTCGAACCACATCTGGGCGCCTTCCTTGGGCGCGTGATAGGCGATCTCGACGCCATTGTCGGCCTCGGCCGCGCGGTCGCGCGCCTGCAGCACGTCACCCGACCAGCCGACCGCGACGCAGATGTCGCCATTGGCCAGCCCGTTGATGTACTCCGAGCTGTGGAACTTCTGGATATAGGGGCGGACCGCCATATAGACGCCTTCGGCCTTGGCGATGACGTCGGGGTCCTGGCTGTCGGGATCCTCGCCGATGTATTTCAGCGCGGCCGGGATCATCTCGGCGGGGGCGTCGAGGAAATGCACGCCGCAGCCGGCCAGCTTCTCCATGTTGGCGGGGTCAAAGACCAGCGCCCAGCTGTCGATCGGGGCGTCCTCGCCCAGCAGCTCGGTCACCTTGCCGACATTCACGCCGATGCCGGTGGTGCCCCACATGTAGTTGATCGAATAGGCGTTGTCGGGGTCATATTGCGCGGTGCGCTTTTCGACGACGTCCCACATGTTCTTGTGGTTCGGCAGTTTGGACATGTCCAGTTTCTGGAACGCGCCCGCGGAAATCTGGCGCTGCAGGAAGGTGCCCGAGGGCACCACCACGTCATAGCCCGAGCCGCCGGCCAGCATCTTGGTCTCGAGAACCTCGTTGCTGTCGAACACGTCATAGATCAGGTCGATGCCGGTTTCTGCCTCGAACTTGGCCAGCAACTCCTCGTCGATATAGTCCGACCAGTTGTAAACGCGGACTTCCTCGGCCTGCACGGCGGAGGCGCCCAGCGCCAGAACCGCGGTCAGACTCAGCGATTTGAAGGTCATAGTAGTCTCCCTGTGAAGGAACGGGTTTACCCCCGCATCTTCTGATTTGATCAAGTTTTGCCTTCCCCGGCAACAAGGGATATGTTTTCACGCAGCCTCGCTCAGTGCAAGCATAGTCAGTCGCATCAGGAAGAGTCCGTTGAATTTGATCAAAAAATCAGCAGCGAAAGCCCCGAAACCGGCCGCCGAACCGCCGGTTCACGAACAGGTTTATCAGAAACTCCGGGGTCAGATCCTGTTCGGAGAGATGGCTCCGGGCCAGGCTGTGACCATTCAGGGGCTGACTGATTCGCTTGGCGCCGGCATGACTCCGGTGCGCGAGGCGATCCGGCGATTGATCTCGGACGGGGCGCTGGTGTTTCAGGGCAACCGCCGCGTCAGCGTGCCGGTGTTGTCGGCGGCGGATGTCGAGCAGCTGATCTTCGTCCGCCAGGCCCTGGAATCCGAACTGACGCGCCGGGCCGCGCGCCATGTCACGCCGGGTCTGATCGCCGAGCTGGAAGCAATTGACTCGGCTTTGGATTCCGCCATCGCGGCGGGCGATGTCTCGGGCTATCTGCAGCAGAACTATAACTTTCACACGGCCCTTTATGCCCGCGCGCAGGCGCCGGTGATGCTGGATCTGTCCGACCGGATGTGGCTGCGGTTCGGCCCCTCTCTGCGGGTTGTCTGTGGCCGGTTCGGGACACAGAATCTGCCCGACCGGCACAAGGAACTGCTGGATGCGCTGCGCATCGGCGATATAGAGGCCGCGGCCGGGGCGATGGCTGAGGATGTGGTTCAGGGCATGCAAATGGTCGACGCGGTGCTGGAAGAACGCAGCGTGCAGGTCTGATTCGATTGACAGCAAAAAATTTGATCATATTCTGTCCCTAACACCGGAATTTCAGGAGTCCCGCGATGCCCGCCATCACCAACCACATGCCGACCGCCGAGCTTCAGGCGCTGGACAGCGCCCACCACATGCACCCCTTCACCAACGGAGACGAGCTGGCGGCCAAGGGCGCGCGGGTGATCACGCGGGCCAAGGGCGTCTATCTGACCGACAGCGAGGGGGTCGAGATCCTCGACGGCATGGCCGGGCTGTGGTGCGTCAATATCGGCTATGGCCGTGACGAGCTGGCCGAGGTTGCCGCCCGCCAGATGCGCGAGCTGCCCTACTACAACACCTTCTTCCAGACCACGCATGTGCCCGCCATCGCGCTGGCCAGCAAGATCGCCGAACTGGCGCCGGGCGATCTGAACCACGTGTTCTTCGCCGCAGGCGGGTCCGAGGCGAACGACACCAACATCCGCATGGTGCGCACCTATTGGGACGCCAAGGGCAAGCCCGATAAAAAGATCATCATCAGCCGCAAGAACGCCTATCACGGCTCGTCCATGGGCAGCGCCAGCCTCGGCGGCATGGCCGGAATGCATGCCCAGGGCGGCATGCCGATCCCGGACATTCATCACATCAATCAGCCCGACTGGTGGGCCGAAGGCGGCGACATGACGCCCGAGGCGTTCGGCCTCGCCCGCGCGCAAGAGCTGGAAGCCGCGATCCAGGACCTGGGCGAGGATCGCGTCGCGGCCTTTATCGCCGAGCCGGTGCAGGGCGCCGGCGGCGTGATCGTGGCGCCCGACAGCTATTGGCCCGAGATCCAGCGCATCTGCGACAAGTACGAGATCCTGCTGATCGCGGATGAGGTGATCACCGGGTTTGGCCGCACCGGCAACTGGTTCGGCTGCCAGACCCTGAACATCCGTCCCGACATCATGACCATCGCCAAGGGGCTCAGCTCGGGCTACCAGCCGGTCGGCGGCTCGGTGGTCAGCGACGAGGTGGCCAAGACCCTGGGCGGGGTGGAGTTCAACCACGGCTATACCTATTCCGGCCATCCGGTGGCCGCCGCCGTGGCGCTGGAAAACCTGCGCATCCTCGAGGAAGAGGGCATCGTCGACCGCGTGCGCGCCGAAACCGCGCCCTACCTGGCCGAGAAATGGCACAGCCTCGGCGATCACCCGCTGGTGGGCGAGACCAGGATCGTCGGCATGATGGCCTCGCTGGCGTTGACGCCCGACAAGGCGAGCCGCGCCAAGTTCGCCTCCGATCCGGGCACCGTGGGATACATCTGCCGCGAACGCTGCTTTGCCAACAACCTGATCATGCGCCACGTCGGCGACCGGATGGTCATCTCGCCGCCGCTGGTCATCACCAAGGCAGAGATCGACACCCTGATCGACCGTGCCCGCCGCGCGCTCGACGAATGCCACGCCCAGCTCAGGGAACGGGATCTGCTGAAAATGGCGTCCTGAGGGGCGTACCGAGGACCAAGACCGACCCCCCGGGCCCCGGCCCGGGGGGTTTTCGTTCAGGGGTCAGGCTCCGTTGTGGAACACCCGCGCCCCGGTGGCCCGCAGCAGCGCGTCCGGCGCGACGCGAAAGACGGCGTTGGGCGCGCCGGCCGCCGCCCAGACCGCAGGATACTGCAATAGCGCGTTGTCCATCCAGGTGTCGATGGCGCTCAGATGGCCGATCGGCGCGACACCGCCAATCGCGAATCCGGTTTCCTCGCGCACCCGCCCGGGGTCGGCGCGGCGCAGCCCCTCGTCGAACATCCCGCTGGCGGCATCCAGGTTCACGTCGTGCCGTCCGCTGACCAGCAGCAGCTTCAACTCGCCGCTGTCGACCCCCTCGAAGATCATCGATTTGACGATCTGCCCTACGTCGCAGGCGCAGGCGGCGGCGGCCTCCTGCGCGGTCCGGGTCGAGGCGGGCATATGCAGGACCGACATGTCCAATCCGGCGGCGGCTGCGGCGCGCTCGACGCGCCTGGTGCTTTTCGACATCGAGGCCTCCTGGGTATCCTCTGGCAAAGATTGGATACAAAAATACGTATTGCAGACATTCTGTCAATGCCGCAGGATTGTACCGGCAAGGAAACGGACCGCCATGACAGACAAGCCCAGCCGAACCGGCGCCACCGCCACACAGATCGCCGCGGCGCTGCGCACCGACATCATCGCCGGCGCCTTCGCCCCGGGCACAGTCCTGCGGCAGGAGGAACTGGCGCGGCGGTTCCACACCAGCAGGATGCCGGTCCGCGACAGCCTGCGCATTCTGGAACAGGAGGGGCTGGTCATCCTGGCGACCAATCGCGGCGCGCGGGTGGCGCCGTTGGATGCCGCCGGTTTCCGGGAAATCTCCGAGATGCGGGCGGTGGCAGAGCCGCTGGCGCTGAAACACGCCATTCCCGAACTGACAAACCGCCAGCTGGATCAGGCCGAGGCGATTCTGGATCAGGCCG
The DNA here is from genome assembly GCF_004358185.1 of Antarcticimicrobium luteum. GTDB lineage: Bacteria > Pseudomonadota > Alphaproteobacteria > Rhodobacterales > Rhodobacteraceae > Antarcticimicrobium > Antarcticimicrobium luteum. The sequence continues at coordinate 21,525 of NZ_SMUV01000059.1, forward strand.
AAACAGCCGCAGCAGACCGGTTCGGTGCGCTGAACAAGGCGTTTCACCTCGCCTTGCTCGCGCCCTGCCAGCGGCCGCGACTGCTGTCCCATATCGCCGGCCTGAGCGATCTCAATGAACGCTATCTGCATCTGGCGGCGAGAGAGCTGGACTATGCCGCCCGCTCTCATGCCGAACACCGGGCGCTGCTTGCGGCCTGCCGCGACCGGGACGCCGAGCGCGCCTGCGGGCTGCTGACCGCGCATATCGTCAGCGCCAGCGAGGCCCTGCTCGCCGCCCTGCGCACGGCGGACTGAATACGGCCCGTCTCTGGTCAGGGCGGCGGGTCCAGCGCCGGCGAGGCTTAGAAATCCACCCCGCGTTGCGCCTTGATCCCGTTGTGATAGGGGTGCTTGACCTCGGTCATTTCGGTGACCAGGTCGGCATAGGCGCAGATCTCCGCCGGCGCATCGCGCCCGGTCAGGATCACGCCGGTCCGATCCGCACGCGCCCTCAGCCCCTCCAGCACCTCTTCGGCACTCAGATAGCCATAGCGCAGCGCGATGTTGATCTCGTCCAGAACCAGCAGGTCGAAATCGCCGCTCTCCATCATCTGACGCGCGCGGGCGAACGCGGCCTGCGCGGCGGCGATGTCGCGGGCGCGATCCTGGGTGTCCCAGGTAAAGCCTTCGCCCATGGTATGCCAGGTGACCCCGCCCAGCCGGTCGAAGAACTGCCGCTCGCCGGTGATCCAGCTGCCCTTGATGAACTGAACCACGCCCACCGTCTGCCGCCAGCCCAGCGCGCGCACGACAACGCCAAAGGCGCTGGACGACTTGCCCTTGCCGTTGCCGGTATGCACCAGCACCAGCCCGCGCCCCGGATCGCCCGCCTCGGAGACCTTGGCGCGGTGCTCGGCCTGCATCTTCTTCATCTTCTGCTTATGTGTCTCGGCGTCGGTCACGCGGCGTCCCTCCTGAATGTCCGACGGATCATAGGGCAGGCGGCGCGGGGGTAAAGATCACGCCTTCGGATCGCTGACCGATCGCGCGCGGGCCCGTTCCAGCCCCAGATGATGCTCGCGCCAGATCACCAGTATATTGCCCGCGATCACCAGCGCGGCACCCGCCAGCATGACCAGCGTCGGCACCTCGCCGAACCAGACATAGCCGATCAGGATCGCGAACAGCATCGAGGCGTAGTCATAGGGCGCCAGCATCGAGGCCGGCCCGAACCGGTAGGACGCGGTCACCAGGATCTGCGCCACGCCCCCCACCAGACCCGCCAGCACCAGCAGCAGGGCGATCTGCGGCGGCGGCACCACCCAGCCGAACGGCAGCGTCAGCAGCGCCAGAACGGATGCGGTGGCCGAGAAATAGAACACGATGGCCGACGTGCGCTCGGTCTCCACCATCCGCCGGATATGGATCTGCACCAGCGCCCGCAGCATCGTCGCCCCGAGGATCAGCAGCGCGCCCAGCGCGGCGGCATCGCGCAGTCCGCCGCCGCCGGCGCCAAGGCGCGGCCAGACCATGATCACCACCCCGACCAGACCCACCAGAACCGCGCTGATCCGCACCAGCCGGATCCGCTCGCCCAGCATCAGCGCGGCCAGTATCAGGGTAAAGATCGGCGTGGCATAGCCGATCGCCGTGACTTCGGGCAGCGGCAAAAGCCCCAGACCGGCAAAGGTCATCCCCATCGCCGAGGTGCCGATGATCCCGCGCCAGAAATGCCCCATCGGCCGATGCGCAATCAGCCCGCTGCGCAGCTCTCCCTTGGCGGCGATCCAGACCAGGATCACCGGGATCGCAAAGAACGAGCGGAAAAACACCGCCTCACCCGCCGGGACATCCTCGGACGTCGCCTTGATCAGCGCCGCCATTGTCGAGAACAAAAAGATCGCGCTGAGTTTCAGCGTCACCGCGAGTCCCGGTCGATGCGATGTTAAGGATGTCGCCATTCGCGGACCCTGCGCCGCGCCACGGGAAAGATCAACGGGTTGATTTCGCCCCGTTGCAGGGCGCAGATAGACGAAACCCGAGCGGAGGCATTCGATGTACGACGACAATCACCTGATCACCCGGCTGCGTGCGGCCTCTGTGGGCCACGAGACCCGCAATTTCGCCACCTTCCCGGCCCGCGCCAGCATGACCTTTGGCGAGCTTTTCGCCGGCGCCGAGCGCAACGCGGCGGCGCTGGTGGCGATGGGCGTTCAGCCGGGCGACCGGGTGGCGGTGCAGGTCTCCAAGACCATCGAGGCGATTCAGCTCTATCTCGGCACGGTGATGGCCGGCGGTGTCTTTCTGCCGCTCAACACCGCCTATACGACGCCCGAGGTTTCCTATTTCCTCGGCGACGCCACCCCGCGCGTGGTGGTCTGCGATCCGGCGAAGTACGAGGCGATCTCCGGCATCGCCGGTGACGCTCGGGTGGTCACGCTCGACGGCAAGGGGCTGGGCACGCTGACCGACGCCGTGGTCGGGCGCGGCGGCTTCGACCCGGTGCCGCGCGGGCCGGACGATCTGGCGGCGATTCTGTACACGTCGGGCACCACCGGCCGCTCCAAGGGTGCGATGCTCAGCCACGCCAACCTGGCCAGCAACTCCGAAACGCTGCGCGACTACTGGCGGTTCACGCCGCAGGACGTGCTGATTCACGCGCTGCCGATCTTTCACACCCACGGGCTGTTCGTCGCCACCAACGTGGCGCTGCTGGCCGGGGCGCGGGTGATCTTCCTTCAGGGGTTCGACGCGGACGCCATTCTGGACGCGATGCCGCAGGCAACCGCGCTGATGGGGGTGCCCACCTTCTACACCCGCCTGCTCGCCGACCCGCGCCTGACGAAAGAGCGCGCGGCCAACATGCGCCTGTTCATCTCCGGCTCGGCGCCGCTGCTGGTGGAAACCCATGAGCAATGGGAGGCACGCACCGGGCACCGCATCCTGGAACGCTACGGCATGACCGAAACCAACATGAGCACCTCAAACCCCTACGACGGCGAGCGTCGGGCCGGCACCGTCGGCTTCCCGCTGCCCGGCGTCGAAGCGCGGGTGATGCACGAGGGCAAAGAGGTGCCCGCCGACGAGATCGGTGTGCTCGAGGTGCGCGGGCCAAACGTGTTCCAGGGTTACTGGCAGATGCCCGAGAAGACGGCGGAAGAGCTGCGCCCGGACGGCTGGTTCATCACCGGCGATTTGGCGATGATCGACGCCGATGGTTATGTCACCATCGTCGGCCGCGAAAAGGATCTGATCATCACCGGCGGCTTCAACGTCTATCCCAAAGAGGTCGAAGGCCTGATCGACGAGCTGCCCGGCGTGCTGGAAAGCGCGGTGATCGGCGTGCCGCACCCCGACTTCGGCGAGGGGGTGGTCGCCGTGGTGGTCCCCGACAGCGACGGCACCACGCCCGAGGCCATCGCCGCCGCGCTCGACGGCCAGCTTGCCAAATTCAAGCAGCCGAAAAGGATCGTCATGGTCGATGCCCTGCCGCGCAACACCATGGGCAAGGTGCAGAAAAAGGCGCTGCGCGACGACTACAGCACGGTTCTCGCCTGACCGCGCGCCCGGCGGCACCCGCCGGAGGCATGGCGCGCGGCGCCATTCCCGCTCAGGTCAGCCAGAACAGCAGCGCGCTGAGGCTGAAGAAGGCGGCGGAGGTGGCCACCAGCAGGGCGATGGAGGCCGCCCCGCCAAGGCCGCGCTCCTGCGCCAGAACGGTGTAGATGCCGAACATCGGCATCGCCGCCGACAGGATCGCGGCAAGGCGCATCTCTTCGCTCAGGGCGGCGAGGCCGAGCAGCGGCAGCGCCAGCGCCGCAAGCGCCACCATCCCCGGATGCAGCAACAGCTTGGCCGCCGCGATCTGCGCCGCCAGCGTCTTGTTTCCCTTCATCGGCAGCCCCACCAGCGCGCCGCCGATCACCATCAGCGACAGCGCGGCGGCAGAGGCCGCCAGCATCCCCATCACCCGGGTCACCGGCGCCGGGATGGTCAGGCCGGAGGCCGAGACCGCCAGCCCCAAGAGCAGCCCGATCACCATCGGCCGCTTCAGCAGCCCCAACAGCACATGGCCCGCCCGCCGCAGCGGCGAAACCCCGGCGCGACCCTCCGCCAGATCCATCAGAATCAGGCAGATCGGGATGATCAGCACATTCTCGACCAGGAAATTCAGCGCCAGGATCACGCCTGCCAGATCGGGCAGCACCAGCAGCAGCACCGGATAGCCGACAAAGCCGGAGTTGGGGCAGGAGGCCCCCATCACCGCCAGCGCCCGGCGCGGCCTGTCCGGCGCGGTGGCGCCGAACCACAGCCAGGCGGCGATGAGGGTCGCCAGCCCGCCGACCGCCATCACCAGCAGATAGCCGGGGCGCAGCACCTCGCCCAGATCGCGGCCCGCCACCGCGTTGAACAGCAGCGCCGGCAGCGCCAGGTTCAGCACATATTGCCCCAGAACCCCCATGTCCTGCGGTTTGAACCAGCCGATCCGCACCACGATGTAGCCGATGACCACCGCAGCGTAGATCGGAAAGGTGATGCCGAGAATATCGCTCATGTCGCGGTCCAGTCCGGCGGCAGGGGGGTGCCGATCTCGGCGCCGAGGTCTTCGAGGAAACCGATCATGCGCCGGGCGCGCGCGTGGGCGATCTGCCGCCCCCGCGCGGTCAGCATTCCGGCGGGCAGCGCCAGCAGCTTGGTGCGGAAATGATCGAGCGCATGGGCCCTGTCGTCGGGATCGCGGCGCTGGGAAAAGGGGTCGGCGGGATCATAGAGCGGCCGCCCCAGCGCGCCGGAAACGGCAAAGCAACGGGCGATACCCACGGCCCCCAGCGCATCCAGCCGGTCGGCATCGCGCAGGATCTTCGCCTCTGGCGTCTCCGGCGGGATACCGGCGGAAAAACTATGCGCGGCGATGGCGTGCCGGGTCGCCGCGATCCGCTCCGCGTCAAAGCCCAGATCACGCAGGATCGGCGCCGCCTCCTCCGCCGCCAGCCTTGAGGCGCGGGCGCGGTCGGGGCTGTCCTTGGGCAGGTTCACCAGATCGTGCAGATAGCTCGCCGCCAGCAGAACCGCGCGATCCGCACCCTCCCCGGCAATCGCCTGCACATTGGCCCAGACCCGGTCGAGATGGGCCATGTCATGGGCGCTGTCCTGCGCCATGCGGGTTTCGACAATTTCCCGCAGCCGGTTCCGCAGGGGGGCGAGATCAGCCAATGCGACCCCGGGCCTCGCCCACCGCGCCGCCGATCTGGCCGCGGTTCAGCAGGATATGATCGAGGATCACGCAGGCCATCATCGCCTCGCCCACCGGCACCGCGCGGATGCCGACGCAGGGGTCGTGGCGGCCCTTGGTGATGATCTCGGCTGCCTCGCCCGATCTGGTGATGGTCTGGCGTGGCTTCAGGATCGAGGAGGTGGGTTTGACCGCGAAGCGAACCACCACGTCCTGCCCGGTGGAAATGCCGCCCAGAATGCCGCCGGCGTGGTTCGAGGAATACACCGGCCGCCCGTCGTTCCCCATGAAGATCTCATCGGCGTTGTCCTCGCCGGTGAGCTGGGCTGCCGCCATCCCCTCGCCGATCTCCACGCCCTTGACCGCGTTGATCGACATCATCGCGGCGGCCAGATCGGTGTCGAGCTTGCCATAGACCGGCGCGCCGAGGCCGGCGGGCACGCCGCGCGCCACCACCTCGACGATCGCGCCCACCGAATTGCCGGATTTGCGCAGGGCGGTCATATAGTCCGCCCAGTCCGCCGCCGCCCGGGCGTCGGGGCACCAGAACGGGTTTTCCGCGATGGTGCCCCAGTCGAACCGCTCGCGGTCGATCTCATGCGGCCCGATCCGGGTCATGTAGCCGGTGATCTCGACCCCGGGCGCCAATGTCGCCAGCGCCGCCCGCGCCAGTCCGCCGGCGGCGACCCGCGCCGCCGTCTCGCGCGCCGAAGAGCGGCCGCCGCCGCGGTAATCGCGGATGCCGTATTTCTGCCAATAGGTGATATCGGCATGGCCGGGCCGGAACTTCTCCATGATCTCGGAGTAATCCTTGGACCGCTGGTCGGTGTTCTCGATCATCAGTTGCACCGGTGTGCCGGTGGTCTGCCCCTCGAACACGCCCGACAGGATCTTCACCGCGTCCGGTTCGCGCCGCTGGGTGGTATAGCGGCTGGTGCCCGGCCTGCGGCGGTCGAGCCATTGCTGGATGACGCCCTCGTCCACCGGCACGCCGGGGGGGCAGCCGTCGACCGTGGCGCCCAGTGCGGGCCCGTGGCTTTCGCCCCAGGTGGTGACACGGAAGAGATGACCGAAGGTGTTCAGGGACATAGGCGCTGCTCCACAGGGTTCGCGCCCGCAGTTACCGTATTGCCGGGGCCGGTGCAATTCGCGGGCCGCAAATCGGGCCGCAAAACGGTCCGCAGACCGCAGCCACCGGCGGCAAATGGGTCGGGTCCGGCGACCGGTTTCCCCTTGTCCGCAGGCGGAGCCGCTGATTTGAATGGGGCCGGAACGGAACAGAACTGGGACCGTCGACGTGACATCGGGACATATCCCCTCGCTTGACGGGTTTCGCGCGGTATCGATCCTGGTCGTGTTCGCCAGCCATGTCGGTTTCGGCGACACCGTGCCCGGGGGCTTCGGGGTGACGGTGTTCTTTTTTATCTCGGGTTTCCTGATTACCACCCTGCTGTGCCGCGAGACGGACCGCTATGGCCGGATCTCGTTCCGGGCCTTCTATGCCCGGCGGGTGTTGCGGCTGATGCCGCCGCTGCTCTGCGCGCTGGGGCTGTCCTATCTGCTGCTGGCCACCGGGATCGCCATCGGCGGGTTCGACTGGACCACGCTCATCAGCCAGATCTTTTTCTTCTTCAACTACCTCTACATCTACGGCCAGAGCGAGACGGTGCTGGGCCTGGGCGTGCTGTGGTCTCTCTCGGTCGAGGAGCATTTCTATATCCTCTGGCCGCTGGTCTTTCTGGTCTTCGCCGGACCGGTCCGGCGGTTGCGGTGGATCTGGCCGCTGATCCTGGTTTTCACCCTCTGGCGCGCAGTCCATTACTGGGGTCTGGGGACCGGCTTCGAGGGGATCTATTATCTCAGCGACACCCGGCTCGACAGCCTGCTGGTCGGATGCGCGCTGGCGCTGTTGATGTGGCGCGACAGGATCCCCGTGCGGGCCGGACGGCCAGTGGTCATGGCGAGCGTGCTGGCGCTGTCCTTCGCCGCGCTGCTGGTCAGTTTCCTCTGGCGCGATCCGGCGTTCCGCTCGGTGCTCCGATATGCGGTGCAGGGACTCGCGCTGATGCCGATCTTCTACTATGCGGTCACCCGCCCGGACCTGTGGCTGTTCCGCCCGCTGAACTGGGGCTGGATGCAGAGGATCGGCGTTTATTCCTATTCGATCTACCTGATCCACCTCGTGCTGATCCGCACCATGGATTTCGGGGCCTTCGCCGGGACCGGAATGCTGTGGAAGGTGATCTGCGCCGGTGGGCTGTCGGTACTCTATGCCGCGGCGATTCACCAGCTGGTCGAACGCCCGCTGCTGCCGCTGCGGCGGCGCATAACCGGCCATCTGCCGGTGCCGCGCTAGACCCCGCCGGTGCCGGGGCAGGGCATCGCCGCGGTTGAAATGGCTTGCCGCCGGCGGGGCGGGGCACTACGGTCCGCCTCACCTCGGGGTGCCCCTGCGCCTCATCAGGGTCCATGGGAAACCGTTTCCCGCCCGGGTGAGGCGACAGAAATTCGGGCTGAGATGCAGTTGCGAACCCGTTGAACCTGAACCGGCTCATACCGGCGTAGGGAAGGTGAATGGACATGCCTCCACCCTTGCCCTGTCGCCGCAAAAGGAGGATGCCATGAAGTATCTAACGTTTGCAGCGGGATTGCTTTCGGCCACTACGGCGCTTGCCGAGGTGCCGACGCTGACCGTCTATACCTATGACAGTTTCACCGCCGAATGGGGGCCCGGCCCGCAGGTCGAAAAGGCCTTCGAGGAGGTCTGCGGCTGCTATCTGAAACTGGTCGCCGCCGGCGACGGCGCCGCACTGCTGGCTCGGCTCAAGCTCGAAGGCGCCCGCACCGAGGCCGATATCGTGCTGGGGCTGGACACCAACCTTGTTCAGGCAGCCCGCGACAGCGGCCTCTTCGCCCCCCATGCGGTGACGGCCGAGTACGATCTGCCGATCGAATGGAGCGATGCGAATTTCGTCCCCTACGACTGGGGCTATTTCGCCTTCGTCCAGTCCCGCGATCTCGCCGCCCCCACCTCGTTCCGCGCGCTGGCCGACAGCGATCTGAAGATCGTGATCCAGGATCCGCGCAGCTCCACCCCGGGGCTGGGCCTGCTGATGTGGGTCAAGGCGGCCTATGGCGATGAGGCCCCGGCGATCTGGGAGGGGCTGGCCGACAATATCGTCACCGTGACCAAAGGCTGGTCCGAGGCCTATGGCCTGTTCCTCGATGGCGAGGCCGACCTGGTGCTCTCCTACACCACCTCGCCCGCCTATCACCTGATCGCGGAAGAGGACGACAGCAAGACCGCCGCTCCGTTCGACGAGGGCCATTACATGCAGGTCGAGGTGGCCGGTAAACTCGCCGCCACCGACCAGCCGGAGCTGGCCGATCAATTCCTGCAATTCATGGTGACGGACGCCTTCCAGTCGGTGCTGCCCACCACCAACTGGATGTACCCGGCGGTGACGCCGGAGGCTGGCCTGCCCGCAGGCTTCGAGACGCTGATCCAGCCCGCCAAGGCGCTCCTGTTCTCGCCCGAAGAGGCGGCAGAGCTGCGCGACCCCGCGCTCACCGAATGGCTGACCGCGCTCAGCCGGTAAGCGGCGCAGCGGGGGTCGGCGCGGCGGCATTCGTCGCCGCGCTGATCCTCGGCACGCTCGCCGCCGTGGCCCTTCGGGCCGAGCCGGGCAAGGGGCTCGGCCCCGCCGACTGGCAGGCGCTGCGCTTTACCCTCATGCAGGCCGCGCTCTCCGCCGTCTTCAGTGTGGCGCTGGCGGTGCCGGTGGCCCGCGCGCTGGCGCGGCGGCGGTTTCCCGGCCGTGCGGCGCTGATCACGCTTCTCGGCGCGCCGTTCATCCTGCCGGTGATCGTCGCCGTGCTGGGCCTCTTGGCCGTCTTCGGCCGCGCCGGATGGGTCAGCCAGGCGCTGGGCGCCGTCGGGCTCGAGCCGCTGCGAATCTATGGTCTGCACGGGGTGGTGCTGGCGCATGTCTTCTTCAACCTGCCGCTGGCGACCCGGCTGATCCTGCAGGGCTGGCAGGAGATCCCCGCCGAACGCTTCCGCCTCGCCGCCCAGCTTGGCGCCGGCCCGGGGGCGATCTGGCGGCTGCTGGAGCGTCCGATGCTTGCCCGCGTGGCCCCCGGCGCGCTGGCGGTGGTCTTTGCCATCTGCCTCAGCTCCTTCGCCGTGGCGCTGACGCTGGGCGGCGGCCCGCGCGCCACCACGGTGGAACTGGCGATCTATCAGGCGTTCCATTTCGATTTCGACCTCGGTCGCGCGGCGCTGCTGTCCTGCATCCAGATCGCCCTGACGGTGATCGCCGCCAGCCTCGCCCTGCGCGCGCGCCCCGGCGGCGGTTTCGGCGCCGGTCTCGACCGCCCGGTGCAGCGGTGGGACGCCAATACAACCGGCCTGCGCCTGCTCGATACCGGCGCCATCGCCCTCGCCGCCCTGTTTCTGCTGCTGCCGCTGGCCGCCATCGCCCTTTCCGGCTTGCCCGGCCTGCCGCAACTGCCGCTGAGCGTCTTTCGCGCCGCCGCAACCTCGGTGCTGATCGCGCTGGGCAGCACCGCAATCCTGCTCCTCCTCGCCGTGCCCATGGCCGCCACCGTCGCGCTCGCCCGCCACGCGCTCTGGGTCGAGCTGGCGGGTCTGCTCGGCCTCGCCGTCTCGCCGCTGGTGATCGGCATCGGCCTTTTCGTGGTGATCTATCCGCTGGCCGACCCCTTTGCGCTGGCGCTGCCGGTGACGGCGCTGGTCAACGCGGTGATGGCGCTGCCCTTTGCCCTGCGCATCCTCGTGCCGCGCGCGCAGGCGGTGATCGGCGATTACGGAAGGCTGGGGGCCAGCCTGAACATGGGCGGCGGGCCGTTCCTGCGGCTGGTGCTGCTGCCGCGGATGCGGGCCCAGATCGGCTTTGCCGCCGGTCTCGGTGCCGCGCTGTCGATGGGCGATCTCGGCGTCATCGCGCTTTTTGCCGATACCGAGGTGGCCACGCTGCCGCTGCAGATCTACCGTCTGATGGGGGCCTACCGGATGGAGGCGGCGGCGGGCGCGGCGCTCCTGCTGCTGGTGTTGTCGATGCTGGCCTTCTGGATCTTCGACCGCGGAGGGCGCTGGCATGCTGAGGCTTGAAGACGCGGTGATCCGCAATGGCGAGTTCACCGTCCGCGCCGATTGGGCGGTGGATGGGGGCGCCCGCGTCGCCGTCATCGGCCCCTCCGGTGCCGGCAAGACCACGCTGATCGAGGCGATCGCCGGCTTCCGCCCGCTGGAGCGCGGCCGCATCCTCTGGGACGGGCGCGACATTACCGGCGACGCCCCGGGCAAGCGTCCCGTCGCCATGTTGTTCCAGGACGGCAACCTGTTCCCGCACCTGACCGTGGCGGAAAATGCCGGCCTCGGCCTGCGCCCCGACCTGCGGCTGAATGCAGAGCAGAAGGCCAGGGTCCGCGCAGCGCTCACCCGCGTCGGGCTGGCGGGGCTGGAGGATCGCAAACCCGGCGCCCTCTCCGGTGGCCAGCAAAGCCGCGCCGCGCTGGCCCGGGTGCTGTTGCAGGACCGGCCGCTCTTGCTGCTCGATGAACCCTTCGCCGCCCTCGGCCCGGCGCTGAAGGTCGAAATGCTGGATCTGGTCGCGGCACTGGCCGAAGAGACCGGCGCAACGCTGCTGATGATCAGCCACGATCCGGACGACGCCCGCCGCATCGCCGATCAGGCGATCCTGGTGGCCGTGGGCACGGCCCACCCGCCGCAACCCACCGCCGCGCTGCTGGACAATCCGCCGCCGGCGCTCCGCGACTATCTGGGCGAAACCTGACAAACTGCCGGCACGCGCCCGCCGGCCGATGGCGGGCGCGTGCCGGCAGTTTCAAAGACCTCAAGGCCGCCTGCGGCTGGTTCCGGGAAACGGGGGCAGGGGCCCTTATTCCGCCGCCATCGGCACCAGCGCGGCGCGGGTCTTTGCGATACCCAGCGCCGCCTCTGCCGCCTCGCGCCCCTTTTGCACGAAATGGGCGCGGTAGATGGCGCTGTGATGCTCTGTCTCCTGATAGTGATGCGGCGTCAGCGACACCGAGAGCACCGGCACCCCGCTGTCGAGGCCCGCGCGCATCAGCCCGTCGACCACCGCCCGGGCGACGAAATCGTGCCGATAGATGCCGCCGTCCACCACCAGCGCGGCGCAGGCCACGGCGGCGTATTTGCCGGTCATCGCCAGATCGCGCGCCAGAAGCGGCATCTCGAAGGCGCCGGGCACGTCAAAGACATCGACTTGGCTTGCCGGGATCAGTTGCAGGAACCCCTCCAGCGCGCGGTCCACCACATCGGCGTGCCATTGCGCTTTGACGAAGGCGTATCGGGTGTGTGTCATCGTGATCTCTCCATTGGTTGAACGACACGTCACCCAAGGCGATCACGAACAGCACGGACCCACGCGTCGCGCGGTCCCGGTCTGCACGTTCTCTTCCATCCGGACTTTCACCGTCGGCTCCGGCCTCTCACCGGATCTGCTGACACCCCCGCCGGTTTTGTGGGAGGGGGCCGCTCGCGGGCTCGCGGGAAACCCCGCATACCGCCGGTGGGGAATTTCACCCCGCCCTGAGAACGCCGCGACCTTGCCAAGGCGCGCCGCGCCGGTCAAGCATGGCCGCAACGAAGGAGAGGCCGATGCACCCCAACCCGATCTACCGCACCGCCGATGCCGCCCGGAACATCGGTTTCGCCCGCGCCCGCGCCCGCGGCTTCGGCGTGCTGGCGGTCGCAGATCCGGCGGGGGTCGCGCCGATGCTGTCGCATGTGCCCTTCGTGCTCTCGGACGATGGCGCCATGGCCGAGCTGCATCTGGTCCGCTCCAATCCCATCGCCCGGGCGCTCCAATCCCCGCTGCCCGCCCGCCTCGCGGTCAGCGGGCCGGACAGCTATATCTCGCCCGACTGGTACGGGATGGAGGACCAGGTGCCGACCTGGAACTATGTCGCCGTCCATCTGACCGGGCGGCTGGAGCTTTGCCCGCAAGAGGAGCTGCGCGGCTTTCTCGACCGGCTCTCGGCGCAGTTCGAGGCCCGGCTGGCGCCGAAACCGGAATGGCGCGCCGACAAGGTGGACCGGGCCGCGCTGGACCGGATGATGCGGATGATCGTGCCCGCGCGGCTGCATGTGGATGGGATCGACGGCACCTGGAAACTGGCGCAGAACAGACCCGGGGCCGCCCGCCTCGCCGCCGCCGACGGGGTGGCGGAAACCGGCATCGGCGCCGAACTTTCCGCGCTGGCCGAGCTGATGCGAGACGTCCCGGAGGAATGATGGACAGCCGCCCCGCCCGCGCCTAGGCTGCCGCCGAACACAGCGAACGGAGCGACCCCAATGAAACTGATCATGTCCCCCGCCTCTCCCTTTGTCCGCAAGGTGGCGGTGTTGATCCGGGAAACCGGCCAGCAGGACGACATCGAGGAGGTGGAGGTGTCCACCACCCCGGTGAACACCGCCGATGCGGTCTGGGCGGCCAACCCGCTGGGCAAGATCCCGGCGCTGGTGCTGGAGGACGGACGCGCGCTCTATGACAGCCGGGTGATCACCCGGTTTCTCGATGACCGGGCGCAGGCCGGGCTTTATCCCGCGGACCGGCTCTGGGACGTCCTCACGCTGGAGGCGACCGCCGATGGCATCCTCGAGGCCGCCGTGCTGATGGTCTACGAGAGCCGCGTGCGCCCCGAAGAGATGTGCTATGCGCCCTGGGTCGAGGCGCAATGGACCAAGGCGCTGAGCGCGGTCAGGGCGGTTGACGCGCGCTGGCTCGATCAGCTGAACGGTCCGCTCGACATGGCGCAGATCGCCGTCGGCTGCGCGCTGGGCTATCTCGATTTCCGTCACCCCGGCCGCGACTGGCGCAGCGAGGCCCCGGGGCTGGCCGACTGGTTTGCGGGGTTCGGGCAACGCCCCGCCATGGTGGCGACGCGCCCGGGGGGCTGAGACCGGCGGCGGTCCGAGGCGTTTGACGCAGATCATGTCCCGCCCCGTGCCGCCCACGCAAGGATGCCACAGGCAAGGAGAGGACGCCGATGACCGATCACGCGCAAACCGACCCCGGACAGCCGATCGCCGCAAACCGGCTGCGGCCGGCCTGCGATCCGGCAAGCCTGGGCTTTGCCACCACCGCCGAGCTTGAGCCGATCGAAGGGCTGATCGGGCAGGATCGCGCGATGGAGGCGATCCGCCTCGCCGCCGGGATGCGCGCCAGCGACTTCAACCTCTTCGTGCAGGGGCCGCCGGGGACCGGGCGGCGCGCCTCGGTCGATGCCTTTCTGGGCAGGCACGCGGCGACCCTGCCCGAGCCGGACGATTGGGCCTATGTCAACAATTTCGATGCGCCGCACCGTCCGCGCGCGCTGCGGCTGCCGCCGGGAGTGGCGAGCAAGCTGAAGGACGAGATGGAGGACGTGGTGGACGATCTGGCGATCGACATCGCGGCGCTGTTCGAATCCGACGATTACCAGGCCGCCAACCGCGCCATCAACGAGGAGTTCGGCGAACAGCAGGAACACGCCATGTCGGAGTTCGCCGAAAAGGCCAAATCCGAGAACGTGGCGCTGATGCGCACGCCGATGGGCATCATGCTGGCGGCGATCAAGGACGGAGAGGTGGTCAAGACCGACCACTTCGAGACCCTGCCCGAGGACGAGCAGAAGCAGATCGAGGAAAAGATCGGCCGGTTGCAGGCCGAGCTGTCCGAGATACTGAGAAACGCCCCCAAGCTCGACCGTGACCGCCGCCGCCGGATCGAGGCGCTGAACGCCGAGATGCTGGGCGAGGTGGTCGCCTCGCGCCTGCGCGAGGCGCGCGACGCCTTTGCGGGCCTCGATGCGGTACAGGCGTATCTGGCGACGGTCGAAGAGGATCTGATCGGCAACGCCGAGATGTTCCTCGTCGTGATGCAACAGCAGCAGCAGGCCGACGGGCCATTCCCGGAATCGGTGCACAAGGCGCACAGCAACCCGGTCTTCCAGCGTTATATGGTCAACGTCATGGTCACCCGCGAGGAGGACGATGCGCACGGCGCGCCGCTGGAATCCGAGGATCTGCCTACCCTCGACCGGCTGACCGGACGGATCGAACATGCGCAGCAGATGGGCGCGCTGTTCACCAATTTCATGATGATCAAGCCCGGCGCGCTGCACCGCGCCAACGGCGGCTATCTGGTGCTGGACGCGCGCCGCCTGCTGTCCGAGCCGATGGCCTGGCCGGCGCTCAAGCAATGTCTGCAAAGCGAGTCGATCACCATCACCTCGATGGGCGAACGCCTCAGCCTGGTCTCCACCACGTCGCTGGAGCCTGACCCGATTCCGATGAACCTTCGGGTGGTGCTGATCGGCGACCGCATGCTCTATGCGCTGCTGGTCACGCTCGACCCCGATTTCGGCGAGCTGTTCAAGCTGCAGGCGGATTTCGAGGAAAGCATCGAGCGCAGCGATGAAAGCCAGGCGCTGTTTGCCCGGGTGATCGGCATGCGCGCGACAAAGGACGGGCTGCACCCGGTCTCGGCCGCCGGCGTGGCGCGGCTGATGGACGAGGCGGTGCGCCTGGCCGAGGACGCCAGCAAGCTCAGCCTGCATCTGGGGGCGCTGGGCGATCTGCTGAGGGAGGCCGATTATTACGCCGGGCAGAACCGGCGCGACCAGATCGAGGCGGCCGACGTGGACATGGCGGTGCGTCAGGCCGACCGCCGCGCCGCGCGCATCAAGGACCGCATGCGCGAGATGGTGCGCCGCAAGACCATCCTGATCGACACCGGCGGCGCGCGGGTGGGCCAGGTCAACGGGCTCTCGGTGATCGGGCTGGGCGGCTATCGCTTTGGCCGGCCGTCGCGGATCACCGCCCGCACCCGCATGGGCGGCGGCGAGCTGATCGACATCGAGCGCGAGGTCGAGCTGGGCGGGCCGCTGCATTCCAAGGGGGTGCTGATCCTGTCCGGCTATCTCAGCGCGACCTATGCGCTGGATGTGCCGTACTCGCTGCAGGCCAGCCTGGTGTTCGAGCAGAGCTATGGCGGCGTCGATGGCGACAGCGCCTCGGCGGCGGAGCTGTTCGCGCTGATCTCCTCGCTCTCCGGCCTGCCGATCGACCAGGGCTTTGGCGTCACCGGCTCGGTCAACCAGAACGGCGAGATTCAGGCCATCGGCGGGGTCAACGAAAAGATCGAAGGGTTCTTCGAGACCTGCCTCGATCAGGGGCTGACCGGCGCGCAGGGGGTGATGATCCCGGCGGCGAATGTCGATCACCTGATGCTGCGGCAGGACGTGGTCGATGCGGTGCGCGACGGCACGTTCCGGGTGATCGCCATCCGCACCATCGACGAGGGGCTGGCGGTGCTGACCGGGCGCGATCCCGGCACCCGCGGCGCCGACGGCGTCTATCCGCCCGACTCGGTCAACGGGCTGGCCGAGGCCCGGCTGCGCGGCTTTGCCGACCAGCGCCTCAAATTCGCCCAGGCCGGTAACAAGCCGCCGAACGGGCAGGGGGGCTGAACATGGTCGATGCGGAACAGCGGCACAGACGCATTCTGGTGGGCGCCGGCAGCTATGCCGATGCCCGCGCCGCGCTGGCGATTCTCGACCGCATCGCCGGATTCGGCATCACCGATATCGGCGGGCTCTTCGTCGAGGACCGCGGCCTGATGGAGGCCGCCGCCCCGCGGATGAGCGCGCTGGTCAGTCCGCGCGGCGCGATCCGGGACGCCCCCTCGCGGCAGGTTCTGCGGCTGATGTGGCAAAGCGATGCCCGCGCCTTTCGCGACCGGCTGAGGCAGCTTGCCGCGCGCCGCGCCCTGCGCTGGAGTTTCGACCGCCTGCCCGGTGATCCGGTGGCCGGGCTGTGCGGTGCGGCGCAAAGCTGGGACTGGCTGCTGATCGGGCATCTGCCCTCGGGGGCGCGGGCCGGCAAGGTTGTGGGCATCGCCCCTGCGGCCGAGGGCGGCGACGGCGTCGGACAACTGACCGGGGCGCTGGCGCAGTCGCTGCGCACCGGGGCCGAGGTCATCCGCGACAGCCTGCCCGAGGACGAGATCCTGGCGCGGCTGGAGCGGGTGCACGCCGCCGCGGTGGTGATCGACGCGGCCGGCGGCCCGTTCCGCACCGCCGCGCAGATCCGCGCGCTGCTTGCCGCCGCGCGCTGCCCGGTGCTGGTTCTGGGCGCGGCGCGCATCCCCAGCCTGGTCGAACACAGCACGCAAATCCCCGCTTCGCCGCAGGGGAAGGGCGGCTGAGGTGTGACCAAACTGCGTCAAACCGCCACGGCTGCGACTCCTTGATCCGCCAAACCCGCTGGACGAAACCGGTTCACAGCGATAGATACCCGCCCTGAGACACCGCGCGTATACAGCGGTGCACGTGCATACTGCCCCTTGCGGGCGCTGGAATCGGAGAAAACCTCGTGTCCCACGCAGAAGACCACGAAGGCACCCGGAGGGATTTCCTCTACTACGCCACTGCCGGCGCAGGTGCTGTGACCGCCGGTGCCGCCATCTGGCCGCTGGTCAACCAAATGAACCCTTCGGCCGACGTGCAGGCGCTGTCGTCGATCCGCGTCGATGTGAGCGACGTCGAGACCGGCACCCAGATCAGCGTGAAGTTCCTTGGCAAGCCGGTGTTCATCCGCCGCCGCACCGAAGAAGAGATCGCCCAGGCCCGCGAGGTGGCGCTGGGGGATCTGACGGACCCGAAATCCGAAAACCCGAACAAGCCGGGCACCGACGCCTCGGACCAGAACCGTACCCTGGACGAGAACGGCGAATGGCTGGTGATGATGGGCGTCTGCACCCATCTGGGCTGCGTGCCGCTGGGCGACGGGGCCGGCGAGTTCAACGGCTGGTTCTGCCCCTGCCACGGGTCGCACTACGACACCGCCGGGCGCATCCGCAAAGGGCCGGCGCCGGAAAACCTTCACATTCCGGTGGCCGAATTCATCGACGAAACCACCATCAAGCTGGGTTAAGGGGGCTCTGAAATGGCCGGAATTCCGCACGATCACTACGAGCCCAAGACCAGCGGCGAAAAGTGGCTTCACAGCCGCCTGCCGATTGTCGGGCTGCTTTACGACACCATCATGATCCCCACCCCCAAGAACCTGAACTGGTGGTGGATCTGGGGCATTGTCCTGGCCTTCTGCCTGGTCCTGCAAATCGTCACCGGCATCGTCCTGGTGATGCATTACACCCCCAGCGCCGATCTGGCCTTTGCCAGCGTCGAGCACATCATGCGCAACGTGAACGGTGGCCATATGCTGCGCTACCTGCACGCCAACGGCGCCTCGCTGTTCTTTGTCGCCGTCTACATCCACCTGTTCCGCGGGCTGTTCTACGGCTCGTACAAGGCCCCGCGCGAGATCACCTGGATCATCGGGATGCTGATCTTCGTCGCCATGATGGCCACCGGCTTCATGGGCTACGTGCTGCCCTGGGGGCAGATGTCGTTCTGGGGCGCCACGGTGATCACCGGCCTGTTCGGCGCGATCCCCTTCATCGGCGAGTCGATCCAGACCTGGCTGCTGGGCGGCCCGGCGGTGGACAATGCCACGCTGAACCGCTTCTTCTCGCTGCACTACCTGCTGCCCTTCGTGATCGCGGCGCTGGTCGTCGTGCATATCTGGGCCTTCCACACCACCGGCAACAACAACCCCACCGGGGTCGAGGTGCGCCGCGGCTCCAAGGAAGAGGTCAAGAAGGACACGCTGCCGTTCTGGCCCTATTTCGTGATCAAGGATCTGTTCGCGCTGGCCGTGGTGCTGACCGTGTTCTGGGCGGTGGTCGGGTTCATGCCGAACTACCTGGGTCACCCCGATAACTATCTCGAGGCAAACCCGCTGGTGACGCCGGCGCATATCGTGCCGGAATGGTACTTCCTGCCGTTCTACGCGATCCTGCGCGCCTTCACCTCCGAGGTCTGGGTGGTGCAGTTCGCCTCCTTCATCACCGGCGGTATCGTCGACGCCAAGTTCTTCGGCGTGCTGGCGATGTTCGGCGCGATCCTCGTGATGGCGCTGACCCCCTGGCTCGATACCTCCTCGGTGCGCTCGGGCAAGTTCCGGCCGATGTTCAAATGGTGGTTCTATCTGCTGATCATCGACTTCATGGCGCTGATGTGGCTGGGCGCCATGCCGGCCCAAGAGCCCTATGCCTCCTTCTCGCTGATCGCCTCGGCCTATTGGTTCGCCTATTTCCTGATCATCCTGCCGATCCTCGGCGTGATCGAGAAACCCGGCGAAATCCCCGCCACCATCGAGGACGACTTCGAGGCGCATTACGGCAAATCCTCGGACGCCTCCGCGCCCGCAGCCACCCCCGCCGAGTAAGAAAAGGGACCGGATAAGATGTTCAAGAAACTTGCAATCGGTGCCGTCCTTGCCCTGGCCCCTGTCGCGTCTCTCGCGGCCGGTGGCGGCGGGCATGTAGAGGATTACTCCTTCTCCTTCGAAGGGCCTTTCGGCAAATACGACACCAACCAGCTCCAGCGCGGGCTGCAGATCTATACCGAGGTCTGCGCCGCCTGCCACGGGCTGAAACAGGTGCCGATCCGCACCCTTGCGGATGAAGGCGGCCCGAGCCTCCCCGAGGATCAGGTCCGCGCCTATGCGGCCCAGACCTTCGAGGTGTTCGACCCCGAGCTGGAGGATTTCCGCCCGGCAAAACCGACCGACCATTTCCCGGCCAACACCGCGGCCGGCGCCCCCGACCTCAGCCTGATGGCCAAGTCGCGCGCCGGGTTCCACGGCCCTTACGGCACCGGGATCAACCAGCTGTTCAAGGGCATCGGCGGACCGGAGTACATCGCTTCGATCCTGGCCGGTTACGAAGAGGCCCCGGATTGCGCTCCCGAGGATTTCAACGGCTACTACAACACCGTTTTCGCCCCCGGCGGCTATCCGGACGAGTGCAAGATCTATGACGAGCATGGGGTCGAGATCGGCCGCAAGGCGCCTGGATCGTGGATCGCCATGGCGCCGCCGCTCGCGGGCGAGGATGTGGAATTCGCCGACGGCCACTCGAACGAGCTGCATCACGAGGCGCAGGATGTTGCCGCCTTCCTGATGTGGGCGGCCGAGCCCAAGATGATGGCGCGCAAGCAGGCCGGCCTGGTCGGCGTCATCTTCCTGACCATCCTGTCGGTGCTGCTCTATCTCACCAACAAGCGTCTCTGGGCGCCGGTCAAGGGCAAGCGCGACGACGCCTGATCCGGGCCTGACAGGCACAACAGACATCGAACCCCCGCCCCACCGGCGGGGGTTTTTCGTTGCGGGGCGCAACCTGCGACACTGGCTCAGACGCCGCTCCGAGCCCGTTTCCCCGGCGCGGAACAAGGCCGAAGGCCACCGCTTGTCTGACGTACGCTCGCCAATCGGATGTCGTCCGGATTTGGCTGCCATAAAGTGCGCCGAGCGAAGGTTGCGGCGCCAGACCCCGGTCCGGCGCCTGCGCGGCTCGCTCTACGTGTTCATCGCGAGGCAACCGATCGGACCGGGTGTCCTGAGACCAGGCTACTCCACCGCCACCCGCGGACGGCCGCTGGCCTCGGCGGTGAGCATCGCCTCGACAAAGACCGCCCGCGCCTCCACCTGCGCGGTACGGATGTCGCGGGCGGTGCTCACATGGATGCCTTCGGCCCCGGCGGCGCGGGCGGCCGCCTCTGCCTCCTGCCGCAGGGCCGCCTCCAGCCGGTCCATCGCCGCCTCCGGGTCCGGGAAATCCTCCGGGCCTTGCGCCAGATGGGCCCGGAACCGGCCCTCCGACGGGGCGGTGACGGTGCCGCTGCGCCGCACTGTCACCCGGCCCACCACCGCGCCGATGGCGTTGGCCACCCCGGCGTGCGGCGGCAGGATCATCCGGCAGCGCAGCCGCGCCCCCACCGCCGGATAATAGCTGGCGGCAGAGGCGCCCAGCCCCACCACATCCACGTTCAGCGCCGCATCCAGCGCCAGCAACCCGCGATGGCCCTCCAGCCCCCGGCGCAGCAGCACGTGCCGCGCCAGGTCGGCCGGCGGCAGGTCAAAGGCATCGCCCTCCTCGGCAAACGCAGCCTCTAACAGCGCCGATACGGTCTGCTCGGTCAATTGATCGACGATCATCCGGGCCAGATGATCCGCCCCGGGGGCAAGCGGCCCGCCGCCGCCGGTGCGCTTGCGCGCCATCAGCTCCAGCGCCATCCGCGCCGCCGCCGCATCCCAGGTGTCGAGCCTGCCCAGACCGTGGCTCGCGTCCGTCGGGGTCACCCCGGCCAGCTGTACCAGCCCCCGGCTCACCAGCCGGTCCAGCGCGCCCTGGTCCATCCGGGTCCGCAACAGCCGCGCCAGCGGCAGCACATCGCCGCCCAGCCGGTCCAGCAGCGCCGCCTCGCGCGGGCTCAGCCCCTCCGGCGCCAGCCCCGGCACCGCCCGGGCAAAGCGGGCGTCATGTTCGCCCGGCACCGGACTGCGCAGCTGTGCCTCCAGCGCCGCGCGCACCCCCGCGCCACCCTCGGCCGAGATCAGCGCGATCGGCAGCACCCGGCGCGGGCCCAGCGTGACGCGGCCCGCCAGCCCCTCGGAGCGCAGCCGCACCTCGCTGTCGCCGCCCAGCCCGCTGGTGCGCATCGCCACCGCCTCGACCATGGTGCGATGGCCGCCCACCTGGGCACCGTCCGGGTCGATGGCGGGCCGTCCACCCCGGATCAGGGCCACATCCGTGGTGGTTCCGCCGATGTCCGAGACCAGCGCCTCCTCGGCTCCGGTCAGCCAGCGCGCGCCCACGATGGAGGCGGCGGGTCCGCTGAGGATCGTCTCGATCGGCCGGGCGCGGGCCTGCTCCGCGCTCATCAGTGCGCCGTCGCCGCGCACCACCATCAGCGGCGCGGTCACCCCGATCTCGGTCAGGACATCACCGGCCCGGCCGATCAGCCGGTCGATCATGCCGATCAGTCGCGCGTTCAGCACCGCGGTCACCGCCCGTTTCGGCCCGTTCAGCCGCGCCGAAAGCTGGTGCGAACAGCTCACCGGCCGCCCGGTCCGCGCCGCGATGATCCGCGCCGCGGCCAGTTCATGGCCTGGGTTGCGGGTGGCGAACTGTCCTGCCACCGCATAGCCCGACACGCCGGATTCAGTCTCTAAAAAGGCGTTCAGGGCCTCCAGATCCAGCGCCGCGGCCTCGGCGCCGGCATGGCTGTGGCCACCGGCGATGACCGCCGCCGGATCGCCCGCCAGCGCCTCGCGCAGATCGGGCCGCTCCAGTGTGGCGGGCCGGAATCCGATCAGAACCAGTGCCACGCGCCCGCCCTGGCCCTCGACCAGCGCATTGGTCGCCAGCGTCGTCGACAACGCCGCCAGCCCGACCTCGCGCGGGTCCACTCCGGCCTGTTCCAGCGCCGCGCGCACCGCCTCGCCCACGCCGATGGCCAGGTCGTGGCGCGTGGTCAGCGCCTTGGCGCTGGCCACCACCTCGGCCTCGTCGCGGATCAGCACCGCGTCGGTATAGGTTCCGCCCGTATCCACGCCCAGCGCCAGCGCCATGCCCGATAATCCCTTGTTAGTCTCTGTTTTTCACCGCCCGGTCAGCCGCCCCACCGCCCAGCGCGCCGCATCCGCGACCGCCGGGCTGGAATCGCCGGTCAGCCCGCGCGCCACCCCGGCCAGCGCCGCATCGCCCGAATTGCCGATGGCGTAAAGCACATTGCGCACGAAGCGATCCCGCCCGATCCGCTTGATCGGGCTGCCAGAGAACAGCGCCCGGAACCCGGCATCGTCCAATTGCGCCAGATCGGCCAGCTTCGGCGCCGCCAGATCCGCCCGCGCGGCATAGCGCATGTCGCTGGCCGCCACCGCGAACTTGTTCCAGGGACAGGCCGCCAGACAATCGTCGCAGCCATAGATCCGGTTGCCGAGCTTCTCGCGCAGCTCCAGGTCTATCGGCCCGTGATGCTCGATGGTCAGGTAAGAGATGCAGCGCCGCGCGTCGAGCTGGTAGGGCGCCGGAAAGGCATCGGTCGGGCAGGCATCCAGACAGGCCCGGCACGACCCGCAATGATCCCGCTCCGGCGCGTGCGCGGGCAGATCGAGCGTGGTGAAAACAGAGCCTAAAAAGGCCCAGTTTCCGAATTCCCGGCTGACCAGATTGGTATGCTTGCCCTGCCATCCCAGCCCGGCGGCCTGCGCCAACGCCTTTTCCGGCACCGGCGCGGTATCGACAAAGACCTTGACCTCGGGCCTGTCCGCCGTCTGCGCCGGGAGCGGCACCCACTTGCCGGTACCTGCATCGCGGTTGCCGCCCTTCTCCACGGTTTCGATCAGCCAGCGCGCCAGCCGTTTCAGCCGTTTCTTAACGATGTCGTGGTAATCGCGGTTCTGCGCATAGACCGAAATGGCGCCGCAATCGCGCCGGTCCAGGATCGCACGCGGATCATGGTCGGGGGTGTAGCTTTCGGCCAGCATCAGGACCGAGCGCGCCTCGGGCCAGAGCGCATGGGGATCGCCGCGCCAGTGCATCCGCTCCGCCATCCAGCCCATCTGGCCATGATAGCCGGCCTCGACAAAGCCGGCGAGGCGGCCGGGCACCTCCGGCACGTCCCAGGGGCGGCAGATGCGGGCGGCGACGAATCCCTCCTCCCGCGCCTGCGCCAGCAGACGCGCCTTCAGCCCATATGTCGCATCATCGTCCAAACCTACCTCGCCGGGGTGGCGGCGCCCTGTCGCCTGCCCGCCAAAAGGGCCCAGCGCGGGGCGGAAATCAACCCCCGCCGGGGCTTGCACGCGGCTCGCGCGCCGCGCATCTAAGGGGGATGAGCAACACGCTTCTTTGTCTTGGCGCGGGATACTGCGCGCGGGCGCTGGCCCGCCATCCATGCCTGGCGCGGGGCTGGCGCATCCTTGGCACCACGCGGTCCGCGGACTCTGCCGCCGCGCTGGAGGCGCAGGGTATCACCCCGCTGATCTGGTCCGGCACCGGCCCGCTGCCGGCGCTGGATCAGGCCAGCCATCTGCTGATCTCCGCCGCGCCGGGGCCCGCGGGCGATCCGGTGCTTGCCGCGCTGGGCGATCAGATCGCGCAACGTGCCGCGCAGCTGCACTGGGTCGGCTATCTTTCGACCACCGGCGTCTATGGCGACCATCAGGGCGGCTGGGTCGATGAGGACACCCCCCTTGCCCCCGCCACCGAGCGCGGCAGGGCGCGGGTGGGGGCCGAGGCGCAATGGGCCGCGATCCCCGGTCTGCCGCTGCATATCTTTCGCCTCGCCGGCATCTACGGCCCCGGTCGCGGACCGTTCGAGAAGGTCCGCACCGGCACCGCGCGGCGCATCGTCAAACCGGGCCAGGTGTTCTCCCGCGCCCACGTGGAGGACATCGCACAGGTGCTCGCCGCCTCGCTGCTGCATCCGCGTCCCGGCGCCGTCTACAATGTCTGCGACGACGATCCCGCCCCGCCCGAGGAGGTGATCGCCGAGGCCGCCCGTCTTCTGGACCTGCCGCTGCCGCCGGCGGAAGATTTCGAAACCGCCGCGATGACCCCGATGGCGCGCAGCTTCTATGCCGAGAGCAAGAAGGTCAGCAACAACCGCATCAAGCGCGAGCTGGGCGTGCGCCTGCGCTATCCCACCTACCGCGAGGGGTTGGCGGCGCTGCTGGACCAGGACGGCGACGCATGAGCGGTGGCAGCCGGCCCCACAGCCTGACCGCCCTGCTCGACGCGCTGGATGCGGCGGCCACCGGTCCCAGCGTCAGCGTCGCCGACATGCTGGAACAGATAGGCGAACGTTCCTTCACGCCGATCATCCTGGCCGTCGCGGTGCTGCTGGTTTCGCCCGCCTCGGGCATTCCGGGCGTGCCGACGCTGTCGGCGCTGCTGATCGTTCTGGTGGGGGTTCAGGGGTTGGCGCGGCGGCGGCACCTCTGGCTGCCCGGCGCGCTGATGCGGCGGCGGATCGCGGCGGGGCGCCTGCGCCGCGCCACCGCCTGGCTGCGCCGCCCGGCGGCCTGGATCGACCGCCATTCCCACACCCGCCTGCGCGGCCTCACCCGCGGCCCGGCGCGGCTGGCGGCCTTCACCCTGTGCACCCTGATCCCGATGATGTGGCCGATGCTGGAGCTGGTGCCCTTCGTCACCTCCATCGGCGCCGGCGCGGTGGCGCTGATCGCCTTCGGCCTGCTCACCCATGACGGGCTCTATGTGCTGCTGGGCTATGCCATGTGCGGCGCGATGGCCGCGGCGGCGGTGGCGGTGGTGGGGGGCTGAAAGAGACGAGGGGCGCGCCGGCCCGCGGGGTGGCGCGGTCGCGCCGCCCCAGGGTGGCGGGTCGGCGCGGCCCGGCGTAAACGCCGGGCAGTTCCTGATAACCCCAGCGGTGATCGGATGGGATTACGCCCGCTTCCCCGCGATCGACGCCACGCCCAGAACCTCCAGCACCCTGGCCTCGATCTGCGCGGCGTTCATCCCGGCCACCGCGTACATGTCCTCGGCGCTGGCCTGGTCGATGAAACTGTCCGGCAGCACCATCGAGCGGTATTTGAACCCGCCGTCGAACACCCCCGCCTCGGCCAGAAGCTGCGCGACATGGCTGCCAAAGCCGCCCAGCGCGCCCTCTTCGATGGTGATCAGCGCCTCGTGCCGTGCGACGAGCCGCAGGATCAGATCGCGGTCCAGCGGTTTGGCGAACCGCGCGTCGGCCACCGTCGGCGCGATCCCCCGCGCCGAGAGCGCCTCGGCGGCTTTCAACACCTCGGCCAGACGGGTGCCAAAGGACAGGATCGCCACCCGGTCGCCTTCGCGGACCACGCGGCCCTTGCCGATCTCCAGCACCTCGCCGCGCTCGGGCATCTCCACCCCGACCCCTTCCCCGCGCGGATAGCGAAAGGCGATGGGTCCGTCGTCATGCGCGGCGGCGGTGGCGACCATATGTTTCAGCTCGGCCTCGTCGGCGGCGGCCATCACCACCATGCCCGGCAGGTTGGCCATATAGGCGATGTCAAAGGCGCCCGCATGGGTGGCCCCGTCGGCCCCCACCAGCCCGGCCCGGTCGATGGCAAAGCGCACCGGCAGCCGCTGGATCGCCACGTCATGCACCACCTGGTCATAGCCGCGCTGCAAGAACGTCGAATACATCGCGCAAAAGGGTTTCATCCCCCCCGCCGCCAGCGCGGCGGCAAAGGTCACCCCGTGCTGCTCGGCGATGCCCACGTCGAAACAGCGCGACGGGTAGCGTTCGGCAAACAGGTTGAGGCCGGTGCCATCCGGCATCGCCGCCGTCACCGCCACGATCTTGTCGTCGCGCGCCGCCTCCTCGACCAGAGTCTTGCCAAAGACCGAGGTATAGCTCGGCGCGTTCGACGGCATCTTCTTCTGCTCGCCGGTCACCACGTCGAATTTGCCGGTGGCATGGCCCCTGTCGCGGGCCTGTTCGGCCGGAGCGTACCCCTTGCCCTTCTTGGTCAGCGCATGGATCAGGATCGGCCCGGTGCCCCGGGCCTTGACCATCCGCAGGATCGGCAGGATCTGGTGCAGGTCGTGCCCGTCGATCGGCCCGATATAGGAAAACCCCAGCGCCTCGAACAGCGTGCCGCCCATCGCCATGCCCTTGAGCATGTCCTTGGCCCGCTTGGCGCCCTCGCGCAGCGGCTCGGGCAGCAGGCTCACCGCGCCCTTGGCGGCCGCCTTCAGTTCCTGGAACGGCTCCTCGGCATACAGCCGCGACAGGTACGACGACAGCGCGCCGACCGGGGGCGCGATGCTCATCTCATTGTCGTTGAGGATGACGATCATCCGCTTTTTCAGGTGGCCCGCGTTGTTCATCGCCTCAAAGGCCATGCCCGCGCTCATCGCGCCGTCGCCGATCACAGCGATCGCATCGCCCAGCCCCTCGGGCACCACCCCGCCCAGATCGCGCGCCACGGCAAAGCCCAAAGCGGCGCTGATCGAGGTCGAACTATGCGCCGCCCCGAACGGGTCATAGGGGCTCTCGCTGCGCTTGGTGAACCCGCTCAGGCCCCCCTTCTGCCGCAGGGTGCGGATGCGGTCGCGCCGCCCGGTCAGGATCTTATGCGGATAACATTGGTGGCCGACGTCCCAGATCACCTTGTCGCGCGGCGTGTCGAACACCGCGTGCAGCGCCACGGTAAGCTCGACCACCCCCAGCCCGGCACCCAGATGCCCGCCGGTCACGCTGACCGCCGCGATGGTCTCGGCGCGCAGTTCGGCGGCCAGCTGGATCAGCTGTCCGTCGCTCAGCCGCTTCATGTCGGCCGGGCTCTCGATCCCGTCCAGCAGCGGTGTGTTCGGTCGGTCTGGCATCTGCGCCTCCTTCGGGGGCAGGGACTAGCTGTCGCGCGAGATAACGAAGCGCGCGGCCTCCCGCAAGGGATCGGCCTGCGCGCCGTAGGCTTCCAGCGCCGCCTCGGCCGCCTCCGCCAGCTCTTTGGCCCGGGATCGCGCGCCCTCAAGCCCCAGCAGAGAAACAAAGGTCGCTTTGCCCGCCTCGGCATCCTTGCGCAGGCGTTTGCCCGCCTTTTCCGCATCGCCCTCTTCATCCAAGATGTCGTCGGCGATCTGAAAGGCAAGGCCCAGCGCACCCGCATATCGGGCAAGGGGCGCGGTCTCCGCCCCGGCCAGCCGCGCCCCGGCGCAGGCCGCCCATTCGATCAGCGCCCCGGTCTTGCCCGCCTGCAGCCGGGTGATCTGCTCCAGCGACAGCGGCGCGGGGGCCTCTTCCGCGGCAATATCCAGCGCCTGTCCCAGCACCATGCCCCGCGCCCCCGAGGCGCGCGCGAGGCTCAGCGCCAGATCGGCCCGCACGGCCGCCGGCCCGCAGTCCTCATGCGCCGCCAGCTCGAAGGCCAGCGCCTGCAGCGCGTCGCCGGCCAGCACCGCGGTGCCCTCGTTCCATTTCACATGCACCGTGGGACGGCCGCGGCGCAGATCGTCGTCGTCCATGCAGGGCAGATCGTCATGCACGAGGGAATAGGCATGCAGCGCCTCGATCGCGCAGGCGGGCCAGATCGCCCGCTCCGGGCCCACGCCATGCAGCCGCGCCCCCTCCAGCACCAGAAACCCGCGCAGCCGCTTTCCGCCCGCGGTCGCATAGGCCATCGCCTGCGCCACCGGCAGGGCATCGAGCCCGGCCAGAACCTGATCGAAATGCGCCTGGATGCGCGCCGCATCCCCGGCCAGCCGGTCCGCGAACATTTACGCGCCTTCGACCGGTGTCGTGCCCGTCGGGTTGCCGTCCGTGTCCAGCGTGATCGCCGCCACCTTTTCCTCGGCGCGCTTCAGCTCGTCCTCGCACCGCTTCTTCAACTGCGCGCCCCGCTCATACAGCGTGATTGATTCCTCCAGCGCCACCTCGCCGCGCTCCAGCCGGTCGACCACCGTCTCCAGCTCTTTCATCGCCTGTTCAAAGCTCATCTCTTGGACGGGGGTATCAGTCATGTCGCGGCCTTTATCAGTTCTTCCACATGGCACTTTGCCAGCCTGGCAAGCGTGTTCAGATCATACCCGCCTTCGAGAGTCGAGACGATGCGCCCGCCGCATAATTCCTCGGCCAGATCGCACAGATGCGCGGTGATCCAGATGTAATCCTCATCCTCCCAGAGAAGCTGCGCCAGCGGGTCGTCGCGGTGGGCGTCGAACCCGGCCGAGATCACGATCAGCTCGGGGCGGAACGCCCGCAGCCGCGCGGTCGCCGGCCCGCTCCAGGCGGCGCGCATCTCGGCGCTGCCGCTGCCTGGTGGCAGGGGCAGGTTCAGCACGTTGTTGTGCCCGCCGGTCTCATCCGCCATGCCGGTGCCGGGCCAGAGCGGCACCTGCTGGCTGGTGATCACCAGCGCGCGCGGCTCGCCGCTCAGCAACTCCTGCGTGCCGTTGCCGTGATGCACGTCGAAATCCACCACCGCCACGCGCGCCAGCCGGTGATGGTCCAGCGCGTATTGCGCCGCCAGCGCGGCGGTGCCGAACAGGCAGAATCCCATCGGTGTCTCGGCCTCGGCATGGTGCCCCGGCGGACGGGTGGCGCAAAAGGCATTGCCGACCTCGCCGCCCAGCACCATGTCGACGGCCCGTAGCGCGCCGCCGACCCCGCGATAGGCCGCCTGCAACGATCCGGGCGACATCCAGGTGTCGGCGTCCAGCTGCACGATCCCCTCTTCGGGCAGCGTATCGCGCAGCTCGTCCAGATAGGATTTCGGATGCAGCCGCAGCACATCGTCCTCGGCGGCCAGCGGCGCGGTCACCCGTTTCAGATCCAGCGGTTCCAGCGCATTCAGCACATGCTCCAGCCGCGCCACCTGTTCGGGATGGCCCTCGGGCGTGACATGCGCAAGGCAGTCGGCATGGGTGATCAGGGCGGTGGTCATCGGCTCTCCCAAATGATCGCGCGGCGTCTCCCGCGTCTTTTTCTGGCTGAAAATATTCCTGCCCGAGGCCTGAAATCGCCGCGCGGCGGTCCGCACCCTCAGTCCGGCGCCAGCATATAGCCCGCCCCGCGCACGGTCTGCAAATAGCGCGGCTGTTTCGGGTCCGGCTCGATCTTGCGCCGCAGCCGGGTGATCTGCACATCCACCGCGCGTTCCTGCGCCTGGCCGCGGTCGCGGCCCAGATCCTCGACCAGCTTGGCGCGGCTCACCGGCTCGCCGGGGCAGGCGGAAAAGATCCGCATCAGCTGGCTCTCGGTCGCGGTCAGCCGCACCAGCGCCTCGCCCTGCCACATCTCGCCGCGCTCGATATCATAGCGGATCGGCCCCAGATGCAGGATCTTCGGCACCGTCTGCGCCGCCGGGATGTCGGGCATCCGCCGCAGGATCGCATTGATCCTGAGCAGCAGTTCCTTGGGCTCGAACGGCTTGGCCAGGTAATCGTCGGCGCCCGCCTCCAGCCCGGCGATGCGATGCTCGGTCTCGCCCCGCGCGGTCAGCAGCAGGATCGGCGTGTCGAGTGTTTCGCGCAGCGCCCGCGTCAGGCTCACGCCGTCCTCGCCGGGCATCATCACATCCATCACGATCAGGTCGAACTCCAGCCCCGCCAGCACCCGCCGCGCGTGTTGCGCGTCGCGCGCTGCGGTCACAAGAAAGCCGTGCCGCATCAAGAACTTGCGAAGCAGATCACGGATCCGCTCGTCGTCGTCCACGATCAGCAGGTGCGCGTCCATTCCGCTCATCCGACGGTATCCCTCAGCCGGGTATAGGCGCGGCGCATATCGGCATCCATCATCGCCTCCAGCACCCTGCGGAACCCCGCCACCGCCTCCGGCCCGGCATCGCGGAAGGCGGCGCGCATCCGGGCGCGCTGGGCGTCGGACAGCTGCGCCTCCAGCTCGTGACCGGCCTCGGTCAGATAGAGATGCCGCTCGCGCTTGTCGAGGTTGCCGACCCGGCTCTCCACCAGCCCGTCGGCAATCAGCGTCCGCAGCACCCGGTTCAGCGATTGCTTGGTCACGCCCAGGATCGCCAGCAGATTGTTCACCGTGGTCCCCGGCGCGCGGTTGATGAAGTGGATCGCCCGATGATGCGCCCGGCCATAGGACATGTCGGCCAGAATGCGGTCAGGGTCGGCGGTAAAGCCGCGATAGGCAAAGAACATCGCCTCGATGCCCTGCCGCAATTGCTCGTCGGTGAGGAACAGCAGGTTTTCGCCGCTATGGACCTGTGCCGTTCGCCCGTCCGTCATGGTCGTCTCCCCCACTGCTCCTGCGCATTCTTCGAGTTTACGTCAGTCTTGTTGACATTCCAAGACCGAACCGGTATCGAATCGCATCTTTTGCGCAACTTTATGTCCGTTTCGGACGTAACTATGCAACAAACGGAAACCACGCAAGCAGATGGAGAGCGTGACATGTCGGGATATGATGACCGCGACGGCAAGATCTGGATGGATGGCGAGCTGATCGACTGGCGCGAGGCGAACGTACATATTCTGACCCACGCGATGCACTACGCGTCCTCGGTGTTCGAGGGCGAGCGCTGCTATAACGGCAAGATATTCAAGGGCGTGGAGCACTCCAGGCGCCTGCGCAACTCGGCGCAGCTGCTGGACATGGAGATCCCCTATTCGGTCGAGGAGATCGAGGCGGCCAAATACGCCATGCTCGCGGCCAACGGTTGGACCGACGCCTATGTGCGTGCGGTGGCCTGGCGCGGCGCCGGCGAGGATATGGGCGTCTCGGCCGCCCGCAACCCGGTGCGCCTGGCGGTGGCCGGCTGGGAATGGGGCGCCTATTACGGCGACGCCAAGATGAAGGGCGCCAAGCTCGACATCTCCAAATGGAAACGTCCCAGCCCCGAAACCATCCCGGTCAACGCCAAGGCCGCCGGCCTCTACATGATCTGCACCATGTCCAAGCACGCGGCCGAGGCCAAGGGCTGTTCGGACGCGCTGTTCATGGACTACCGCGGCTATGTGGCCGAGGCGACCGGCGCCAATATCTTCTTCGTCAAGGACGGCGAGGTGCATACGCCGCTGCCGGACTGTTTCCTCAACGGCATCACCCGCCAGACCGTGATCGGCATGCTGGAGGAGAAGGGCATCAAGGTGCACGAGCGGCATATCGAGCCGGGCGAGCTGGAAAGCTTCGAACAATGCTGGCTGACCGGCACCGCCGCCGAGGTCACCCCGGTGGGCCAGATCGGTGACTATACCTTCGAGGTCGGCGCCCTGACCCGCGACATCGCCGAGAGCTACGAGAAACTGGTGCGCAGCTGACGGCCAGCGCCCTATCCGGTTATTTTTGCACAGAAAAAGCAGGGGGCGTTTCGGCGCCCCCTTTCGTTTGTGCGGCGTTGAGGAGGGGCGCGCCCGGCCCTGCGGCCGGGCGATCGGCAGACTGTCGGAGCGAAAGCAGGCGGCGTTTACCCCACCAGCGCCGCCGATTTCCCCAGCTTCTCCAGCATGTCCAGACAGGCCTGCATCTGGTCGAGGCTGACGAACTCGTCCGGCTTGTGGGCCTGCTCGATCGAGCCCGGCCCGCAGACCACCACCGACAGGCCCAGTTTCTGGAACAGCCCGGCCTCGGTGCCGAAGGGCACCACATGCGCCCCGTTCGCCCCCACCAGCCGCGCCACGAGATCGCGCGCGGCGTTGTCGTCCATCGGGATCAGGCCGGCGACCTCGCCGATCACCTCGGTCTCTATCCAGGCCTCGTCGCAGACCGCGCGCATCGCCGGCAACAGCTCGTGATCGACATAGGCCGCCACCGCCTCCTTGACGAAATCGACGTCGCCGTCCTGTACCGGGCGCATTTCCCATTCGACCTCGGCCTTGCCGGCGATCACGTTATGCGCCACCCCGCCGCTGATCCGCCCCACGTTCAGTGTTGTCCAGGGCGGGTCGAACCGGCCGTCGCCGGGCGCCCGCAGCATCAGCGCCTGGCGCAGCTCCATCAGCCGCGTGACATAGCGCGCCGCATATTCCGCCGCGTTTACCCCCCGCTCGGGCGACGATCCGTGCCCCTCCAGCCCGGAAAACCGCACGGTATATTCGCAACAGCCCTTGTGCCCCTCGATCACCTGCATCGAGGTCGGCTCGCCGATCACCGCCATCGACGGACGCAGCCCGCGTTTCTCCAGCTCGGGCACCAGCGTGCGGGCGCCAAGGCAGCCGACCTCCTCGTCATAGGTAAAGGCGAAATGCACCGGGCGGCGCAGTTTGGCCTGCGCATAGGTTGGCGCCATCGCCGTGGCGGCGGCGATGAACCCCTTCATGTCGCAACTGCCGCGCCCGAAAAGCCGCCCGTCCTCGGCCCGCAGCGCAAAGGGATCGCTGCTCCAGTCCTGGTCGGCCACCGGAACCACATCGGTATGGCCGGACAGCACGATGCCCCCCGGCGCCTCCGGCCCGATGGTGGCGAACAGGTTGGCCTTCTGCCCGGTCTGGTCGCGGAAAAGATCCACCCGCGCGCCGCTGTCCTCCAGCCGCTGCGCCAGATCGGCGATCAGCGCCAGGTTGCTCTCCGCCGACACCGTCGGATAGGAAATCAGCCGCTCCAGCAGCGCCACGCTCTCGTTCAGCCGCGTGCTCATGGCTTGACGAACATCTTTCTGGGGCGGTCGCAGAAGGTCTCGGCCGGACCCTCGTCGCGGATCAGGATGCTCTCGGTGATCTCCAGCCCCCAGTCGAACATCCACAGCCCCGGCATGAAATGAAAGGTCATCCCCGGCTCCAGCACGGTCTCGTCCTCGGCCCGCAGCGAGATGGTGCGCTCGCCCCAGTCGGGCGGATAGCTCAGCCCGATCGGATAGCCGCAGCGCGCGCCGCGTTCGATCCCGGCCCGCTCCAGCGGCTCGGCCAGCGCATTGGCGATGTCACAGGCGCGGTTGCCCGGCCGCGCCGCCTCCAACCCGGCCTCCAGCCCCTCGATCAGCGCCGCCTCGGCCCGCAACAGGAAATCCGGCGGTGTGCCCAGAAAGATCGTGCGGCAGAACGGCGTGTGATACCGCCGGTAACAGCCCGAGACCTCGAAGAACGTCGCATGTCCGTTCTCGAACGGGCGCCCGTCCCAGGTCAGATGCGGCGCGGCGGCATCCGGCCCCGATGGCAGCAGCGGCACAATCGCCGGGTAATCGCCCCAGGCCCCCTCGACGCCGCGAATCGCATCGCGGAAGATCTCGGCAACCACCTCGTTCTTGGGAACGCCCGGCTCGACCCGCTCAAGCAGCCCGTCGACGATCTTTTCCGAAATCGCCGCCGCCTTGCGCATAAAGGCGATCTCCTCGCCCGATTTCACGCCGCGCTGCCAGTTCACCAGCCCGGTGGCATCGACCCAGAACACCTGCGACAGCGTGGTCGAGAGGGTCTCGAACGCCTTGGCGGAGAAATAGTAATTGTCCATCTCCAGCCCGACCCGGCCCTGTTCCAGCCCCAGCCCGGCCAGCCGCGCCGACAGATCCTGCATCGGGTGACGCTCGCTCGACTGCACGTAATTGTCGGCATAGCTCCAGATCCGGTCCTCCGGCATCCAGACCGTGCGCACCGCGCCGTTGGCGTCCTGGTTGCGGCCCCACCAGATCGGATCCTGATCCGGAAGGACGATCACCCCCTGGTGCACATAAAATGACCATCCGTCGTATCCGGTCAGCCAGGCCTGATTCGACGGATCGGTGACGAACAGCGCATCAAGGCCCCGTTCGGCCATCTCTCGGCGCGTCAAATTCAGCCGCCGCTGGTATTCTGCACTGGAAAACGGCAGGTCAATCACACTCATTTCGCGCCTCGTGAATCTGTCATGGAACCGGCCCATATGGGCACAACGCGCCGCCCCCGCAAATTTTTTTTTGCCCAGTGCAGAGCGCGCGAAACGGCAATGTGCCCTGATTAAGAAAGCGGCGCCGCATCATGTTGTGGAGTCGGGTTTTTCACCCACTATAGAGGCCCTCCCGACCGCTTCCGAATAGGACCGATCGGGGCATTTTTTAGTAAACGGGTTGCGCTACGGGCGCTAACAGGCTTTATTTCCTTATAGAAAGCGGCGCAGACCGCAGCATAACGATTACACGGGGAGCCACTCTTGGCCGATACATCAAGCAACGATGCGTTCGTAGAGTTCGAGCGTGTGCAGAAGAGCTATGATGGCGAAACTTTAGTCGTCAAAGATCTCAACTTGAAAATGCCGAAGGGCGAGTTTCTGACGATGCTTGGCCCCTCAGGCTCCGGCAAGACCACCTGCCTGATGATGCTGGCCGGGTTCGAAACCGCCACCCATGGCGAGATCAAGCTCGACGGACGGCCGATCAACAACATCCCGCCGCACAAGCGCGGCATCGGCATGGTGTTCCAGAACTACGCCCTGTTCCCGCACATGACGATCAACGAAAACCTGAGCTTTCCGCTCGAGGTTCGCAAGATCGGCAAGTCCGACCGCGAGGCCAAGGTCAAGCGGGCGCTCGACATGGTCGAGATGGGCGATTTCGGCGGCCGTCGCCCGGCGCAGCTTTCGGGCGGTCAGCAGCAGCGGATCGCGCTGGCCCGCGCCCTGGTGTTCGAGCCCGAGCTGGTGCTGATGGACGAACCGCTGGGCGCGCTCGACAAGCAGTTGCGCGAAAAGATGCAGTTCGAGATCACCGACCTGGCACACCGTCTGGGCATTACCGTGGTCTACGTGACCCACGACCAG
Organism: Antarcticimicrobium luteum; assembly: GCF_004358185.1. Classification (GTDB taxonomy): domain Bacteria; phylum Pseudomonadota; class Alphaproteobacteria; order Rhodobacterales; family Rhodobacteraceae; genus Antarcticimicrobium; species Antarcticimicrobium luteum. Next base: position 55,839 of record NZ_SMUV01000059.1, read on the forward strand.
ACCGAGGCGCTGACCATGTCCGACCGGGTCGCGGTGTTCGACGATGGCCGCATCCAGCAGATCGCGCCGCCGGACGAGCTTTATGAAAGCCCGCAAAACAGTTTCGTGGCCCAGTTCATCGGCGAGAACAACACGCTCGAAGGCACCGTCAAGGAACTCAGCGAGAATCTGGCGCTGGTCGAGCTTGACGACGGTGAGGTGATCGACTGCATGCCGGTCAACGTCAACAAGGTGGGTGACCGAACCAAGGTTTCGATCCGCCCCGAGCGCGTCGAATTCCAGAAGGACCGCCTGCAGGAAGGGGCGCATCTGCTCAAGGCGACGGTCAAGGAATTCATCTATATGGGCGACGTGTTCCGCACACGTCTGAGCGTTGCCGGCAATGATGATTTCATTATCAAGTCGCGCAATGCCCCGGACCAGGTCCGGCTGAAGCCGGGCGAACAGATCGAGATCGGCTGGCTTCCGCAGGATTGCCGGGCGCTCGACGCCTAGCGGCACGGATGTGCCGCAACCCCGGCAGACAGACCGGGGAGGAACAAGGAAACGCGAAAACCACAACGCGAAAACCACAAGGAGAGTCTTATATCATGAAAACCAAGTTTATTGCTGCGCTGGCTGCCAGCACGGCGCTGCTCGCCCCGATGGCGATGGCCGAGGAAATGGCCAATGACATGACCCTGGTCAGCTGGGGCGGTGCCTACCAGAAATCCCAGGTCAACGCCTATTCCGCGCCCTACATGGAAATGCACCCCGACGTTAAGGTCGTGTGGGACGAAAGCTCGAACGAGGCGGTGGCCAAGCTGCGCGCCATGAACGAGGCCGGCAACGTCACCTGGGATCTGGTCGATGTGGTCGCCGCCGATGCCATCCGCCTGTGCGACGAAGGCCTGGCGATGGAAATCGACCCCGACAAGGATCTGGCCGCGGCACCCGACGGCACCTCGGCCGCGGATGATTTCGGCGACCTGCTGGTGTCCGACTGCTTCATCCCGCAGATCGTCTATTCGACCACCTTCGGCTATCGCACCGACCTGGTCGGCGACACCCCGCCGGATGACATCTGCGACGTGTTCGACCTCGAGGCCTACCCGGGCAAGCGCGCCCTGGAAAAGCGTCCGATCAACAACATGGAGTGGGCACTGCTCTGCGATGGCGTCGCCAAGGACGAGGTCTATGACGTGCTGGCCACCCCCGAGGGGCAGGAAAAGGCCCTCGCCAAGCTCGGCACCATCAAGGACAACGTGATCTGGTGGTCCGCCGGCGCCGACACGCCGCAGCTGCTCGCCGATGGCGAAGTGGTGATGGGCTCGACCTACAACGGTCGTCTGTTCTCGGTCATCGAAGAGCAGAAGCAGCCGGTCGCCATGCTGTGGGACGCGCAGGTGTTCGACCTGGACGGCTGGATCATTCCCGCCGGTCTGCCGGCCGACCGTCTGGCCAGGGTCAAGGACTTCCTGATGTTCGCCACCGACACCCAGCGTCTGGCGGATCAGGCCAAGTATATCTCCTACGGCCCGGCCCGTGCCTCCTCGGCGCCGCTGGTTGGCCAACATGCCGATCTGGGCATCGAGATGGCGCCGCACATGCCGACCGACCCCAACAACGCCAAGAACACGTTCCTCTATAACTACGAGTTCTGGGCAGACTACCGCGACGACATCGACGCCAAGTTCCAGGCGTGGCTGGCCAAGTAAGGCCCTGTCGTAACGATTGACGGATGGGCCCGGACGCCGGGCCCATCCCCCCGCTCTGCCGGGGGGCTCTGCCCAGAGTGGCGGCACTGATCCCCGCAGGACAATCGCCCCGACCGAATACTCCGGGGCACGGAACTTGAACGCCGCGCGGCCGGCAGCGCCATCATCGTGGCGGAGGGCACAGACATGAGCGATCTCAAGAGCACCGGTCCCCAGACGGCCGACGCACCCACCCCCGAAGACGCGCTGCACGAGGCCGCCGCATACGCCGCGCGGGAGCAGGTGCACGCTCCCGGCGGTCCGGCCGACGGCCCGGTTCTGGCCGCCGACGGCACCCCGCTCAAACGCAGCCTGAACCGCGCCCTCAGGCGGCAGAAAATGCGCGCCCTGGCTCTGATCGCGCCGCTGCTGATCTTTGTGCTGCTGACCTTCATCGCGCCGATCGCCGACATGCTGTTCCGCTCGGTCGAGAACCAGATCGTGTCCGAAACGCTGCCCGAAACCGTCGTCGCACTGGCCGACTGGGATTCCGAGGCGGGCGCGCCGCCCGCCGAACCGGTGTTCGCGGCACTCTACGTCGATCTCTTCTTCGCCGAGGCGCAAAAACTGCACACCCGACTCGGCACTCGCCTGAACTACGAGAAAACCGGCGTGTCGTCGCTGTTCCGCAAGACCGGCCGCCGCGTCGGCCGCTTCGACACCGATACCTATACCGACCAGATCACCGCGCTCGACCCGGGCTGGGCGGAACCGGCGACTTGGGTGGCGATGATGCAAAACAACGGCAACCGCGCCGCGCTGCCGCTGACCGCCCGCGCCTGGGATCGCTGGACCGCCTACCTCGCGTCCGAGGGTGACGATCCCGCGAAAGAGGATATCGAGGATGTCCTCTTCACCACGCTCTACCTCGACCTGGTTGCAACCGGCGGCAGCGGCGCCGCCGACGCCCGCATCGCCCAGGCCGCCGCCGCGGTTGGCGGGTTTGAAACCGTCACCCTGTCGGAACAGTTCGCCGCTGCCGACAAGGACTGGCTGGACCCCGAGGTCTGGGGCACGATCAAGGCCTTTGCGCCGAATTATACCGCCGGCTATTTCCTGAACTCCGTGGACATGCAGAAAACCCCCCACGGCATCGAGGCGCGGCCCGAGAACCAGCAGATCTACATGATGCTGTTCAAGCGGACCATCTTCATGTCGATCATGATCACGCTGTCCTGCATCCTGCTGGGCTATCCCGTGGCCTGGATCCTGGCCAACCTGCCGACGCGCACGGCCAACCTGCTGATGATCCTGGTGCTGCTGCCGTTCTGGACCTCGCTGCTGGTGCGGACCTCGGCCTGGAAGGTGATGCTGCAACAACAGGGCGTGATCAACGACACGCTGGTCTGGCTCGGCATCGTGGCCGACGATTCGCGCCTGGTGATGATCAACAACCAGTTCGGCACCATCGTGGCGATGACGCATATCCTGCTGCCGTTCATGATCCTGCCGCTCTATTCGGTGATGCAGACGATCCAGCCGACCTATCTGCGGGCGGCAAAATCGCTGGGCGCGACCAACTGGACCGCCTTCTGGCGGGTCTATTTCCCGCAAAGCGTGCCGGGGATCGGCGCGGGCTCGATCCTCGTCTTCATCCTGTCGATCGGCTATTACATCACGCCCGAGATTGTCGGCGGCACCACCGGGACATTCATCTCGAACCGGATCGCCTATCACATCTCGTCCTCGCTCAACTGGGGGCTGGCCGCCGCGCTCGGCTCGATCCTGCTGGCGGTCGTGATGCTGCTCTACTGGGTCTACGACAAGATCGTCGGCATCGATAACGTGAAGCTGGGGTAGCGCGATGAATACCAAGATCGAAACCTGCCCCCGCCCCGCCGCCTCGGCCGGCGCCTTCGGAAAGGGAGACTGAGACGTGGCTGCACTGACCCCGATATACCGCACACCCGTCACCTTCTACGTGCCGGTGGTCGCCGCCGCCGGCGCCCTTGCCGGGCTCTTCGTCGGCACCGCCCAGGGCAGTGGCCTGCTGGGCATCGTTGCCGGCGCGGCGCTGATGGCGGCGCTGGCACTGGCCGTCACCCGTGTGATCGAAAGCGAAAAGGCGACGCGCTGGGGGATGGCCGCGCTGTTCGTGGCCGGCGGCTGGCTGATCGGCGGCGCGCCCGGGCTGATCCTGGGCGCGGGCTTCGGCTGGTTCTTCGGCTGGTTCACCTTCTGGCTCTACGAGGGGCGCTACCGGGCCAAGCTGCCGACCTATCTGACCCCGGGTCAGGTGCTGTGGCACTTCACGTTCCGGGTGATCTGCGGTGCGATCCTGGTGTTCCTCATCACCCCGATCCTGGTGGTGATGCCGCTCAGCTTCAACGCCGAGAACTTCTTCACCTTCACCCCCGAGATGCTGCGGCTCGACCCGGCCGGCTACTCGCTCAAGCACTACCGCGATTTCTTCACCAATGACGATTGGCAGCAGGCGCTGCGCAACTCGGTGATGATCGCGCCGGTGGCGACCCTGCTGTCGGTCAGCTTCGGAACCCTGGCCGCGATCGGGCTCAGCGCCGAACATGTGCCGTTCCGTCGTCCGATCATGGCGATCCTGATCTCGCCGATGATCGTGCCGCTGATCATCTCGGCGGCGGGGATGTATTTCTTCTATTCGCGCATCGGGCTTCAGGGCACCTATTTCGGCGTGGTGCTGGCCCATGCGGCGCTCGGAATTCCCTTTGTCATCATCACCGTGACCGCGACGCTGGTGGGCTTCGACCGTTCGCTGACCCGGGCGGCGGCCAACATGGGCGCGGATCCGGTCACCACCTTCTTCCGGGTGCAGATGCCGCTGATCCTGCCCGGCGTGATCTCCGGCGGGCTCTTCGCCTTCATCACCTCCTTCGACGAGGTGGTCGTGGTGCTCTTCGTCGGCTCGGCCGGGCAAAAGACGCTGCCCTGGCAGATGTTCACGGGCCTGCGCGAACAGATCAGCCCGACGATCCTCGCGGTGGCGACGATCCTGGTGGGCATCTCGATCTGCCTGCTCACCGTGGTCGAGATGCTGCGCCGCCGCTCCGAACGCCTGCGCGGGATGTCCCCGGGCTGACGCCGGATACACGGACAAAGAAGGGCGCGCGCTGGTCCGGCAGGGAGCGGCGCGCGCTTTTCCATTCACCGCAAATATCCTCGCCCGAGGCCGCACCCCGCAGAGGCCGGCAAGCGACCGGTGGGCGGGTCACGATCGCGTGTGGATTAACCCTTTGGTGCGGCGATCTCGGGGCGCATGGCCGGTTTCGTACATTCGGGCGGAAAAACCCCCCATTCCGCTGCGCCAAAGGCCGGGCGGGGGTGGGTAGAGTGTACACAATCGCCGCGAAACACCCCAACCCGGCGGCGCGAGTGGCGCAGATGCAGCCCCGACTCGGGCCGGATCCCGGGGTAAATGCCCCGCGCGCGCCTACCGCAACCGCTTCAGCAGGTCGAGCGAGGCATAGCCGTCCGGCAGCAACCCGCTCGCCGTCTGATAGGCGCGCACCGCCGCCATCGTCTTCGGTCCGATCCGCCCGTCGATCCCGGCGGTCTGATACCCCTTCGCGGTCAGCAGCCGCTGCATCTCCTTGCGCTCGGCAAGGGTCAGCACCCGGTCGCCGCGCGGCCACTCGGCCTGCACCGGCGCGCCACCCCTGATCCGGTCGGCCAGATGGCCCACCCCGATCACATAGGCATCCGCCGGGTTGTAGCGTTCGATCACCCGGAAATTGTCGAACACCATGAACGCCGCGCCATGCCCCCCGGCGGGCAGCAGGATCGCGGCCGCGCCATGGTCGGGGACCGACCGTCCCTCGACGTCCCGAACCCCCAGCCTCGCCCAGTCCGCGGCGGGCTTCTTGATCTGCCGCTGCGCCAGTTTGAAATCAAAATCTGGTGGCAGGCGCACCTCGATCCCCCAGGGCTGCCCCTTGATCCAGCCGAACCGCTTGAGATAGGCGGCGGTCGAGGCCAGTGCGTCGGTGGGGTCATCCGACCAGATGTCGCGCCGCCCGTCGCCGGTGAAATCCACCGCATACTCCAGATAAGAGGTCGGCATGAACTGGGTATGACCCATCGCGCCGGCCCAGCTTCCGGTCATGTTCTGCGGCGTGGTGTCGCCGCTTTGCAGGATGCGCAGCGCGGCGATGAGCTGGCTCTCGAAAAACCTGGCCCGCCGCCCGTCAAAGGACAGCGTCGCCAGCGAGCGCACCAGGTTGTCCTTGCCGCGATGACTGCCATAGGCGGACTCCAGCCCCCAGATCGCCAGCACGACCTCCTTGTCCACACCATAGCGTCGTTCGATCGCCTCCAGTGTCGCGCGGTTGTCCTCCAGGGCCTTGCGACCATTGGCAATTCTGCTGTCCGAGGCGGCGCTTTCCAGATACTCCCAGATCGGTTTGGTGAACTCCGACTGGTTGCGGTCGCGGCGGATCACCTCGGCGTCGTATTGCACCCCGGCAAAGGCCCGGTCGAGCACGTGGCGGCGGATGCCCTGCGCCGCCGCGCGATCCTTGAACGCGCCGATCCAGTTCTGAAAGCGGACGTTCGCGGCATGCTCGTTCACGGTGGGCATAACGGCCTCCCTGCGGACGGGGCGCGGGCTGGGCCGCAGCGATACCAGCACCGAGGAACTGGCCCGCTGCACGGTGTCCGATGCCACAGGGGGCCGGATCTCGGGGTGGGAGGATCGCATAACTGCCTCGGCCAAAACGGAATCCGCCCCAAACAGGGCCAGCCCCGCGGCACATAACCAAACACGCATTTTTATTGTCCTGTTCGACTGCTCGACGCCGATTCTAGCGCGAAAACGGGTTTCGCGAAAGCTGGCTGTGGCGGTGGGGGCGGCGACGGCAGGTTTGAGCCGGTCGCCTCAGCGCGGCCGCCGCAGCTTGCGTTTGAGCTTGTCGGATTTCTTCCGGGCCTGCCCCGCCTTGCGTTTCGGGGTGGTGCGGCCACGTCCGGCGGTCGGGCCACGCGGCAGCGCCTTGTCCTCGAGCGACAGAAGCTCCAGCTCAAGCCCGCCCGAGACCGGGGCGGCCTCGACCAGGCGGACGGTGACCCGCTGGCCGATGGCAATGGTCAGCCCGGTGTCCGAGCCCATCAGCGTGCCGGCCTCGCGGTCGAAATGGAAATACTCCCGCCCCAGCGTGCGGATCGGGATCAGCCCGTCGGCGCCGGTCTCGTCCAGTTTCACAAAGGCGCCAAAGCGGGCGATTCCGCTGATGCGCCCGGTGAACTCATTGCCCACCCGCTCGCTGAGATAGGCCGCCAGATAGCGGTCGGTGGTGTCGCGCTCGGCCATCATCGAACGGCGCTCGGTCTCGGAGATATGTTCGGCGGTCTGTTGCAGCCGCTCGATCTCGTCCGCGGTCAGCCCGTCGTCGCCCCAGCGATGCGCGGCGATCAGCGCCCGGTGCACGATCAGGTCGGCATAACGCCGGATCGGCGAGGTGAAATGCGCGTAATGCGCCAGCGCCAGCCCGAAATGGCCAAAGTTCTCGGGGCTGTAATAGGCCTGCGTCATCGACCGCAGGGTCGACAGGTTGATCAGTTCCGCGTCGTCGCTGCCGGCGGCCTGGTCCAGCAGCGCGTTCAGGTGCCGGGTTTGCAGCACCTGCCCCTTGGCCAGCGTATAGCCTGCCGCCTGCGCGGTCTCTCGCAGCGCCTCGAGCTTCTCGGGGCTGGGTTCCTCGTGCACCCGGAACAACAGCGGCGAGCGCTTGGCGTTGAGCGTTTCCGCAGCGGCCACGTTGGCGAGGATCATGAATTCCTCGATCAGCCGGTGTGCGTCCAGCCGGTCGCGGAAATTGACCGACTCCACCTTGCCGTCCTCGGACAGCACGATGCGCCGTTCGGGCAGGTCCAGGTCGAGCGGCTGGCGGTGCTCGCGCGCCTTCCGCAGCGCGTGATAGGCGGCGTAGAGCGGTTTCAGAACCGGCTCGACCAGCGCCTCGGTGCGCTCATTGGGGTTGCCGTCGACGGCCTCCTGCACCTCGGCATAGGTCAACGCGGCGGCGGAACGCATCAGCCCGCGCACGAACTTGTGGCCGATCTCGCGCCCCTCGGGGGTGATCTGCATCCGCACGGCGACGCAGGCGCGCGGCACGTTCTCGTGCAGCGAGCACAGATCGCCCGACAGCCGGTCGGGCAGCATCGGCACCACACGGTCGGGGAAATAGGAGGAGTTGCCGCGCTTGCGCGCCTCGCGGTCCAGCGCGCTGCCGGGGCGCACAAAGGCGGCCACATCGGCGATGGCGACCCAGATCACAAAGCCGCCGGGATTCTTGGGGTCGTCATCGGGCAGGGCAAGACAGGCATCGTCGCGGTCGCGCGCATCGACCGGGTCGATGGTGATCAGCGGCAGATCGCGCAGATCCTCGCGCCCGTTCAGCCCGACCGGCTTGCAGGCGTCGGCCTCGGCGATCACCTCGTCGGGAAAGGCATCGGGAATGCCGTGCTGGTGGATTGCGATCAGCGACACCGCCTTGGGCGCGCTGGGGTCGCCCAGCCGCTCGACGATGCGGGCGCGCGGCAGGCCCATGCGGCCCTTGGGCCCGGATTGCTCGGCCTCGACCAGCTCGCCGTCCTTCGCCCCATGGCGGGCGTCTTCGGGGACGTTCCATTCGGTGCTGGTGCCCTTGTCGATCGGCACGATCCGGCCGCCCTCGGCCCCCTTGCGGAAAATTCCCAGGACGCGCTTGGGATTGGTGCCGATGCGGCGGATCAGCCGCGCCTCGTAATTGTGATCCTCTTCATGCACCAGGGTCATGCGGGCCAGGATGCGGTCCCCCTCGCCCAGAGCCGGGTCAGAGGCGCGGGGCACGACCAGAACGATCGGCTCCACCCCCTCGCCGTGCCATTCCAGCGGGCGCGCGAAAAGGTCGCCATCGGCATTCGGTGCTTTGACCTGAAGCACGGTGACGGGCGGCAGGCTGTCCGCGTCGCGGTAGGTCTTCTTGCGCTTTTCCAGATGCCCCTCGGATTCGAGCTCTTTCAGAACCCGTTTCAGGTCGATCCGGTCGGCCCCCTTGATCCCGAACGCCTTGGCGATATCGCGTTTCGACGATTGGGTGGGGTGGGCGGAAATCCAGTCGAGGATTTCCTGTCTGGAGGGAATGCGCGTCATGGTTTTGCCCTAGCACGCCACGGGGGCGGCGTCATGGCGAAAAGCGACCGGATCCCGACGGGCCGCCGGCGGATCCCGGCACAAAATCGGACCGAAGCTCCAGACCGGAGTCCGGCGGTCCGGGCGGGCTGTTCCCGGTGCCCGGACATGCGCCATTTGCGGGCCGGAGAACGGCCTACCGGCGCAGATCGGCGGCGGTATCCACGTCATGAAGCGTATCGGCCAGCGCGATGCGGTATCCGGACAGGGTGGCGATACTGTCGCCAAGCGCGTGTTCGGTGGACCAGCGCGCGCCGTCAAAGAGCGTCCGGGGCAGGCGGCCGGGATGGGTGGCGCCGACCAGCCAGAAACCGCCGTCCGCGGCCGGGGCGAAAACCGCGTCGTGCGAGCCCAGAAGCGCGAAGGCGCGGGCGATATGGGCGGGGGTGACGCCGGGAATGTCGGAGCCGATCAGGCAAACCGGGCCGCCGGGCCGTTGCAGCAGCCGCAGCATCCGCCGGCCCAGATCGCCGCTGCCCTGCGAAACCCGCGGCAGGTCCGATGGCCACAGGGCCGAGCGCACCGCCCGGTCCGGCGCCACCGCCAGCAGAATTTGCCAGCGCGGGTCGTGCAAACGCCTGAGCAGCCGCGCGCATTGATGCCGGTACCACCAGGCGGCCGGAACCGCCCCGATCTCGCGCCCCAGCCGGGTTTTCACCCGTCCCGGGCGCGGTTCCTTGACCATCACGATCAGCGTGCGGCGCATGGGCCCGGCCTCAGGCGAAATAGTCCCTGAGGATGCGGGTATAGATCGCCTTGAGCTGGTGGATCTGATCGACCGGCACGTTCTCATCGACCTGGTGCATGGTCTTGCCGACCAACCCGAATTCCACCACCGGGCAGTGATCCTTGATGAACCGCGCGTCCGAGGTGCCCCCCGTTGTCGACAGCACCGGTGTCACGCCGGTCTCGGCCTGCACCGCCGCCGAGACCAGATCGGACAGCGGCCCCGGCGGGGTGAGGAAGCTTTCGCCGGAGATCTTCACCCGCATTTCCACCGCCACGCCAAAGTCTTCGGCCACCCGGTCGGCCTCGGCGCGCAGCCAGTCGGTCAGCGCGGCGCCGGTATGGGTATCGTTGAAGCGGATGTTCACCGCGCCGCTGCACTGGGCGGGGATCACGTTGGTCGCGGTGTTGCCGGTGTCGATGGTCACCACCGCCAGCGTCGAGGGATCGAAGTGCGCGGTGCCCCGGTCCAGCTCATGGCTGGCCAGCCGGTCCATCAGCCGCGCCATCGCCGGCAGTGGGTTGCGCGCCCGGTGCGGATAGGCCGAATGCCCCTGCACCCCCACCACCGTGAACCATGCGGTCATCGAGCCGCGCCGGCCGATCTTGATCATCTCGCCCATGGTCTCGGGGCAGGTGGGTTCGCCCACCAGACAGACCGACATCGCCTCGCCCGCCTGCGCCATGTAATCGAGCAGCGCCACGGTGCCGTCGACCGCATCGCCCTCCTCGTCGCCGGTGATGGCCAGGACCACCGCGCCGTCGGGCGGGGTGTCGGTGACCAGGTCGATGGCGGCGGCGGCAAAGGCGGCGACGCCGGATTTCATGTCGGTGGCGCCGCGTCCGTAGAGCACACCGTCCTTCTCGACCGCGCCGAAGGGCGGCACCGTCCAGGCGGCCGCGTCGCCCACCGGCACCACATCGGTATGACCGTTGAAGCCGAATGTCCGCACATGCCCCTTGTCGCCCCAGCGGGCAAAAAGGTTGGCCACCCCGCCGCGATCGGCGCGGGCACAGGTGAAACCGGCCGCGCTCAGCCGCTCCTCCAGCAGCACCAGCGCGCCGCCCTCCTCGGGCGTAACCGAGGGGCAGCGGATCAGGTCGGCGGTCAGGCGGGCGGGGTCGGTCTTGGGCATGGTTTTATCCTTTGCAGGTCTGTCGCGGGCGGCGTCAAATTGGGCTGAAACGCCGGCAAAGCCAACCCCGGGCGGATTCCGGGCCACCGACGGCTTGCCGCACCGCCGGTTTGTGCTTAAGCAACGGGAAAAACCGGGGACAGATGACAAGATTTATTGCTGCTTTCTTGGTGGGATTGGGGCTGTGGGCGCATTGTGCCGCGGCCCAGACCCTGACCGTGGCCACGGTCACCCGCCCGCCGTTCTCGATGGTCGAGGGCGGCAAGGAGAACGGTTTCTCGATGGATCTGCTGGCCGCCCTGTCCGAGGCGTTGCAGTGGGACCACCGCGTCGAGCGGGTGGACCAGTTCTCCGACATGCTGAGCGCTGTGACCGATGGCAGGGCCGATCTGGCGATGGCCAATATCTCGATCACCGCCGCGCGCGAAGGTATCATGGATTTCAGCCAGCCGATTTTCGAGGCCGGGTTGCAGATGATGGTGCATGCCGACTCGGCCCGGGGGGCGTCGATATGGCGCTCGGTGCTGTCGCGCGACCTGCTGCTCGCGATCGTCGCGGCGTTTGTGATGCTGCTGGGCGGCGGCATGCTGATGTGGCTGTTCGAACGCCGCGCGCAGCCCTATTTCGACCGCCCCGTGCACGAGGCCTGGTTCCCCTCGTTCTGGTGGGCGCTGAACCTGGTGGTCAACGGCGGCTTCGAGGAGAGGGTGCCGCGCACCATCCTGGGGCGTCTTTTCGGCGTGATCCTGGTGATTTCCTCGCTGTTCATAGTCTCTGTGTTTGTCGCCAAGATCACCTCGGTGATGACGGTTCAGGCGATCAGCGGGTCGGTCAACTCGGTCAATGACCTTTACGGCAAGCGGGTGGTGACCATCGCGGGATCCACGGCCGCCGGGTTCCTGGACCGGCGCGAGGTGGGGTATGACGCCTATGACGGGTTGCAGCCGATGCTGCGCGCGTTCGAGGAGGGGAGGGCCGATGTGGTCGTCTTCGACGCGCCGATCCTGTCCTACTATGCCAATCACGGCGGGCGCGAGGTGGCGCGCCTGGCCGGGCCGGTATTCCTGCGCGAGAATTACGGCATCGCCTTTCCCACCGGCAGCGCATTGGTCGAAGATGTCAATCAGGCGCTTCTGGCCCTGCGCGAGGACGGCACCTATGACCGGATCTACCGCAAGTGGTTCGGGGTTCGGAACTGAGGCGCGGCCGGCGGCACGGGTCGCCGCGCGTTAGTGCAGGATGTCCTCGGGCTCAGGGGCGTCACCGAAAAAGGGCGTCATCTGCGCCACGATCACGGCGTTCTCGTCCAGCGCCCGCTGCATCAGCCCGCGTTCCTCGCCGTCGATTTCATGGCCGGCCTCGAGCCGCTCTTCCAGCGTGCCGTAGCCGGTGACATCGAGCGGGGCGGTATCGGCCTGTTTCAGGATCGCCACGGTCTCACGCACCGCCTCGGCCTCGTCCACGCCGGAGGCAAAGCACATCAGCGCGGCACCGGTGGCGCCTTCGGGCAGGCCGTCGCCGGATTTGCGGCCGATCTGGACCAGCAGCGTATAGACCTGCTGACGGGAGGGTTTGTCCTTGCGTGTCATCCTTCGGGCCATATCCGCAATGTCCCGGCGTGGTCAAGCGTGGCCGTTCGGGTGCAACAATTTTGAAAAAAGCTGCAAATTCGGGAAAAACTGCACATTTTCGCCCAATTCTTTTTTCATGACTTCAGCATAAGAAAAGGCAGCGAAAAGTTGCCGCCAATAGATTTTGAGGCACAGTAATGGCTACAGCGTCCGAACTTTCTATCGACACGTCCGCCTCCGCGATGGACATGGCAGAGGCCATGTTCGGCAGCGGGATCAGCATCACCTCGGCCAGCTATACCGGCGATTCGGATGCCTCGGGTATCTACACGAACGGCGATACGGTCGCGCCGGACCTGACGCCCTCGGACTCCGGTGTCATCCTCTCCACCGGCGAGGCCCGGGATGTGACGAATTCGTCCGGTGATCCCAACACGTCGAACTCCACCTCGACCAACAACTACGATCCGGGCGATTCCGATCTCACCGATCTGGCCGGGTATCAGACCTATGACGCCGCGGTGTTCGAGGCGACCTTTGTGCCGGACGGCGATACGCTGACCATGCAGGTGACCTTTTCGTCCGAGGAATATCTGGAATATGTCGATTCCGGCTTCAACGACGCGGTCGGGATCTGGGTGAACGGGGTACAGGCCGAACTGACGGTCGGCTCCGGCGACATCACGATCGACAACATCAACGACGAGAGCAATTCGAACCTCTATATCGACAACCCGAAATCGCTCGACCTCTACAATACCGAGATGGACGGGCTGACGGTGACCCTGACGCTGAAGGCGCCGGTCAACGCGGGCGAAGAAAACACGATCAAGATCGGCATCGCCGACGCGGGCGATGCGATCTACGACAGCAACCTGCTGATTGCCGGCGACTCGATCCAGACCGCGCTGATCGCCGGCGATGACGAGCTCGAGGTGCTGGGCGAATCCGGCACGTTCGACCTGCTCGCAAACGATTCAAGCTCGGTCGGCGGGACGCTGACCATCACCAAGATCAACGGCCAGGATGTCGTGGCAGGCGAGACCATCATCCTGCCCTCGGGCGAGCAGGTGATGCTGAACGCGGATGGCACGGTCACCGTCTTTACCGACGACGATGCCGAGACCAACGTTTTCACCTATGAGGTCGAGGACGACGACGGGAACACCGACACCGCCTTTGTCGAGATGACCACGGTTCCCTGCCTGGTGGCCGGCACGCTGGTCGAGACGCCCGGCGGCATGGTCGCGGTCGAGGATCTGCAACCCGGTGACATGGTGATGACCCGCGACGACGGCCCGCAGCCGGTGCGGTGGAGCGGTCGGACGACACGGCAGGCCAGCGGGTGCGACGCGCCGGTGGTAATCGAAGCGGGCGCGCTGGGCGATCACGGAACCGCCGAGCTGTCGCAGAACCACCGGGTGCTGATGTGCTCGCCCCGGGCCGAGCTGCTGTTCGGCGAGGGCGAGGTTCTGGTCAAGGCCAAGGATCTGGTGAACGGCGCCTCGATCCGCCTGCGCGGCGACGGCGCCCCGGTCACCTACGTCCATGTGATGTTCGACCGGCACCAGATCATTCGCGGCAACGGGCTGGACAGCGAAAGCTATCATCCCGGTCAGGAGACCATCGGCAGTTTCGATGCCGAAACGCAGGACGAAATTCTGCGCCTGATGCCGGATGCGGGCATGGCCGCGGATTTCGGATATGGCCCGGCGGCCCGCCCCTCGCTGAAGGGCTTTGAAAGCCGCGCACTGCTGGAGGCCTGAGGTCCGGGCGTATCGGGTGGGGAAGCACCCGCGTGGCGGCGCCGCGCGCCTTGTTCCGGGCAGGAAAGAAAAGGGCGGCCTCATCGTCGAGGCCGCCCTTTTCTTTGGCTCCAAGCAGGATCAGTCGCGCAGCAACTCGTTGATGCCGGTCTTGGACCGGGTCTGCGCGTCCACCCGCTTCACGATCACCGCGCAATAGAGGTTGATGCCGTTCTTTGACGGCATCGAGCCGGCGACCACCACCGAATAGGGCGGCACCTCGCCATACATCACCTCGCCGGTGTCACGGTCGACGATCTTGGTCGATTTGCCGATGAAGACACCCATGCCCAGCACCGAGCCCTCGCGCACGATGCAGCCCTCGACCACCTCGGACCGCGCGCCGATGAAGCAGTTGTCCTCGATGATCGTCGGGCCGGCCTGCATCGGCTCCAGCACGCCGCCGATGCCGACGCCGCCCGACAGGTGCACGCCCTTGCCGATCTGCGCGCAGCTGCCGACGGTGGCCCAGGTATCCACCATGGTGCCCTCGTCGACATGGGCGCCGAGGTTGACGAAGGAGGGCATCAGCACCACGCCGGGCGCGATATAGGCCGATTTGCGCACCACGCAGTTCGGCACCGCGCGGAACCCGGCGGATTTCCATTCGGCCTCGCCCCAGCCCTTGAACTTGCTGTCGACCTTGTCCCACCAGCCCGAGCCCTGCGGGCCGTTGTCGTGCACTTCCATGTCCTTGATGCGAAAGCCCAGCAGCACGGCCTTTTTCGCCCACTGGTTCACGTGCCACGACCCGTCGGCCTGTTTCTCGGCCACGCGGAGCGTGCCGCTGTCGAGTGCGTTCAGCGTGTCTTCGATGGCTTCGCGGGTTTCGCCGCCGGTCGAGGGGGTGATGGTATCGCGGTTTTCCCACGCGGATTCGATGGCGGCTTCCAGTTGGGCGTTGGACATCTTTCTCTCCTCGTCCGATCGGGTTTCATGCCCTATAGCGGGCGCGCCGCCTGGCGACAATCCATCAGACCCCCGGCAAGGAGAGATACCCATGGCCAAAGCCATCCACAGCATGATCCGCGTATTGGACGAGGCGCGTTCGGTCGCCTTCTACGAGACCGCCTTTGGTCTCAAGATCACCGACCGCCTGGATTTTCCCGGCTTCACGCTGGTCTACCTCAGCAACGAGGAGACCGGGTTCGAGCTGGAGCTGACGGTAAACAAGGACCGGACCGAACCCTACGATCTGGGCGACGGATATGGCCATCTGGCGGTGTCGGTCGCGGATCTGGCGGCAGAGCACGCGCGGCTCAAATCCGCAGGGCTCGCGCCGCGCGACATCGTGGCCTTTGCCCCCGCGGGTGAGGTGATTGCCGAGTTTTTCTTTATCGCCGACCCCGACGGCTATCAGATCGAGGTTCTCAAGCGCGGCGGGCGGTATCTGTAACGGGCGGTCCGCCTGCTCCATTGCGCCCGGCCGCGAGGCCGGGCCAATCACCCCAGCGGATCGGGCGCGATATTGCCGCCGCAGACCAGCACGGCCACCCGTTCCCCCGGCGCCGGAACATAGGCGCCCGACATCAGCGCGGCCAGCGCCGCCGCGCCGGCCGGCTCCACCAGCTGCCGCCGTTCCTGCCACAGGGCGCGCTGGGCGGTGGCGATGGCGTCGTCGGTCACCAGAACCGATTGCACCTCGAACTCCCGCGCCAGGTCAAAGCAGATCCGGCCGATCCGCCGCGCCCCCAGCGCGTTTGCGGCGATGCCGGAAACCTCCACATCCACCGGCTCGCCGGCCATGAGCGCCGCGTTCAGCGCGCAGGAGGTTTCCGGCTCCACCGCCACCACCTTGCGCGCGCCGCGCAGCCAGGCCAGCGCACCGGCGATCAGTCCGCCTCCGCCCACCGCGATCAACACGGTATCGGCGGTCAGCCCCTGCTCCTCCCACTCGCGCAGGCAGGTGCCCTGACCGGCCACCGTGGCGGGCGAATCATAGGCATGGATCTGCATCGCCCCGGTCTCGGCCTCATAGGCCTGCGCGGCCTGGAGCGCGTTGGCGTATTCGCCGGCCACCACATGCAGGTCGGCGCCGGTGCGTTCGATCAGCGCGATCTTGGCCGGACCGGCGATCTCGGGAACGAAGATCGCCGCGCGATGTCCCAGCGCGCGGGCGGCATGGGCCACCGCCGCGCCGTGGTTGCCGCCCGAGGCCGCGACCAGCCCCGCGTCGGGCACCTTGCCGGAAAGCATCGTGTTGAACGCGCCGCGCGCCTTGAAGCTGCCGGTGTGCTGGATCTGCTCCAGTTTCATCTCGACAGGCCATGGCAGGCCAAAGCCCGCGACCTCCATCACCGGGGTGCGCACCACATGGGGGGCGATCCGCGCCGCCGCCGCGTCGATATCCTGACGATCCACCACTGCCTGTCCTTCCGAATTCAAGATGGCTCCAGATAACCGGCCTTGACCGGGAAGGGCAACGGCCGGGTCGGAAGGCCGCGACACCTACAGGAGATATCGTTTGATTTTTTCGCGCGGAGGGGGTTCATTTGCGGCATTCAAAGACCGTCATGCTTTTAGGAATCAGGGGGCTCCATGGCCAGGGCAAGACTTATTAACTTTAACGCCGGAGACGGCGGATTGCGGGAAAACCCGATTCATCAGGTCACGTCGAACCGGCTGCCGATCGACGCGACCACCTGGAGCGACGCGGATCCGGGCGGCAAGACGGCGACCACATTCACGCTGGAAACCATCTATACCGAGCCGGTCTTCGGTTCCGATGATTTCGAGATGTCAGTGGACATCACCTTTACCGGGACGTTCAGCAAGACCGCGAGCGGGTGGAAAGGCAAGATCGAGCAGACCGACATCTTCAAGGACGGCGAGCTGGCTGCGACCATCCTGTCCAAGGGCAAGGTCAACCTGTCCGATTTTTTCGGTCAGACCTATTCCGGCGTGATCTGGGACGAACTGGCCCTGAAGGGGCTGAAAGGGTCGCTGTCGAGCGATGACAACTATTTCGCGTCGTCGAGCGGCAATGACGTGATCAAGGCCGGCCGTGGCATCGACTATGTCGCCGGCTACGATGGCAACGACAAGTTGTTCGGGCAAGGCGGCGATGACACGCTGGTGGGCTTCAACGGCGATGACAAGCTGTTCGGCGGCAACGGCGATGACGACCTCAAGGGACTTGCGGGCGACGATGTTATTGTCGGGGGCCGCGGCCGCGACGTGTTTCGCGCCGAGGATACCCTGGGCACCGATACCTGGACCGGCGGCGCCGGCAAGGACAAGTTCGAGGTGGGCTATTTCGACGAGGGCCGCTATGGCGCCACGGTGACGGACTTCGACCGCAAGGGGGGCGACAAGGTCGATCTGACCTCGGATCAGGCGTTCTTCTTTTTCGAGTTCGACGAGATCCGCTATATCCGCGATGCCGCCTTCAGCGGTGAGGCGGGCGTTTACGAGGTGCGGATGGAAAACGGCATCGTCGAGGTCGACAACAACGGCGACGGCGTGGCCGATCTGGGCATCGCGCTGGAGGGTATGGACACCTTTGGCGGCAAGCCGACCTGGCTGATCCTGCCCGACGGGTTCGATTTCGCCTAGCCCGGAACGGCGTGCCCTGGCGATTGCGCCGGGGCGTCTGGCCACGACCGTGCGAACGCGATAAGGCTGGCCCGAAGAATTGTTCAGGGCCAGTTTCATGACAGACGAGCGTCTTAGCGTTTTCCGCGATGCCCAATTCGACCAGACCACCGCGCGGGGGGTTCCCGACACCCCGCAAAGCCGGTCGCCCTCGTACCGGCTGGCCTTTTCCGACGAAGAATTCATGTGCCGCGATGAGCTGCGCCCGGTGCGTCTGCAGCTCGAACTGCTGAAACCGCAGCTCTTGCTGGAAGATCGCCGGATCGAGAGCACCATCGTTCTGTTCGGCGGCGCGCGCATCCCCGATCCGGTGCACAAGCACAACGCGCGCACCGAAACCCTGGCGGAGCTGTCCTCTTTCTACGAGGTGGCGCGCGAGTTTTCGCGGCTGATGACCGTCAAGGCGCTGGCGTGCGGGAACCGCGAATATGTGATCGCCACCGGCGGCGGCCCGGGGGTGATGGAGGCGGGCAATCGCGGCGCGCATGAGGCGGGGGGCATCTCGCTCGGCCTCAGCATCGTGCTGCCGCATGAGCAGGCGCCGAACAAGTATGTGACGCCCGAACTCAGCTTCAACTTCCACTATTTTGCGATCCGCAAGATGCATTTCCTGATGCGCGCCCGCGCCATCGGGGTCTTCCCCGGCGGCTTCGGCACCATGGACGAGATGTTCGAATCGCTGACCCTGATCCAGACCGGGCGGATGAAGCGGGTGCCATTCCTGCTGTTCGGTCGGGCGTTCTGGGAGAAGGTGATCAACTGGCAGGCGCTGGCCGATGCCGGAACCATCTCGGACGAGGATCTGACGCTGTTTCGGTTCGTCGACAGCGCCGAAGAGGCGGTGGAGATCATCGAAAACTGGGAACCGGCACCGCCGCGCGACGTGGTCCCCGGACGGGAGTAGGTCCGGAACTGATCAACCAACTGTCTGCGGAAATGTCTACTGAACGCGACAACGCCCCCCTGCGGGGGGCGGTCTGTTTCAGTGGATCTGCACCGGAAGCACACCAAGTTCGGTGTTCTGCGGCAGTTTCGTCACCACCTGCGCGCCGGCCACATCCTTGATCGCGTAGCCATAACCGGCCAGCCGGAAATGCCATTCCCGGGCGCTGACCGCCATCGCACGCTCACGCATCAGCAAATTCAAAATCGGGGCCTCGACCGCGTTGCGGCAAATCACCTGTGCCATCGTTGTTTCCTTCTGCACTCGTTATGTTGTCTACAGATTGGAAACTGATTGTTGATGGCGGCTTATTTGCACCGGAATTGTGGAAATTTGGCGGCAGAGCGCGGAATTGTCGCCGTTGCGTCAACGATCGCCGTTGCTCAGCCCCCGAGCCCGGCCTCGGCCTGGATCTGTTTGCGCGACTTGCGGGCGCGCTCGGTCGCCGATTTCAACTGGCCGCAGGCGGCCATGATGTCCTCGCCGCGCGGGGTGCGGATCGGGCTGGCATAGCCGGCCTTGTAGATGATGTCGGCAAAGGCGCGGATGCGGTTGTTCGACGACCGCTTGTAGGGGGCGCCGGGCCATTCGTTGAACGGGATCAGGTTGATCTTGGCCGGAATGTTGTGGTCGCGGATCAGTTTGATCAGCCGATGGGCATCTGCGTCGCTGTCGTTCACCCCGTTCAGCATCACGTATTCAAAGGTGATGCGCTCGGAATTCGACACCTTGGGATAGCTGGCCAGTGCCGCCAGCAGCGCCTCGATGTTCCAGCGTTTGTTGATCGGCACCAGAACGTCGCGCACCTCATCGGTGGTGGCGTGAAAGGAAATTGCCAGCTGACAACCGATCTCTTCGGCGGTGCGGGCGATCTCGGGCACCACGCCGGAGGTGGACAGGGTGATCCGCCGGCGCGACAGCTGGATGCCCTCGGGGTCCATAGCGATCTTCATCGCGTCGCGCACGTTCTCGAAATTATACAGCGGTTCGCCCATGCCCATCAGCACGATGTTGGACAAGAGGCGGGTTTCGTCCTTTGGCGCGCCGGGCACCGGCCATTCGCCCAGATCGTCGCGCGCCATCATCACCTGGCCGATGATCTCGCCCGCAGTCAGGTTGCGCACCAGCTTCTGGGTGCCGGTGTGGCAGAACGAACAGGTCAACGTGCAGCCCACCTGCGACGAAACGCAGAGCGTGCCGCGATCCTCTTCGGGGATATAGACCACCTCGACCTCATGGCCGCCGGCGATGCGGACAAGGTATTTGCGGGTGCCGTCGCTGCTGACCTGGCGGCTCACCACCTCGGGGATCTCGATGATGAAATGATCCGCCAGCAGCGCGCGATAGGGTTTGGCCAGATTGGTCATCTGCGCGAAGTCGCGCACACCCCATTGATAGATCCACTGCCAGATCTGCCCGGCCCGCATCCTGGCCTGTTTCTCGGGCGTGCCCGCCGCGATCAGCGCCGCGCGCATCTGCTCGCGGGTCAGTCCGACAAGGTTCACCGGCCCCTCCGGCAGCTTGCGGGGGATCGTCATGACATCCTGGGTGATCGGTGCGGACGCGGGGTCGGGGGCGGACATGGGCGGCGGCTTTCGCGGTTTTCGGTGCAGAATGGCCCCTATATAGGCTTTTGCGCCGATTTCAAAAGGATTCAGCCGCACCCGGGTGGGGTGCGGCCTGTCTCGGAACCCGCATCGAAGGCCCGGCGCGCCGGATCAGTTGGCGCAGCGTTTCTCCGCATCCTCGAGCGCGGCGGTAAAGCCCAGCAGCGAGAAGGTATCCTTGGTCTGGGTGCCACGGGAGGACCGCGCGGACAGGATCGCCGAGGCGCCCCGTTTCATAGAGGTGATGATCTTGGCATCGTCGGCCTCTGTCGCCGGCCAGGCCCATTCGCCCTCGGTGAACAGCTCGAACTCGGTGTCGCCGATCGCGAGGTTCACGGTCGAGCCGTCGGCAAAGGGATAGCCGCCGGTAAAGGTGACCTGTCCCGCCACTCCGGCGCCCGGCCGGAAGAACACAAAGAGCAGGATGTCGCCACGCCGCACCGCCACAACGCGCCCGTCGCGGGTGTTCACCGTCTCCTTGGGGGCCGAGACGCTCCAGCACTCCTTGGGGTCGTTCTCGACAAAGACGCTCCAATCGGTCTCAGCGGCGACGCGATTGGTGCTTTCTTCCTGCGCGAATGCGGTGGGTGCTGCGGTGGTTACGGCCATCCCGGCCATGCACAGGCCCGCCAGCGCGCGGACGTGTTTCAATCCCATCTGTCCAGCCTCCTAGACTGTCCTCTACCTCAATTTCTCAGGGGCGCACGCGGCCTTGTCTGGCCGTCTGTCCCGTCGCGCACCCGTCGCTTGCCGACATAGCCACAGTAACGTAACTTGCGCCACAGACGAAAGGGCGATTGGCGGGAAATCGCCAAAATCCGGAGCATTTCATGACCCAACCTGTACCGATGGCCGAGCTGTGGCGCGCCGATCTGCTGGAAAGCCGGCATCTGGGCCATGCGGTGATCTGCGATGACAGCGGTCAGATCGTGCAGGCCTGGGGCGATCCCGAGGCGCTGATCTATCCGCGCAGTTCGTGCAAGATGATCCAGGCGCTGCCGCTGATCACATCGGGGGCGGCGGCGAAATACGGGCTGACTTCGGAACGGCTGGCGCTGGCCTGCGCCTCGCACAACGGGGCCGAGATCCACACCTCTCGCGTGCGGGCCTGGCTGCAGGATCTGGGCATGGGCGACAGCGATTTCCGCTGCGGTCCGCAGATGCCCGACGACCGCGATGCGCGCTATGCGCTGATCCGCGGGTACGAGGCGCCGTGCCAGTATCACAACAACTGTTCGGGCAAGCATTGCGGTTTTCTAACGCTGGCGCAGCATATGGGCGCGGGCCCCGAATATGTCGAGATCGACCACCCGGTGCAACGCGCCGTGCGCGAGGCCTTCGAGGAGGTCACCGGCGAGGCGAGCCCCGGCTATGGCATCGACGGCTGCTCGGCGCCGAATTTCCAGACCACGCTGCACGGGCTGGCTCGCGCCATGGCCTGGTTCGCCAGTGCCGGCGACCGCAGCGACCGCCAGAGCATGGCGGCGCAGCAACTGACCGCCGCGATGGTGGCGCATCCCGATCTGGTCGCCGGCGAGGGGCGGGCCTGCACCGAGCTGATGCGCGCGATGGAGGGCCGCGTCGCGGTCAAGACCGGCGCCGAGGCGGTGTTCGTGGCAATCATTCCGGAAAAGCGGATGGGCATTGCGGTCAAGATCGCCGACGGCGCGACGCGGGCCAGCGAGTGCGCCATCGCCACGATCCTGAGCGGGCTGGGCGTGCTCGACCCGGACCACCCCGCGACGGTCAGGCGGATTACCGCGCCGCAACTCAACCGCCGCGATGTCGAGGTCGGGCAGATCCGCCCGGCGGCGGCGCTGCTCAGCCGCTGAGTTCCCTGGCCAGAAGGTCAAAGACCAGCCGAATCCGCCGGTTGGTGCGCAGTTCGCGGTGGCTGACCAGCCAGGAGGGAACCGGGATCGGCGAAAAACCCGGCAGGATCGGCCGCGCATCGGGGATCAAGGCGGCGATCTCTCGGCCCAGCACCCCGATCGCCTCGCCGCGCCGGATCATCTCCATCAGCACCACGCCGTTGCCCGAGGACACGCGGACATTCTCGCGCCGCATCGCCAGTCCGCGCGCGCGAACCTCGGACAGGAACCAGTCCAGCGGCTCATAGGCGGCGAACACCGCGCCGCGCAAATCCCCGGGGCCGGCCGGTTCGCCATACCGCTCGAGATAGGCGCCGGTGGCATAGCAGCGCGCCTCGTCCTCGCCCAGCTTGCGCGCGATCAGGTCGGGCTGGTCGGGGCGCACGTGGCGGATGGCGATATCCGCCTCGCGCCGGCGCAGGTTCTGTACCGCGTTCGAGGCCACCACCTCGACCGTGATCCCCGGGGCCTCCCGCGCCAACCGGGTCAGCGCCGGCGGCAGCAGATAGGCGGCAAAGATGTCCCCGGCGGTGATCGTCACATGGCCCTCGACCGCCTCGCTCTGCCCGGTGGCGACCAGCGAGAACTCTCCGGCCGCGTCGCCCATGCGGCGCACCTGCTCGAGCAGTTCCAGACCCGCCCGGGTCAGTTGCAGCGCCCGCCCGGTGCGGTCGAACAACTGCACGCCGAGCGTCTCCTCCAGTGCCGCGACCTGGCGGCCGAGCGTCGGTTGGGTCAGGTCCAGCGCCCGCGCCGCGGCGGAGAGCGAGCCCTCTTCCGCGGTCACAAGAAAGGCGCGCGCCTGGTTCCAGTCGAAACGGATGCTGCTCCAATTCATGCAAATTCGTATACAACGAATACGGATTGGGGCAATTCCAAAAAATTCCTGTATCGTTATCTCGGGGCCATCAGCCAGTGACAGGATTTTCCGATGAGTACCGATGCCGCCTTCTGGAACCGGATTGCCGCGAAATACGCCCGCAGCCCCGTCCGCAACCCCACCGCCTATGCCGAGACCCTGGCCGAGGTCATCGGGCTGCTCAGCCCGCGCGACCGTGTGCTCGAACTGGGCTGTGGCACCGGCACCACCGCGTTGAAGCTGGCGCCGCATGTCCGGACGATAACTGCCACCGACATTTCGCCCGAGATGATCGAGATCGCCGAGCAGAAGCGGCAGGCCGGGGGAATCGTCAATGCCGGGTTCGCCACCGCCGGAATCGCCGCGCCCGACGCCGATGCGCTGCCCTATGACGCCGTGCTGGCCTTCAACCTGCTGCACCTGATCCGGGATCTGGACGCCGCGCTGGCGGCGATCCATGCCCAGATCAAACCGGGCGGCCTGTTCATTTCCAAATCCGGCTGCATTGCCGAGATGAACTGGCTGTTCCGGCCCCTGATCCGGGCGATGCAGATGGTCGGCAAGGCGCCCTATGTCAGCGTGCTGGCAAAACGGGATCTGGAGGCGGCGATCAGCCGCGCCGGATTCGTGCTGGAACAGTCGCGCACCTTTACCGGCGCGCCGGAATCGCTGTTCGTGGTGGCCCGCAAGCCGGGTTAGCCGGTCACGAAATCCGACCGCGCATATCCCTGCAGATAGAGCAGGGCGGTGAGGTCGCCGAAATTCACCCGCACATCGCATTGCGCCGCCACCGCCGGTTTGGCGTGCAGCGCCACGCCGGTTCCGGCAAGATCCAGCATGCCCAGATCGTTGGCGCCGTCGCCCACCGCGATCACCTCGGCCCTGGCAATGCCCAGCCGGGCGCTGACCTGTTCCAGCGCCTCGACCTTGGCAGCCCGGCCCAGGATCGGCTGCTGCACCTGTCCGGTCAGGGTGCCGTTCTCGATCAGCAGCGTGTTGGCGCGGTTCTCGTCAAAGCCCAGTTCGGCTGCGACCGCGGCGGTAAAGGCGGTGAACCCGCCCG
Source organism: Antarcticimicrobium luteum (assembly GCF_004358185.1). Classification (GTDB taxonomy): domain Bacteria; phylum Pseudomonadota; class Alphaproteobacteria; order Rhodobacterales; family Rhodobacteraceae; genus Antarcticimicrobium; species Antarcticimicrobium luteum. Next base: position 79,894 of record NZ_SMUV01000059.1, read on the forward strand.
AGACCAGCAGCGTATAGGCGCCGTTCGCCCGCATCGTCGCCAGCAGGTCGCGCGCGCCCGGCATCAGCGTGATCCGGTCCTTCAGAACCTGACCGATCACCGCCTCGGGCAGCCCGCGGAGCAGGCCGACGCGCTCGGTCAGGGCCCCCTCGAAATCCAATTCGCCGTTCATCGCGCGCGCGGTGATCTCCTTGACCCGGTCGCCGACACCGGCCATGTCGGCCAGCTCGTCGATGCATTCCTGCTGGATCATGGTGCTGTCCATGTCGGCGATCAGCATCCGCTTGCGGCGCCCCTCGGCGGGCTGGATCACCAGATCGACGCGCATCTTCTGCGCCTCGTCCCAGACCTGCCAGCGGTTGCCCGGGATCGCTGGCAGGGCGAACTCGGCCGCGCGGCCGGGCGCCAGCCAGACCACATCGCCGCCGCCCCAGGCGTTGCGCAGCGAGGACAGCAGCGCGGGGTCGATCTCGGGCCCGGTCGGGGCGGTCAGCAGGGTGGCGATATACATGGGACGCTCCGGTCGCGGGTGCAGATTCGCGCCGGTAATAACGCCAGCGGCCCGCATTGTGCCAGCCCCCGCCTGCCCGGGTCGCTCACGGGTCGCCGGTTTGCGACATCAGAACCGCGATGAACCGGGCGCTGGGTAATTCGGCAAGGATGATCATCACCATGGCGGTCAGCGGGATCGCCAGGATCGCCCCCATCATCCCCCAGAGCGCGGTCCAGATCGCCAGCGACAACAGCACGGTGAACGGACTGAGGTTCACCGACCGGCCAAGGAATTTCGGCTCGACGTAATAGGCGACCAGCATCTGCGGCACCATCAACGCCACCAGCGTCAGCGCCGCCTGCCCGAAGGAAGCGTATTGCACCAGCCCCGTGGTCACCGGGAAGGCCACCGCGATGACCGACCCGATGTAGGGGATGTAGTTCAACAGCGCGATCACGATGGCCCAGAACACCGGAAAATCGATGCCGAGCAGCCAAAGCACCCCCAGCGACACCAGCCCGAGAATCACGTTGACCAGCGTTTTCGCCGCCAGATAGCTGCCGATCCTCTCGTTGATCTGATGCACCACCTCGAGCATGCGCTCGGCCTGTTCACTGCGGTCCAGCGCGCGGCGGGTCTTTTCCGGCAGCCCGTCCAGCTCGGCGATGATGAAGGCGGCATAGAGCGCGGCGGCCACCACGACCGAACCGGCATTGGTGATCGTGCTCAGCGCGGCCGGCATCAGCGTGGTGATGTCCAGCAGATCGAGAATCCGTTCGGACAGCCGCGCCCAGTTTGGCAGCTCGTCCACCCCCAGCAGATGCAGGAACCGGGTTTGCAGCGCGTCGAAATTCTCGGCATAGCGCGGGATCGCGGCCGAGATCGCCGCGGCGTTCGAGGTGATGAAGGCGGCAAGGATCAGCACGCCCGCGACCATCCCCGCCAGCACCAGCAACCGCCGCCAGCGCCGCTGCAGCCGTCCGATCAGCGGCAGCCGCACCAGCGCATCCGCAGCGGTGGTCAGGATATAGACCACGATGACCGCCACCAGCACCGGGAGCAGGATCGCCTGCCCGGCCTGGAGCAGCCAGCCGATCATCAGCAGCAGCGCGACCGAGCAGGTTACCGCCAGCAATCTGTTGAGGCCCTGTGTCTGCATGCGCTTGTCCCTTCAAGAAGGCCGGAGTTTGGCAGTCTCAGAAAACCAGTCCGACGGCCCGGCGGCAATGTCGCAATTTCGGCAACCGCGGCGGACGGGGGTTTCCGATCGGAAGCAGGGCGGACCATGCCCCTTTTGAAAGCGACATTTTGACCGCCTGTTGCGACACGCGCCGTATTGCGCCGCCTCCGAATCGCCCGTATATCCGGCAGCGGGACACCCCTCCCCAACGAGGGGCGCTTATCTGGAAGGATAGCATTCATGGCTATGACCAAACCGGCATCGCGGCCGGCCAACCCGCGTTTCTCCTCTGGCCCCTGCGCCAAGATCCCCCATTACAATGCTGAGATGCTTGCCGACGCCGCGCTCGGCCGCTCGCACCGTGCCGCTGTCGGCAAGGAAAAGCTGAAGGCGGCGATCGAGGGCACGCGCGAGATTCTCGGCATTCCGGCCGAGTACAAGATCGGCATCGTGCCGGCCTCGGACACCGGGGCGGTCGAAATGGTGCTGTGGTCCATGCTGGGCGCGCGCAAGGCCGAGATGCTGGCCTGGGAAAGCTTTGGCGCCGGCTGGGTCACCGATGTGGTGAAACAGCTGAAAATCGACGCCGAGGTGAAAACCGCCGAGTATGGCCAGATCGTCGATCTCTCGACCGTCGATTTCGACAACGACGTGGTCTTCACCTGGAACGGCACCACCTCGGGTGTGCGGGTGCCGAATGGCGACGCGATCCCGGCGGACCGCGCCGGCCTGACCATCTGCGACGCCACCTCGGCCGCCTTTGCACAGGACCTGCCCTGGGACAAGCTGGATGTGACAACCTTCTCCTGGCAGAAGGTGATGGGCGGCGAAGCGGCCCATGGCATGCTGATCCTCTCTCCGCGCGCGGTGGAACGGCTGGAAAGCTATACCCCTGCCTGGCCACTGCCGAAGATCTTCCGCCTGACCAAGGGCGGCAAGCTGATCGAGGGCATCTTCAAGGGCGAGACGATCAACACCCCCTCGATGCTGGCGGTCGAGGATTACCTCGTCGCGCTGGACTGGGCCCGCAAGATCGGCGGGTTGCCCGAGTTGATGAAGCGCGCCGACACCAACGCCAAGGTGCTGTGGGATTTCTGCGACCGGCACGACTGGATCGACAACCTCGCCGAGGATCCGGCGACGCGGTCGAATACCAGCGTTTGCCTGAAGTTCACCGATGACCGGATCGCCGATCCGGCGGCCTTTGCCAAGGCGGTGGCCAAAAAGCTGGACGATTACAACGCCGCCTATGACATCGGCGCATATCGCGACGCGCCGGCCGGCCTGCGGATCTGGTGCGGTGCCACCATCGAGGCGGCGGATGTCGAAAAGCTGACGCTCTGGCTCAAATGGGCCTTCGAGGAAGTACTCGAAGCGCAGGCGTAACCGGCCCGCATCTCTCCCACATATCCAGCCGCTCCGGAGCCGCTCCGGGGCGCGCCTTTCCGATACTCATATCCAAAGGACCAGACAGATGGCCCCCAAAGTACTCGTCAGCGACAAGCTTTCCGAAACCGCCGTCCAGATCTTCCGCGATCGCGGCATCGACGTGGATTTCCTGCCCGACGTGGGCAAGGACAAGGAGAAACTGGCCGAGATCATCGGTCAGTATGACGGCCTTGCCATCCGCTCGGCCACCAAAGTGACCGAAAAGATCCTGGAAAATGCCGACAACCTCAAGGTCGTCGGACGCGCGGGCATCGGCACCGACAACGTCGACAAGGAAGCCGCGAGCAAGAAGGGTGTGATCGTCATGAACACCCCCTTCGGCAACATGATCACCACCGCTGAACACGCCATCGCGATGATGTTCGCCGTCGCCCGCCAGATCCCCGAGGCCAGCGCCAGCACCCAGGCCGGCAAGTGGGAAAAGTCCAAGTTCATGGGCGTCGAGCTGACCGGCAAGACCCTGGGCGTGATCGGCGCCGGCAACATCGGCGGCATCGTCTGCGACCGCGCCCGCGGCCTGAAGATGAAGGTGATCGCCTATGATCCCTTCCTCAGCGAGGAAAAGGCCGACAAGATGGGCGTTGAAAAGATCGAGGATCTCGATGACCTGCTGAAACGCGCCGATTTCATCACCCTGCACGTGCCGCTGACCGACCAGACCCGCAACATCCTTGGCAAGGAGAACCTGGCCAAGACCAAGAAGGGCGTGCGCATCATCAACTGCGCCCGCGGCGGCCTGGTCGACGAAGAGGCGCTGGCGGAGCTGCTGAAATCCGGCCATGTCGCCGGCGCAGGCTTCGACGTGTTCTCGGTCGAGCCGGCCACCGAGAACCCGCTGTTCGGTCTGCCCAACGTGGTCTGCACCCCGCATCTGGGCGCCGCCACCACCGAGGCGCAGGAAAACGTCGCCCTGCAGGTGGCCGAGCAGATGTCCGACTATCTTCTGACCGGTGCGGTTCAGAACGCGCTCAACATGCCCTCGGTCACCGCCGAAGAGGCCAAGGTGATGGGCCCCTGGATCCACCTGGCCGGCCATCTGGGTGCCTTTATCGGCCAGATGACCGACGAGCCGATCAAGGCGATCAACATCCTTTATGACGGTGTCGCCGCCGAGATGAACCTCGAGGCGCTGAACTGCGCGACCGTGGCCGGGATCATGAAAAGCGTGAACCCCGAGGTGAACATGGTCAGCGCGCCGGTGATCGCCAAGGAGCGCGGGATCAAGATCAGCACCACCAATCAGGACAAGTCGGGCGCCTTCGAAGGCTATATCAAGCTGACGATCGCCACGGACACCCGCGAACGTTCGATCGCGGGCACAGTGTTCAGCGACGGCAAGCCGCGCTTCATCCAGATCAAGGGCATCAACATCGACGCCGAGATCGGTGCGCATATGGTCTATACCACCAACGAGGACGTGCCGGGCATCATCGGCACCCTGGGCCAGACCCTGGGCGAGAGCGGGGTTAACATCGCCAACTTCACCCTCGGCCGCAAACAGGCCGGCGGCGAGGCGATCGCGCTGCTTTACGTCGATGCGGAGCTGCCCGACGAGGTTGCCGCCAAGCTGAAAGCGACCGGGCTGTTCCGGCAGGTGCGCCCGCTGACCTTCGACGTGGCCTGAGCCGCGCCGCGCAGGACAACTCCCTATCCGGGCGCCGCATCCTTGGATGCGGCGCCCGTTTTCGTTTCCGCCCCGTCCTTGGCCGCGTCAGGCCGCGCCGCGTAGAGCCGGTTTACCCGGTCCGCGCAGGACCGCCGCCGCAAAGATCAGCGTCGAGATCAGGGTCAGCAGCGACCCGATCTTGGCCAGCGCCTCGCCCTGCCGGGTGACGGCCATGGCGATCCCCGGGATCATCAGCACCACGCCGGCAACGGCAACCGCCAGATGCAGTTTCGCCAGCCGCCCCTGTGCGGCGCCGGGCACGAGATGATAGTAAAAGGCGAAGATCGCAAACGTGACCCACCCCACGAGATTGAGATGCGCATGCGCCGGCGCCAGCGTGTGATCGTTCATGGCCGCCATTTGAATTCCCCAAGTCATGCCAATGACGATCCAGAGCAGCGCCAGCAACATGAAATAGCGTGCAATTCCGTTCATTTTCGTCCCTTCCCTGATAGTTGGCCGCTTTTCTACGGCCCTTTTGAATTCTGATATTATCGCGCGGCGATTCGGCAATGCGCTTGATGCCCTGCGCGATCGCCCCGCACGGCCGATCCGGTGTGCGATTCGGCGCATTTTGCGGCCTTGTCCGGGGGGGGGGCGGTGCGGGTCTGACGGCGCGGCGCCTGTACGGCCAGACCGCCGCGATTCGCTTGCCGCCGGGCAGGGATGCGGCCGATCGCCCCTTTTCCTCCGAGGATGCATCGGGCATGAACCTGGCGAAAGGACAACGCCGATGACCGACCCGATCTATGCCGTGGGCGACATCCACGGCCATCTCGACCAGCTCGACCGCGCGCTCGCCCTCATCGAGGCCGATGGCGGCCCGGAGGCCCGGATCGTCTTTCTCGGCGATCTGGTGGATCGCGGACCCGACAGCCGCGGTGTGATTGACCGGCTGATGCAGGGGCAGGCCGCAGGGCGGCCCTGGCAGGTGCTGCGGGGCAACCACGATGACATGTTCCGTCGCTTTCTGACCGACGGGGCGGTGCACAATGCCCAGATCAAGTCCGGCGTGACCTGGACCCATCCGCGCGTCGGCGGGCTGGCGACGCTGGGCTCCTATGGCATCGTGGCCGGCGAAGGGGTGCCCGAGCAGGCGCTTTTCGCCGAAACGCAAGGGGCGGTTCCGGCGGCGCATATGACATTCCTGGGCGGGTTGCCGCGCTGGATCGAACAGGGCGGGCTGCTTTTCGTCCATGCCGGCATTCGGCCCGGCGTGACGCTCGAGACGCAGGATCCGGAGGATCTGATCTGGATCCGCGGCCCATTTCTCGACGACCCGCGCCCGCATCCCTGGCTGGTGGTGCACGGTCACACGGCGCTGGAGTATCCCGAGCATTTTGGCAACCGCGTCGACCTGGATGGGGGTGCGGGCTATGGCCGTCCGGTCCATCCGGCGGTGTTCGAGGGGCAAGATTGCTGGCTGCTCACGGACAAGGGGCGGGCACCGCTGCGGCCCTAGGGCCAGAGGTCGGTCGAGAGGTATTTCAGCCCGCTGTCACAGATGATCACCGCGATCACGCCGCCGCGCTCCGGCCCGGCCAGCAGCTCCAGCGCGGCGGCCACATTGGCGCCGCCGGAAAATCCGCCAAAGATCCCCTCTTCGCGCGCCAGCGCACGGGCGGTGTCCCGCGCCACGTCGCCGGAGAGCGCGAGATAGCCGTCCACCGGCGCGCCGGCGAGCTGTGCCAGATCCTCCATCGCGTATCCGCCGCCCTGGATCGGATGGCCCGGCCGGCTTGCCGGGCGGTCCGCCAGCACCGCCGCCCCCTCCGGCTCCAGGAGGTATCCGCGCAGATCGGGATTGCGCGCCTTCAGCGCCCGGATGGTGCCGCCATAGGTGCCGCCCGATCCGGCGAAATCGGCGAATGCCGTCAGCGTCCCCTCCGAATCGGTCCAAAGCTCCGGTCCCGTGGTCGCCTCATGCGCGGCGGCGTTGCCCGGATGGCCGAACTGATCGGCGCGGAAGGCGCCGCGCACCTCGGTAATCCGCTGCGCCTCGTCCTCGACCCGCGCCAGATCGGTGCCGGACACCTCCCCCGGGACCGATCCCGGCGCCTGATCGACCAGCACCACCTCGGCCCCCAGCGCGGCCATCATCCGCGCGCGTTCGGGTGAATTGCCCCGGCTCATCACCGCCACGAAGGGGTAACCCTTGATCGCGCAGACGATGGCAAGCCCGGTTCCCATATTGCCGCTGGTCAGCTCCACCACCACCTGCCCCGGCGCCAGCGCGCCGGCGGCTTCGGCGGCCTCGATGATGCCCTTTGCCGCGCGGTCCTTCTTGGAGAATCCGGGGTTCAGGTATTCGAGCTTGGCGAGGATCCGCCCCTCCAGCCCGCGCGCCGCGACCATCCGGTCGAGCCAGACCGCCGGCGTGTTGCCAATCGCCCCGAGGATCGAATTGAATGCCATCGTTTGCCTCTCTGCCCGCCGTTCAGGTCCAGTCCAGCACCACCTTGCCGCTCTGGCCCGAGCGCATCGCGTCGAACCCCTTCACGAACTCTTCCGCGCCGTAACGATGGGTGACGATGCGCGAAATATCCAGCCCGTCCTCCAGCATGGCGATCATCTTGTACCAGGTCTCGAAAATCTCGCGCCCGTAGACCCCCTTGATGGTCAGCGCCTTGAACACGATGCGGCGCCAATCCACCTGCGACTTGCCCGGCGGCAGTCCCAGCATGGCGATGCGCCCGCCCATCACCATCGCCTCGACCATCTGTTCCAGCGCGGCCTGACTGCCCGACATCTCTAGGCCCACGTCGAACCCCTGTTTCATGCCCAGACCGGACATCACGTCGCGCAAATCCGCCTCTGCCGCGTTCACCGCGATGACATCGGTGACCTTTTCCGCCAGCGCCAGCCGATAGGGGTTCACATCGGTGATCACCACATGGCGGGCGCCGACATGCTGGGCCACCGCGGCGGCCATGATGCCGATCGGCCCCGCGCCGGTGATCAGCACATCCTCGCCCACCAGATCGAAGCTCAGCGCGGTATGCACCGCATTGCCCAGCGGATCGAGGATCGCGCCGATCTCGTCCGGGATCGCATCGGGCAGCGGCACCACGTTGAAGCCGGGCAGCCGCAGGTATTCGGCGAAACAGCCCTGTTCGTTGACCCCGATTCCCCGCGTCTCCGGGTCCAGATGGAACCGCCCCGCGCGCACCTGCCGCGAATGATGGCCAATCAGATGGCCCTCGCCGCTGCACCTCTGGCCGATCTCCAGATCCTCCACGTTGCGCCCGATCTCGACGATCTCGCCCGCGAACTCATGCCCGGTGATCAGCGGTACCGGCACCGTGCGCTGCGCCCAGTCGTCCCAGTTCCAGATATGCACGTCGGTGCCGCAAATGCCGGTCTTGTGCACCTTGATCAGCACATCGTCGGTGCCGATCTCGGGCACTGGCGCCTCGATCATCCACAGCCCCTCGGCGGCGTGGGATTTCTCCAGCGCTTTCATGGTCTTCGGTCTCATCGGATCACCCCGCAGGCCTTGCCCGCCACCGCGAACGCGGCCAGCGCCCGATCCAGCTCCGCGCGCGTCAGCGCGGCGTTCATCTGGGTGCGGATGCGGGCCTGTCCCTGCGGCACCACCGGATAGAAGAAGCCGGAGACATAGACGCCCTCGTCGAACAGCCGCGCTGCCATCTGCTGCGCCAGCTTTGCCTCGCCCAGCATCACCGGCACGATGGGATGCTCGCCGGGCAGCAGGTCGAAACCCAGATCGCTTAGCCCCGCGCGCCAATAGGCGGCATTGTCGTGCAGCCGCTTGCGCAGCGCCCCGCCGGATTCGATCAGCCCGATCGCCTCGATCCCGGCGGCAACCACCGCGGGCGGCAGCGAATTGGAGAACAGATAGGGCCGTGAGCGCTGCCGCAGCAGGTCGATCACCGGCTGCGGCCCGGCGGTATAGCCACCGATGGCGCCGCCCAGCGCCTTGCCCAGGGTGCCGGTCAGGATATCGACGCTGGTACCGAAGTGATCCGGTGTGCCGGCCCCGTTCGGCCCCATGAAGCCGGTGGCGTGGCAATCGTCCACCATCATCAGGGCGCCGTACTGGTCGGCCAGCGCGCGGATCTCGGGCAGCTTTGCCAGATAGCCGTCCATGCTGAACACCCCGTCGGTGGCGATCATGATATGGCGCACCCCGTCCGCCCGGGCGGCCTGCAATTGCCGTTCCAGATCCGCCATATCGGAATTTGCATAGCGATAGCGCTTCGCCTTGCACAGCCGGATGCCGTCGATGATCGAGGCGTGGTTGAGCGCGTCGGAGATCACGGCGTCCTCCGGGCCCAGCAGCGGCTCGAAGAGCCCGCCGTTGGCGTCGAAGCAGGCGGCGTAGAGGATGGCGTCGTCCATCCCGAGGAACTCGGCCAGGCGCTCCTCCAGCGCGCGGTGAATGTCCTGCGTGCCGCAGATGAACCGCACGCTGGCCATGCCGAACCCCTTGTCATCCAGCGCCTGTTTCGCCGCCGCGATCAGCGCCGGGTGGTCGGCCAGCCCGAGGTAATTGTTGGCGCAGAGGTTGATCACGTGATGCGCGCCCACATCGATCTCGCCCCCCTGGGGCGAGGTGATCAGCCGCTCGCGTTTATACAGCCCCTCGGCCTCGATCTCGGCCAGGGTTTCGGTGATCTGGGTGAGGAATCGTTCCGACATGGCGCCCTCCTTGGCTGGCCGGGAGGCTAGCATAGGGGCGCGGCGATCCAAAACGGAAAATTCGTTATAACGGAAATATGTTCGATTTTACGGAATAAATCGTCGACCCGTCAGGCGTCCTTGACGATCAGGAACACCCGCGCCGCGCCGCCTTCGGACGCGATGGCGTGGGCGGTATCGGCGGCATAGCGGGCGGTATCTCCGGCGCTCAGGGTTTCCTCCACCGCGCCGGAGGTGACCCGCACAGACCCCTCCAGCACTGTCAGCGCCTCCTGGGCGCCGCGCTGGTGCGGCTGGCTCGCCAGCCTGCCGCCGGGGGCGAGAGAGATGTCATAAACCTCGTGCTTGCCGGCCTCTTCCGGCGGCGACAGGATGCGGATGCGGCAACCCTCGCCCATGTTGTCGATCTGCGGCACCTCGGTTCGGCGCAGCACAGCGATCCGGTCGGCGGTCTCCTCCTGATCCAGCAGCCCGGCGAAATCCACTTGCAGCGCGCGGGTGAGGTTCCACAGGGTGGCGATGGTCGGGCTCGATTCACCCCGTTCGATCTGGCTGACCATCGAGCGCGACACGCCCGAAAGCCGCGCCACCGCCTCAAGCGACAGCCCCTTGTCGCGCCGCGCCTGTTTCAGGCGGGCGGGCAGGCGGGACAGGATATCGTCACGGGTTTCCGTCATGCTGGAATTTGTGACCGGAGCGGGCGCGCCTGTCAATCGTTCCCGCGCCGGCACGTGACGCCGATTCCCTGACGCGACGGTGCCCCGGGATTTCGTTACGGAACGTTGTGGTTGGCGGGCGGATTCTGCATCTGCATAATGCGCCGAACTCTGGGAATCGGGAGAAAGCACCATGAGCGACATCGTAATTCTGGATGGCGCGCGGACCGCCATCGGCACCTTTGGCGGCGCGCTGGCCGGCACCCCGCCGATCGATCTGGGCACCGTCGCCGCCAAGGCCGCGCTGGAGCGCTCCGGCGTCGAGGGGCCGCAGATCGGTCACGTGGTGTTCGGCCATGTCATCAACACCGAGCCGCGCGACATGTACCTGTCGCGGGTGGCCGCGATGCAGGCGGGCGTTCCCAGCGGAACGCCGGCGATGAACGTCAACCGCCTGTGCGGATCGGGCGCGCAGGCCATCGTTTCCGCGGTGCAGGCCCTGATGCTGGGCGATACGGAGTTTGCCTTGGCCGGCGGCGCCGAATGCATGTCGCGCAGCCCCTTCATCATGCCGCAGGCGCGTTGGGGCGCCAAGATGGGTGACGTGAAATCGCTCGACATGATGCTGGGCGCGCTGAGCTGCCCGTTCGGCACCGGCCATATGGGTGTCACCGCCGAGAACGTGGCCGAAGAGCATGACGTCAGCCGCGAAGCGCAGGACGCCTTCGCGCTGGAAAGCCAGATCCGCGCCGCCCGCGCGATCGAGGCCGGCTATTTCGAGCGCGAGATCGTGCCGGTCGAGGTCCGCGTCAAACGCGACATCGTCGAGTTCAAGGTGGACGAGCACCCCAAACAGACCACCGCAGAGGCGCTGGCCGGTCTGCGCCCGGTGTTCAAGAAGGACGGAACCGTCACCGCCGGCAACGCTTCGGGCATCAATGACGGCGGCGCGGCGGTGGTGCTGGCCACCGCCTCGGCGGCAGAGCATGCCGGGCTGAAGCCCAAGGCGCGCGTGCTGGGCTATGCCCATGCCGGGGTGCGGCCTGAGGTGATGGGCATCGGCCCGATCCCGGCAGTGCGGAACCTGTTGAAAAAGACCGGGCTTTCGGCTGGCGATTTCGACGTGATCGAGAGCAACGAGGCCTTTGCCGCCCAAGCGCTGGCGGTCAGCGACGAGCTGGGGTTCGATCCGGCCCGGGTGAACCCCAATGGCGGCGCCATCGCGCTGGGCCACCCTGTCGGCGCCACCGGCGCCCTGCTCACCGTCAAGGCGCTGTACGAGCTGGAGCGGACCGGCGGCTCCCGTGCGCTGATCACAATGTGCATCGGCGGCGGTCAGGGCATCGCGCTGGCGATCGAGCGGATCTGATCCGCTCGCGGCCCTTTGGGGCCAGAAACGGAACCGGGCGCGGCGCTGAACAGGCGCCGCGTCCTTTGCTTCGGGCGCGGACTCAGCCCAGCAGAAGCATCGCCGCCACCGCGGCCGCGGCGCCGAGGGCCAGGCCGAGCAGGCCGGCGGCGATCACCGGGGCGGGGCTGCGTTTTGGCCGTTGTGTGCCCTCATGCGTCTGGGCGATCAGCGCCGATTCCACCAGCCCGGGCAGGCGCGGGCCAAAGCGGCCCATCACCCGCGCGGTCTTGACCAGGTCGGACAGCATCGCGCGCGGCCCGATGGACTGCTTGATGTAGTCGCCGACAACGGGCTTGGCGACCTCCCATATGTTCATATGCGGATTGAGCGAGCGCGCGACCCCCTCGACCACGACCATGGTGCGCTGCAGCAGGATCAGCTCGGTCCGCGTCTCCATGCCGAAGCGTTCGGTCACCTCGAAGAGATAGGACAGCAGCCGCCCCATGGAGATATGCGAGGCGTCCATGCCGAAGATCGGCTCACCCACCGCGCGCAGCGCGCGCGCGAATTCATCCACGTCGCGGTCGGCGGGCACATAGCCAGCCTCGAAATGCACCTCGGCGACGCGTTTGTAGTCGCGCTGGATGAAGCCAAAGAGGATCTCGGCATAGACCCGGCGGGTGTATTCGTCGATATGGCCCATGATGCCGAAGTCATAGGCGATGATATCGCCATTGGCCGCGACCTTGAGATTGCCCTGATGCATGTCGGCGTGAAAAAAGCCGTCGCGCAGCGCGTGTTTCAGGAACAGTTGCAGCACCCGCTCGGCCAGTTCCGCCCGGTCGATGCCGGCGGCGTCGATGGCGTCGTTGTCACCCAGCGACACGCCGTCGGCCCAGCCCAGCGTCATCACCCGCCGCGCCGAGAGGTTCCACAGGATCGGCGGCAGACGAAAGCCCTCGTCATCGCCGGTATTGGCGGCGAATTCCGAGGCGGCGGAACTTTCCAGCCGCAAATCCAGCTCGCCGCGCACGACGCCGTCGAAATGGGTGATCACATCCATCGGCCGCAACCGCCGCGCGCCGGGCGCGAACAGCTCGACGATTCGGGCAGCGAAATAAAAGGCATCGATGTCGCGGCGGAAGGCGCGTTCGATGCCGGGGCGCAGCACCTTGACCGCGACATCCTGCCCGGTGTCGGCCAGCCGTGCCCGGTGCACCTGCGCGATCGATGCGGCCGCGATCGGTTCTGAGAATTCCGAGAACAGCTCCTCCACCGACAGACCCAGCTCGCGCTGGATCTCGGCCCTGGCCTCGTCGCGGGAAAACGGCGGCAGTTTGTCCTGCAGCACACGCAGCTGTTGCGCCAGATCGCCGCCCACCACGTCGGGCCGGGTCGAGAGCACCTGACCGAACTTGATATAGGCCGGGCCGAGCGCGGTCAGCGCCCGGGTCGCCGGCGGCATCGACGGATCGCCGCGATAGCCAAGCCACATGAAGGGTTTGCCCAGGCCATGGGCCAGCAGGCGCAGCGCACGCGGCGCCTCGAAGGCATCGAGCACCACGCCCATCGCGCCGGTCCGCTCCAGCGTGGCGCCGGTGCGGATCAGCCGCCAGATGTTATGCGGACCCCTCACAGTTTCCAGCCCGAATGCAGCGCCGCGATGCCCATCGACAGGTTGCGGTATTTCGCATTGTCGAAACCGGCGGCGCGGATCATCGCCAGAAAGGTTTCCTGATCGGGAAACTTGCGGATCGATTCGACCAGGTACTGGTAACTGTCGTGATCCCCCGCGATCAGTTTGCCCATGCGCGGGATCACGTTGAAGCTGTAGAGGTCATAAAGCTTCTGCATCCCCGGATTGGGCAGCTGGCTGAACTCCAGCACCATCAGACGGCCGCCGGGTTTCAGCACGCGGTAGGCCTCAGCCAGCGCATCGGCCGGGCGGGTCACGTTGCGGATGCCGAAGCTGATCGTATAGACATCAAAGGTGTTGTCGTCGAAGGGCAGCGCCATGGCGTCGCCCACCACCCAGTCGAGGCTGCCCTCCATCTGCGCCGCTTCGGCCCGCTTGCGCCCTTCGACCAGCATCGGTTCGGTCAGGTCCAGCACGGTGGCGTGGCCGTGACCCGCGCGCTTGAGGAACCGGAACGAAATATCGCCGGTGCCGCCGGCCACGTCCAGCAGGCTCTGCCCCGGGCGCGGCGCCAGCCAGTCCATCATCGCGTCTTTCCAGACCCGGTGGATGCCCATGCTCATGACATCGTTCATGATGTCGTATTTCGACGCCACCGAATTGAACACGCCCTGCACCCGCCCGGCCTTCTCTGCCTCGGGCACCGTCTGAAATCCGAAATGGGTGGTCTTGTCCGTCTGGTCTGCCATGGGGTCTTGCCGTTCCTTGCGATCCGCCCTTGTTATAGGGCCCTATGGGGCAGGCACAATGCGGCCCGGCGATCGAGGAGGGGCAAGATGCCCGAATTGCCCGAGGTTGAGACAGTGCGTCGCGGCCTGGCCCCGGTGATGGAGGGGCAGGTGATGGAGCGGGTCGAGGTGAACCGCCCCGATCTGCGCTGGCCGTTCCCGGACCGGATGGCCGCGCGGCTGACCGGGCGCCGCGTGCTTCAGCTGCGCCGGCGGTCGAAATACCTGCTCGCCGATCTCGATTCGGGCGAGACGCTGCTGGTGCACCTCGGCATGTCGGGGCGGATGACCGTTTCCGGCGATCCGCTGGGGCGGTTCGTGCACGACCATCCGGCGCGCGAGAAACACGATCACGTGGTCTTTCACATGGACAGCGGCGCGCGGGTGACGTTCAACGACCCGCGCCGTTTTGGCGCGATGGACCTGATGGAGACGGCGGCGGCGGATCGGCACAGGCTGCTCGCTGTTCTCGGGCCGGAGCCGCTGGGCAACGATTTCAACGAGGCCTATCTGATCGCGGCGCTGGCGGGGAAGAACACGCCGGTAAAATCGGCGCTGCTGGATCAGGGAATCGTCGCCGGACTTGGCAACATCTATGTCTGCGAGGCGCTTTTTCGCAGCGGCATCTCGCCCCTGCGCAAGGCGGGGCAGATCGCCGCGCCCCGGATCGCGGCCCTGGTGCCCGCGATTCGCGACGTGTTGCAGCGCGCCATCGCGGCGGGCGGATCCTCGCTCAGGGATTTTCGCCAAGCCGATGGAGAGCTTGGATATTTTCAGCATTCCTTCGACGTCTACGGGCGCGAGGGCGAGCCCTGCCGCACCCCCGGCTGCACCCGGTCCATCCAGCGCAAGGTGCAGTCCGGCCGCTCGACCTTCTATTGCCCGGCCTGCCAAAGATAGCTTGAACCGCTGCGCGCGCGTGGTAAGGAATCGCACCTGACCGAAACAATCGAAAGCGAATGCCCATGGCCTTCGAGACGATCAACGTCGAAGTGGACGACCACGTCGCCCTAATCAAGCTGAACCGCCCCGAGGCCCTGAACGCGCTGAACACCCAGCTTCTGGGCGAGCTGTGTGAGGCGCTGGAGGAGGCGGACGCCAACGACAAGGTGCGCTGCGTCGTCATCACCGGGTCGGAAAAGGCATTCGCCGCCGGCGCCGACATCAAGGAGATGTCGGAGAAAAGCTTTGTCGATGTGTTCACCGAGAACCTGTTCGCCAATGCGATCGACTGCATCGCCGGCATCCGCAAGCCGATCATCGCCGCGGTGGCGGGCTATGCGCTGGGCGGCGGTTGCGAGGTGGCGATGGCCTGCGATTTCATCATCGCCGCCGACACCGCCAAGTTCGGCCAGCCCGAGATCAACCTGGGTGTCATCGCCGGCATGGGCGGAACCCAGCGCCTGACCCGCGCTGTGGGCAAGTCCAAGGCGATGGACATGAACCTGACCGGGCGCTTCATGGATGCCGAAGAGGCCGAGCGCGCCGGGCTGGTCAGCCGCGTGGTCCCGGCCAAGAAGCTGCTGGAAGAGGCGATGGGCGCGGCCCAGAAGATCGCCGAGAAATCCATGCCCTCAACCCTCGCCGCGAAAGAGGCGGTGAACCGCAGCTATGAGGTGACCCTCGCCGAGGGTCTGCTGTTCGAACGCCGCGTGTTCCACTCGATGTTCGCCACCGAGGACCAGAAGGAGGGCATGGGCGCCTTTCTTGAAAAGCGACAGCCGCAGTTCCGCGACAAGTGACGGCGGCGCCATTGGCATAGCCGTCTTTGCACCGAAGGGCGTCTCGCAGCGGGGCGCCCTTCGCTCTTTCCGGCGGGGTGCACATTTTCCGGTTGGCAAATCCTGTCAATTTGGGTAGTCAGCGCCGCTATACATGCGCGTGCGGCCCGCTCAGGCCAGAATCACATCCCCGACCAGGAATTGGGGGGATGTCGGGGCTGGGTCCGGCTGTGCGCATTTCAAGACGTAAACCGAACCCGAAAGAGGTCAGACCGACATGGCAAATTCGCCCCAGGCCAAGAAGCGCGCCCGCCACAACGAAAGCCGCTTTGCCATCAACAAAGCGCGCCGGTCGCGCATCCGCACCTATCTGCGCAAAGTCGAAGAGGCCATCGCCTCCGGCGACAAGGACACCGCTCAGGCCGCCCTGCGCGCTGCTCAGCCCGAACTGATGCGCGGCGTCACCAAGGGCGTGTTCCACAAGAACACCGCTGCCCGGAAAATGTCCCGTCTGTCGTCCCGCGTCAAAGCGCTGGGCTAAGGCGAGAGCGCGACAACCTAAAATTGTTTCGTGAGAAGGCGTTGCGCATCGCAGCGCCTTTTTTCGTGTCAATTGGGCCTGTGACATATTCCGCAGGTGCGAGAGATTCTTTGTCGTGAAAGCCCGAGTCAACATCATAGTTTCGTTGCCGCTCTGCTCCGGCTCTTGCTATCCCTAGTCTTGCGATTCACTCGCTTGGGGGGACAGGCGGCTTTCGGATCGGACCGACGGGCATCGGGACGAAACCGGGGGCAAATCCGGACGGAATGGTTATGCCATTCCCTTTGGTCTGCTGTGTGCCAGCTGCTCTGCTGCACGGCCCTGTCATGACAATGAGTGCATAGCGGCGCTGAGGCGTGCTCCGTCTCATTTTACGGTTGTTTGGTTCCCGTTCTGCGCGCTGCGATGTCACCCCGTCAGGGGGGACGCCTGTCGGATGGGCGGCAGGCGCACGACGGTCCTGTGACGTGAATTCCACCGGGATAACCCGGTCAATGATAGAAACAGGCTGCAAGGCCGTGGATACGGGATGTGAGGCGCCGGATGACGCAAGAGAAATGGGGACAGCTCAGACAACGGCTTCTGAAGACGGTGGGTCAGAATAACTACAGAACCTGGATCGAACCGCTGGAATTCGCGGATCTTCAGGATGGGGTCGCGGTCTTTCATGTGCCGACCATCTTCATGGGCAACTATGTGAATCAGAATTTTTCGGATCTGATTCTGTACGAGCTGGCCTCGTCCGGAGAATCGGTGCAGCGGCTGTCTTTCCAGGTCGCCGCGAATTCACCCGCACGGCCGGTGCGCGAGCTTGCCGCCGCCTCCGTCACGACCGGCAAGAAAGCCGGCGCGACGAAAGCGCCGCAAAACCCGGTTTCGGTTGCCGCCACCGATGATTCCAACGGTCTGGCCGAGGCGCTTCAGGCGGCGCCGCTCGACCCGCGTTTCACCTTTGAGACCTTCGTCGTCGGCAAGCCCAACGAACTGGCGCACGCCGCCGCCCGCCGAGTCAGCGACGGCGGCCCGGTCACCTTCAATCCGCTGGTGCTCTATGGCGGCGTCGGCCTCGGCAAGACTCACCTGATGCACGCCATCGCCTGGGAGCTGCGCGCCAAGCACCCCGAGCTGAACGTGCTCTACCTGTCGGCGGAACAGTTCATGTACCGCTTTGTGCAGGCGCTGCGCGAGCGCAAGATGATGGATTTCAAGCATCTGTTCCGCTCGGTCGACGTGCTGATGGTGGATGACGTCCAGTTCATTGCCGGCAAGGATTCCACCCAAGAGGAGTTTTTCCACACCTTCAACGCGCTGGTGGATCAGAACAAGCAGATCATCATCTCGGCCGATCGCGCCCCGGGCGAGATCAAGGATCTGGAGGACCGGGTCCGGTCGCGCCTGCAATGCGGACTGGTGGTCGACCTTCACCCGACCGATTACGAACTGCGTCTGGGCATCCTGCAAAGCAAGCTGCAGCAATACCGCGGCGCCTATCCGGATCTGCAGATCGCCGACGGGGTGCTGGAATTCCTCGCCCATCGGATCAGCACCAATGTCCGCGTCCTCGAGGGGGCGCTGACCCGGCTGTTTGCCTTCGCCTCGCTGGTCGGGCGCGAGATCGACATGGAGCTGACCCAGGATTGTCTGGCCGACGTGCTGCGCGCCTCCGAGCGCAAGATTTCCATCGAGGAGATCCAGCGCAAGGTGTCGGATTACTACAACATCCGCCTTTCGGACATCATCGGGCCCAAGCGGCTGCGCTCCTATGCCCGGCCGCGGCAGGTGGCGATGTACCTGTGCAAGCAGCTGACCAGCCGCTCTCTGCCCGAGATCGGCCGCCGCTTTGGCGGGCGCGATCACACCACAGTGATGCATGGCGTGCGCCGCATTCAGGAGTTGAAGGTGACCGACGGGCAGATCGCCGAGGATGTGGAAATGCTGCGCCGCGCGCTCGAGGCGTGAGGCCGCCGGGCGGCGGCGGGCCAGCCCGCGGCCGCCGCGGCGCGGCCCGTCCGCGCCGG
>NZ_SMUV01000015.1 GCF_004358185.1 Antarcticimicrobium luteum
TCGTCGCCGACTGTGTAGCCGTCGAGATGCACCTTGCCCAGATGACGCCCGTCAATGCCCCGATAGGGGGTGATCGCGATGCCGTCGGCGGTGCTCGGCAGCCGCACGAGCATCGGTTCGGGGCCGTCCGCGAAGATCAGGAGATCGGTTGTGTGAGGGCCGGTCTCGCACAGCGGCACGACGCCGGAAAGCGAGGCGCCATCCTTGTCGGGCGCTGCGGACACCGGAGTGGTGAGGCCGACCGGAAGGCCGAAGCCGACGGGCGCGAAAATGCGGCTTCCCGCGACGAGGCCGGCCAGCACGTCACTGCCGGCGCCGGCGGCGCGAAGGGCGGTCAACGCCGTGACGGAGGAGGCCACGAAGGGCTCGGGCAGGCGGGCGTGGCCCGCCGCATAGGCCAGGATCGCCGCCTCTGCCGCGCCAAGCCCGAGGCCGCCCGCGGCGTCGTCCGCCAGGACGCCGTGCCAGCCGAGATCGGCCATCCCGGCCCAGCGTTCGGCATCGAAGCCATCGGATTGTCGCAGCGCCGCCTCGCTGACGGCGCCGGTAAAACGCGTGGCGCTGTCACGGATCATTTCCGCCTCGTGGGAGGGCGTCAAGTGGTCGAGAAAGCTCATTGCAGCGTGTCCAGGGTGGCCTTGGCGAGAATCTCGCGCTGAATTTCGTTGGTGCCGCCATAGATCGAGGTCGCGCGCCCGAAGAGGTATTCGGCGAGCGCCCCGTCGAAGAAGGCGGAGGAAAGATCGCTGACATCCTCCATCGCATCGACGAACTGCGGGCCGCGTCCGGCCGCGAACGGGCCGAGGGCCGAGACCATGAGCTCGGCGAGGGCCTGCTGGATCTCGGCGCTCTTCAGCTTCAGCACCGATGGCCCGACGCTGGCGAAGGCGCTGTCGCGCCCCGTGGACAGCAGGCGGATTTCGGTGATCTCCAGCGCCGTGAGATCGGCTTCGATCCGGGCGAGGTCTCGCAGGAAGGCCCGGTCGGCGCATAACGGCGTGTCGCCGACGTGGCTGGCGCGTGCGATCCGCTTGAGTCGGGCGACCTGGCGGCGGCACCTGCCGATATTGGTGATCCCGGTGCGTTCGTTGCCGAGCAGGAACTTCGCATAGCTCCAGCCCTTGCCTGCCTCGCCGACCAGCCCGGTCTTGGGGATCTTCACGTCGGTGAAGAAGACCTCGTTGAGCGAATGGGACATGTCGATGGCGATGATCGGTTTGATCTCGATGCCGGGCGTGTCCATGTCGAGCACGAAGAAGGAGATGCCCTCCTGCTTGCGGACGCCTTCGCCGGTGCGGGCGAGGAGGAAGATCCGGTCGGCGTAATGGGCCTTCGAGGTCCAGATCTTCTGGCCGTTCAGCAGGTAATGGTCGCCCTTGTCCTCGGCGCGGGTCTTCAGGCTGGCCAGGTCGGAGCCCGAGCCGGGCTCGGAGAAGCCCTGGCACCAGAAGTCTTCGCCGCTCAGGATGCGCGGCAGGTACAGGTCTTTCTGATCCTGGTTGCCGAAGGTGTAGAGCACCGGGCCGACCATGGCCGTGCCGAAGGGCGGGATCGAGGGCGCCGCGTTGGCGCCGAGTTCGATCGTGTAGACGAAGCGCTGAAGCTGCGACCAGCCCGTGCCGCCGTATTCGACCGGCCAGGCGGGGGCGACCCAGCCCCTGGCGCTCAGCTTTTTCAGAAAGGCGGCGGTCTCGGGCTTGGTTGCCGCATAGCCCATGTCGAGCCGGGCGCGGGTCTCGTCCGGCACGGCAGCGCGCAGGAATTGCCGGACTTCCCTGCGGAACGCCCGCAGCGAGTCGTCGAGAAGCAGATCGATATGATCCTGGGAGCCGTCCCCGGGCTGGTGGCGCGTCAAATCCGTCACTGCGGCGCGATCCGGTTCGCTCCCGAGAGAAGCGTCTTGTGCATTGTATCCCGGTTCCTCCCCTGGCCCTTATGGTCTTGAATTTCGATGAGACGAAATGTTCAATTGGTATTACCATTACAATGAGTCAAACCAATGTCAACTCCGGCCGGTCACTATCGTCCCGCGCAGGAATTTCGGGGTCGGACGCAGACGGCTCGGCTATCGGCCGCGAAACACCGGCGGACGTTTTTCGATGAAGGAGGCGATGCCTTCGGCCTTGTCCTCGGAGGACATCAGGAGTTGCAGCGCCTTGCGCTCGATCCTCAAGGCGGCGTCGAGCGGGACGTCGGCGCCGGACAGCACGGCCTCCTTGACCTGCCGCACGGCGAGCGGCGCGCGCTTTGCGATGCGCCCGGCGATCTCCATCGCCGTGGGGAGCACCTCATTGTCGGCGACGACCTCGCTGACGAGGCCGAGGCGTTCGGCCTTTTGCGCGCTCAGCATGTCGCCGGTCAGAAGGTAGCGCATGGCGGCGAACTTGCCGATCGCGCGGGGCAGGCGCTGGGTGCCGCCGGCGCCGGGGATCAGCCCGACCTTGACCTCGGGCAGCCCGAACCGGGCGCTTTCTCCGGCAATGATGATGTCGGCGTGCATCGCCAGCTCGAAACCGCCGCCCAATGCGAACCCGTTGACAGCGGCGATCAGCGGCTTGGGAAAGGCGCCGATGGCCAGCCAGTAGCGTTCGGCCCCGATCCGCAGCATGTCGACCGAGTTGGTCTCGCCCAATTGCTTGAGGTCGGCGCCGGCGGCGAAGATTTCGTCGCCGCCCGTCAGGATGACGCACCGGATCGCCTCGTCGGCGGCAAATTCCGCGAACCCGTCGATAAGCTCCTCGCGCAGCTCGAAGGACAGCGCGTTGCGCGCGTCGGGCCGGTTGAGGGTCAGCAGGCCGATGCCCGGGGATGGGGTGTCCTTGAGGACAAGGCTCATGTCGATGCTCCTTCATCAAGTTCCATGGCGCCGTTGGTGATGATCTGGACGTCCCGCTCGAGCGCGGTGCAGGTGAAAAGGGCGCGGGACCCTTCGCGCCAGATCGAGGTGCGGATGGTGTCGCCCGGGAAGGCGGGGGCGGAAAAGCGCACCGAGAGGGCGCGAACACGCGACTCGTCATGCGCGCAAACCGTCTTCAGGAGGGCGCAGCCGGCGATGCCGTAGCTGCACAGACCATGCAGGATCGGCTGCGGAAAACCAACCGCGCCCGCCACATCCGGGTCGGCATGGACGGGATTCAGATCGCCATTGAGGCGATAGAGCAGGGCCTGCTGTCCGCTCGTGGGGATATCGCAGACAATATCGGCCTCGCGGTCGGGCAGCGCCCAGGACCGTCCTTTTGGCTGCACCGCGCCGCCATAGCCGCCTTCTCCGCGCAGATAAGCAGTCCGGTTGACCGTCCAGAGCGGTGTGCCGTCCGCGTCGCTGACCTGGCATTCCAGCTCGACGACCGCGCCCTTGCCGACGCCCTTGTCCCAGACATTGACGATGCGGGAATGGCCGGTCAGCGGCTGTCCGACCGGAATGGCCCGGTGCAGACGCACGGATTGCTCTCCGTGCAGCACCGAATCCGCATCGATGCCGAGTGTCGGGTCCGCCACCCAATGTCCCGGCGTACAGAGCACTGCCGCCATCGTCGGCACGACCCGCAGATGCGGCTCGTAGACGAATGGCAGGTCGCGCCGGTCGGTCGGATTCTGGCCGAAGCCCACAGAGAGCGCATAGAGCTGGCAGTCTCGTGCGCTCGGTGTCTGGGTCACCGGCGGGAAGACCAGGTTTGCGACGACGTCGTGATTGAAAGCCATCAGGGACTCCCGGTGCTAAGCGGTTCAACCGCCGCCGTGAATGGAAAGAACGGTTCCGTTGGTGTAGGCCGAGCGCGGAGAGGCGAGGAACGCGACGGCATCGGAAATCTCCCGGGGAGACGCGGGACGCCCGTAGGGGAGGCTCGCAGTCAACTCCGCGGCGCGGCTCTCATCGCCGAATTTCTCCGCCGCGCGGGCCTTGAGAAAGAGCTGTATCCGCTCCGTCGCGACAGAACCGGGGTTGAGCCCGACGATCCGGCCTCCCATCGCCTTGAACTGCTTTGCGTAAGCCCGGGTGAAGGCGACGAGCGCGGCATTTCCGACGGCCCCGCAGATGTAGTCCGGGCTCAGGCTCTCGGCTCCGGCGCCGATGATATTGACGATGACTCCCTTCCGGGCGGCGATGCGCGGCGCGAGGGCGCGTGTGAGGTTGATGTAGCCGAAGACCTTCAGGTCCCAGGCCGTCCGCCATGTGTTCTCGTCGATGGCCTGAAGGTCGCCGGGCGGAATGGCTCCGGCGTTGTTGACCAGGATGTCGACAGGCTCCGACCGCGCGGCCAGGCGGTCGATCCCCTCGGGGGTGGCGAGGTCGGCGGCAACGGTGTCGGGCGCGCTGCCCGTCTCCTCCGCGATTTGCGCGGCTGCCGTGGCGAGGGTGTCGGCATGACGCGCGACCAGCGTCACCCGCGCGCCCTCGCGGGCAAGCGTCAGCGCGGTGGCATGGCCGATGCCCTTGCTCGCGCCGGTGACAATCGCGTTCAGGCCCTTCAGATCGAGCAGCATCGGCTATCCTCCCCTGTTGGCGTGCAGCAGGCCGACCATGACGGCCATCTGCTCGATCAGGGGCAAGGTCACCCCGGTTTGCCTGGCAAGCGTCCGGATGATGTCGATGTCCTTGCGCAGATTGGCGGGGCTCGCGCCTCCATATGCGGGCAAAGCCGGCCCGTTGGAGAGGAAGGCGCGCATCGCTTCGGTATGCAGCGGCAGGCCGATCAGCGGTCCTTCCGCCATGTTGCGCCGCCACTCCCTGATCGCAGGCGTGTCCGCGAAGCCGCCGGCGAAGGCATCGGGCAGCCTGGCGACGTCGACGCCCAGCCGCTCGCCCAGCACCAGCGCCTCCGCGACGGCGAACGCCGACAGGAAGCCGATCATCTGGTTGCAGGCCTTGGTCGCCTGACCGGTCCCGGTTGGCCCCATGTGAGTGATGTTGTCGC
>NZ_SMUV01000018.1 GCF_004358185.1 Antarcticimicrobium luteum
ATGAGGGCCGCACGCTCCAAGGCGCTCGCCCCAAACTGGCCGACTTTTGCTCCGCCACAATGGCCGAATTTTACTCCGCCGTTGACACCTCGAACGCGTGAAAAGCTTGGCCCGCAGCTGGCTCTCAAGAGAGAGAATCTGCTGGCTCAAGGGGGGTTGGGCAATGCCCATGCGTTCCGCCGCGCGCGTGAAGTTGAGTTCTTCGGCGACGGCAAGGAAGTATCGAAGTTGCCGCAGCTCGATCCGCGGCAGATCCTCCAGCACCGGTAGTCGGAGCTTCAGAACCTCGTTGAACATCGTCCCGTTTCCACCGGCCTGACATCCCATACCTCATCCTCCCGCAATGAAGTGCACCCATTGGAGCGAATTTTCCGCCTGGGGCGCATGGATTCGCGACAATAGGGGCTTTCATTTAATTGGTCAAACTCTATAATGGTCAGACCAAGGCGAGACTGCAGGAGCCAGGGCCTTGCAGCGGATGGGGTTTCTGGAGGGAGGACTGTCATGGGACCGTTGAACGGCCTGAAAATCATCGAGATGGGCGGCATCGGGCCCGGCCCGTTCTGCGCCATGCTCATGGCCGATCTCGGAGCAAATGTGCTGAGGATCGACCGCACGACGGATGCCGGACTCGGGGTCAAGAAGCAGCTTCGTCACGATCTGACCCGGCGCAATCGCCCGTCGATCGCGCTCGATCTGAAGTCCGACAAGGGGCGCGAGGCGGCGCTCGAGCTGATCGCGGGCGCCGACGCCCTGATCGAAGGCTTCCGCCCGGGCGTGATGGAGCGGGTCGGCCTCGGTCCCGAGGCTTGCCTGGCGCTCAATCCACGGCTCGCTTACGGACGCCTCACCGGCTGGGGCCAGGCCGGCCCGCTTGCCCAAACGGTCGGCCACGACATCAACTACCTCGCCCTCACCGGCGCCCTCGCGATGATCGGCAGCCGCGAGCAGGGCCCGGCCATTCCGCTCAATCTGGTGGCCGACCTCGGGGGCGGCGCGCTTTACATGGCGTTCGGATTGCTCGCGGCCGTCCTGAATGCCCGGGAGACCGGCAAGGGGCAAGTGGTGGATGCGGCGATCATCGACGGCGTTTCCTCGATGTTGACGACCTTCCGCGGCTTCAGCGCGGCGGGCGCCTGGACACACGAATACGAGAGCAATTTCATCGACGGCGGCGCGCCGTGGTATGCCTGCTACGAAACCGCCGATGGCAAATACATTTCCGTCGGCGCGGTCGAGCGCAAGTTCTACGCCGAGCTGCTCGACGGCATGGGTCTGTCGTCCGATTATCTCGACCGTCAGATGGATCGCGCCTCGTGGCCGGAGCAGAAGATCGTCTTCGCCGAGGTGTTCCGGAGCCGCAATCGCGCCGATTGGGAGTCGGTCTTCGAGGGCCGTTCCGCCTGTTTTGCCCCGGTCCTCACACTAGAGGAAGCCGCGAACCATCCGCAGATGACGGAGCGGGCGGCCATGATCGATATCGCCGGAATCCGCCAGCCCGCCCCGGCCCCCCGGTTCAGCCACTCCATTCCGGACATGCCGGAACCGCCCAGCGAGAGCGGCGAAAACACCGCCGCCGCGCTCACCGCCTGGGGCGTCGATCCCGCAGATTTCGCGCGCGAGTTCAGCTGAGAGGAGCCATCCGTGACCGATAACCAGACAGCCCCACGCCCCTTCAGCGGCCTGCGTGTGGTGGACTTCTCGACTCTCATCGCCGGCCCCTACGGAACGCGCTACCTTGCCGATCTCGGAGCGGAAGTCATCAAGATCGAAACGCCCGAAGGCGACTATCTGCGCACCCAGGCGCCGCTGCGCGACGGGCACAGCACCTATTTCGGCCAGCTCAACTGCGGCAAGAAGAGCGTTGCGCTCAATCTGAAAGACCCGGACACCATCGCGGAGCTGAAAAAGCTCATCGCCACCGCCGACGTGCTGGTCGAGAACTTTCGCCCCGGCGTCATGGCGCGTTTCGGGCTGGACTTCGAGACGCTCGCCGCGCTGAACCCGCGCCTGATCTACTGTTCCGTCTCGGGTTTCGGCCAGGGCGGCTTGGGCGCCGGGCGACCCGCCTATGCCCAGACGATCCACGCGACCTCGGGCCTCGAACTGGTCAACCTGCGCTATCAGGACGAACTGACGCGCCCGGCCAACAGTTGCCTCTTCTATGCCGACGTCCTCTCGGCCGTTTACGCGTTCAGCGCAATCAACGCGGCGCTCTATCACCGCGAGAAAACCGGCAAAGGCCAGTTCATCGACGTCTCGTTGCTCGAAAGCACGATGAACCTCATGCCATACGACGTGCAGGAAGCGCAGTTCCCGGCGCCGATCTCCCGCCCTGTCTACAAGCCCGTGCGCAGCAGCGACGGCTTCGTGATCCTGATGCCGAACACGCAGCGCAACTTCGTGCAGATGGTTCAGGCCATGGGTCATCCGGAATGGGCCGAGGACGAGCGCTTCTGCGACGTCATGGCCCGCTACAACAACTACCCGGCCCTGCTGGCGCAGCTCGAAACCTGGACGATGCAGCACACCAGCGTGGAATGCGAGGAGATCCTGACCGCCGCATCGGTGCCCTGTGCCCGGTACCGCACCATCGCGGAGGCGCTCGAAGACCCGCTCTTCGCCGAACGCGGCGCGTTCCAGACGGTGAGCGACCCGGCGGGCGAATATCTGGTGACCAACCTGCCCTTCAAGATGTCGCAGGCCGAAACGGCCGCCGTTCCGACCGTGTCGGAAGTGGGCGAGTACAAGCTCTCGGATTTTCTCTGATACGCCCTGTACGCCCGCACGGGCGCCCGCTTTCGAACGAGAAAGGCCCACGCTTCCTCCCGCGTGGGCCTTTCCTTTTCAGGGATGCTCCGGTCGAGCGCTAATTCATGTAGTTCGGCAGGAACAGCGTCACCTGGGGGAAGAAGATCAGGATCGCCATGACCACGACTTCCGCCAACAGGAACCAGGTCACGCCCTTGAAGATCTCGCCCAGACTGACGGCATCCTCGACCACGCCCTTCATGACGAAGACATTGAGCCCCACCGGCGGCGTCAGCATTCCAATCTCGATGTATTTCACCAGAATGATGCCGATCCAGACCAGGTTGATGTGGGCGGCGTCGAAGATCGGCAGAAGGATCGGCAGGGTCAGCAGCAGCACGCCCAGCGGATCGAGGAAGCAGCCGAGCACGATATAGACCACCGAGATCGACAGGATGATCACGAGCGGGCTTGCGCCGCCTGCCGCGATCATTTCCGCCAGCAGGTTGGGGATGCCGGAGAATGCGAGAAACCGGGTGAACAGCGCTGCGCCTATGGCGATCAGGATGAGCGTCGCCGTGGTTTCCGCGGCCTCGACAAGGCTCTGTTTGAGGACCTTGAACGAGAATTTGCCTTGCAGGGTCGTCACCAGGATGGCCAGAACCACGCCCGCGGCGCCGGATTCCGTCGCCGTCATGATGCCGCTGTAGATGCCTCCGATCACCGCGAAAACCAGAACGGGCAGCGGCCAGATCGGTCGCAGGATCGCCCAATGGCCCGCCAATGTCAGGCGCTCGCCCTCGTAGGGCGGCGCGAGGGAGGGGTTGAGCTTGACGCGCAGGATGATCAGCGTCGCATAGGCGAAGGCCGTCAACAGGCCGGGCACGATCCCCGCGATCAGCACCTGCCCCACCGGCGCTTGCGCGAAAATCGCATAGAGAACGATGATGATGCTGGGCGGGATCACCGCTCCCAGGGTGCCGACAGCGGTGGCGACGCCGGTGGCAAGCCCCGGATTGTAGCCGCTGGCCAGCATTTCGGGCACGGCCACGCGGCCGAGCGTCGCCGTCGTCGCCATGCTGGAGCCGCTGGCGGCAGCAAAGCCCGCACCGGCGAAGTTGGTTGCAACGGCCAGCCCGCCGGGCAGCCACCCCAGCCAGACCCGCATCGCCTTGTAGAGGCTCGATGTCATGCCCGAATTGGCGATGATCGTCCCCATCAGCAGGAACATCGGGATCGCCGAAAGCGTCCAGTGCGCCGTGAAATCATAGGGGATGCCCTTGATCGCGCCGATGGCGCCATTCATGCCGCGGATCATCCAGAGGCCGATCATCGAGACGATCGACAGCGCGATTCCGACGGGCACCCGGATGGCCAGCAGGACAATAAGCGCGACCAGGCCTGTGCCGCCGATGAGCATTGTATCCATGGTCAGACGCTCCTCCGCGTATTGCCGGCCAGATCGCCGATCCTCCGGTTCTCACCCTTGCCGATCGCCACGGCCAGCCGCAGGATTTGCGCCAGCAGGACGAGGCTGAAGATCGCGCCGCTGATCACCAGGATCCATCGCGACGGCCAGATCTCCAGATTGAAATACTGTGTCAGGGCGAACTCGCCCTTCCGGGTCTTTTCGAGGGCCACGACCAATGAGGCGTAAGTGAAGGCCACGGCGTAGATCAGCGAAATGACAAGCGCGACGAACTCGACCAGCATGCGGGTCCGGGCCGGGGCGCTGTAGACGAGGATGTCCACCGAGATGTTGTGGTCATGCAGCTGCGCATAGCCCAGCGCAAGAAAGGAGGCGGCGACCATGTAGTAGTAGGTGCCGAACTCCAGGGTTCCGGCAATGGGCGCGCCGAACAGGTTTCGCATCGCCACGTCGGCGGTGATGTGAATGGCCATCAACAGCAGGAGCAACGCGGCGAGCCAGAGCGTGGCCTTGGCCGCCAGCGTCGCAAGGCGGTCGATTAATGCGATCATAGATATCCTCCCCGGATTGCTGGAAGGAGGTACTACACCTCCATGTCGCGCAAGGCACCGCCTCCGTAGCGAGGTAAAGTGCACCGCCCCGATCCGCGCGTCCAATACGTTATCGCGGGGCAGTGAGAGGGCAGGGCTATCAAAGGGCTATCTTGTCCACATCTTATCGGCTCGCGCCACTAAGATGCATTTCGTCTTGGCCCTCATCGCTTCGGGCCTCCTAGACTGGGCGCGGGTTTTTCGATCCGCCACAGTCCAGATTGGCCTCGGGAGCATTCGACAGTGAAAATCGGCTTCATTGGTCTTGGCGCCATAGGAACCCCGATGGCGGCGCGCATCGCCGACGCGGGCTATCGGCTTTCCGTCTGGAACAGATCTCCGGCGAAGGTCGCGGAGCTGACCGCGCGAGGAGCGCAGCAGGCCGCAACCCCGGCGGCGCTGGCCGACTCCTGCGATGTCCTGTGCATCTGCGTCACCGGCGTCGCGGCGCTGGAGGACGTGGTCTTCGGCGCCGCTGGCGTCGCCAGGTCCCGGACCCCGCCGGCCTATGTGGTGGATCATTCCACGGTCCCGATGGACGACACGCGTCGCCTGGCGGACCGCCTGAAAGAGGCGACCGGCAGCATCTGGGTCGATGCCCCCGTTTCGGGCGGCATCGTCGGCGCGGAGCGGGGAACCCTCGCCGCCTTCGTCGGCGGCCCCGAACATGCCGTCGACGCCGTCAGGCCGGTTCTCGCCTGCTTTTGCGACAACATCACTCACATGGGGCCAACCGGGACCGGTCAGGCGACCAAGGCCTGCAACCAGATGATCGGCTTCC
>NZ_SMUV01000024.1 GCF_004358185.1 Antarcticimicrobium luteum
GGAAGCTTCTGAACAGAAATATCAGGGGGGTCACTTTTGGACGCCGATTACCCCAATACAGGGGTCAATCTTGCATGCCGGTTCACAGATGAGCAGTTTGACCGAGGCCAGCTGCTTCTGGAGCCGCAGGAGGCGGCGCTCGTCGCGGGCTTCCATCAACTCGTTGACCAGTGCCGCGGCCGTAGTGAAGCTGACCGACATTCCTTTCTGACAAGCGGCCAGTCCCAGCCCCAGAGCAACATGCGTCTTGCCCGTGCCACTCGGTCCGAGCGCAATGACGTTTTCGCGCCGCTCGATCCATTCGCAACGGGCGAGGTCCAGTACCTGCATCTTGTTGAGCTTCGGGATCGCCTTGAAGTCGAAGCTGTCCAGGCTCTTCTTGGCGGGGAACTTTGCAACCTTGATCCGGCGTTCGATCATCCGCCCCTCGCGGTCGATCAGTTCCAGTTCGACCAGTCGGGCGAGGAACTGGACGTGGTCCAGGCCCTCGGCTGCACATTGGCGCGCCAGCTTCTCGTGCTCCCGCAAGAAGGTCGGGAGCTTCAGCGTCTTGAGGTGATGAGCAAGCAGGATCTGCGGAGCACCGGTCATGCCGCGTCTCCCGACAGCAGAGACATGTAGCTGGCCGCCGAGGTGGTCCCCACGTTGGCCCGCGGCAGGTAGGGATAGACATCGAGGTCCAGCTTCGGCGGCCGTTTCTCAACATGGCAGAGAGCGAGGTGCTTCACGGCATCGAAGCCGACCGCGCCCAATTGCAGGGCCTTCTTCACGGCCGCGTGGAGATCATCGATGTCGAAGGTTTCCAGCAGGCGCAAAACCTGCACATATTCCCGGCGTCCTGCCTTGATCATCCGCGCCTCCATCAGGCGGCGCAGGGTTGCGAACTCAGGCGGCAGGTTCCATTCGGCAAGAGGCGCGGCCTGATCCAAAGCATTGATCTTCCTCTCGATGAGCGGAAGGTAATGCACCGGATCGAACACCATGTCCTCGCGGTCATAGCAGCGGGGATGGCGTGCGATGAGCTCCCCACCGCAGCCGATCACAACCTCGTCGACATAGCCCCTGATCCAGACATCGCGGTGGCCGTAGGCGACCGGCACCGAGTAATCGTTGGTCTTGTAGCGCACCAGCGCCTGGGAACTGACTCGCCCGGTGGCTTGGTCGCAGGCATCAAACGGCGCGGGTGGCAGATCAGACATCACGACCAGATCTCGCACGAGGCGTTCCCCGATGGTCTCGGACTGGCCGCGCAGAACATCCGCCTGACGTTTACGACACTGCTCCTCCAGATAGGCGTTGAACGAAGCCCAACTCACAAACCGCGGGACCGGGACCATGAAGTTGCGGCGGGAATAGCCGACCAATCCTTCCGCGTTGCCCTTGTCGTTCCCCTTGCCGGGGCGGCCATAGCGGTCTCGGAACAGGTAGTGGGACAGGAACCCGCTGAAGAGCGTGGCCCGCTGACGTGTGCCGTCCGCCAGGATTTTCGCGACAAGACAGCGATCGTTGTCGTAGAGGACCGATACCGGCACCCTGCCGAAGAAGGCGAAGGCGTGGACGTGGCCGTCTACCCAGGCTTCCGCTGTCGCCGCGGGATAGGCGCGCACGAAGCAGGCATCACTGTGCGGCAAGTCCATAACGAAGAAGTGCGCCTTCTGCTCGACGCCGCCGATGACGACCACAGCCTCGCCGAAGTCGGCCTGGGCATGTCCTGGCGGATGGGCCAGCGGCACGAACATCTCTCGGCCGCGCCGCTCGCGCTCCCGCATGTAGTCCTTGATGATCGTATAGCCGCCGGTGAAGCCATGCTCATCGCGAAGCCGCTCGAATACCCGCTTCGCCGTGTGCCGTTGCTTTCGGTGGACCTCGCGATCCCCCTCCAGCCAGCCATCGATGATCTCGGTGAACCCATCCAGCTTCGGCCGCTTCACCGGCGCCGTCCGCCGGTATCCAGGCGGAACCGAGAACGCCAACATCTTCCGAACGCTGTCGCGGGAAACCCCAAACTGACGCGCAGCCTCGCGCTGGCTCATGCCTTCTGAACAAGCCAGGCGAACCTTCCGATACAAATCCACGGTGAAAATCCTCCCGCCCTCCCTGTCGCCAGAAAGGGTAAAGGTGGACGACTTTTACGCCGCCCGCAGCGGGCTCATCCCACCGCTACCGTGGTCGACTTTCTCACCGCCGTTCTCACCGTTTCGCGCGAGCGGAGCGTCTTCGATGAACGCGACATTGCGAAACATCTTCATCGCTATGTGGACGATGCGGGCGAGTTTCAGAACCTCATGGCGCAGATCATGGCGAGCCCGGAGCTTGTGATGATCGAGGCGGAGGGCGTTGATTTCGCCACAGGGGAAGTTCTGCCGAACCGCTATTCGACGCGGGAGATGATACGCGTTGAGTCAGAGATGGCGTCTCAGGCCGAGGTGCTTTCTAGCCGGGGCCGGTTCGGTGTTGCCGCCTCTGTCCGAAACGAGGTCCTGGCAGCGCAAAGCCGCCTTTCCGACGAGCAGCGGATTGCGGTTGAGCGCATCACAGGCAATGAACGTCTTGCCATGGTGGTCGGACACGCCGGCGCTGGCAAAACCACGATGATGAATGCAGCCCGCGAGATATGGGAGGCGGAGGGCTTCAAGGTCGTGGGCGGTGCGCTCGCGGGTAAAGCTGCCGAAGGTCTTGAGAAGGAGGCCGGTATCGAGAGCCGGACACTGGCCTCATGGCAATTGCAGTGGCAGCGCGATCGGCTTCACCTGGACGACACGACCATCTTTGTCATGGACGAGGCCGGCATGGTTGCCTCACGCCAGATGGCCGAAGTCGTTTCCGAGGTTGCCCGTTCCGGAGCAAAGCTCGTCCTGGTCGGTGACGCCGGTCAGTTACAGCCGATTGAGGCGGGCGGCGCCTTTGCCTCGCTTTCCAACATCACCGGCTATGCCGAACTGGAAACGATCTATCGCCAGTTCGAGCCGTGGATGCGGGAAGCTTCCATGAGCCTTGCGCGCGGTGACGTGGAAACGGCATTGACCGCCTACAACGATCGCGGCCATGTCATCGAGGCGGCCACGAAGGACGAGGCGATTGCCGCGCTCGTGAAGGATTGGGTTGCGGACTACGACCAGAACCGTTCGAGCCTGATCCTCGCTTACATGCGGCGCGATGTCCGGGCGCTCAACGAGCTTGCGCGTTCCGCTCTTATCGAACGCGGTCAGCTTTCCGAGGGGCACGAATTCCGGACCGCCGACGGCGCGCGCAATTTCGCGGCTGGCGATCAGGTCGTATTCCTGAAGAACGAAGGCTCCCTTGGCGTCATGAACGGCATGATCGGGCGCGTGGTGGACGCCGGGAAGGGCCGTATCGTCGTTGAAGTTGGCGAGGGCAAGCGCATGGTCGAGATCGATCAGCGGTTCTATGCCAATGTCGACCACGGCTATGCTACGACCGTACACAAGAGCCAGGGCGTGACCGTCGATCGCGTCAAGGTTCTGGCCGCGTCGATGTTCGACCGCCACCTTTCCTATGTGGCGCTTACCCGTCATCGGGAGAGTGTCGAGCTGTATGCTTCGGCCGACGAGTTCAAGCGGTATTCGCGGGTCGATCATATGGCCGGCATTACCGGCAAGATGGTCGAGGCCGGAATGGCGAAATTCCGGGAGGGCGAGGACGTTGCGCCGTCGCCCTACGTGGATCTTCAGGACCGGAACGGATCCACGCATCGCCTGTGGGGTGTCAGCCTTCCCAAAGCCGTCGAGCAGTCCGGAGCATCAATTGGCGATGTGGTCACGCTTCGCAAGGATGGCACCGAGCAGGTCATCGTCAAGGTTCCCGTGATCGATGAAGCGACGGGCAAGAAGCACTTCGAGGAACGTGCTGTCGAGCGGAATGTCTGGACGGCGGCAATTGTGCAGGAAAACGATCCGGTCGCACAGCGGATCGGGGCTGCTGCCATGTTCGCCAAGCCGGGGCGTATCGATCATGCCACCGGTGTGACCGGCGAGCTGGTCGAGGCAGGAGAGGCGAAATTCCGCGATCGTGAGGACGTTGAGCCGACACCCTATGCCGACCTCAAGGCGGCCGATGGAACGGTGCATCGGCTATGGGGCGTCAAGATACCGAAGGCACTCGAGGAGGCGGGAGCATCCATTGGCGATACCGTTACCTTGCGCCGGGACGGGACCGAGGACGTCAAAACGCTGGTGCCGGTCGCGAACGAAGCCACCGGGACGACTTGGCTTGAAGAGCGGACCGTGGAGCGCAACGTCTGGACCGCTGTCAGGATCGAGACGGCCGAGCAGCGGACAGCGCGGCAGGATAGCACCTCGAAGGAGCAGCCGTCGCAGGTGTTTCATGCTCTTGTCACACGCCTATCACGATCCGGAGCGAAAGGGACGACGCTCGATTACGCCGGGTCCAAGCTCTACGACCAGGCCTTGGCCTATGCGAACAATCGCGGTCTCTACGGCATCCGCGTGGCAACGGCGCTGGCGAAAAATCATGCGCGTTGGATCGAGGATCAGCGCGCGCGCCTGGCCGCCGCCGGCGCGAAACTCGCCAGCTTCATCGAGCGGTTCGGCCGCAACCAGTCCGCCCGTTCCATACCGGCCGCTCAAACTCAGCCTTGGTTGCGCGGTGTCGCGACCTGGGCACAATCCATCGGCCAAGCAGTGGAGGCTAAAGTGCAAGGTGACGCGACCCTCACAGTCCATTGGACTGACATCAACGATCGCATGAAGCTCATCTATGAGAAGCCCGAAGAGGCGATGAAGGCGATGAATCTCGCGCCGGCCCTTAATGGCAATGACGCAGCCGCCAAGGCCGAACAGAGCCGTATTCACGACCAGCTCGCCAACAATCCCGAGGCTTATGGGGCACTGCGCGGCAAAACCGGCTTGCTGGCGTCAGGAGCGGCCAAGGCTGAACGGCAGCGCGCCGTCGGCAATGTCGCGCCGCTGCGCAAATCCATGCAGGATTATATTCGTCTGCGAGCTGAGATCGCGGATCTCCGGACGGTGGAATTGAGCCGCGAACGTGACCGCCAGCGTATCGACATACCGGCGATTTCAAGTTCGGCCGAACGTGTTCTCGAGCGTGTCCGCGATGCGATCGACCGCAACGACATTCATTCGGCCATGGGCTTTGCCCTTGCCGATAAGATGGTCAAGGCCGAGATCGATGACCTCAATAAAAGCCTCGACAAAAAGTTCGGCAATCGGGCGTTCAGGGGCGGTGCGGAGCCCAAGGGCAAATCGTTCGATGCTGCCGCTGCCAAGGTCGCGCCCGGCGATCATGCGAAACTCGCCAGCGCATGGCCGATATTCAACGCAGCGCAGAAGCTTGCCGCCCATGAAAAGGATCTGCAGCAGCAACAGGCCCGCACGCAAACGCAGTCTCGCAACCCGGGCATAACCCGATGAGCAGACGGCGCAACGCCCTTGCGATCATCGGCGCCGGCGCGCTTCTGATCGGTGGCATCGCCAGCGCGTTTGCGTTCGGCGGCTACCGGATCAACTTCACCCCATCCTATCCCCTCGGGCTTTGGCAGATCGAGCCATTGAACCGGGAGATCAGGGCAGGGGACCGCATATTCATTTGCCCGCCTGAGGGCGCAGCCGCAGCACTTGCGCTGGAGCGGCATTATTTGCCCCGCGGTCTTTGCCCCTCCGGGAGCGGGCCGCTCATCAAGACGGTCGCGGCCGTCGCCGGTCAGGCGGTCGAGATCGACGGCCAGGTCCTCATTGACGGCAAGCCCTTGCCATCCTCGCTTGTCCTCAAGGCGGACGCTGAAGGTCGCGCCATGCCGATCTTTGCCGGAGGCAGGGTGAGCGAGGGCACAGTGTTCCTGCATTCGGATTTTGTTGGTTCTTATGATTCAAGATATTTCGGCCCAATCCCCACGTCCGGCGCGCTCGGCCTCGCGCGCGAAATTCTCACCTTCACCCCGTAGTATCACCGTTGGCGTAGCCTTCGTCGCGGGCGGCATCATCACCGGCACTGTGGGGTGGAGCGGCCATGCCCTGGCATTCCCGGTTGGCGTTGCATTTCCAGCACTTTGGGCATTCGCGCCCTCGCGAACCGTCGCGGCGCTTGTGGCGGCCGCCCACTTCTTAGGCGCCGCGCGCGGCCTTCCAGTCGGGACATCCATATTCTTCGGCGAGCAGCTCGCCATCGGGCTTGTTTTCTGGATTGCCGCATCGATCCTCTTCGTTGCGGTCCATGCCGCGCTCTGGACGAGAAGGGGCGGTTGGCATCGGCCGCTGCGCTACGCGATTGCGGCCATCCTCATGAGCATCCCGCCATTCGGCATCACCGGATGGGCAAGCCCGATCACGGCGGCCGGTATCCTGTTTCCGGGCTGGGGATGGTTCGGATTGGCAGCAACTGCGATCGGCCTGCTCGTCATGACGACAAGAACCTGGCCGATCGGCGCGTTCGTCCTGGGAGGATTTTACGCTTGGTCCGCCGCTACGTGGACGCCTCCCGCAGTACCGGAAGGGTGGGCAGGGATCAACACCGGCTTCAAGTTCACGGCGGCCGGGCAATATGCCGATTACGCGCAACATCTTGAGACAATCTCCATGGTGAAAGAAGCCGTAGAGCAGGGAGCAAAGGCCGTGGTCCTACCCGAAAGTGCCCTTGGCCTATGGGGCCGCACCACCGAGCGGCTTTGGAGCCGAGAGCTTGTCGGACTCGACGTAAAGGTCAATGGCGGGGCCGCCGTGGTCGATCCGGTCGGCTATGACAATGTGATGATGGAGATCGCGCCGGAAGGTTCGCGGATCCTCTATAAAGAGAGAATGCCGGTCCCGGCTTCCATGTGGCAGCCCTGGACGACCGGAGGCGCACACGCGCATTTCTTCGCCAATCCGGTTGTTGAATTCGCGGGCTTTCGCGTGGCGCCGCTCATCTGCTACGAACAATTGATCATCTGGCCGGTCCTGCAATCCATGTTGCACGACCCCGATGTGATCGTTGCCACAGGCAACGGCTGGTGGATCGGAAACACCAATATTGTCGCAATCCAGAAGGCGAGCGCAGAGGCGTGGGCCTCGCTGTTCGGCCTTCCGCTGGTGATGGCCTTCAATACTTGAGAAAGGAGCGGGCATGATCGACGCGGCTTTGATTCAACAATGTGCCGATCCGCGCTTGAGCGTCGAGATCGTTCAGAAATTTGTCGAGGAAGTCGGCGCTGCCGACCACCTGACGGTTACGGTGAAGAGCGGCCAACGGACGTTTGCCGTTCCCAAGCCGACCACGGCGGAAGAAGCGTTGGCGCTGACGCAACAGCATGTGGGCCAGGCCGTGGTTCGCGTCGGGCTGACGCAGTATCCGGCCGGCCTCGGTGTTGCCGACAAGAGCGAGTTGAGCATCGACCTGTTCGATTCCTGCGAAAATCTCCGCATGGGCACGGTTCTATTCGGCAAGGTCTACCGCATCGTCACGAAGTGGTACGGCAATCCCCGGCCGGAGGCGTTCGATGACGCGATATGGGCTTATGGCACCGGCATCTTCGAGGGGGAGCGCGTGTTCTATGCCGACGATCCCGAAGACGTGAAGGTTGCGGAGCCGAAGGCCGCCGAGGCTCAGGAGGCCGATGGTGAGCAGTCGGCAGAGACCGAGGCGGGCGAGGGGCCTTCAGAACCCCCGTTCAAGGACGAAGACCCGAACAAGGCGAGCATCCGGATCGATCTGTCCGGCATCAAATCCCACAACACGGAGCCGAAGACAGCAGGCCAATGAACAGCCATATCATCGTCACCATCATGCTTTGCGCCGTGCAGTGCGAGCCGACAGAAATCCGCATCTGGGACGGGGACACGTTCCGCGTCGGAAGCCGTGGCGGCGAATCTGTCCGGATCTTCAATATCGACGCACCGGAGATCGAGGGGAAATGCCGCTTCGAATCCGACCTGGCGCAGCAGTCCAAACAACGGCTCGCTTCCATCCTTGAGGGTGGAAAGGTGGAGATCCAGCGACAGGATACCGATCGCTACGGCCGCACCTTGGCGGCTGTCCGCGTCAACGGCCGGGACGCCGGCGACATGCTTGTGGCGGAAGGTCTGGCCCGCACATGGAGCGGAAGACGGGAGCCGTGGTGCTGATGGCCGATTACGACACGATCAAGGACCGTTTTATCCTGGTCAGTCCGGACGAGGCGACCATTCATGTCGTCAGCCGGGGCGCTGTAGACGAGGATGTCCACCGAGATATTGTGGTCACGCAGTTGGGCATAGCCCAGCGCAAGAAAGGAGGCGGCGACCATGTAGTAGTAGGTGCCGAACTCCAGGGTTCCGGCAATGGGCGCGCCGAACAGGTTCCGCATCGCCACGTCGGCGGTGATGTGAATGGCCATCAACAGCAAGAGTAACGCGGCGAGCCAGAGCGTGGCTTTGGCCGCCAGCGTCGCAAGACGGTCGATTAATGCGATCATAGATATCCTCCCCGGATGGCTGGAAGGAGGTATTACACCTCCATTTCGCGCAAGGCGCCGCCTCCGTATCACGGCACAGTGCACGGCCCCGATCAGTGCGTCCAATACGTTATCGCGGGGAAGTGAGAGGGTTGGGCTATCAACGGCTTTCTCGCCCCCGCGCTATTGAGATGCATTTCGTCTTGGCCCTCATCGCTTCGGGCCTCCTAGACTGGGCGCGAGTTTGTCGATCCGCCACAGTCCAGATTAGCCTCGGGAGCATTCGACAGTGAAAATCGGCTTCATGGGCCTTGGCGCCATAGGAACCCCGATGGCGGCGCGAATCGCCGACGCGGGCTATCGGCTCTCCGTCTGGAACAGATCTCCGGCGAAGGTCGCGGAGCTGACCGCGCAAGGGGCGCAACAGGCCGCAACCCCGGCGGCGTTGGCCGACTCCTGCGATGTCCTTTGCATCTGCGTCACCGGCGTCGAGGCGCTGGAGGACGTGGTCTTCGGCGCCGCCGGCGTCGCCAGGTCCCGCACCCCGCCGGCCTATGTGGTGGATCATTCCACTGTTCCAATGGGCGACACACGTGGCATGGCGGTCCGCCTGGAAGAAGCGACCGGCAGCATCTGGGTCGACGCCCCCGTTTCCGGCGGCATCGTCGGCGCGGAGCGAGGAACCCTTGCAGCTTTCGTCGGCGGCCCCGAACATGCCGTCGACGCCGTCAGGCCGGTGCTCGCCTGCTTTTGCGACAACATCACTCACATGGGGCCAACCGGGACCGGTCAGGCGACCAAGGCCTGCAACCAGATGATCGGCTTCC
>NZ_SMUV01000028.1 GCF_004358185.1 Antarcticimicrobium luteum
CGCTCCCGTGACGAACTTGTCCCATAATGCTTCCTTCCATCCCGACGAAAGGATCACACCATCAAACCGTGGGATCAAACACCTAGGATTGCAGGCCGCAGAAATTTCTTTGAGGTCCGCTGCATCGATCATGATGATTGATCGGAAGTCTTTGCGGCCGCGCGCCGCAAGTCCCGGCGCGGCGTTCGCGGCCTCCAGACGCAGGTTAGAATTTTTGAAAATTTTTTTGATCGATCACGATTTCACAAGGAATGTTGAAAAGCACCCCCTTGCCGGTTAAGCGTTTGAGACAGTCAGGCACATGATCGCATGCATCGTGAAAATACCACATTACGGCGCATATTTTTTAGAAGGATTTTCTGTCGATAGAGATTTCACAAAAGTATTGAAAGTCTCCCACCTGCTGGATAACCTGTTGAAAAATTAGGTGTATGGTTAAATGATACGTGGATTATGCTTATTTTTAGGCACCTTGAGTGCTGCGATTTCCGTAACAACCGCAGTTAAAGCAGCCGTCGAAGAAGGAACGCTGAACGTAACGGCGACGGTGATCGCGCAATGCACCGTCTCGACATCGGCTATCGCTTTCGGAGAAATTTCACCGACGCAAGCCGCGTCTGCAACAGGATCCATTTCCATTAGTTGCGATGATAACAATACATTGTCTTCGGTCGTTCTTGACGGCGGCAATAACGAGGATACCGGCGCCCGGCGAATGAGTGACGGCGGGACCAACTACATACCCTACACGTTGTCCGTTGGAGGCAGCACGATCGCCGTTAACGGTGACATCGGGACCAGCTTCGCGCTGACGGGCGTGGGCCCCTACGCGGACACTGTCGACATTGACGGCGCGATCGCTTCCGTCGTTTCGCCGGGGCGTGCGCTGGGATCCTATTCGGACTCCGTCACTATAACCGTAACCTATTCAGGCCCCTAGAAAACCCGGAAGACCAGGGCCCATCCATATCCCGCAAAACAAGAACAATATCGGTCGGGAGCGAAAAGGCAGGCAGGCATGAAACGTGCGAAAACGATCACGGCGGCTTTGTTCGCCGCATTGATCCTCCCATCCTTCGCAGTCGCGGATTCCTTTGCGATTTCACCGACGAAATTGCTGGTAAGCAGAGCGGAGCGAAGCGCGACACTCACGGTGAAATCCGGCGGTCCCGACCAAATGCAGGGGCAGGTCCGCGTCATGAAGTGGACACGCTCTGGTGGGAAGGACCACTTGGCACCAACCCGAGATGTCATAGCGAGTCCGCCGGTTCTGCGTCTGGCGCGCAATCAGGAGACGACGATCCGCCTTGTGCGTGTGAAAAAAGCACCCGTCCGGCAGCAACGCGAATGCTATCGCGTCCTGATCGACCAGTTACCCGGCGACTCGCAGCGCAATTCCGCCGTCAAGTTCACAATCCGGCATTCCGTTCCGCTCTGCTTCACGCGGGGCTGAGGTCGCGAATGGCTGGAAGCCAGATTTCTGGAGCCTGGGCCCCGGCCGCAGGCTTTGGAAGGGAGGAAGGCGTGATCAGGGCATCGGTCGTTCTTGCCACAGTCTGCATGCACATGGCGACGTTCGCCTGGGCGCGCGACAGTGTGCTACAACCGCACACGCCCGGGGTCATGCATGGCGACGCCAACCAGGCCACGCCGGAAACAGGCAAATTGCGGCCTGTAACGGATGAAGGGGTGCCGCTTTTCCTTCTGGTATCGCTCAACGGGGCGGATACCGGTTTGATCGCCGAATTCATCTGGTTTTCAAAGGTCGACCGCATAGGGATCCAGCCGAACGAGTTGAAGGGTATCGGCCTGACGCCCCCCGGGAGAGCACGGTCGATCCTGTTTCTGGACGACATTCCCGGGCTATCCTACCGCTACGACGCGGCGGCCCAGAAGATCGAGATCTCAGCGGCGCCGGGGCGGCTGCGACGCCGCATCATCAACGGCCGAAATCGGCCGGCCTTCGCCGAGGCGCAGCCGGGTTACGGCGCGCTTCTGAACTATCACCTGACGGGAAATATCGGCAGCGACGTTCTTTCGGACGGATTTCAGGTCGAAAGCCTGTTCGCCTCGCTGGAGGGGCGGCTTTACGCACCCTTTGGCGCCCTGCGGACCACCGGGTCGGTCTCTACGCGCAACCTCGGCTTCGAGGGCGCCCATTTCCACCGCGAAGACACGACATACAGCTATTCGAACCCGAGGACCCTTGTGACCTTCAGCGCCGGAGATGTCATTTCTTCGGGGCAATCCTGGACGCGGTCGATCCGCATGGGCGGCATTCAGATCCGACGCGATTTCTCGCTTCGCAGTGACATCGTAACAGATCCGCAACTGGCCTATTCGGACACGGCGGCCGTTCCCACCGCGATAGACGTGTATGTGAACAACGTGAACGCGTGGTCCGGCACGGTGCCGCCGGGGCCGTTCACCCTGACGGACCTGCCGACAATCGGCGAGAGCGGCGAGGCACAGATCGTCATCCGCGACGAGGCGGGGAACGAAAAAACCAAAACGATCGGTTTCTTCGCGACCGAAAACCTCCTCCGCCGGGGCCAGATGGATTTTTCTTTCGAAGCGGGTGTCGCGCGCAATCGCTTTGCGCAGGACAATTTCGCATACAGCGACGAGCGGCTGGCAATCGCCAGCCTGCGCTTTGGCCTGACGGACCGGTTGACGCTGCAAGGCCACGTCGAAGCCAACTCGGACCTGGTCGCCGCCAGCGGAGGGATATCCTCGGTGCTCTTCAATCGGGCGGAACTCGGACTGGCGGTCGGAACCAGCAGATTCAGGGGCCAGACCGGGTATCTGGGGCATTTTGATCTGAGAACCGACATTTCCGGCATCGATTTTCGGGTCTCATCGACCCGCCACAGCGGTGACTACGCGGATCTCGCCTACGTCACGTCTCTGGCGGACGGCACCGCAACCGACCCGGCTCTCTTGCGTCCCGCCAAAGCGCAGGATGTCCTGTCTGTTTCGACGCCGCTGTTTTCCGATCTCTCGACGCTCGGCGTCAACCTCATCAACATCGAACGGGCGGATGCGCACAACACGATCCTTTCGGGGTCGTTCAGCCAAAGGGTGAAATGGCAGGATGCCGATTTTCGGGTCTCGGGCTTCAAGGACGTCTCGACCGAGAACTACGGCCTGTCCATGGGGCTTTCCATCCCGCTCGGCAAACGCACCAGGGCCTCTTCCGACCTGCGGCGCGACGGCAGCGGCGAACCGCGCGCGGGTCTGCGTTTGCGGAAATCTCTCGACCGGGACGTTGGCAGCTCCGGCTACAGGGTGGACATCGAAAAGACCGTAAAAGGGGACGACTGGGCATTCCTGGGCGGATCCTATCGCGGCCGATACGGAGTTATCGACGCACGCCTGCAACGGGCAGATGATGGGAAAATCGCTGCCGCCGCCAGTCTTGAGGGCGCTTTGGTCCTGAGCGACGCAGGGCTGGTTGCCGGCAACAGGATCAGCGACGGTTTCGCGGTTGTCGACCTTGGCATCGCCGATGTCCCGATCCATTTGAACAATCAACCGGTCGCAAGGACCGGGGTGATGGGCAAGGCATTGGTTGCCGGGCTTGTACCCTATCAGAAGAACCGCGTTTCGGTCGATGCCTCCGACCTGCCGCTGAACGCCAACACGATCGCCACCGCCATCCAGGCGGTTCCGGCCCGCCACTCCGGGACCACCCTGCGTATGGGCCGCGGTGTCGGCACCTCCGCACTCGCCGTCCTGCGCGACAAGACCGGAAACTTTGTCCCGGTCGGCTCGGACGTCGTGGTCAACGGCCGGCAGTCGGATTTCGTGGTCGGCTATGATGGCGAGGTCTGGCTTGAAAACCTTCACCGGCAGAACCGAATTGAAGTAATCGGCGGCGGCCTGCGATGCGCGGCCCGGTTTGATCTTCCGCCACCCGAGATGTCATATCTGGAGCTGGAATGCCTTTGAAAATTCGAGCCACCGCGCGGATCGCGCTTTTCCTTGTTACCCTCTCGACCTTCGCCGGGGAATCTGCCGCGCAGAGCTGCACCGCGTCGATGACCGATTTCAACTTCGGCACCACCTCGGTGCGCGGCGGCAGCACACCGCGCATCCTGGGCACGTTGCGGGTGGAATGCGGCGCCCTGCTCGGCCTGATCAGCCTGGTCAATCTGTGCATAACCGTGGATGCCGGCGACGGCGGTTCGGGACCGTCGAACAACCCGCGCTACATGCGCCGCGCCGATGGCACCCAACTGGCCTATCAACTCTACCGTGGCGGCTATGGCGGCACGGTCCTGAACAATATCTCCGGGGTCAGTTTGAGTTTGCTCAGCTCGACCGTCTACGAGGAAACGATCTACGCGGAGGTGATCGACTCCGGCACCTCGGTGAACGGCGGATACTATTCCTCCAATTTCACGGCCGGCATCGATTTCCGCGTCACCGCGGGAACCCTGCTGTCCTGCACCTCCCGCGGCGAGCAGGACAGCAGCGATTTCATGGTCTCCGCCGACATCGAGCCAAGCTGCACGGTCTCGGCTGGCACATTGGATTTCGGGACATTGGGCACCAATGTCTCCGCCGCCGTGGTGGCGCAGACAACCATCGATGTGTCCTGCTCTGCCGGCGTTCCCTACTCGGTCCAGCTCGGACAAGGCCAGGGTCCGGGCGTTTCCGACCCGACGGCGCGACAAATGTCCTCCGGCAGCAACACGCTGTCCTATGGGCTCTATCGTAACCAGACACTGACGGCGCCCTGGGGGTGGACCGTCGGCGTCAACGACAACTCCGGCACGGGAACCGGGGCAATCCAATCCATCCCTGTCTATGGGCAGATCAACAGCGGCCAAACGGTACCTGTCGGTGTCTATAGCGACAGCGTTATCATCACGGTCAATTACTAGCGGGTTGGACCCGTTTGCTCAGCGCCGCGATCGAAGCTTGAGATCGCTACATTGCCACGCTGACGGCCTGTGTACCCTCCGGGCGGATCAGCCTCTGCAAATCGCCTGCCGGGAACCGGCGCGCGGCGCTCCCGCGACGGTTTCGGATTTCAGGGCCGGTGCGATCCGACAAGGGCGTGGTGTGGCCGGGTGGGACGCTCCGGGTCTGGCCCGCCGCCTCGCTCCCGGCCCCGTCAGGGTGTCAGATCAACAGATCCGCGCCGGAATGGATATAGCTTGGGCACATCGCCCATATTCTTGCTTTGCCTCGCCCTGCCGCTGACCGGGGCATTCGTCGCGGGACTTTTGTTTCAACTCTGGCAGTGAACCTGGCCGCGCTCGGGAGAGGTCGGATTGATTTGGAAATCGGATTCACTCAAGAAGCGGCTCCACCCGCAGCGGCTGCCCTTCACTGACATGCGGCATGTCCGGCTCGATCACGGCGATGCCTCGTGCATTTGCGATCGGACTTAGGCTGGCCGACGCCCCCCGCCCGAGCCTCTGAAGGACCGGCCTGCCCATTCCGTCGCGCCGGTCCCAGGTCACCGGGACATATTCGCGCCGACCGGTGGCGCGGTCGTAGTCAAAGCCGGACACGGCAGGGATCCAGGTATCCTG
The DNA here is from genome assembly GCF_004358185.1 of Antarcticimicrobium luteum. GTDB lineage: Bacteria > Pseudomonadota > Alphaproteobacteria > Rhodobacterales > Rhodobacteraceae > Antarcticimicrobium > Antarcticimicrobium luteum. Next base: position 5,547 of record NZ_SMUV01000028.1, read on the forward strand.
TATCTCGGTCAGACCGGCGGCCTTGCGCAGCGCCGGCTGCGCGATCTGGCTGAAGGTCACCGCCGCGGCGTAGGGATTGCCGGGAAGTCCGACATAAAGCGCGCCTGCGACCCGGCCCACGGTCAGTGGTTTTCCCGGCCTTATCGCCACCTTGAGAACGTCCAGCGTGGCGTCCTCGCGCCGCAGGGCGTCAAGGATGTGATCCTCCTCGCCCGCCGACACCCCGCCCGAGGAAATGACCACGTCATTCTCCTCTGCCGCGCGGCGTATGGTGGCGCGGATCGCGCCCGCGTCATCGCGCAGGATGCCGTAATCGGTCAGCTCGATCCAGGGCTGTGCAAGCAGCGCGCGCAACATGACGCGGTTGGAATTGTAGATCTGGCCGTGCTGCAGCGGCGATCCCGGCTCTTGCAACTCGCTTCCCGTCGAGAACAGACCGACGCGCAATTTGCGAAAGGTGGAAACCCGCGGGATGCCGGTTCCGGCGAGAAGCGCCAGACGCGGCGCGGTCAGAAGGTGCCCGCAAGGCAGCGGCGGCTCTCCCGCGCGCCGGTCCTCGCCCCGGCGCCGGATGTTGAGTGCCGCACGCGGGGCATCCGAAACGATCAGCGTGTCGCTGTCGCGGCGCGCCCTTTCCTGCATGATGACGGCATCCGCCCCCGAAGGGATCGGCGCGCCGGTAAAAATTCGCACCGCCGTTCCGGGCTGAAGAATGGCCGATCTGGTGTCGCCCGCCGCGACCCTGCCGGAGACAGGAAGGCGCCACGGGCCATCCCCCGCAAGATCACGGGTCGAGACGGCGTAACCGTCCATCGCGGCATTGTCGAAGGGCGGCAGGTCGACCCGAGCCGTGGGCGGACTGGCCAGAACCCGGCCAAGAGCAAGGTCGAGCGGCAGATCCTCCGCCTCTCGCATCGGCGCCACGGCGGCGACGGCCCGCAGCCGCGCCGCGTCGACCGACAGCGTCGCGCCGGTCTTTCCGGCAGAACAAAAGTCAGGTTGAGCCATGGCACCTTCCCCCTCGCGCATGGAAAAACGCCCGCCCCGGTTTTGGGGCGGGCGCGGCTTGTGATCGTCAGAGCGCCACTTCCTTGGATTTGAAGGAAATCGCTCTGGTCTCGGGGGTGGCATCCGCGATCTTGCGGATATCGCCCCAGCAGTGCTTGTAGTCCGGCAGCACCAGTTCGTTGACGCCCGGATTGACCACATTGCCCTGGCTGCCCGCCGGCGAGCCGAACACCATCGCCACCTGGCCGCGTTTGGCCGTCGCGGTCGGATAGGCCATGCCCTGGGTCACGCCGTTGTCGTTGACGATCTCCAGCAGGTCGCCCGGGTTCAGGCCCAGATCGACCATGTCATCGGGGTTCATCTCGACAAATGGATGCGGGAAACGATCCTGGACGAAGTCGTTTTCCTGATCCAGGAACTGGTTCTGCCAGAAGATGTTGGCCCTGACATTGTTGATCCAGAACTTGTGCGCGGCCTTTTCGCGCGCCTTGCCTGGCGCCTGCCAGCCGCGCCAGCCGGCGGCGCAGAACAGTGCCTTCCTGTCGTCGCGCCCGTGCCGGTCGAAGGTGCCGTCGGAATACAGCCGCTCGGTGCCCACCAACTGGCCGTTCTCATAGCCCACGACCGGCTCCTGCACCCCGTTGTTCCCCATGGCGCGCAGGCGGTCATAGGTCACGTCCGGATTGCCCTTGTTGTAGCCGTCCATGAAGGCGTCTTCCTCGGTCTGCCACTCATAGCCCTTGAACTGGTCGGCATAGGCATCGTGCCCCATGTCGCGTAGGACGCGCTCCATGTTCTGGGCGACACCTGCGGCGATCAGGCAGTCGGGGCGGGAATTGCCGAACGGGTCCATATACCGCTCCGACAGCCGCATCCGCCGCTCGCCGTTCATCGAGGTGAGGTTCATCTCGTTGGCTTCGCAGGCCGGCAGGATCACATGGGCGTTCTGGCCGATCTGGCTGTGGATGATGTCCACGTCCACCACGAACAGCCCGCCCGCGTTGATCGCGCCGACGATCGCATCGACCACCTGTTCGCGGGTGCCGCCGGCGGCGGCGTCGATGGCGTCCTTCACCATGTCCGAGCGCCGCTTGTGCACCCGCTTGAACTCGGAGGCGTTCAGCGTGGTCTTGTAGTGGTCGCAGGCCCAGATGTGATGCACCCCGCCCAGACCCCGGATCAGGAACTGGTCGATATATTCGGCCGGACGTCCCACATGGGCATCCGAAGGCCGATAATAACCTTCCTGATGGCCGCCCAGGCGGCAGATCCCGCCGCCCTCGCGACCGATATTGCCGGTGGCCAGCGCGATGTTCACAAGGGCACCGATGGTGCGATAGTTGTCGTTGCCCCAGATGATGCCCTTTTCATAGGCAGTGACGCATTTGCGGCGGCTGCCGTCGTCATGCGGCTTGGCGATCCATTCGGCGGCCTTGACGATGTCCTCCGCCGCAACGCCGCAGATTGCTGCTGCTTCCTCGATCGACGTGCGGCAGGTCTCCATTACGTATTCGAGGCTGCCGAGACCCGCCGGATGGGCCTCGTCCTGAGCCACCGCCTCGCCGGACTGGAAGGTCGAGTTGGCGATGAAGTCCCCATCGGTCCAGCCGTTGTCGACGATATGGGTCAGGATGGCGTTGAACAGCGCCATGTCCGTGCCTTCGTTGATGGCGAGGTGCAGGACGTTTTCCTTGCCCGCGAACTGCTCGGCCGAGCTGATCGTCAGGGTGCGGCGCGGGTCCACGGCGATGAACCTGGCCCCGTTCTGAAGACCGGGCACCATGTGGTTGAGGTAAAGGTTGGTCTGGGTTTCCATCGAATTGGCGCCGACCATGAAGATGGTGTCGGTCAACTCGTAATCCTTATAGGCATAGTTCAGCTCGCCGACGCCCATGTCCCGGGTCGAATGAACCTCGGAGTTATAGGCCGGGCGGTTGTGGATCCGGCAGTTCTTGATCTTCATGCTCTCGAAATAGAGCTTGCCGGTGCCCCAGGTGTTCTCATACCCGCCGGCCGAGCCGCCGTGGTCGAACATCGATACGACCAGATCGTCCTCGGAGCCTTCGGTCACCACCCGCGCTGTCACCCGGGCGACCAGATCCAGCGCGTCGTCCCATGTCGTCGGCTGCCAGACACCGTTGCGCCAGACCTTGGGATCCGACAGGCGCTGCTGCTGCGTGCCCGTCACTGTCGAGGGGCGGTTTTCGGCCATGCGCGCGCCGCGGATCGAACCGAGGCCGGAATTGACCACGCAATTCACGTCCGGCTTCACCACCAGCTGCACGTCTTTGCCGTCCTGCTTGACGATGTTGTACATCGACGGCGCATACCAGGATTCGGTGTCCTGATACTGCTGTTCGCTCAGGTCCACGCCGAACTTGTTCTCGCCGGGGGCGGTGCCGCCCTGCCTGTTCATCGGCCAAGTGTAGGCTTTGTAGCCGCAGCCGACGATGCAGTAATGGCAGGTTACATTGTGTTCCTTCGCATCCGCCGGGATGATCGGGAGCCGGTCTATCTGTCTTTTATACGCCATTATATTTCCTCCCTCACAACACGTTGGACAGACGGCCATAAATCAGCTCGTCCACCCCTTCGGCATGGATGTCGCCGTTGTCATCCACGCGCAGGACGAATTGCGGCAGGTTATTGGTGGCATGGCCCCAGACCTGCTGACCGCTCGCCTCCGCGTCAAAGCGCGAATGGTGGCCGGGGCAGTTCAGCGTCCGGTCCTCGCCGTTGTAGCTCAGCATCCAGCCCTTGTGCGGGCAGAGCACCGAATAGGCCACGATGTCGCCATCCGGCCCAACCCCGCCCTCGACCGCCTGGCCAAGCTTGAGCAAGATGCCCGGGCTGTCGGCGTCAGGATAGGCGATATCCATCGGTTCGTTGACCGTGAGATCCGAGATATTGGCGAGCTTGCTGGCCGAATATTCCACCCGCGCGAGGCTTCGGGCCTGCGCCTGTTGCGCAGGCAATACAGCGGACGCCGCAGCCCCTGCGGCACCTACCAGTCCACCGCGCAGGAATTGACGGCGGCCCGCATCGACAAGCCGATTGCATTTCATGGAAAAACCCTCCCTTGCTTTTCTGTGACCATGGTAGGCGTCAGAACCACGGCCGCGCGATGCGTTGGAGGGTGATGCCGCACTGCGGCTGTGACTTGTTTTTCAAAGGTTTTTTTTATTGTTCGGAAATCCGAACATTTTCATGGTGGTCAGAGGCCCAATTTCTGCATCTTTTCCCACAGAGTCGTGCGTGACACTTTCAGAAGCTTCGCCGCCTCCAGAATGTGGCCGTCCGTCCGGGCCAGCGCGGCAATGATCTGCTGCCGTTCGGCGGCACCGCGCGCCTCGGCCAGCGTGGAAAAGCGATCGCTTTGCGCCCCCAGTTCCGGGAACAGGTCGGACGGGAACAGCCATTCCCCATGGGCGGCCTCGACCGCCCGCAGCAGCCGCGCCCGGAGCTCCCGGCCATTGCCGGGCCAGTCATGGTCACGAATGGCGCTTTCAGAATGCGAGGACAGCCCCCTGAGCGGCGGATCGCGACGGCGGTTCAGCGTCTCGAAAAACTGCTTGGCCAGCCAGACCGCATCGTCCGGCCGGTCCGACAGCGGGGGAATGAAAATCTCGTGGGTCTTGAACAGGTACAAAAGGTCCGCTCTCAGGTCCTCTGCCTCGTCGCGTTGATCGGTGGCTGGCCAGGCCGAGGCAATGGCCCGGAATTGCGCCCCGGTCGACAGGGCGGCGATCAGATGACCCTGTGACGTTTGCGAAAGGCTTTCCAACCCGTTGATATGCAATGTCCCTTCGCCCACCTCGGCAATGGCACCGGTCAGCGCCGCGTCATCTCCGGGGCTGCGATGCGCATTGACCTCGACGAAGGGGGCCGCGCGCCGGTCGGACAGGTCGTGGATCCTGCGCGCCAGGCGGGCCTTGCCCAGGCCCTTGCTGCCCCGGATGAGCACCGGCCAATCGCCCGCGGCGTATTCTGCGACGAGCGCATCGACCCGGCGCGCCCCGGACGAAATGCCGGTTTCCGGCGGCAGATCGACGTTTTCCTCGGGGCGCAGGATCAGCACCAGCCGGTCGAGGAAGTCGCCCATGTCGAACGGCTTGGTGATGTAGTCCGCCGCCCCGGCCTGAAGCAAGCGCACCGCCTGGTCGATCCCCCCCTGGCCGGTGATGAACAAAAAGGGCGGCGGGGTCATGGTGCGGCAAAGCGCTTCGTAGAGCTCCTCGCCGGTTCCGTCGGGCAGGCGGATGTCGCAAACCACGCCGTCGACCCGCTGGCGCGGGGTGCGGATTGCGGACACTCCACGCCCCTTCAGCTTGACCCAGGCGACGGATGCCCCCTCCAGCTCCAGCCGCTGGTGGATCGATCCGCCCATGATCTCGTCGTCCTCGACCAGAACGATATGCCGCCCCTTCAGCGTCATGCGGCCTCGCCTTTTGGGAGAAATACCTTCAGCAAGGTTCGCCCGGCACCCCGGGCATGCCGGATGCGCCCGTTGAGACCAACGACGAGATCGTGAACAAGCCGCAGCCCCACCCCACCGCCGGGTGCAACCGGCGCCGAGGACATCAGACGGTCAAGATCGGGCGCACTCAAGCCTCGCCCATCGTCGGAGATGGTCAGCTCGATTCCGTCATCCCGGGGAAGGACGCTGAGACCGACATGGCCGCCTTCAGGCGCCGCCGCGGAGGCATTCAGAAGCAGGTTCAGAACGATCTGGCGCACCGGCGCGGCCGGGATCGACGCCAGATTCGCCGCATCCGCCTGTACCTGCCAGTCAAGGGTCTGCCTCTTGTGGGCTGCCTCGGGCTCGAACAGCAGCTTCAGATCATCGAAATCGGTAGGGCGCAGAGGAAGCCCGGCCCGGTCCAGGCGGTTCTCGTCCAGGATGGCCCGGCTCACGTCCTTCAGGTGAACGAGTCCGCGCTCCAGAAGCTCGACGGATCTCTGCACCACGTCTGGCCGGTTGGCATAGGTGCGGATCGTGTCCACGGTGTTCAGCAGGCCGCCGAGCGGATTGTTGATTTCATGCGCCAGGGACGAGGACAATCGCCCGAGGCTGACGAAACGTTCGCGTTCGGCAAGGCGCTTTTCCGCCTCGGCCCGTGCGCCAATCGCCCCGATCATCGTGTTGAAGGTCCGGAGCAGCCGGGCCAGTTCTGTGTCCGATTTCGGGATCTCGATCTCGGGAATCCGGCTGGGGGCGCCGCCGGCGTCATCCATGTGCTGGGCAAGGAGTGTCACCGGCTTGAGCATCCGTGCCACAAGGACATACCCCGCGAAGGCGAGCAGCGCGGTGGCGGCTGCGTTGGCCAGCAGAAGATAAACTGAGACCCGCCGCCGTTCGGCCACAAGGTCGCCGACATCAATTTCGGTGACGATCTGGCCAACCGTGCGCTCCGCCACGCTGAGCGACGCACGCACCCGGACACGCGGCTCGTTTCCCGATGCGGTCAGTGCGGCCAGGTCCGAAGCGTTCTCGGAAAATGGTGTGGCATCGCTGTCCACGGGCGCACGCAAGGGGTCGGTCGCCGCCAGCACCCTGTTACGGTCATCGGCGACGACTGTGAACAGCATCCGCTGTCCTTCGGATGCGGCCCGCGCTCTATCAAGCGTATCATAAACCTCCCACACGTCCTTGTGCAGAACGAAGGGGCCGAGCGCGACCGACAGCCCCTCGACGTGCAGGCGCGCGATTTCACGGAGCCTGTCGTCGTGCAGGCGGCTGAGCGACCTCAGCACCTGTTGCGACGCGACCATGCCAAGGACGATCATCAGTACGCCCATGGCAAGGGCGACCCGAAGCGTGATCGGAATGCGGCTGATCGCGCCGTGCCTCATCCGGCCTGTCCCAACTCTGCCATGCGGGCCGCGATGCCGTCGAACAGCCGGACATCCGGTTCGGCGATCCGGTCAAGGAACAGCAGGTCCAGCGCCTTTCGCCCGGCCGGCATCCTGTCCATCCCCAGCAGCGCGCGCTGCAGCGTCATGACCGCCGGGTCGTCCATGCGGTCCGTCCGCGCCGCAAAGGGCGGAAAGCCCAGCCATTCGGACCTCGAAACGATCCGCGTCCGGGCCACCAGGTCAGGGTCGACCGCGGCAAGGGCCTGCCAGACATATCCATCGACACTTCCCGACCGAACCAGGCCGCCGGCCACGGCCCGCACCACGTTGCGGTGCCCCCAGGTGAAGAGGGTGCGGGCAAAAAAACTATCTGGCGTTTCCCCCATCCTGGCGAGATCCGAGGCCGTCACGAGGAAACCGGAATTGCTGTCGGGATCGGAAAAGGCATGCATGCCGCCGCGCAGATCCTCCAGGCTGGCGGCCCCATCCCCGGCCGAGGTGATGAGGTAGGACTGATACCGCGGCTGGCCGCGCCAGACCGGAACGCCGAGCAGGGACAACTGGCCGCGATGCTGCAGAAACGGATAACCGCAGACCCATGCGGCATCGACGGAGCCATCCAGAAGCGCGCCGGTGATTTCCTGGTAGGTCCGGCGCTGCACAAGGTCGACATCCCGGCCCATTCCGACCGAAAGCGCGTCCCGAAGCCGCTCGATTACCGCCGCGTCGTTGTCGAGGAAAACCGGCGTCAGGGCGAGCCGGAACAGCGGCTGCGCCCGCAGCGCAGAGGGCGCGGGAAAAACGGCGGATGCGGCCAACGCTCCGAAAAAATCCCGACGTCTCATACCCATTCCTCCCCATCTTCAAGCGTACGCCACTTGAGAGACAGAGGACAATCCTGTTCCGGATCGGGCCGCAAAGCGGTCGGTGTGTGCTGAAAGACCGTATGGCGGAAATCAGCCCATGGCCCGCAGGGCGCACACCACCCCGGAATTCAAAAAAATATCGCACGCAGACGGCGCGCGTCGAAAACACGCGACGCGGGGGCGCGGCGGACCAATGGGTCAGAGGTCATCTGGTACGGTGACCCCGCGTAGCAGCAGATCCATCGCCTCAAGGTAGTCGAAGGTGATGGTGGATTCGATTCCGTCGAGGCCCTTGCCGCTGATCGTCACCTCGCCATCGGCGATGGTGAACACCAGGTCGTCGCGAATATCCTCGTCGATGACGATCTTGTCGACGCCCGGCTCGAAATCGGTGATCCGGTTGGTGTTGATCACCGTCCGCAGCGCCGAGAAATGGAACTCGTCCGCGCCCGGCCCGCCGGTCAGCCGATCATCGCCCGGCCCGCCGATGAGCTTGTCGTCACCGGGGCCGCCGATCAGCCTGTCATCGCCTTCGCCACCCTCGAGGATATCGTCGCCGCCGCCGCCCTCAAGCCTGTCGTCGCCAACGCCGCCGCTCAGCACGTCCTTGCCCGGGCCGCCCTTCAGCGTGTCGCCCGATGCCCCGCCCAGAAGCGTATCCGCCCCCTTGCCGCCGGAAATGGTGTTCGCAAGGCCATTGCCCATGATCAGATCGCCGGACTTCGTCCCCAGCAGCTTTGCCGCATCGCGGCCGGAGACCAGCGCGCCATACCCGCCCTTGAAGATGAAATGCTCGGCCACGAGGAACTTTTCGCGCAACTCTTCGAGCTTGGCCCCCTCGTCGGAAAAATTGATGCGGGCCATCCGATCGTGCCCCGCGCTGTCAATGGTGCTGGGGGTCGTCAGCCAGTGTTTCCCCGCGTGTTTCACCAGGCCGATGTCGGACAGCGTCAGCGCGTCGCTCTTGTCGCGCAGCCCCGACAGGTCGATCCTGTCCTTGCCGATCTCGAAATCCCTGACCGTGTCCGGGTCGGGGCGCGAATCCAGCGAATTGTTTGAAATCACGAAGACATCGCGCCCGGCCCCTCCGGCCAGCCGGTCATGACCCGCCCCCCCGATCAACGTATCGCGCCCCGGACCCCCCAGGATCAGATCAACGTCCTCGTCGCCGACCAAAAGGTCGTTGCCGCCGCCGCCATACAGGGTGTTGTCTCCGGCGCCGCCGATCAGGATGTCGGGGCCGCCCTTTCCCTGCAACTCGTCCGGGTCGCCGTTGCCGAAGATCAGGTCGCTGCGCCTGGTTCCCCCGATGACATCGACCCCCGACAGGCCGAACGTCGGGCTGCCGCGCTTGGCGTCGATCGCGTCGCCCTTTTCGGTGCCCAGCGTGACCGTCCCCTTCCCCGCCTCGACCTTCTGGAAATAGTCGGAAAGCGCGTCCAAGCCGTTGGGGAGCCGCGCCATGGTCAGCTTGCCCAGCATGATATTCAGCTCGGTCGGAAGACCAAGCGCGTCAACGATCGTCGCGACATGGAGTGCGCCACCGATCGACATCGCGACCGCCGGCGTATCGCCCGCAAGGCCGCCCGCAAGATCGGACCGGACCTCGATCCGGTCCACGCCGAACTCGAAGTCGGTGATGATATCGACGTCGCCGTCTTTGTCCAGAACGAAGGTGTCCGCGCCGCGCCCGCCGGTCAGGGTATCGACACCGGCGCCTCCCTCGATCCGGTCATCGCCCTTGCCGCCGCGGATGGTGTCGTCCCCGGCGCCGCCGAACAGCAGATCTGCTCCCGTTCCGCCGTCGAAGGTGTCATCGCCGCCGTGGCCATAAATCTCGTCGCCGGATGCGCCGCCCACCAAGGTGTCGGCCGCGTCGGTCCCCCCGAAAACCTCGACCTTCTTGAAACGGTCGGTGCCGCCATGCGCATCCGTTGCGGTGCCTTTGCCGATGTCCAGCGAGATGCCGACATCCGGACCATCAGCGAGGAAATACAGATAATCCCGCCCCCCCGGCCGCCGTTGATGACATCGTCACCGGACCCCGCGGTGATCACGTCGTTGCCTGCCCCGCCGTTCAGCCTGTCGTCTCCCGTAGCGCCGAACAGCTCGTCATCGCCGCCGCCACCCTTCACGCGGTCATCGCCCTCCGCACCCTCCAGCGTGTCGGCGCCGCCCCGGCCGATCAGCACGTCGTTGCCGGCAAGGCCCATCAGGCGGTTGGCCGCGTTGTCGCCCTTGATCGTGTCGCCGCGCGCGGTGCCCCTGACGTTCTCGAAATTGCGGAAACTGTCGGTCGCCCCGGTCGGGTCGACTGCGGTTCCCGCCTTCATATCGACGGAAACGCCCGCGTCGGCGAACGGGGCGTATGCGGACCAGACAAAATCCAGAAGATCGGTGCCGCCGCGCCCGTTCAGCGTGTCGGCCCCGGCGTAGCCGTCGATGATGTTGTTCCCGTCGTCCCCCTTGATCACGTCGTCGGCCTTGGACCCTTCCACGACCTCCAGGTTGTTCAGGACGTAGTTGTCGACATAGGTGTGCGTCTCTCCCAGCGCGGAAAACACATAGCTGCCGCGGCCGGTGCCCGCCGCCAGATCGATCACCAGCGAGTCGTAATCCAACGCCTTGAGGTCCAGGATGTCGGTGCCGCCGCGTCCATCGACTGTGTCGGTGATTTCAAGGGGGGTCGGATCCCCGGCAATCGACCCGAGCATGCCGATGTACCTTGGCGTTCCACCCGGCACGAACCGTTCGAACCCCGCTGTTGTATCGCTGCCCAGCAGGGTGTCCGCATAGGCGGTGCCCCGCACCTCCTCGAAGCCGGAGATTTTCCAACTGCTCGGCAGCTTCCCCATCGGGAACTTCTGCCGGTGATCCGACCAGAAGGAATCGTAATACCAGATGTCGTAGGAGTTGTAGCCTGAGAAACTGGCGGTGCCGGCGGCCAGGTCGACGGTGACGCCGGCGCTGCGGTAGGTATAAGTGTAGAGTTTCCCGCTGGTCGCCGACCCGACACCCGGCCCGGTCAGCGTCCTGTCCGGCGTGAGGTCAAAGATCAGCGTGTCGAACCCGTCGCCGCCGTTGAGCGTCGCGCCGCCCAGCCCGGCCGTTATGGTATCGTTCCCCGCCTTGCCCTCGACGGTGGGGGGCGTGAAGCTGGCGAAGGAGATATGCACTTTGGTCTTCGGGTAGCCGTCGCTGTATTCCTCGCTGCGCGTCCCGATGTGCATGTCTATGGTCAACTTGGGATGGGTCAGCTTGTCGTCGAGTTCCGTTCCAGAAAGCGTTGGCATTGGCGGTCACCCATTTCGCGCGAAAATTCCCTTCCAAATATCATGTTTCGGCCATTCCGGCAATTTGGCGGGGCTGTTCCGCCGCCCGCAGCACTGGGTGCGATGATCCTGAATGGACTGGCTCCGGACCTTCGCCGGACCTTGCCTGAGCATCCGCGATGCGCAGAATGCGGGCTTTGCAAATTTGCTAGGACAACCCAAATACTTCGCTCGAACTAGCTGAAAGCAATGAAAGGGTTTTGACCCCAAGCTAACACTCCAATCAAAGTCACTTGATTTTCCATATCTCGTTGTAGGAGATTTCTGCCAAATTCTGGGTCCTAGGTGTTTGATCCCACGGTTTGATGGTGTGATCCTTTCGTCGGGATGGAAGGAAGCATTATGGGACAAGTTCGTCACGGGAGCG
>NZ_SMUV01000031.1 GCF_004358185.1 Antarcticimicrobium luteum
CGAATACATCTGTAAAATCTGGACATCAGACCCAGATCGTTTCATCCTAAATCCGATCCACCAAATGCCGGGACTGAACACCTAGCCCCAAGGCAATGTGGATCTTGCCGGTGCCGCTCGGCCCGAGGGCGATGACGTTCTCGCGCCGATCGATCCATTCGCAGCGGGCGCGTTCCAGCACCTGCATCTTGTTCAGCTTGGGGATCGGCTTGAAGTCGAAGCTGTCGAGGCTCCTTGTCGCTGGGAACTTCGCGGCCTTGATGCGGCGCTCCACCATCCGCTGTTCGCGATCGATCAGCTCGAGCTCAACCAGGCGGGCGAGGAATTGGACATGATCCAGCCCCTCGGTGGCGCATTGGCGGGCCAGCTTCTCGTGTTCCCGCAGGAAGGTCGGCAGCTTCAGCGTCTTGAGATGATGGGCAAGCAGGATCTTCGGGGCCTCGATCATTCCGCCGCCTCCGACATCAGCGCCATGTAGCTGGCGGCCGAGGTCGTTTCCACATTCGCGCGCGGCAGATAGGGATAGCTTGCCAGATCAAGCTCGGCGGTCGGCTTTCGATCCGACAGAGCAGCAGGTGCTTGACCGCATCGAAGCCGACCGCGCGCAGGCGTAGGGCAGGCGCGCTGCGCTCGTCGCTGAGTGCGATCCGCAGCGCTCTGAGCACACCCGGTTGCGCCCGAACCGCCTTATTTTGCTGGGTGCGCCGCCACCAGTGTTTACATCGGCATTCGAAAAAACGGTTTTTCGGGTCGGATTCGTCAACTTTATGTAAACATAGCGTAAACCTCTGAGGCCGAATTTGGTGTCATACGACCCCATTTCGAGCCCCAAAGGTTTCCGACAGTTTTGCTCACGTAAACCTCTGTCAACCCTATGGAAACATCAGCCAGGGATCCGGCGAGGCGCAGCGAGTCAGCCATTCCTCGCCGCCAGCCCCGGCTGCAGGTCACCTACTCCCGCCGCGGCGCGCAGATGCGACGCAGGAGCTGCACACGCCGCAGTGTAGGCGCGGGATCACGGTCGAGGCTAAGGTCGCGCAGGAAACGCACCCAGGCGCGTTCGTTATCGGTCAGCCGCAGTTCCTCTCGCTCCTCGCTGTTGCCCATCTCCTCCTCACTTCCCGAAGATCGACATGATCGCCGCGCGCGACCGGCTGGTGAGACGCGGATCACTGTTGTCGGAGGCCTCCCGGATTGCCTCCAGCCAGCCAAGCTCGTTGGCGGTGACCGGGGAGCCGAAGATCTCGATGATGGCCTGAGCCGCGAGGTCACCCACGGCCTGCTCCAGCGCCAGGCGCATCAAAAAGGCCGGGTCGCAATCCAGCGCCTTGGCCATCGACGGCACGCGGTCGAGGGCCAGCTTGCTGGCGCCGTTCTTGACCATCGTGACCATGTTCGGGTTCGGGTAACCGGCCTCATTGGCGATCTGGAGCTGTGATTTCTTCGGCTTCAACTCCAGCACGCGGCGCTCCACGTATTTCGCCAGGCGGGTATCTTCAAACGGTTTCTTGGTCATCGTTAGCCTCTCAGATGTGACGCAGCACGCGCTGCACATCTTCGCTATAGCGACGCCCTGATTGGGGATGCGTGGCGGGAAGAGCGGGTATGTTCAACAAAACTCAAGACTGTAGAACATGGGCACAGATACAATGCTGCAATGCCATAGCGTGCCCTGTGTAGACAGGGCTCTTTGGTTCGATGAACCTGTCGAACCCGAACTTGGCTGGTTTGGTTGGAAATACCGTTCGAAAAACAGCGCTCCTTTGACCATAAATCAATAGCTTGGCGCACCGCACCGATCTTCGGGAGGCAGGGGCCGGAGGTTCGAATCCTCTCACTCCGACCATATAAACAAGGCGCCTTCGGGCGCCTTTTTCGTGTCTCAATCATTGGCCGCAACGATATTCGCAACGTTTCGTGCGTCGGCTGTGTCCATTTCGTTCCTGTTACCAAGGAAGCGGGCGGCGCGGAGGCGTATCATATTTTCCAATTCATGATCCCGGCTGCGTTCTTCAGCGCGTCCGGGCTGTAGGAGCGGTCGACTTCCTCCAAGGTCTCACGCGAAGTAGCGAAGTAGGCGGTTGCGTCTGGGCTATCAGTTCGACCGGCATTGCGGATGCCTGCATCATCCGCCCCTTCTCCTGTGCACATAACGTCTCTCAAGCTGGCTGAGGCGTTCACTGGCTCGCTCCAGCTTATGTGATGACGGGAGGGGGACAGCACCCAAAGCTCAATACGTGACCTGGGCGCCCTCAACGGCCGAAACGCTCCCGCACGCCGGTGACTGATATTCGCGATGAGCGGGCGCGGCGCGGTCAGGATTGCCGACACCTACAGCTGCAGGAGTTGACAGTTTCGCCCGGATCACGACACTGGCGGCAGGAACAGGCAGATATCCAGGCAGCGTGAAGTCACTTGCAGTCATCATCATCGCCGTAGTGATCGGCCTTTTCGCGTTGTGGTCCGCCCCGGCCCAGGCGCACGGGATGCATATGGACCCGACGGCCGATGTCGTCGCCCAAGACAGCGAAGCCGCTCGCCAGGGTCCGGCCGAACGTTGTGATGCCGGACATTCCTGCCACGCACAGGTGCTGCCCCTGGTCCTGGCCGAGTTGGCGCATTATCCCGCCTTCCTGGCGGTTCAACACCCCTTAAAAGCACGGCCCGGCCGCTCCCTGTCGCTGGCCGCCGACCCGCCGCCTCCGCGCGCCTGATCCTGTCGTGACCTTCGGGTCGGGAACCGGATCAGACACAGGAGAGCATTATGACACCCCGAAAGACCGTGACCGGCGCCGCGCTGGCGTCGCTGCTCGGCGTTGCCGCGCTGGCCCATTCCGGCGCCACCGGCGTCGTCAAGGACCGCATGACCGCCATGAAGGAAATGCAGGAGGCGGTGAAATCCGTGGCCCCGATGATGTCGGGCGCCGCCGCCTATGACACGGAGGCCGTGCGCCGCGCCGCCGACACCTTCCGCCACCATTCCGGCGCGGCGTTGACCGAGGATTTCCCCGCGGGCTCGACGGAGGCCCCCTCCGAGGCGCTGCCGGCGATCTGGCAGAACTGGGACCGCTTCGACAACTTGGCCGCAACGCTCGGTGTGATGGCCGACGGCCTGTCCCGGGCCGCCGGTAACGGCCTGCACGGCGCCGGAGGGATGATGGACAGCGGCACGATGATGGGCGGCGGGTCCATGATGGGCGGCGGCTCCGCGATGGGCAGCGGCATGATGATGGGCAATGCCGGCGGCGCGATGCGGATGAGCGCCGAGCAGATCGGACAGATGCCCGCCGACGGCGCCTTCGCAATGACCACCCAGGTCTGCGCCGCCTGCCATGACCGGTTCCGCAAGGACGAAGACTGATCATGGCCGCGGTCTTGAGACTCGGGTTCGCTGCGATCGGATTGATCGCGGCGGGCAGTGCCGCCCTCGCCGTCTGGCCGGTGGGCTGGCCGGTGGAGCTGGCCGAACTGGAAGGCAATGTCGAGCGGGGTGCCTACCTGGCGCGGGCGGGGGGCTGCATCGCTTGCCATTCCGACCCGGCATCGTCGGGGCGCGCGCCACTGTCGGCGGGCGCGCCCATCGCCTCGGGCTTCGGCACCTTCGTGCCGCCCAACCTGACCACCGATCCGGCCCACGGCATCGGCGCCTGGGATATCGCGGATTTCGCCAAGGCGGTGCGCCAGGGGATCTCGCCCGGGGGCGATCCCTATTACCCCGCCTTTCCCTATGCCTTTTACGGCGATCTGAGCGACCAGGACATCGCCGACCTCTGGGCCGCGTTCCAGACCGTGCCGCCGGTGGCCGAGCCCGAACCGGACAGCGAGGTGCCGTTCCCGGTCAACCAGCGTTTCGGGCTCAAGCTCTGGCGCGCGGCCTTCCTGACCGCCCCGCCGACGGCGCCGCGGCCCGACAAAACGGAGGCGTGGAACCGCGGCCAGTGGCTGGTCAACGGGCTGGCCCATTGCGGTGCCTGCCATACCGACCGCAACCTGCTCGGAGGGCGGCGCATGGAGGCCCGGCTCGCCGGCAGCAACGACCTGCCCGGCGGCAAGTCCGCCCCGGATATCACGCCCGCCGCACTGGCCCGCAACGGCTGGACGGTGGACAGCCTCGCCTTCGCGCTGAAATCCGGCGTCGCACCCGACGGCGACGTGCTGGGCGGCGGCATGGGCGAGGTGGTGCAGCAGGGCACCGCCTGGCTCACCCCCGAAGACCGGCGGGAGATGGCCGCCTACCTGATGAACGCCGGGGATGACTGACCCGGTGCCGCACCTCAAATGACGGAAGATCGGCGGCTTCACGCCGCCCAAGACTGGAAAGACAAGAAAATGAACAAGATACTCGCTTCTGTCCTGGCCCTCGCCATGCTGTCCACGGCGGCCTATTTCGCGATGAAGCCGGACGACACCTCCGGCACCACCGGCCCGCGAACCGTCGAGTCGCCGCCCGAGGGCGCGTCGATGGTCAAGGTCGCACTGCCCGAGGAGCTTTCGGGACAGGCGCAGATGGGCAAGAGGGCCTTCGACACCGTCTGCGCCGCCTGCCACGGGGAAAACGCCGCCGGGCGCAACGGCATGGGACCGCCGCTGGTTCACAAGATCTACGAACCGTCGCATCATGCCGAAGCGGCCTTCCTGCTGGCGGTGCGCAACGGCGTGCGCGCGCATCACTGGCGCTTCGGGAGCATGCCGCCACAGGACGGGCTGACCGGCGCCGAGGTGAAATCAATCACGCGCTATGTCCGCGAATTGCAGCGCGCCAACGGGATCGAATGACATGAGCCGGGACACATCCATGAAAATCCACCGCCGGGGCCTGCTTCTCGGAGCCGCCGCCGCGCTGGCGCTGCCGTCGCGGAGCGAAGCGGCCCCCCGCACCCTCGTCGCGCGGCCGAGCAAGCTGCAAATCGCGCCCGAGGGGTATCCCGAGACGGACATCTGGGGCTTCGAGGGCCAAGCCCCCGGCCCGCTTCTCCGCGCCCGGCAGGGCGCGCGGCTGCAACGACGCCTGGTGAACGAGCTGCCGGTGCCGACCTCGGTGCATTGGCACGGCATCCGCATCGACAACGCGATGGATGGGGTGGCCGGGCTCACGCAGGCGCCGGTCGCGCCGGGGGAGACCTTCGACTACGCCTTCGACCTGCCGGATGCGGGCACCTTCTGGTATCACGCGCATACCAACTCCTACGAGCAGGTGGCGCGGGGCCTCTATGGCGCGCTCATCGTCGAGGAGGCGGATGCGCCCGAGATCGACCGGGAGGACATTTTCGTTCTGGACGACTGGCGGCTCGACCATGAAACAGCGCAGATCTCCGGCGATTTCGGGGCGTGGCACGACCTGAGCCATGCCGGGCGCATGGGCAACATCCTCACCACCAACGGCAAGTTCGACCTGAAACGCGCGGCCCGGCGCAACGAACGCCTGCGCCTGCGGCTGATCAACGCCGCCAATGCGCGCATTCTCGCGCTGTCGCTGGTCGGTCTCGAGGGCTGGATCATGGCGCTGGACGGGATGCCGCTGGAGCACCCCGTAGCGGCGCAGGGCGCGCTGCGGCTGGCCCCGGCGCAGCGCATGGACCTGATCGTGGACGTCACTGCGGCGGACGAGGAGACCGCCCATCTCGCGCAGATGGACGATAACGGAAAATGGTGGTCGCAGGTGGCCTGGGACATCACCGGCAGCGCCTCGTCCCAAAGGCGCCCGGCCCCCATGCCGCTGCCGCCCAACCCGCGCCAGGCCGTGCCGGGCGTGAAAGGCGTCAGGACGGTTACTCTTGCCATGGAGGGCGGCGCCATGGGGCGGCTGCAGGCCGCGACCTACGGGGGCAAGCGCCTGGCGTTCCGCGACCTGGCCGAGCGGGGACAGTTCTGGGCCTTCAACGGCACTGTCGGCCGGACCGACGCGCCGCTGGCCGAGGCTGCCCTGGGGGAGACCCTGCGCATCCGAATCGTCAACGACACCGTTTTTCCCCACGCGATGCACCTGCACGGGATGCATTTCCGTGAAGTCATGAAGGATAGCGACAGTCTCGGACCGCTGCGCGATACGCTGCTGGTGCAGCGGGGCGAGACGCGTGAGATCGCCTTCGTGGCGGACAATCCCGGCGACTGGCTGTTTCATTGTCACATGCTGGCGCATGCTGCCGCCGGCATGACCACATGGATAAAAGTCGCTAGGAGTTGAGCGTAATAGCCGCGTCTCGGTCATCAATCCGCCATCTGAGCGGCGTCCGGGTCACGTCGCCCCCGGCGCCCATCTGTCCCGGCGCGTTACGTCGATCGATTCCGCGCCGCTTTCGTCCAGGCAGCGATCCTCGACCTGCAGGGTGACGAAGAAAAAGCCGAAGCGCTCGCGCAACAGGCTGTGGGCTGCTTTCAACACCGCCTGGGGATCCGCATCATCCCGGGCACGCAGATGACCCGAAAAGACATGTTTCCCGCTGGTCAGCGCCCAGGCATGAATGTGGTGCACGTCCAGGACGCCGTCGAGCTCTTCGAGCGCACGGGCAACGTCAGAGAGACTGACCTCGGGTGGGGTCCCCTCCATCAGCAGGTGCGCCGACTCCTTGAGAATGCCCAGGCTGGCCCAGAGCAGGACAATGCCAAAGACCATGCCGAGGAGCGGGTCGATCAGCAGGAAGCCGCTAAACCTGATCACCAGTGCGGTTACGATGATGAGAAGGCTGCCCACGAAGGTCTGGATGATGTGCCAGAGCGCGCCGCGGACGTTTAGGTCGCTCCGGCTCTGCTTCCAGATCAACCCCAGAGATATGAACTCCGTGAGCAGCCCACCGGCGGCGGCCAGCAACATGGGCCGGTCGGCAGTTCGATGGGGTCCGCCAACCGCATCGCCGCCATCACGATCACAACGATGGCCATGCCCAGGAGGAACCCGCCATTCACCAGCGCGCCGATGATCTCGGCGCGATACCAACCGAAACTGCGCCCTTCGTCGGCCGGCCGTCGGGCCAGCCGCGCGGCGACGATCGCCACGAGCACGCCGCCCACGGCGGAAAAGGTGTGAAACGCATCCGAAATGACCGCGATCGACCCGGTCCAGAGGCCGATGCCCATCTCGATGACGAAATAGATACCCGTGAGCCAGGCGGAGATGGCCATTCCGCGACCGCTGGACGGCATGTGGGAATGATGCATTTGGGCCATGCAGGGCCTCCTGTTCGATCAGAGGTCGACGCGCCGAAGCCGCAGCGCATTCGAAATGACAGAAACCGAAGAAAGACTCATCGCCGCTGCCGCAATCATCGGCGAGAGCAGAAGCCCCACGACCGGGTAGAGCACGCCGGCCGCGATCGGCACCCCGGCGGCGTTGTAGGCGAAGGCGAAGAAAAGGTTCTGCTTGATGTTCCGCAGCGTTGCCTTGGCGAGCTTCCGCGCTCGCACAAGTCCCACAAGATCACCGCGCATCAGCGTGATCCCCGCGCTTTCCACGGCGACGTCAGCGCCAGTGCTCATCGCGATACCCACATCGGCCGCGGCGAGCGCCGGCGCATCGTTCACGCCGTCGCCCGCCATTGCGACACGTGCGCCCTTGGCACGGAGCTCATCGATCAGCTTTTTCTTGTCTTCGGGCAGCACCCCGGCGCGGACCTCGTCGATGCCAAGCTCGCGCGCCACGGCCTCGGCGGTGCGCTGGTTGTCTCCTGTCGCCATGATGATGGTCAGCCCGAGCGCGTGAAGATCGCGAATAGCGCCCGCTGTGCTTTTCTTGATCGGGTCGGCGACGGCCACAAGCCCGGCGAGCTGGTTGTCGATGGCGACATACATCGCAGTCTTTCCCTCTGCTCTCAGGACATCGGCGGCCTCGTCGGCCATATCGGAGTCGATTCCAACCTCGCCCATCATCGCCCGGTTACCGAGCGCGACAAGCCGCCCGTCCACCATGCCGCGCACGCCCTTGCCGGTGATCGCATCGAAATCCTGGGCCCGGTCGGGCTTAACTCCTCGGCTTTTGGCGCCGTCAACGATCGCCTCTGCCAGAGGATGCTCAGACCCACGCTCCAACGCGGCAGCGAGAGACAAAACCTCATCCTCGTCATAACCTTGCAGTGCCACCACGTCTGTCAGTTTCGGCTGACCCTCGGTCAGCGTGCCCGTCTTGTCGACGATCACCGTATCCACCCGGCCCATGCGCTCCAGCGCCTCGGCGTCCTTGATGAGCACGCCGGCCTGTGCGCCGCGGCCGGCGGCGGTGGTGATCGAAATCGGAGTGGCCAGGCCGAGCGCACAAGGGCAGGCGATGATGAGGACCGACACCGCCGCGGCGATGGCATATGCCAGAGCCGGGTCAGGACCGACAGCGAGCCAGGACAGGAACGCCACGACAGCGGCCGCGACGACGGTCGGCACGAAAATCGACGACACCCGGTCGGCCAGCCCCTGTATCGGCGCGCGCGACCGGCGGGCACCCGCGACCATCTCCACGATCTGCGCCAGCACAGTGTCGGCGCCAACCTGCGTCGCGCGGATGGCGAGCGTGCCGTTCTTGTTTATCGTTCCGCCGGTGACGCGGTCCCCCTCGGTCTTCTCGACCGGAACGGGTTCGCCCGTGATCATGCTTTCGTCGACCGAGCTGTGACCTTCGGCAACCTCGCCGTCCACCGGGACACTGTCACCGGGTCGGACACGGAGCAGGTCGCCTTCGACGACATTCTCCAATGGCGCGTCGTATTCCGTGCCATCAGGCAGAATGCGCCGGGCTGTCTTCGGGGCCAGGTCCATCAGCGCACGGATCGCATCGCCGGTGCGCTCGCGGGCACGCAATTCGAGCACCTGGCCAACGAAGACAAGCGTGATGATGACGACCGCGGCTTCGAAGTAGGTGCCGACCCCGTCCCCCATCCGGTATTGCGCCGGGAACACGCCGGGCGCGAAAGTGGCGAAAAGCGAATAGACATAGGCCGCCCCGACGCCGAGCGAGATCAGCGTCCACATGTTGGGCGACAGACTGCGGAGCGATTCCAGGCCGCGTCGGAAAAACGGCTGCCCCGCCCAGAGGACAATCGGCGTGGCAAGCAGGAATTCCAGGTAGGTTGCAATGCGATGGCCGAGCCAGTCGCGGACCGGCAGCCCCACAAGCTCCCCCATCGTGAGGATCACCAGCGGCACGGCCGCCGCGGCGCTGATCCACATCCGGCGCGTGAAATCCACCAGTTCCCCGCTCGTCTCATCCGAGGGAACCATCGGCTCCAGGGCCATGCCGCAGATCGGGCAGCTCCCGGGTTCGTCGCGGACGATTTCAGGGTGCATCGGACAGGTCCATTGCGTGCCGGGCTGAACGGCCTGGCGCGTCTTCTCCGAACGGTCGGAGGCGTAGAACCACGGATCCTTGTCGAACGTCTCGCGACAATCCTCGGAACAGAAGAAAAAGGTCTCTCCACCATATTCGCGCGCCAATGCTTTGTCGCTCATCTCGACCTGCATGCCACAGACCGGATCGGTCGATTTATCGGAGCCCTTGGGCGCGTTGTGGTCGCGATGGTTCCCGGAATGCGGGGTCATGTTCTCCTCCTTCGAGAGGATCGTTGCAGGCAACAGTCGCCGGGGGGGATAAAGGGCGCCTTGGAGGCGGCCGCCCCCTGCGACTACGATCGTGTTCCACTGCTTTAGTCGCTGCCGAGCGCCCGTTTGCGCCGCTCGAACTCCTCTTCGTCGATCTCGCCCTTGGCGAAGCGCTCGCGCAGGATCGCCAGAGAGCCGTCGCGGCGGGCGGATGTGCGGTCATTGACGGTCAGCCACCGGACCACGAACACGATGAGCGCGATAATGAGCCCCCAGAAGACCAGCATCATCAAGGCGCCTCCCAGGCCGTAGCCGCCGCCCCACATCATGTGGCCATAACCCTCAGATGTCTGGGCAAGACCGCGAGTCGCAACTGTGGTCATTCCCGCCGCAGCGATCAGAATTGTGCGTGGTGTCATGATTTTCTCCTTTCATCTTTCTCCGGATCTCTCGGGACCGAAATCGTGGCTGACAGCCCACCACTCTCGCGGTTCTCCAGGGTGATGTCCCCGCCCTGGCCCCGCAGGATCGTGCGCGCGATCGACAGGCCCAGGCCGTGCCCGCCGGTGTCGCGCGAGCGGGACTTCTCCATCCTGAAGAACGGCTCGAACACCTCCTCCATCGCACTTTCCGGGATGCCAGGGCCGTCATCCTCGACATGGATGAGAACGGAGGTGGTATCCGCGCTCCAGGACACACGCGCCGAGCCGCCATAGCGCAGGGCATTCTCGATGACGTTGCGCAGTGCGCGGCGCAGACTTCGTGGCCGGACCCGAAAATGAATTTCCTCACCCTCGTCGATCTCGAAGGCATCCAGCATGTCCTTGCTCAGTTGCAGCAGGAACTCCCCCACCTCCATCGTCTCGGGCTGCTCGATTTCCGAGATCCCACGCGCGAAGGCGAGGGTCGCGTCCACCATCTCCTGCATCTCCTCGATATCCGCGGTCAGGGTCTCACGGGTCTCTTCCTCCTCGACCAGTTCGACACGCACGCGCATCGCCGTCAGAGGCGAGCGCAGATCGTGCCCGAGGGCGCCCAGCACGCGCGTGCGATCGGCGATCAGACGGCTTAGCCGGCCCTGCATCCGGTTGAAGGCCTCGGTCAGCTCACGCAGTTCGTGCGGCCCGGTCACGGGCAAGGGTAACGTTTCCTCACCGCGGCCAAAGCTGTCCGCGACCATGGAGAGACGGTGCAGAGGCCCGATCAGGCGCGTCAACAGGAACCATGAGACCGCGATCAACAGCAGGCCCGCCGTCGTGCCGAAACTGAGCACCGAGACCAGCGGCCATTGCAGGGCCGGGCGCGAGAACCGGGTTCCGACATTGAGCCATTGGCCGGTCTTGAGCGCGATCGACAGGTTCAGCTCGATCGTCGACAGCTCCCCCTGCATCATTCTCCTGTGGATCTCGGCCATGTCCGGCGAGAGGTTCGGCAATGGCAGAATGCGGCCCTCGACGTCGTGCAACTCGACACGGATTTCCCGGCTTGTATCGTCATCAAGGAGCGAGCGCAGACGAGCCTCCACCAGCCCGCGATCGTCGTCATGCGCTGTGTGGTCTACCGACGGCACAGGAGCCATGGAGAACCGGACAAGGGGAGAGTCGGCGGCACGCAGGATCGCCGGATGCAGATCCTCTGGCGCCTCCTCCAGGAGCCGCACGATGTTGGCGGCACGTCCAACGGCCTCGAAGCCGAGCGCGGCCCGCACCGCGAGGTTGCGCTCACCGATCAGGATCCACAAGCTCACGGCTTGGGCGAGCACGAGGACGGCGACGATCAGCAGGATCAACTGCGTGCGCAGGTGGCGAGGACGCCACCACATCACGTCACCTCGGTGACGTCCGCGGAGAGGCTGTAGCCTCCGCCATGGATCGTCGTGATGATCTGCGGCTTGGCGGGATCCCGTTCAACCTTGCGACGCAAGCGGCTGATCTGGTTGTCGATCGTCCGGTCGAGCGGGGAGCCCGCCCGGCCTGCCGTGAGATCCATGAGCTGGTCCCTGTTCAGCACCATTCGCGCGCGCTCCAGGAGGACCGTCAGCAGCCGAAACTCGGCGGTGGTGAGACCCGTCTCCTCCCCGGCCCCATCGATCAGGACGCGGCGATCGGTGTTCAGGCTCCAATGGGCGAAGCGCACCATCTTGCCGGCAAGGGTGCCCGCCGGCGGTTCGAACCGCTCCACCCGACGCAGGATCGCCTTGATCCGCGCCAGCAGTTCGCGGGGGTTGAACGGCTTGGCGAGGTAGTCGTCGGCACCGATTTCCAACCCGACGATGCGATCGGTTTCCTCGCCGAGGGCGGTCAGCATGAGGATGGGGATCGCCTGATCACGCGACAGGCGGCGGCAGACCGACAACCCGTCCTCGCCGGGCATCATCACGTCCAGCACGATCAGGTCGTAATGCCCCGCGGCCAGTTTTGCGTCCATGTCATGAGCATCCCGCGCCGCGGTCGCGCGCATCCCGTTTCTCTCGAGGTATCGCGACACCGCGTCACGGATCGACCGGTGATCGTCCACGATCAGGATATGCGGCGTGTCCGGCATGGCCTCATTCATAACCCGCTTTAGGACGAAGGTCAGACCGTCATTTGTAACGAGATGTATCAGGTCCCAGCCTTGTGACATCACGTTACATGATCCTGGCTGGCGGTTCTTGCGCGCTGCGCTTGAGTGAACAGATGATCTGGTAGCTTCAACTCAGGAGAGACGAAAATGACCCTCAGAATGACCGGAATAGTAACACTCGCCACGCTCCTCGGCCTCGCGACCTCTGGTGCGGCCCTCGCCCACGGCCACGGCGATCGCGGCCCGGCCGCCGGCGGTTGCAGCGGGCCAGGCATGGCCATGCAGGGCAAAGGCATGATGTCGGGCGGCATGATGGATCAAATGGGCAGCGGCATGATGCAAATGCATGGGCAAATGATGGGCTCCGGCATGATGGGGCCGTTGCAGGGAGGCATGATGGGCCGCATGGGCGGTGGCATGATGGCCCAGCTCGATCAGGACGGCGATGGTGAGTTGACCGGCGCGGAAGCCCGGAGCGCGCTCTCCGCCAAGCTGTCGGAATACGACGCGGACGGCGATGGCACATTGTCGATTGCCGAGTTCGAAACGCTGCACACCGCGATGATCCGCGAGGTGATGGTGGACCGGTTCCAGCATCTCGATGCCGATGGAGACGGGCAGGTAACAGACGATGAAATGACGGCGCCGGCGAACCGTATCGAGCGCATGCAGCAGATGCGCGAGAAGATGATGGAGCGGCGCCGCGGCATGATGATGTCGGGCGACGGGATGCGCCAGGGCAGCGGAATGGGTCCGGGAAGCGGCAATATGCCGATGAAAGAAAATGACGGCATGATGAAAGACAATTGATCAAGGGCGCGCGATTTTCGCTTCCAAACCGACCACCCATAGGTGCCACAACAGGAGAAAAATATGAGCTATACGTATGATCGCACGCTCGCAGGCATGAGGATCGATGACGCTGAAAAGCGTGTGCGCGAGGCCTTGGGCGACGCCGGGTTCGGCGTTCTGACCGAGATCGACGTGCAGGCCACGATGAAGAAGAAGATCGACGTCGACATCGCCCCGTATCGCATTCTGGGCGCCTGCAACCCGGAGATGGCTTATGAAGCCATCGGCCTGGAGCCGCGCGTCGGCGCGATGCTACCCTGCAACGTGATCCTGCGCGAGATCGAAGGCGGCACCGAGGTGAGCGCGATCGACCCTGTCGCCTCGATGACGGCAATCGACAATATCGAGTTGTCGGACGTGGCCGGACAGGTGCGCGACATGCTGAAGGCCGCAATCGACGCGGCCTGACTGTAAAACTCGTAGCGGATGATCGCGCACCTCTCTCCGGGTGACCGGCGCTGACAGCGGCGGGGATGCGTGACCGGCGCCATGCCCCGTCGCAGTTTCGCTGCGCATCCTCATTCGAGGTAGTGGCGAAACCGGTGCACCTCCGGGGCATGGGCACTGGTCGAACTTCCTTCCTGACCGGCTGAAACGCTCTGCGGCTCGCACTAGCATCTAAAGTGGAAAAGGAGCGGTGCACGACGCGCAAGGCGGCCCCTGGGCGCGCCCAGACGTCTATCGACCGGGTGCTGTGACGTGATCCTCCAAGTCGGTCAAGGAGCACTCTGACTAGAACCGGCGTTGGCGTCGGTCCTAACGTAAGCGCAGACGCCGAAACCTGCGCCTTGATCGCTCTTAGGTCTACTGCGGCGAAGGCAGCCGCTCTTGGCGGGCGGGATCGCTCCCTCAGGGCTTGTAGGCCGCGTCCCGCTGCCAGCCGGTGAAGCCGGTCTGGAGGACGGTCACGTTCGACCTGCCCGCGACACGCAGAGCAAAGGTGGCCTGCGCCGACAGGCTGCCGGTGTTGCAAAAGAGGATGGTCATGCGGTCCTCGGGGATCTCGTCGATCCGGTCGAGCACTTCGCGCCATTCGATGTTAACGGCGCCAGGGATCGTGCCTTCCTCGAACTGGCCCGCGTCGCGGGTGTCGACGAAGAGCGCGGTCTCGAACACGGTCTGGTCGATCTGTTGGGGCAGGATGATGCCGGCCTCATATTCCGAGAACATCATGTATTCCTGCATGGCGTCGATGGCCGCGTCCTGGGCAGACGCCGGAGTCATCGCGAAGCTGAACGTCACTGCCGCGGCGGCGACCATATTTTTCAAGATCATAGAAATTTTCTCCTTTAGGGACGATTTGCGCTTTCGACCAAGGCGTTCAGGTCCGACAGAAAGGCCCTGATGCGCCGGGCATTGGCGCCGCGATCGATCTGGCCGATGCGCGAGCGTGAGCGCATGTCGATGCGCGCGCCAGAGTCGGTCTCGGTGACCCGGATCGCCACCTCGTCCTCGAAGCCGTAAAGGCGGCTCGTGGCGATCGCTTCGATCTGGGCCTCGGCAGGGTCGGCCGAGAGCACCTCCCAACCGCGATCCTCGACCAGCGTCAGGGCAAGACCGAAAGCGTCATCAAAGGACAGGTCGAGGTCGAGCAGGCGCACATCGGGATAGGCCACGCGCTGCGGTTCTGCGTTTGCGCGGGGATAATCGGAGGGCGTCGCGGTGAACCAGAAGACAGGCGGATCCTCGGTATCGGTGGAAATGTCGTTGATCGACGGCGTGGTCCGGGAGGCAATTTCGAAGGCCAGTCCCAGACTGGCGACGGGCAGCGACAGGAGCAGCCCCAGAACCACAATCATGCCGCCGCGCTGCCGGCGGCGCAGCCAGACGGCTCCTCCCGCCAGTGCAACCAGAACACCGGCGATGGCTGCCCATGCGCCCCACAGCGCCATGCGATAGGCCTGAAGCCAGGGCCAGTCGTCCAGACGAAAACCCCAGACCGACACGGCAAACAGCAGAAGCGAGGCTCCCCCGAGCAGGACGGCGCCCCATCCGAGGCCGGTGGTCAGTGTGTCACGCATGGGTCGTCTCCAGGTCAGATGCGGGATTGAGGCGGGGATGGGTTTCCGCCATCGCCAGGATCAGCCACAAGCCCGATCCCGCCATGGCGATCCCGGTGAACCAGAACCCGGCCTCCAGCAAGCCCGAGGCGTCGGCGATCAGCCCCATGGCCAGCGCGCCGATCGCATAACCGAGATCCCGCCAGAAGCGATAGACACCAAGCGCCGAGCCCCGCCAGGATGGGTGCGCGATGTCACCCATCGCCGCGATCAGTGTCGGGTAGAGCAACGCCATGCCGATGCCGGTCACCGCCGCCGCAACAGCCCATGCGGCAACCGAGGCGAGGAAGGGAAAGGCCAGCACACCGCCGGCACAGAGGAAGAAGCCCGCGACTGTCGGCCACTTGCGCCCGAACAGGTCCGACAGCGGCCCGGTCCAGAGCTGGCTGCCGCCCCACACGAACCCGTAGATGCCGGTAATCCAGCCGATTTCGATCAGGCTGGCGCCCTTGGACACCATGAAGACCGGAACCAGCGCCCACATCAGCGCATCGACGAATTTCTCGACGCTGCCGGCCTGCGCCAGAGCCATGAAGGTGGGATTGCGCCAGGTCACCAGGGCAAAGATCTGGCCCGAGGACGGATTGTCCGGACCGTCGACATAGCGCGGGAGCGGCCCGATGGTTTCGCCCGCCTTGTGCCGCGCGGCCTCCGCCCTCGCCCAGGGCAGCGTCTCCGTAAAGGCGAGCATCCCGGCCGCCAGCGCCAGCAGGATGATCACGAGGCCGAAGAGGAACAGGCTGAGCCGGGGGTCGAAATAGCTCGCCAGATAACCGGTCACCAGCCCTGCAAGCGCCACGCCGCCATAGCCCGCGAATTCGTTGAACCCGGTCGCAAGTCCACGCTGCGATCCCTTCACGATGTCCATCTTGGCGGTGACGGTCATCGACCAGCAGAAGCCCTGATTGACGCCGAGGAGCACGTTCGCCGCCACGATCCAGCCCCAGGAGGGGGCATAGAGGATCATGAAGGGAATGGGCAGTGCCACCAGCCATCCCCAGATCAGCACGCGCCGGCGCCCGACGCGCTCCGAGATCCGGCCCGAGACGAAATTCATCGCCCCCTTCACCACTCCGAAGGACACGATGAACGCGAAGATCGCCGTCATAGAGCCCTGAACCACGCCGAACTCGGTTTCCGCCAAAGCGGGGATCACCGTGCGTTGCAGGCCGATGGTCAGGCCGACGAAGAAGACCTGGAGAAGCTGCTCCAGGAATTGCCGTATGTTCTCGCGGATACCGAGTGCATAGCTCATTCTGCGTCCTTTCCAGCCTCCAGCGCGCCACCGCAAGCGGGGCCGCGCAGGGGTTGGACGAGCATCCGGTCGATCCAGAGATCGCGGCGCGTGCGAAACTGTTCGATCCCGATCGTCATCCCGTCATGACCCTTTGCCGGCAGGGCGACATAGGTGCTCAGCAGCCGGTCCCACCACGGCAGGTTGAAGCCGAAATTGCTGTTGGTCTCGCTGGGATCAACGGAATGATGCACCCGGTGCATGTCCGGCGTCACCACGATCAAGCGCAGCACCCGGTCGATGGGGCGTGGCAAGTCGATATTGGCGTGATTGAACAGCGCGGTGGCGTTCAGAAGAACCTCGAACAGCAACACCGCTACGGCGGGTGGGCCGAGCGCCGCGACAACCGCCAGCTTGATGCCCATCGAGATCAGGATTTCCACCGGATGGAACCGCAGCCCCGTGGTCGCATCGAAGTCGAGATCGGCGTGGTGCATACGGTGCAACCGCCAGAGCGCCGGCACCGCGTGGAACATCACATGCTGGAGATAGATCGCCAGATCGAGCACCAGCATCGAGGCGATGACCACGACCCAGGTGGGCAGGTCGACATTGTTGAACAGGCCCCAGCCCCGCTCTTCGGCCATGACCGCAAGTCCCACCGTCAGGATCGGAAAGCTCAGCCGCAGGATCAAGGTGTCGAGCACCACGAGCGCAATGTTGTTGGTCCAGCGGATCACACGCGGGATGTCGCGACGGCGGCGCGGCGCGGCCAGCTCCCACAGCGCCATGACCACCAGAACGCCCAGAAAGGCAGCGAGACGGATTGTCGGTTCGGCTGCAAGATAGTCTCCGCCATCGTCGTTCTCTTCGAGTGGGAAGGTTTCGGGGTTGCAGGGCGCGCTAGACGCACTATCATTCAATCGATCACTTGAATGATGTAACTTCTGGAGCCGCCACATGTCAAGCAGCCCCAAGACCGCCCTCCTCGAAGAATACGCGCTCGTCGCGCGCGCCCTGTCCGCGCCAGCGCGGCTGATGATCCTCGAGCAGCTCGCCCAGGGCGAGCGCGGGGTCGAGGTCTTGGCGGAGAAGACCGGCCTCACCGTCGCCAACTGCTCACAGCACCTGCAACAGCTCCGTCGCGCCGGTCTGGCGACCAGCCGCCGCGACGGCAAGGCGGTGATCTATCGGCTAACAGATGCAAAGACGCTGACGCTGATGGACCTGCTGCGCGTGGTGGCAGAACGAAACCTCGCGGAGGTTGAGCGCATCCTGCGGGGTCTTTCCGATGGCGAGGACGCGCCCGAGCCCGTGAGCCGCGACGAGCTTTCCGCACGCATCAATGAAGGATCAGTCACCGTTCTCGATGTCCGCCCCCCAGACGAATACGCCAACGGCCATATTCCTGGCGCGCTGAACGCGACAGTGGCGGAACTGGAGCAGATCTTCCCCACGCTCGCGCCCGATGTCGAGATCGTCGCCTATTGTCGCGGCCCCTACTGCATCTATGCCCACCAGGCCGTCACCGCCTTACGCAGGCATGGACTCAACGCGCGGCGACTGGAAGGCGGTCTGCCGGAATGGAGAGAAGAAGAACGATCGGTCGAAACAACGCCGACGACAACCAACGCAAAAGCAGGTTAGGCAGAGATATGGGAGGTTCCAAGCACCGAGACGTGCCGGCACCAGAACCCATCCCCTTCGCATCCGTATGGTTTTTCTAGGACTTCACTTACCCTGGAGCGACCATCATTCACGGGGCCGGAAACATCGAGCCATTCCTCGCCGCGGATCACACCATCCCATATGCAGGAAGCGACCGAAGACGCGGCGCCTGCTTGATGGTGTTTGTTTAGACTGAAGCGCGGCGTGTCCGCAATGAAACCGCAACGTTATTCAGGAACTGACTGCCATTGAAACCCAGATACTGATCCCAGAAGCCCTTATTTTGTGTGCTTTCACCCCCGGCACTCGCCTTCGGGAGGCAGGGTCCGGAGGTTCGAATCCTCTCACTCCGACCATGTAAACAAGGCGCCTTCGGGCGCCTTTGTTGTTCTTAAGACAGTGCTCCTAGGTTCATTGAACCTGAGTGTCAGCCGAACTCCAATGCACTGGCGGCTTTGCGGATGTGGTCCGGACTGCAGCGCGCGTAGGTGGACGCCGTGATCCGCGAATCCGAATGCCCGAGATACTAGGCGATCTCGTCCATCGGGATGCCCGCCTCGGCCATGTGGACCGCTGCCGTGTGGCGCAGCACGTGGGGCGATACGTTGGACAGCCCGGCATCAACTGCGGCCGCCTTGAAGC
>NZ_SMUV01000019.1 GCF_004358185.1 Antarcticimicrobium luteum
CGGGTCAGCGCAATTTCGATTTTGTTCTTGGATTTTTGTTAACATCGACAGAGAGAAAGGGGAGACTTTATTAGGTTTGGCGGTGACCTACTCTCCCACGTCTTAAGACGCAGTACCATCGGCGCGACAGCGCTTAACGGCCGGGTTCGGGATGGGACCGGGTGTTTCGCTTGTGCTATGACCACCAAACCGAATAAAGTCTCCCCCTGGCCGATGCGGAGCAAGGGCCGGGGTATCAATCAAGTCCAAGTCGTTTCACTTTGGTGTGTATGCTTTTGATTTGGCAGAAGTCTGTCTTCTACTGGATCAAATCAAGCCTATCGGACAATTAGTACCGGTCAACTGAACGCATTGCTGCGCTTACATCTCCGGCCTATCGACGTGGTGGTCTACCACGGTCCTCAGGGATACCTTGTTTTGAGGGGGGCTTCCCGCTTAGATGCCTTCAGCGGTTATCCTGTCCGATCATAGCTACCCAGCACTGCTATTGGCATAACAACTGGTCCACCAGTGGATCGTTCACCCCGGTCCTCTCGTACTAGGGGCAACTCCTCTCAAGTATCCTACACCCACGGCAGATAGGGACCGAACTGTCTCACGACGTTCTAAACCCAGCTCACGTACCTCTTTAAACGGCGAACAGCCGTACCCTTGGGACCTGCTCCAGCCCCAGGATGAGATGAGCCGACATCGAGGTGCCAAACACTGCCGTCGATATGGACTCTTGGGCAGTATCAGCCTGTTATCCCCGGCGTACCTTTTATCCGTTGAGCGATGGCCCTTCCACTCGGGACCACCGGATCACTATGGCCGTCTTTCGACTCTGCTCGACTTGTCAGTCTCGCAGTCAGGCTGGCTTCTGCCATTGCACTCAACGAGCGATTTCCGACCGCTCTGAGCCAACCTTCGCGCGCCTCCGTTACGCTTTAGGAGGCGACCGCCCCAGTCAAACTACCCGCCACGCAGGGTCCCGGATCCGGATAACGGACCGCGGTTAGACATCAAGAGTGCGAAGGGTGGTATCTCAAGGGAGGCTCCACAGAAACTGGCGTTCCTGCTTCAAAGCCTACCACCTATCCTGCACATCACAATCCTGATGCCAGTGCGAAGCTGTAGTAAAGGTGCACGGGGTCTTTCCGTCTAACCGCGGGAAGCCTGCATCTTGACAGGCAATTCAATTTCGCTGAGTCGATGTTGGAGACAGCGGGGAAGTCGTTACGCCATTCGTGCAGGTCGGAACTTACCCGACAAGGAATTTCGCTACCTTAGGACCGTTATAGTTACGGCCGCCGTTTACCTGGGCTTCAATTCAGAGCTCTCACCCCTCCTTTTAACCTTCAGGCACCGGGCAGGCGTCAGACCCTATACGTCGTCTTGCGACTTCGCAGAGCCCTGTGTTTTTAGTAAACAGTCGCCACCCCCTAGTTTGTGCCCCCCACCCACAGTTGCCTGCGAATGGGGCCTCCTTCTCGCGAACTTACGGAGGTATTTTGCCGAGTTCCTTCAACATCGTTCTCTCAAGCGCCTTGGTATTCTCTACCAGTCCACCTGTGTCGGTTTAGGGTACGATCTTACGGAGGGCTATTTCCAGGAACTGATCAGCGGCCCACCCAATCCGATAAGGGCGAACAACCTTCACAATCCGTCACATCCTCCTGGCCCAGGAATATTAACCTGGTTCCCATCGACTACGCCTTTCGGCCTCGCCTTAGGGGTCGGCTTACCCTGCTCAGATTAGCTTTAAGCAGGAACCCTTGGACTTTCGGCGGGAGTGTCTCTCACACTCCTTGTCGCTACTCATGTCATCATTCTCGCTAGTGATCTCTCCACCGGATCGCTCACGCGCCGGCTTCACAGAAAGCCTCTTGTGTCCAATACTCCCGAAGGAGTGAAGGACACATGAGACTATGTCACACTACGCTCTGCTACCATGCCTTACGGCATCCTCAGCTTCGGCTCATGGCTTGAGCCCCGTTACATCTTCGCCGCAGGACAACTTATTTAGACCAGTGAGCTGTTACGCTATCTTTAAAGGATGGCTGCTTCTAAGCCAACCTCCTGGTTGTTTTGGTCGTCCCACCTGCTTTCCCACTTAGCCATGAATTAGGGGCCTTAGCTGGAGGTCAGGGTTGTTTCCCTCTTCACTACGGACGTTAGCATCCGCAGTGTGTCTGCCATCTATTACTCCCGGGTATTCGGAGTTTGGTTAGGATCAGTAAGCCTGTGGGGCCCCATTACCCATCCAGTGCTCTACCCCCCGGGGTATTCGGATGACGCTCTACCTAAATAGATTTCGCAGAGAACCAGCTATCTCCGAGTTTGATTGGCCTTTCACCCCTAGGCACAACTCATCCCGACCTTTTTCAACAGGTGTGGGTTCGGACCTCCAGTAAGTGTTACCTTACCTTCATCCTGGTCATGCCTAGATCACTCGGTTTCGGGTCTGATCCCACGAACTCATTCGCCCTATTAAGACTCGCTTTCGCTGCGCCTACACCTAACGGCTTAAGCTTGCTCGTGAGACCAAGTCGATGACCCATTATACAAAAGGTACGCCGTCACCCCGCAAGGGGGCTCCGACTGATTGTAGGCGTTCGGTTTCAGGTACTGTTTCACTCCCCTCGTCGGGGTGCTTTTCACCTTTCCCTCACGGTACTGGTTCGCTATCGGTCAGTAAGGAGTACTTAGCCTTCGAGGGTGGTCCCCCGATCTTCAGACAGGATTTCACGTGTCCCGCCCTACTTAATACGTCCCATCGAACTTCCCGTACGGGGCTGTCACCCGCTATGGCCATGCTTTCCAACATGTTCCGGTCATTCTCAAGGCTCGGCTGGTCCCCGTTCGCTCGCCGCTACTAGGGGAGTATCAATTGATGTCCTTTCCTCCGGGTACTTAGATGTTTCAGTTCCCCGGGTTTGCTCTTATAACCCTATGTATTCAGGTTATAAGTACCTGGTTTACACGCTTATTTTGTCCTACCGCTTCGCTGCCCGAGGACGAGCCTCAGAAGCTTACAGCAGAATAAATAAGAGTGTATCAGGTGGGTTGCCCCATTCGGAAATCCTGGGATCAAAGCCTATTCTCGGCTCCCCCAAGCTTATCGCAGAGTATCACGTCCTTCATCGCCTCTTACTGCCAAGGCATCCACCAAACGCCCTTCTCGCGCTTGATTTGATCCAGAAAAAGAAAGACTTGCGTCCTTCGCGCCGCAGAAGCTGGTAAGAAACTACGGCCTTATTCTGAACCAAAAGCATACTATCCCGCTCGGTTCCGAAGAACCGAACATTTTTGGTTAGTGTACTTGACTTGGACAACGTTGCTTCGTTTCAGCCGGGATATGCGCAGCGGGCCGAGGAAACAGCCCGAAGAACACCTTCCACCCGAGGGCGGAACCAACTGAGATCCTGCTGCTACTTCAGCGGATCAAAGCAAGTTGATTGATTTCTCTCTATACGATGTCAATGCGTCCGGATTGGACGGTCAAACACTGATGGCAGTGCTTGACGATCAAATCCGACGGGAAGTGGTGGAGCCTAGGAGGATCGAACTCCTGACCTCCTGAATGCAAATCAGGCGCTCTCCCAGCTGAGCTAAGGCCCCATAAGAAATGGTGGGTCGAGGAGGACTTGAACCTCCGACCTCACGCTTATCAGGCGTGCGCTCTAACCACCTGAGCTACCGACCCAAGTACAGACCGGTAGGTCTGTGGTGTTCTGAAGAGATATGAGGACGGCCTGGTCCGTGTTTTGACCGGCTTTGTATGCCGATCTTGCTAAGTGACCCTCGTGATCAGCAAGCTGATCAATCCAGGTCATCCTTAGAAAGGAGGTGATCCAGCCGCAGGTTCCCCTACGGCTACCTTGTTACGACTTCACCCCAGTCGCTGATCCTACCGTGGTTGGCTGCCTCCTGCGAACAGGTTGGCGCACCACCTTCGGGTAGAACCAACTCCCATGGTGTGACGGGCGGTGTGTACAAGGCCCGGGAACGTATTCACCGCGTCATGCTGTTACGCGATTACTAGCGATTCCGACTTCATGGGGTCGAGTTGCAGACCCCAATCCGAACTGAGACAGTTTTTTGGGATTAACCCATTGTCACTGCCATTGTAGCACGTGTGTAGCCCAACCCGTAAGGGCCATGAGGACTTGACGTCATCCACACCTTCCTCCCGCTTATCACGGGCAGTTTCTTTAGAGTGCCCAGCCGAACTGCTGGCAACTAAAGACGTGGGTTGCGCTCGTTGCCGGACTTAACCGAACATCTCACGACACGAGCTGACGACAGCCATGCAGCACCTGTCACCTGGTCTCTTACGAGAAAGCTGAATCTCTCCAGCGGTCCAGGGATGTCAAGGGTTGGTAAGGTTCTGCGCGTTGCTTCGAATTAAACCACATGCTCCACCGCTTGTGCGGGCCCCCGTCAATTCCTTTGAGTTTTAATCTTGCGACCGTACTCCCCAGGCGGAATGCTTAATCCGTTAGGTGTGTCACCGAATAGCATGCTACCCGACGACTGGCATTCATCGTTTACGGTGTGGACTACCAGGGTATCTAATCCTGTTTGCTCCCCACACTTTCGCACCTCAGCGTCAGTATCGAGCCAGTGAGCCGCCTTCGCCACTGGTGTTCCTCCGAATATCTACGAATTTCACCTCTACACTCGGAATTCCACTCACCTCTCTCGAACTCAAGACTACCAGTATTAAAGGCAGTTCCAGGGTTGAGCCCTGGGATTTCACCTCTAACTTAATAGTCCGCCTACGCGCGCTTTACGCCCAGTAATTCCGAACAACGCTAACCCCCTCCGTATTACCGCGGCTGCTGGCACGGAGTTAGCCGGGGTTTCTTTACCAGGTACTGTCATTATCATCCCTGGCGAAAGAGCTTTACGACCCTAAGGCCTTCATCACTCACGCGGCATGGCTGGATCAGGCTTGCGCCCATTGTCCAAGATTCCCCACTGCTGCCTCCCGTAGGAGTCTGGGCCGTGTCTCAGTCCCAGTGTTGCTGATCATCCTCTAAAACCAGCTATAGATCGTAGGCTTGGTAGGCCATTACCCCACCAACTACCTAATCTAACGCGGGCCGATCCTTCTCCGATAAATCTTTCCCCCGAAGGGCGTATACGGTATTACTCTCAGTTTCCCGAGGCTATTCCGTAGAAAAGGGTACGTTCCCACGCGTTACTAACCCGTCCGCCGCTCGCCCCGAAGGGTGCGCTCGACTTGCATGTGTTAGGCCTGCCGCCAGCGTTCGTTCTGAGCCAGGATCAAACTCTCAAGTTGAAAAGCGCTTGCACGCTTATCCTTGACGTTCGAACCTCTGCACATCGTTCCGACCGGCTAAGGTCGGAACAGTCATCTGTTTGATGTGCTTCAGGTCTCCTAAGAAACCAGAAGCCGTACAAACAGTGAAGCTGACACCGGTCATCGGGTCGAAACCCTACCGGCGCGATATGCGAGACTGATCCATCGAAATAGACCAAACCGCCCACATATCTCTTCAGATATTAGCAATTTCAAAGAGCGTAGAGACAAAATCGACTGGATGCGCCCTAACTTACCGGCGCGCCCCGCCTCAACTGCCTCTAATTTTCTTACCATCCAGTCCCTTGGAGCACCGCTCCGCCGTCCCGTCTGGCGTCCCGTTGTGCGCCTCAGCGCCGCCGGTGAAGGGGTGTCTAAAGTTTACCGCCAAAACCCGCAAGCGCTTTTTTCACTTTCATCCATCTTTTTTTCAAAAACACAGAAAACAACCTGTTTTCAACGCTTTAAAAGTGAAGACCCCAGCAGGAGCCGCAGTGCCCCTCTGCC
>NZ_SMUV01000022.1 GCF_004358185.1 Antarcticimicrobium luteum
GCGCCGGCGCCGGGGACGTCTGGGTTTCGGCGGTCGGGCTGTTTCCAGGGGCAAGCGCGGCCGTGTTGTCGCCCGGCTCTTTCGGCGCGGGGGCCGGCCGTTCGGGATCGGCCTGCGAGGCCACCTGCGGCGCCGGCTCATCCGCCGGCGGCGCCATGCCAAAGCCCGAGCCGCCCTCGGGCAGAGCCGGCGCAGCGGGCTGGGCAGGGTCGGCGATCGCGGGCACGCCCGCCTCGGTCGCGGGCGCATCGGGCACGCTGGCAGGCACCTGCGGCGACACCGGCGCCTCCTGCGCGGCCGTCAGATCCGGCGCCGGCTGCGCCCGGTCCGGCGCGTCGATCCCAGCGGTCGCATCGCCCACCTGCGGCTTGTCCGCCGGGGCGGTATCGGCCTGGTCGATCAATGCCAGATCGTCGGGTTCCCCGCCGCCGGCGCCGGGGGCCGCCGGGGCGGCCTCGACCAGATCGGCATCGGCGCCGGGCTCGGTCATGGCGGGGTTGTCTCCGGCGCCGGCGCCGCCGGTTGCAGCCGCAGGCGCCTCGGTCGCCACATCGGGCCGCGACACCGGCAACAGCAAAGACACCCCCGCCGCCCCGGCCGCAACCAGAACCGCGCCCAGTACCAGCCCCCCAAGAAATCCGCGCATTCCTGCCTTGCCTCTCTCGTTTTCCTGCCGTCATCCGCCAGCACCAGCGCGGGGCAGCGATTTGTCCCGCCCTCCGGCCCTTGACGCTGCCGACCATCCCTGAACATGTATGGCACAACCACTATACCGCTGGCGGGCCCCGCGCCACCAGCCCCCAATCTGTCCCGGGCGCCATGCTTCTGCTGATCGATAACTACGACTCATTCACCTATAACCTCGTGCATTATCTCGGCGCGTTGGGCGCCGATGTGGTCACCCGCCGCAACGATGCACTAAGCGTGCAGGAGGCGATCGCGATGCGGCCCGCCGGCATCCTGCTGTCGCCCGGCCCCTGCGATCCGGACAAGGCGGGCATATGCCTGGCGCTGACCGCCGCCGCCGCCGAACAGCGCATCCCGCTGCTGGGCGTCTGCCTGGGTCACCAGACCATCGGCCAGGCCTTTGGCGGCAAGGTGGTGCGCGCGAAAGCGATTGTGCACGGCAAGATGGGCACGATTCATCACGGCGGCCAGGGCGTGTTCAAGGGCCTGCCCTCGCCCTTCGCGGCGACGCGCTATCATTCGCTGGTGGTCGAGCGCGACAGCCTGCCCGACAGCCTCGCCGTGACCGCCTGGCTCGAGGATGGCACCATCATGGGCCTGCAGCACCGCGAGCTGCCGATCCACGGGGTGCAGTTCCACCCCGAGTCGATCGCCTCGGAGCATGGCCACGCCCTGCTGCAGAATTTCCTGAACGACATGAAGGTCCCCGCATGAGCGACGCGCTGAAACCGCTGATCGGCGCCAGCGCCGAACGCCCGCTGACCCCGCAGGAGGCCGAGGCCGCCTTTACCATTCTGTTTGACGGCGAGGCGACGCCGGCGCAGATCGGCGGGCTGCTGATGGCGCTGCGGACCCGTGGCGAGACGGTGGATGAATACGCCGCCGCCGCCGCCGTGATGCGGGCCAAGTGCCACGGCGTCACCGCGCCCGAGGGGGCGATGGACATCGTCGGCACCGGCGGCGACGGCAAGGGCACGCTGAACATCTCGACCGCCACCGCCTTTGTCGTGGCCGGCGCCGGGGTGCCGGTGGCCAAGCACGGCAACCGCAACCTGTCGTCGAAATCCGGCTCGGCCGATGCTCTGGGGCAGATGGGGATCCGGACCATGGTCGGCCCCGAGGTGGTGGAACGCGCCCTGCGCGAGGCCGGGATCGGCTTCATGATGGCGCCGATGCATCACCCGGCGATGGCCCATGTGGGACCGGCGCGGACCGAGCTGGGCACGCGCACCATCTTCAACATCCTCGGGCCGCTAACCAACCCGGCAGGGGTGAAGCGGCAGCTGACCGGCGCCTTTTCCCGCGATCTGATCCGGCCGATGGCGGAAACGCTGGGCCGTCTGGGCTCGGACCGTGCCTGGCTGGTGCATGGCTCGGACGGCACCGACGAGCTGACCATCACCGGGGTGAGCTGGGTCGCAGCGCTGGAGGACGGCGTGGTCAAGGAGGCCGAACTGCATCCCGAGGATGCCGGGTTGCCGGTGCATCCGTTCGAGGCCATCCTCGGCGGCACGCCGGAGCAAAACGGCGCCGCCCTGCGCGATCTGCTCGACGGCACGCCTTCGGCCTATCGCGACGCGGTGCTGCTGAACGCCGCCGCCGCACTGGTGATCGCCGAGGCCGCCGCCGACCTGCGCGAAGGGGTCGCCAGGGCAGCCGAAAGCATCGACAGCGGCGCGGCAAGGACGCGCGTCGAGACACTGGCCCGGATCACGCAGGAGGGGAAATGACCGAGACCGTTCTGGACCGCATCAAGGCCTACAAGCTTGAGGAAATCGCCGCCGACAAAGCCGACAAGCCGCTGGCCGAGGTCGAGGCCGAGGCGCGCGCGGCCGATCCGGTGCGCCCCTTTGCCGAGGCGCTGCATCAGGCCAGCCGCAGCGGCTACGGCCTGATCGCCGAGATCAAGAAGGCAAGCCCTTCCAAGGGCCTGATCCGCCCCGAGTTCGACCCGCCCGCACTGGCCCAGGCCTATGCGACGGGCGGCGCGACCTGCCTGTCGGTGCTGACCGACACGCCGAGTTTCCAGGGCGCCAAGGACTACCTCACCGCCGCCCGCGCCGCCTGCGACCTGCCGGCGTTGCGCAAGGATTTCATCTACGATCCCTATCAGGTGGCCGAGGCGCGCGCCCTGGGGGCCGACTGCATCCTCATCATCATGGCCTCGGTCGGGGACGGCCAGGCGGCCGAGCTGGAACAGGCGGCCTTCGACTGGGGGATGGATGTGCTGATCGAGGTGCACGATGCCGAGGAGCTGGAGCGCGCGGCGCTGCTGAAAAGCCCGCTGATCGGCATCAACAACCGCAATCTCAAGACCTTCGAGACCTCGCTCGACACCACGCGCCGGCTCTCAAAGCTGGTGCCTGTCGACCGCACCATCGTCTGCGAAAGCGGGCTGAACAGCCCCGAGGATCTGGCCGACATGGCGCGCTATGGCGCCCGGTGTTTCCTGATCGGCGAAAGCCTGATGCGCCAGGACGACGTCGCCGAGGCCACCCGCCACCTGCTTGCCAACCCGCTGACCGCGCCAGGAGCGATGTGAGATGCCCGAACTGACCCATTTCGACGCCGCCGGCAACGCGGTGATGGTCGATGTCTCGGGCAAGCCCGAGACCGCCCGCGAGGCCGTCGCCGAGGGCCACGTCAGCATGAGCCCGCAAACCTTTGACATGATTACCAAAGGCCACACCAAGAAGGGCGACGTGATGAGCGTGGCGCAGCTCGCCGGGATCATGGGGGCCAAGAAAACGCCGGATCTGATCCCGCTGTGTCATCCGCTGCCGCTGACCAAGGTGGCGGTGGAGCTGCAGGCCGACCCCGGCCTGCCGGGGCTGCATATCCGCGCCACGGTCAAGACCACCGGGCAGACCGGCGTCGAGATGGAGGCGCTGACGGCGGTCAGCGTCGCCGCGCTCACCGTCTTTGACATGGTCAAGGCGGTGGACAAGGGGATGCGGATCGGCGGCATTCGTGTGCTGCTGAAAGATGGCGGAAAATCAGGACGGTACGAGGCAAAATGATCACCGTTGACGAGGCCCGCGCGCTGCTGTTCGAGCTGGCCGCGCCGTTGCCCGCGGAAGAGGTTCCGCTGGCAGAGGCCGCCGGCCGGGTACTGGCCCGCACGGTTACCGCGCGGCGCGACCAGCCCCCCTTTGCGGCCTCATCGATGGATGGCTACGCCCTGGCCTCTGCCGAGGTCGAGTTGCACGCGATGTTCAAGCTGATCGGCGAGGCTGCGGCGGGGCATGGCTTTGCCGGCCGGGTGGGACCGGGACAGGCGGTGCGGATCTTTACCGGCGCGCCGGTGCCCGAGGGCGCAGATTTCGTGGTGATTCAAGAGGATGTGAGCCGCAGCGGCGATCTGATCACCATCGCCAGCGACCCGGGAACCAAGACCAACGTGCGCCCGGCGGGGGGCGATTTTCGCGCCGGTGACACGGTGTCTGCGCCGCGCCGGCTGCGACCGGCCGATATTGCCCTTCTGGCGGCGATGAACATCGGGCGGGTGCCCGTGGTCCGCAAACCTGTGGTGGCGTTGATCTCGACTGGCGACGAGTTGGTGATGCCGGGCAATGAGCCGGGCCCGGATCAGATCATCGCGTCGAACACATTCGGCCTCAAGGCGATGCTGGAGGATCTGGGGGCCGAGGCGCGGATCCTGCCCATCGCCCGGGACAGCGCCGCCTCGCTCACCACCGCCTTCGGGCTGGCCCGGGGGGCCGATCTGGTGGTCACCATCGGCGGCGCCTCGGTGGGCGATCACGATCTGGTCGGGCAAGTGGCTGGCGAGCTGGGGATGGAGCGCGCCTTTTACAAGGTGCTCATGCGCCCGGGCAAACCGCTGATGGCCGGACGGCTGAATGGCAGCGCCATGGTGGGGCTGCCGGGCAACCCG
Organism: Antarcticimicrobium luteum; assembly: GCF_004358185.1. Classification (GTDB taxonomy): domain Bacteria; phylum Pseudomonadota; class Alphaproteobacteria; order Rhodobacterales; family Rhodobacteraceae; genus Antarcticimicrobium; species Antarcticimicrobium luteum. The sequence goes on from NZ_SMUV01000022.1 coordinate 4,583, forward strand.
GTCTCGGCCATGGTCTGCGGCCGGATCTTTCTGGCGCCGATGCTGCGGGCGATGCTGGGCCTGGGGGCCGAGGCGCCCCGGCTGGAGCAGGCGCCGCTGGACGATTCCCTCGCCGCCAACGGGCCGCGCGAGCATTACATGCGCGCGCAGATCGGCACCGACGGACGGATCACCGTGGCGGCGGATCAGGACAGCGCCCTGTTGTCCGTGCTGTCGCAGGCCTCGGCGCTGGTCCGGCGCCCGCCCGACGACCCGGCGCGTTCCGCAGGCGAGATCGTCGATTACCTGACGATCTGACTCTGTCGCCCGGGATCCTTGACACAAAACGTGAACATGCGTAGAACAAAACAAAACGAATGGTTGCGAGGTGTGAAGGATGCTGACCCGGAAACAGCTGGATTTGCTGGAATTTATCCATAAGCGCGTACAGCGCGACGGGGTTCCGCCCAGTTTCGACGAAATGAAGGTGGCGCTGGACCTGCGTTCGAAATCCGGCATCCACCGGCTGATCACCGCGCTGGAAGAGCGCGGCTTCATCCGCCGCCTGGCGCATCGGGCCCGCGCCATCGAGATCGTCAAACTGCCCGATAGCCTGGGCGGCACCGCCAGCGCGGGATTCTCGCCCCGCGTGATCGAGGGCGACCGCCCCGCCGGCCACCGTCCGGCCAATGCCGACAGTGTCGAGCATTTCGCGATCGAACTGCCGATGATGGGCCGGATCGCCGCCGGCGTGCCGATCGAGGCGATCAGCGATGTATCGACCCATGTCGCGGTTCCGGCCTCCATGCTGTCCGGCCAGGCCCAGCACTACGCACTCGAGGTCAAGGGCGACTCGATGATCGAGGCGGGGATCAACGACGGCGATATCGTCATCATTCGCGAAACCGAGGCGGCCGACAACGGCGATATCGTGGTGGCCCTGGTCGAGGATCACGAGGCGACGCTGAAACGGTTTTTCCGCAAGGGCAACGCCATCGCGCTGGAGGCCGCCAACCCGGTCTATGAAACCCGCGTCTTTCCCGAGGACAAGGTCAAGGTGCAGGGCCGTCTGGTCGGGCTGATCCGCACCTACTGATCCGGTTTTTCTATTCCGGGCCGGACCAGAGCCGGCGGCGTGCTGGATCGCGGGCCGTGCGTAATTTTCCGTCCGCGCCGAGGGCTACCGCGCCGGTCAGGCGCAACCGCGGCGGATCGAGCACAAGGCAGGGGCCGTCCAGGGCAAGCGGAACGGCGGCCACCAGGATCTGCGCCTCGGTGCAGCCGGTCATCCCCAGCACGGCGCGCTTGCCTTGCACATGGATCACTTGGCGCGCCCCGACCCGAGCCGTCCGAAGGCCCGCGTCGGACTGGGGCCAGCGCGCCGCCGCCTCGGGCTGCGCGGCGTCGTCCCCGTCGTTTTCCAGCCAGATCCCGGCGACGAATCCGGCGCCGCGCGGTTTGCTCAGCGCGCGGCCCTGCGGCGTCATCGCGCCCACCAGCGCGCCGGTATCGGCGATCAGAACCGCGGGCCGCTCCGCCCCGGACCACAGCAGGACGGCGGTGGCAGCGGGGACAAACCCGGCCAGCCGCGCCCGCCCTTGCCACAGGATCACAAAAAGCATCCCCAGCGCGAACATCGGCAGCACCCAGGGCCCCGGGCTGGGCAGATGGCCGCGCGCGCCCGGCAACCCGGCGGCCCAATGCGCGACGCCGAGAATCCAGCCAAGGCCCAGCCCCATCGCCTCCAGCCCCGCCGCCTCCAGTCCGAAGGGCGCCAGCAGCACCGCCAGCACCGCCGCCGGAATCACCACCAGCCCCATCACCGGCACAGCCAGCAGGTTCGCCGCCAGACCGTAGTGCGCCAGCGTATTGAAATGCGCCGCCGCGACCGGCGCGGTGGCCAGCCCCGCCACCAGCGACGACAGCGCCACCCCCGCCACCGGCGCCAGCCAGCGCGGCCCCAGCCGGATCTGCCGGTCCCGCAGCGCTCCGAACACCGCGATCAGCGCCGTGGTGGCGGCAAAGGACATCTGGAACCCGGGTCCGAGCAGCGAGTCCGGCCGCAGCGTCAGCACCACCAGCGCCGCGAGTGCAACCGCCCGCAGCGAAAACGCGCGCCGGTCCACCATCACCGCGCCGAGCAGGACGACGGTCATGACAAAGGCCCGCTCGGTTGCCACATTGCCCCCCGACAACGCGAAATACCCCGCGGCGGCGGCGATCGCCGCACCGGCGGCGATCTTGCGCGCGGGCAGCCGCAGGGCCAGCACCGGGATCGCGGCGAGCGCCAGGCGGATTGCGGCAAAGACGAACCCGGCCAGCAACCCCATATGCAGCCCCGAGATCGCCAGCAGATGCGCCAGGTTGCTGGCCCGCAGCGCCTCCAGCGTCGCCTGCCCGACGCCGCTGCGGTCGCCGGTGGTCACCGCGGCCGCAAACCCGCCGGTATCGCCCGGCAGAGCCGCCCGCACCCGAGCAGCCGCCGCCATGCGCAGTCGGAACAGCCACAGATCGCGCCCGGGCGGCGCGACCAGCACCAGCGGCGCGCGGGTATAGCCCACTGCGCCCAACCGCTGAAACCAGGCATGGCGGCGGAAATCGAACCCGCCCGGCTCTGCCGGGCCCTGCGGCGGCGCAAGATGGGCGGTGGTCATCACCCGCGCGCCGGGCAGCGCTCCCTGCCCCTGCCCCGGCGCCGCGCCCCGCCCAGCCGCCGCGCCATGCAGCGCGATGCGCAGCCGCGCCGGCACCGCACCGGGCGCCACCCCGTCCAGCCGCACCCTGTCCAGAGTCAGCCGCAGCGCATCCGAG
>NZ_SMUV01000064.1 GCF_004358185.1 Antarcticimicrobium luteum
CCCCGCACCGGCCGCGTCCGCCGCCCCGACCGAGGACGCCGTCGCCGCCGCCCTGGCCGAGGCGCTGGGCGGTGCGCGCGAGGCCGCCCCCACCGCCGCCCCCACCGGCCCGCCGCTGAGCGCGGGAGAGAAAGAGGCGCTGCGCGTGGCGGTGTCGTCGTGCTGGAATGTCGGCTCGCTCTCGTCCGAGGCGCTGGCCACCACGGTGGTTGTCGCCGTATCGTTAAGTCAGGATGGCAAACCGCAGATGGAGACGATCCGCATGATGTCCTATTCGGGTGGCGGCGAGGGCGCGGCGAAACAGGCGTTTGAGGCGGCGCGCCGGGCGATCATCCGCTGCGGCGCGACAGGATTTAGCCTGCCGGCGGCGAAGTACGATCGCTGGCGCGATATTGAGATGACATTCAATCCCGAGAGGATGCGGATCAAATGAAGAGATTTCTGCTGAGCTTCCTTCTGGGATGGGCGGTTGTCGCCCATTCCGCCCTGGCGCAGGACAGCGGCCCGCTGCGGATCGAGATCACCGAGGGGGTGATCGAGCCGATGCCCTTCGCGGTGCCCGATTTCGTCCCCGACAGCCCGGCCGCTGGCGAGGTGGCCGCGCAGATCGCCCGGGTGATCGCCGCCGACCTCTCCGGCACCGGTCTGTTCCGGGAAATCCCGGCCGAGGCGCATATCGGCCGGGTCGGCGATTTCGATGCGCCGGTCCAGTTCGCCGACTGGAAGGCGATAAATGCCCAGGCGCTGGTGACCGGCGCGGTATCCTCCTCGGGCGGCCGGGTGACGGTGCGGTTCCGGGTCTGGGACGTGTTCTCGGGGGCCGAGCTGGGCAACGGGCTGCAATTCGCCGGCTCTGTCGAAGGCTGGCGCCGGATGGCGCACAAGGTGGCCGACGCGGTCTATAGCCGGATCACTGGCGAGGGCGGCTATTTCGACAGCCGGGTGGTCTTCGTTTCCGAAAGCGGGCCCAAGAACGACCGCAAGAAGCGGCTGGCGATCATGGATTACGACGGCGCCAATGTGCAGTATCTGACCGACAGTGCCGCGATCGTGCTGGCGCCGCGGTTCTCGCCCACGGGTGACCGGGTGCTCTATACCAGTTTCGAGACCGGATTTCCGCGCATCTATGTGCTCGACGTGGGCCGGGTGCAGCGCCAGGTCCTGGAGACGCAGGAGGGCACCATGAGTTTCGCCCCCCGCTTCGCCCCGGACGGCAACACGGTGGTGTTCTCGCTGGAGCAGGGCGGCAACACCGATATCTACACCATGGATATCACCAACGGGCAGACCCTGCGCCTGACCTCCTCGCCGTCGATCGAGACCGCGCCCAGCTATTCCCCCGACGGCAGCCGGATCGTGTTCGAAAGCGATCGTTCGGGCACCCAGCAGCTGTATATCATGGCGGCCTCGGGGGGGCAGGCGAAGCGGATCAGCTTTGGCCAGGGGCGCTATGGCACCCCGGTGTGGTCGCCGCGCGGCGACCTGATCGCCTTTACCAAACAGAACAAGGGGCGGTTTCACATCGGCGTGATGCGCACCGACGGCAGCGAGGAGCGGCTGCTGACCGCCTCGTTCCTCGACGAGGGGCCGACCTGGGCGCCGAACGGCCGGGTGATCATGTTCACCCGTGAAACAAAGGGCGCGCGCGGCGAGGCGACGCTATATACCGTCGATATCACCGGGCGGAACCTCAGGCCGGTGCGCACGCCCGGCGGCGCCTCGGACCCGTCCTGGTCGCCGTTGCAGAACTGAGCCGCGCGTTCACAACCCATGGCGGATATGGTAGAACAACCATAGAAAAACATACTGAGAGGCAATTGGCATGAAATCCCTTCGTACCCTGGTTCTGGCCTGCAGCGTCGCGGCGGTCGCGGGCTGTTCGAACTCTTATCTTGACGATACGAACTCGGTCGCTCTGGGCGGGCCGGGCGGCGCCGCGGGGCTTCCGTCGGATCCGACCTCGATAGCCTATTTCCAGCAGGCGATCGGCGACCGCATCCTGTTTTCGGTGGATCAGTCGACACTGGACGACGCCGCGCGCGTGGTGCTGACGGCGCAGGCCGACTGGCTGACCTCAAACCCCGACTACAGCGCCGTGATCGAAGGCCACGCCGACGAACAGGGCACCCGTGAATACAACCTCGCGCTGGGCGCGCGGCGGGCCAATGCGGTGCGCGAATTCCTGGTGTCGCGTGGGGTGGCGGGCAGCCGTCTTAAGACCGTCAGCTACGGCAAGGAACGCCCGCTGGAGATTTGCAGCGCCGAGAGCTGCTATGCCAAGAACCGCCGCGCCGTCACCGTGCTGGCCGGCGGTCTGACCGGGTAGGGGGAGCGGCGAGATGATGCGCGTTCTGATCCTGCTGGCCTTCGGGGGGCTGATGTCACTGCGCGCGGTGCCGTTGGCGGCGCAGCAGGCCGAGACGCTGGCCGACATCCGGCAGGAGCTGAGCGTGCTCTATGTCGAGATCCAGAGGCTCAGACGCGAGCTGTCGACCACCGGCGCGCCGCAGGTGGCGGTGGGCGGCGGCAGCGTGCTGGAGCGCGTCGGCGCCATCGAGAGCGAGTTGCAGCGCCTGACCGCCCAGACCGAAGAGCTTGACCATCGCATCGGCCGCATCGTCGAGGACGGCACCAACCGGATCGGCGATCTCGAGTTTCGGCTGGTCGAGCTGGAGGGCGGCGATGTGAGCAAACTGGGCGAGACCACGACGCTGGGCGGCGATACCGGCGGCGCGGCCGGCGCGCCTGCCAGTGCAGCGGTGCCGGCGCAGCCATCCGATGCCGGCAGCGAGCTGGCGATGGGCGAACAGGCCGATTTCGACGCCGCCAACGCCGCGCTGCAAGGGGCCGACTATCCCCGCGCCGCCCAGTTGTTCGCGGCCTTCAACGGGGCCTACCCGGGCTCGCCTCTCGCGCCGCGGGCGCTTCTGGGGCAGGGACGGGCGCTGGATGGGATGGGCGATACCCGCGAGGCGGCGCGCGCCTTTCTCTCGGCCTTTACCAGCGATGATTCCGGCCCGACCGCGCCCGAGGCGCTGTATGAACTGGGCGCCGCGCTGGGCCGTCTGGGCCAGATCGACCAGGCCTGTGTCACACTGGGCGAGGTCGGCGCGCGCTTTCCCGCCGCCGGGGCGGTGGCGCTGGCGCGGCAGGAAATGGCCGACCTGGGCTGTTCTTGAGCGCATCTGACGCCGATATTCTGGCCGCGGTGCGGGCGTGGTTCGGACCGCAGCCGCCGGCCAGGCTCGCCATCGCGCTGTCCGGGGGCGGCGATTCCGTCGCACTTCTTCATATTCTGAGCCGCGCGTTCGAGCCGAGGCAGGTGCGGCTGGCGGCGGCGACCGTCGATCATGGGCTGCGGGCGGACGCCGCGCAGGAGGCAGCGGCGGCCGCGCGGCAGGCCGCCGCATTGGGTGTGCCGCATGCCATCCTGCGCTGGCGGGGGTGGGACGGGCAGGGCAATCTTCAAGACGCTGCCCGCACCGCGCGCTATGATCTGTTGTCCGACTGGGCGCTGGGGCAGGGGATCGGCGCGCTGGCGGTGGCCCATACCGCCGACGATCAGGCCGAAACCCTGCTGATGCGGCTGGGGCGCGCGGCGGGGGTCACCGGCCTGGCCGGGATTCCGCCCCGGAGGTTGCGCGGCGCGGTGATGATCCTGCGCCCGCTGCTGGGGATCGGGCGCGACGATCTGCGCGCCTATCTGCGCCGCAATGGGCTGGAATGGTCCGAAGACCCCTCCAACCTCGACACCAAGTTCACCCGCGTGCGCGCGCGCGAGGCCCTCTCCGGTCTGGCCGATCTGGGGGTGACGCCTGCGGCGCTTACCCATGTCGCGCGCAACATGGTCCGGGCGGAAGAGGCGCTGGGCTGGGCCGCCTTCGAGGCCGCCCGCACCGCCGCCCGCGTCGCGGCAGGCTGCGTCGTGCTCGATCCGCGCGCCCTGCGGCTGATGCCGGACGAGATTGCGCGCCGCCTGCTGGTCGGCGCGCTGGCCTGGGTCGGCGGCGGCGGCTATCCGCCGCGCCGCCGACCGGTCGCGGCGCTGCTGGCGGATCTGCACCGGGGACAGGGCGCCACGCTGGCCGGCTGCCGCGTCCTTGAGCATCGCGGCGAGATCTGGATCTGCCGCGAGGTCAACGCGCTGCACGACATCCGCGTCGCGCCGGGCGGGATCTGGGACCGGCGCTGGCGGCTGAGCGGCCCCGGGGCGCAGGGCTGCGAGATCCGCGCACTGGGCGCGGCGGGGCTGGCCCACTGCCCGGAGCGGGCCGCCACCGGGGCGCCCCGTGCCGCGCTGGAGGCCTCTCCGGCGGTCTGGCGAGAGGGCGATCTGATCGCCGCGCCGCTGGCCGGGCGGGCGGCCGGATGGCGCGCGGAACCGGCGGAGGATGGCCCCGCCTTTCCCGCAACCCTTTTATCGCATTGAACCTGACCCAATGATCTCTATTTTACCTGATGACACACGGTCGCCCTGAGGCGGCCGCGCATTTAGGAGAGTTTCCTTGGGCAACGCACGAAATATCGCCTTCTGGGTCGTTCTGTTCCTGCTGATCCTGGCGCTGTTCAACCTGTTCAGCGGGAGCGGCAGCACATTGCAGAGCCGCGAGATCACCTTTTCCGACTTCGTCAGCGCGGTGAAGAACGAAGAGGTCAGCCAGGTCACCCTGGACGGCGAACAGGTCCGCTTTCGCGGCACCGACGGGCAGGACTACGTCACGATCAAGCCGGAAGACGCGCAGATCACCGATCTTCTGATCGCCAACAACGTCCCCATCAGGGCCGAGAAACAGGAGCAATCGGGTTTCCAGTCGTTCCTGATCACCCTGCTGCCCTTCGTGCTGCTGATCGGCGTCTGGATCTATTTCATGAACCGGATGCAGGGCGGCGGCAAAGGCGGCGCGATGGGCTTTGGCAAGTCCAAGGCCAAGATGCTGACCGAGAAACAGGGGCGCGTCACCTTTGACGACGTGGCCGGCATCGACGAGGCCAAGGAAGAGCTGGAGGAGATCGTGGAGTTTCTGCGCAACCCGCAGAAATTCTCGCGTCTGGGCGGCAAGATCCCCAAAGGCGCGCTGCTGGTCGGCCCTCCGGGCACCGGTAAGACGCTGCTGGCGCGCGCCATCGCGGGCGAGGCTGGGGTGCCCTTCTTTACCATTTCCGGTTCCGACTTCGTGGAAATGTTCGTCGGTGTCGGCGCCAGCCGGGTGCGCGACATGTTCGAACAGGCGAAAAAGAACGCGCCTTGCATCGTCTTCATCGACGAGATCGACGCCGTCGGTCGTCATCGCGGCGCCGGCTATGGCGGCGGCAACGATGAGCGGGAACAGACGCTCAACCAGCTGCTGGTCGAGATGGACGGGTTCGAGGCCAACGAGGGGGTGATCATCATCGCCGCCACCAACCGCAAGGATGTTCTGGACCCCGCGCTGCTGCGTCCGGGACGGTTCGACCGCCAGGTGACGGTGGGCAACCCCGATATCAAGGGCCGTGAAAAGATCCTGGGCGTGCATGCCCGCAAGACCCCGCTGGGCCCCGATGTGGACCTGCGCATCATCGCCCGCGGCACACCGGGATTTTCCGGTGCCGATCTGGCCAACCTGGTGAACGAAGCCGCCCTGATGGCCGCGCGCATCGGCCGGCGCTTTGTCACCATGGAAGATTTCGAGAGCGCCAAGGACAAGGTGATGATGGGGGCCGAACGGCGCAGCATGGTGCTGACCGCCGATCAGAAGGAAAAGACCGCGTATCACGAGGCCGGCCATGCGGTCGTGGGTCTGAGCCTGCCGATGTGCGATCCGGTCTACAAGGCCACGATCATTCCGCGCGGCGGCGCGCTGGGCATGGTGGTCAGCCTGCCCGAGATGGACCGGCTGAACTGGCACAAGGACGAGTGCGAGCAAAAGCTGGCCATGACCATGGCGGGCAAGGCGGCCGAGATCCTCAAGTATGGCGAGGAGCATGTGTCCAACGGTCCCGCCGGCGATATTCAGCAGGCCAGCCAGCTTGCCCGCGCCATGGTGTTGCGCTGGGGCATGTCCGACAAGGTCGGCAATATCGACTATGCCGAGGCGCACGAAGGATACAGCGGCAGCACCGGCGGATTCTCGGTCTCGGCCCATACCAAGGAGATGATCGAGGAGGAGGTGCGCCGTTTCATTCAGGCCGGTTATGAACGTGCGGCCCAGATCCTGAACGAAAAGAAAAAGGATTGGGAACGTCTGGCCGAGGGGCTGCTGGAGTACGAGACCCTGACCGGCGAAGAGATCAAGCGCGTGATGAAGGGCGAGCCGCCGCATCTGGATGACAGCGGCGCCGGCGACGCCGATCAGGGCAGCGCGCCCAGCGTCACCGCGATCCCCAAGACCAAGCCCAAGAAAACCCCACCCGAAGGCGGGATGGAGCCCGAGCCCAGCGCGTAACTGCCGGGCGCGGAGGCAAGAACTGGCGGCCGGGGGCAACTCCGGCCGTTTCTTTTTGGGTTGATCCTGGAATGTATACATATGTATACCAAGCTTGATCGACCGACTTGGAAGGACGTGAAATGCCCCGGCCAGACTGGAACCCAGACCTTTACGCCAGGTTCGGCGATGTCCGCCTGCAACCGGCCATCGACCTTGCCGCGCGCATCGGGGCGCTGCCGCCCGGTGCGCTCTGCGATTTGGGATGTGGCGCCGGGGTGGCGGGCGCGCTGCTCAGGGGGCGGTTTCCGGAACGGGCGCTGATCGGCGTCGACAGCTCGCCCGCGATGCTTGAGAAGGCCGGCGCAACCGGCCGGTTCGATGTGCTGGTCGAGGCCGACGCGGCGGCTTGGGCGCCGCACGAGTCGCTGGCGCTGATCTTTTCCAACGCGCTGCTGCACTGGCTGCCCGATCATCAGACGCTGCTGCCCCGCCTCGTCGGGCATCTGGCGCCGGGCGGCGTTCTGGCGGTGCAGATGCCGCATCAGAACGGCGCGCCCTCGCACCGGCTGTGGCACGATCTGGCGGCACAGCATTTCCCCGGCCGGTTCGATCCCGCCAGCGCGTCGGGCATTCTGGAACCGACCGATTATGTCCGCATCCTGTCGCCGCTGGGCGAGGTCGCGCTGTGGGAGACCGAGTATTTTCAACAACTCGCGCCAGCGCCGGAGGGGCACCCGGTGCGGCTGTTCACCAGTTCGACCTTCGCCCGCCCGGTGCTTGGGGCGCTTTCGCCGGCAGAGGCAGCAGAGCTCATCCGCCACTACGATGCCGCCGTGAGCCTGGCCTATCCGCCGATGCCGGACGGTTCGGTGCTTTTCCCCTTTCGGCGTCTGTTCTTTCTGGTGCAGGTTCCCGGGGACTGATCCCGGCGGGCCTGCCGCCGGACCGAAGACGGAGGCGGCATGGCCACATTGAAACTGACGGAACACGAGGGCGAGGTGGTCTGGCTGGGCCATGTCCCGGCGGGCGGCACGCTGCGGTCGCGGCCGGTGGAGCGGTTGGAGCTGGGCTTCAACGGCGTCTCCGGTGGGCGGCACGAAGGGGAAAACCGCCCCTCCTGTTCGCGGGTGCTGAACCTCTATCCGCGCGACACCGAGATCCGCAACGTGCGTCAGCTCACGATCCTGTCGGAAGAGGAGCTGGCCGGCATCGCCGCCACGATGGGCGAGGATAGCCTCGACCCCGCGCTGCTGGGCGCCTCGATCGTGCTGCGCGGCATTCCCGATTTCACCCATCTGCCGCCGTCCTCGCGGCTGCAATCGACCGGTGGCACCACCCTGACCGTGGATATGGAGAACCTGCCCTGCGTCCTGCCGGGGCGCGAGATCGAGGCGGTCCACCCGGGCAAGGGCGCGGCGTTCAAACCGGCGGCCGAGGGGCGGCGGGGCGTCACCGCCTGGGTCGAGCGGCCCGGCCCGCTGGCCCTGGGCGACCGGCTGCGCCTGTTCATTCCGTCGCAACGACCCTGGAACCCCTGACGCTCTGCCGTCGCGCGGTGTCCGGTTTGTATCGAAGAACGGGCTTTCGCCGTTTCAAGACGCGAAAAGGTCGGAAAATCCATTAACCTCGCGGCCGTCGCGCGGTATCGGTGGCACGACTCGGCGCCGAGTGCCGGGCCGGAGGGACATTTTGGGGGACCGCGCCGATGAGCTTCAAATCCGACATCCAGATCGCCCGCGAGGCGAACAAGAAACCCATTCAGGAGATCGGCGCAAAGCTGGGCATGACGTCCGACGATCTGCTGCCCTATGGCCATGACAAGGCCAAGGTCAGCCAGCGCTTTATCGACAGCGTACAGGGCAACAAGACCGGCAAGCTGATCCTGGTCACCGCGATCAACCCGACGCCCGCAGGCGAGGGCAAGACCACCACCACCGTGGGCCTCGGCGACGGGCTGAACGCGATCGGCAAAAAGGCCGCGATCTGTATCCGCGAGGCCAGCCTCGGCCCCTGCTTCGGGATGAAGGGCGGCGCCGCCGGCGGCGGCTATGCCCAGGTGGTCCCGATGGAAGAGATGAACCTGCATTTCACCGGCGACTTCCACGCCATCACCAGCGCCCACAACCTGCTGGCGGCGATGATCGACAACCACATCTACTGGGGCAACGAGCTGCAGATCGACGAGCGCCGGGTGGTCTGGCGCCGGGTGATGGACATGAACGACCGCGCGCTGCGCGATATCGTCACCAGCCTGGGCGGCGTCACCAACGGTTTCCCGCGCCAGACCGGGTTCGACATCACCGTCGCCTCCGAGGTGATGGCGATCCTTTGCCTCGCCACCTCGCTGACGGATCTGCAGAAACGTCTGGGCGACATCATCGTCGCCTACCGCCGCGACAAAACCCCGATCTATGCCCGGGACATCAAGGCCGACGGCGCGATGACCGTGCTGCTCAAGGACGCGATGCAGCCCAACCTGGTTCAGACGCTGGAGAACAACCCCGCCTTTGTCCACGGCGGTCCCTTCGCCAATATCGCGCATGGCTGCAACAGCGTGATCGCCACCACCACCGCGCTCAAGACCGCCGATTACGTGGTGACCGAGGCCGGTTTCGGCGCCGACCTGGGCGCCGAGAAGTTCATGAACATCAAATGCCGCAAGGCCGGGCTCGCGCCCGACTGCGTGGTGCTGGTCGCTACCGTGCGGGCGATGAAGATGAACGGCGGCGTCGCCAAGGCCGATCTGGGGGCCGAGAATGTCGCCGCCGTGCAGGAGGGCTGCGCCAACCTCGGCCGCCATATCGCCAACCTGAAATCCTTCGGCGTGCCGGTGGTGGTGGCGATCAACCATTTCGCCGGCGACAGCGAGGCCGAGGTGCAGGCGGTCGGCGATTATGTCGAAACCCAGGGCTCCGAGGCGATCCTGTGCAAGCACTGGGCCGAGGGCTCGAAGGGGACGATCGAGCTGGCCACCCGGGTCGCCGAGATCGCCGACAGCGGCGCCAGCCAGTTCGCGCCACTCTACAAGGACGATCTGCCGCTGTTCGACAAGATCGAGCGCATCGCCAAGCGGATCTACCGCGCCGATGAGGTGCTGGCCGATCAGAAAGTGCGCAACCAGCTGAAGGAATGGGAAGAGGCCGGCTATGGCAACCTGCCGATATGCATGGCCAAGACCCAGTACAGCTTTACCACCGATCCGACCCGCCGCGGCGCACCCACCGGCCACAGCGTCCCGGTGCGCGAGGTGCGCCTGAGCGCCGGGGCCGGTTTCGTCGTGGTGATCTGCGGCGAGATCATGACCATGCCGGGCCTGCCGCGGGTGCCCTCTGCCGAGGCGATCATGCTGAACGATCTGGGCCAGATCGAGGGGCTGTTCTGATGATGCGATATGTTCTGGCGGGGCTGCTTCTGGCGGCGCCCGCCGGCGCGCAAGACTGGTTCCTGCATGAGTACGGTGAGCTGAGGGCCTATCACGGCGACTGGCTGGCGGTCTGCGACGAGGCGGGCGCCGGTCCTTGCCGGGTGGTGCAGACCGGCACCGATCCCGGCTCGGACGCCTATTTCGACCTGCGGCTGGCGGCGCAGCGGATCGACAACTCGCCCGACTGGGCGATCGAGGTGATGGACCGCAACATGCCCGCGCAGGGGCTGACCGAACTGACCCTCAGCTTTGACGGGGTCGCGGTCGCGGTGCCGCAGGGGGCCTGGACCGCGGGCGATATGCTCTCTCCCAATGCCTCCGACACGGTCACGATCCGCGATCCCGACCTTGCGCTCGATCTGGTCGCGCGTATGAAGGCGGGCAATCGCGTGACCGTCACCTATGCGCCTTTGGGCGAGGGGGACGGGCGGGCCAGCTTTCCGCTGCGCGGGGTGACGGCGGCGATGAACGCGATCGAGGCGCGGGTTCTGGCGCGGCAGGAATAATCGGACGAGGACATGACATGACGGCACAGATCATCGACGGCAAGGCCTTTGCCGCCAGCGTGCGCGGCAAGGTCGCCGGGCAGGTGGCCCGGCTGACCGCAGATCGCGGCATCACCCCGGGTCTGGCGGTGGTGCTGGTGGGCGAGGATCCGGCCAGCCAGGTCTATGTCCGCTCCAAGGGCAAGATGACCGTCGAAGTGGGGATGAATTCCTACGAGCACAGGCTCGAGGCCGACACCTCCGAGGCCGATCTGCTGGCGCTGATCGACCGGCTCAACACCGATCCGGCGGTGCATGGCATCCTGGTGCAATTGCCGCTGCCTGCCCATCTGGACGAGGCGCTGGTGATCAACGCCATCGATCCCGCCAAGGATGTGGACGGCTTTCACATCTCCAACGTCGGGCTGCTGGCCACCGGGCAGAAGGCGATGGTGCCCTGCACACCGCTGGGCTGCCTGATGATGCTGCGCGACCATTTGGGCAGCCTGTCGGGGCTGAACGCGGTGGTGATCGGGCGGTCGAACATCGTCGGCAAGCCGATGGCGCAGCTGCTGCTGGGCGACAGCTGCACCGTGACCATCGCGCACAGCCGCACCAAGGATATTCAGGAGGTGACCCGCCGCGCCGATATCGTCGTCGCCGCCGTCGGCCGGCCGGAAATGGTGACCGGCGACTGGATCAGGCCCGGCGCGACCGTGATCGACGTGGGCATCAACCGCATCGACGCGCCCGAAAAGGGCACCAACGAGGATGGCAGCGTCAGGACTCGGTTGGTCGGCGATTGTCACTTCGACAGCTGCGCCGAGGTGGCTGGCGCCATCACCCCGGTGCCCGGCGGAGTGGGGCCGATGACCATCGCCTGCCTTCTGGCCAACACGCTGACCGCCTGCTGCCGCGCCAACGGGCTGGCCGAGCCCGAGGGGCTGACCGTCTGATCTAGGACCCGGACGGCACCGGCACCATGGTCCCGGTCAGCACGGCCACCAGCGTCTCGGTGTCGCCGTCGAGCGCGTGTACATCGGCCGAGACCACCACCAGACGCCGGCCGGCCTTGATCACCCGGCCAGTGGCGCGCAACCTCTCGCCCCGCCCCGGGGCCAGCAGGTTGATCTTGATCTCTGCGGTCATCACCTCGCTGTCCTCCGGCATGACGCTCAGCGCGGTATAACCGGCCGCAGTGTCGCCCAGTGCGAATGTCAGCGCCGCATGGGCGACGCCGTGCTGTTGCCGGCTGCCCGGCAGGATGGGGGCCGAGACCACCACCTGCCCCGCCGCGACGCTGTCGAGCCGTGCCTCCAGGGTCTGCATCATCGTCTGGCGGGAAAAGCTTTCAGCGATCCGGTTGTGCAGCTTCATGCCCGGTGCCTCCTTAGTCTGTTGCGGAGGGCGTGGCCTCCGGGAAAACCTGACCGCCACACCCGGCGCATTCGGGTGGCACGGCTTGACGTCACGGAAGTTTGTGACAAAACAGGATATTATCTGGCCTGATAGATATTTAAGGTCAATTCAATAGATATCATTTGAATGGCGGTCGATTGACGTTTTTTTCGAACCGACTTATCCGGAGACGTTTTCTCTCGCCGTTTTCACGGGGTGAGGCGGCTATCTGGTCTCTGTTCTCCTTTTTCGCCGCCTATACCGGGCCTTTCGGCACCTACAGTCTCGGGTTTGGACGCCGGCTGGCCTATTGGACGCTGGTGGTGATCCTCTCGGCGCTGATGGCCAATGCCTTTGCGCGCGCGGCGCGGCGCCTGATCGGCCCGGGCCACCGGCAGTGGCGGGATCTGGTCGTGGTCGTGCTGATGACCGTGTTCTTTACCCCGGTTCTGATCGGGCTCACCCGCTATTTCCTCAAGATGGATTTTTCCAACCTGTCGGATGCGCTGTATTTCGGGCAGTATGTGGCGATCATATCACTCGGTGTCACATCCGGGCGCCGGGTTCTGCCCCGAATGATTCCCGGTCTGCATTCCGACATGGCGCGCTGGGGGGCCGTCGCGCCGCCCGATCCCGTTCCTGAACCCGACCCTGAAGCTGAGGCTGATGCCGAAACGCCGCCGCAACCCCGGCTGAAGCGGCGCCTTCCGGATTCATTTCAGGGTCCGATCCTTCGGCTGACGGTCGAGGATCACTTCGTGGACGTCATCGCGCCCGGCACGGTGTATCGTCTGCGCATGCGTTTTGCCGATGCTATCGACGAGATGGACCCGGTCGAGGGTTTTTGCACCCACCGCTCGCATTGGGTGCGGCGCGATGCGGTCGACGGCGTCGAACGCGACGGCACCCGTGTCCTGCTGCGTCTCACCAACGGCGATCTGGTTCCGGTCAGTCGCACTTATCGCCCGAAGCTGGAACAGGCCGGCCTGCTCTGAGCGCTCAGCGCGGCATCGGGATCGCATGGATCTGTTGCCCGGTCAGCAGCGCCAGCGCCTCGGGGCGCATCAGCGTGGACAAGGCGTTGTCGTCGCAGCACAGCCCGCCGGTATAGGTGCCATAGGCGGGCAGGATCACCCGGTCGCGGTCGAGCAGAAAGGCCGGCCGCGTCACCACCCGCCCGCGGCTGCGGATCGTCGCCTTGGGGTGATAGTGTCCCGACACTTCGCCGCTGGCGCCGGGCCGCGCGATATGGCGAAAGCTCAGCGGCGCCACCGGCAGTTCGGCCAGCAGCGTACCGCCCAGGTCCACCGGCCCGGGATCGTGATTGCCCTCGACCCAGACCCAGCGCCGCCCGGCCTGCAACCTGGCGATCCACAGCCGCTCTTCCTCAGGCAGGGCATGGGCGGCGTCGAGATCGTCGAAACTGTCACCCAGGCAGACAACGGTGCGCGCCCGGCTGCGCGCCAGATCGGCCGCCAGCCGGGTCAGCGTGTCGCGGGTGTCATAGGGCGGCAGGGTGCCGCCGCCGCGCCGCGCGATCCGCTCGGATTTTCCCAGATGCAGGTCGGAGACGCAGAGAAATTCCTTGTCCGGCCACCACAGCGCGCCGGTCCCCAGAGCCACCAGCGACACGCCGGCGAGGGTGAAATTATGGCCGTTCATGCTCCGTTCCATGCCGGGCGCCGCGGGAAAAGGCAAGGGGGATTGGGTGGCCCGTCTCTCCCATCAACTCGCAAGTGCATCGGAGGGCGCTGCCCGGCCGCGGGCGGGGGTGGAGCGCCAACCAGCAAACCCGCGACACCGGCCCGAGCGCACCGCTGAGCCAATCCCCCTGCGCGGAACAAGCCCGAAGGGCGCCGCGCAAGCGCCGGACCGTCCCGGCGGTCTGGCGCTGTGTTGACGGGTGCGCGCCGTTCGAATGCAGTCCGCTTCTGGCTGGGATAAAGCGCGCCGAACGGCCGTGGCTGCGCCAGCCCACGGTCCGGCGCTTGCGCGGCTTGCTCGGTGTGTCCGCCGCCATCCCCGCGAATGCAGGGACTTCTCAACCTAACGCCCCGACAGCCCCTCCAGCCCCGACACCTGCATCAGCCGCGCGGCCTCCTCCGCCATCAGCCGCTCTTCCGCCTGGCCGGCCACCGGCACCCTGCCGATCTCCAGCAGCAGCGGCGCCGCCAAGGGCGTGATCCGCTCCAGCGTCACATGGTCGATCCGGTCGCCCACCCGGCGCAGCATCTCCTCGATGCGGCCGAAATCGACCAGCCCGCGCTCCGCCTCTGCCCGGGTGATGCGCAGCATCAGATGCCCAGGGTCGTATTTCACCAGCGTGTCATAGAGGATGTCCGAGGAAAACGTGGCCTGCCGCCCGGTCTTGCGGGCCGAGGCGGGAATGTTGCGCTCGATCAGCCCGGCGATGGTGGCAGAGGCGCGAAAGGTCCGCTTCATCACCGCGTTGCCGGCCAGCCACCCCTCAAGCCCGTCGCGCAGGGCGGCAGGATCGAACAGCGGCGCGGGATCGGCCAGCGGCTCCAGCCCCCAGATCAGCGTCGCGTAGTCACTGGCGACAAAGCCCAGCGGCGCCAGCGCCAGCTCTTCCATCCGCTTGGTCAACAAGAGTCCCAGCGTCTGCTGCGCATTGCGCCCGGCAAAGCCGTAGACGCAGGTATGCGCCTGCCCGTCGTGCGCAAAGCTCTCGATCAGCAGCCGCCCGGCCTGCGGCAGGTGCGACACCCGCCGTTGCAGCGCCAGCCAGTCAGCGGTATGGCGCGGCAGTTGCGGCCAGTTTTCTTGTGCGAACATCTCCAGAATCCGCGCGCTGAGCTGGGTGGAGGTGGCGAATTTCGTGCCCATGAAGGTGGCGACCCTGGGCTTGCGTCCCGCGTCCCGGCTGACCTCGACCGTCATCTCGCGCAGCCCCTCATAGCGTACGATCTGCCCGCCGATCAGGAAGGTATCGCCCTGGGTGAGCGAGGCGGCAAACCCCTCCTCCACCTCTCCCAACGCCCTGCCGCCGCGCCCGCGCATCCGCACCTTCAGCGTGTCGGTGTCCTGAATGGTGCCGATGTTCATGCGGATCCGCTGGGCGCTGCGCGGATCGCGCAGCTGCCACAGCCCGTCTGGCCGCTGCTGCAACCGCTGCCACTTGTCATAGGCGCGCAGCGCGTATCCGCCGGTGGCGCAGAAGGCCAGACAATCATCGAAATCCTCGCGGGCGAGTTCCGTATAGGGCCCGGCGCAGCGCATCTCGTCATAAAGCGCATCGGCCGCGAACGGCCCCGAACAGGCGGCGATCAGGATCTGCTGGCACAGCACATCCAGCGGCCCCGGTCCGCGCGGATCGCCGTCGAGCGCATGGGCGCGCACCGCCTCCAGCGCCGCCACGCATTCCACCACCTCGAAGCGGTTGGCCGGCACCAGAAGCGCCTTTGACGGCGCGTTGTAGCGGTGGTTGGCCCGTCCGATCCGCTGCACCAGCCGCTTGACGTTCTTCGGCGCGCCGACCTGCACCACCAGATCCACGTCGCCCCAGTCGATGCCGAGATCGAGGCTGCCGGTGCAGACCACCGCGCGCAGATCGCCGCGCACCATCGCCGCCTCCACACGTTCGCGCTGGCCCCGGTCGAGGCTGCCGTGATGGATGCCGATCGGCAGGGCGTCGTCATTGGCGAGCCAGAGGTTGTGAAAGAAAATCTCGGCCTGGGCGCGGGTGTTGTGAAAGATCAGCGTGGTGCGGTGCCGCCGGATCTGTGCCAACACCGCGGGGATCGCATAAGCCGCCCCGCCGCCGGACCAGGGCGGCAGCTCCTCGGTCTGCAGCATGGCGATATCCGGGTCGGGGCCGGGATCGGCCAGCACGATCTCGCAGCGGTCGGGGTGGCGGGCCAGCAGCCGCGCCATCGCGCCCGGATCCTCCACCGTCGCCGAAAGGCCGACGCGGCGCAGCCCGGGGCAGAGGGTTTCCAGCCGAGCCAGGGCGAGCATCAGCTGATCGCCGCGCTTCGACTCGGCCAGCGCGTGGATTTCATCGACGACCACCCGTTTCAGCCCGGAAAATGTACGGCCCGCATCCTCGTAGGAGGTCAGCAGCGCCAGACTCTCCGGTGTGGTCAGCAGGATGTGCGGCGGGTCGGCGCGCTGCCGCTTCTTCCGCGTGGCCGAGGTGTCGCCGGTGCGATCCTCGATCCGGATCGGCAGCCCGATCTCCTCCACCGGGGTGCGCAGGTTGCGCTTGATGTCGGCGGCCAGCGCCTTGAGCGGTGAGACATAAAGCGTGTGCAGCCCCTCGGGCGGTGTTTCCCCCAGCTCGGCCAGGGTCGGCAGGAACCCGGCCATGGTCTTGCCGCCCCCCGTGGGCGCGATCAGCAGCGTGGCGGGATCGCCCGCGCGCGCCAGCATCGCCTGCTGATGCGGGTGCGGCGACCAGCCTTTGGCTGCGAACCAATCGGTTATGGCGCGGGGCAGGGGGCTCATGGATCAAGGGCTACTGCATTCGATCCCGGCTGGCCATAGGACCGCCGCGCCAAAAATCCGCGATGGCGGCGACGGAACCAGCGGGGTGCGGCGGGAAGGAATAAGGGAGGAGAGACAGAGATTGGAGTGATAAAATGAAGACCTTGCGCCAATGGGCCACGCCGCTGACCATCGGGTCGTTCCTGTTGATGGCGGTGACCGGCATCTTGATGTTTTTCCACCTCGACAGCGGGCTGAACAAGGTCGGGCATGAATGGCTGGGCTGGGCCATGGTGGCCGCCGTCGCGGCGCATCTGGTGGTGAACTCCCGGGCCTTCACCCTGCATTTCCGCAAGCCGGTCGGCCGGGTCGCCATCGGCGCCTTCGCCGCCGTTCTTGCGCTGTCCTTCCTGCCGCTGGGCGGGGAAGGCAACGATGGCCGGCGACTGATGCTGCAGGCGGCGGGCAATGCCCGGATCGAAACCCTGGTCGAGATGTCCGGCGCGCCGCTGGAAGCCGCCCTGAACCGCCTGTCCGAAGGTGGCTTCACCGTGCAGCCGGGCCAGACCCTGACCGAGGCCGCCGGTGGCGACCGCGGGCGTCAGAGCGAGATCCTCGGCGTGATTTTCGGAAGCTGACGATGGATCCCCGGGGGCCATTTGTCTCCGGGGTTTCCCTATCCAATGAGTGCTGCGGTTGAAACCACCTCAAGCGCCGGACACGCCGTGATTGGTTGCCAATCAGGCAAGAGGCCTGCACCATAAACCCGGAATGCAAACGCGGCGATTCGGCATTTCGGGGGGGGCGTCTTGGGTCACGATTTTGAACGGCAGCGCAGTGAAACGGCGTGGGTTCTTGATGATCTTGCTGCGAAGAGAGACCTTCCGCCGGTTGCGGATTTCGACTTTTTCCTGATCCCGGGAGTAAGAGCCGAACCTGCCGATGCCCTGATCAGGGCGCTGCATGCAGCGGGCTACGCCGCCGTTGCCAACGAAGATGTGGGAGATGTGACGGTTCCGGTTCACGGTGTGACCGTATCGCTGAACGCGATCTGGGCACATGAAAGGCCGATAGCGGAAATCGGCCTGTTCCTGGGGTATCGGCCCGACGGTTGGGGTTTCATGGACGCGACCGGTGTGAATGAGATGTAGCACGAGGGGGTGGGGGGTGCTCCTCTGCGGCGCTGCCTCCGCCGCGAACGGGCGGAGCCCCGACCAGAAAAAGATCAGCGCCGCGGCGTCAGCGCCCGGATCGCGGCCTTGATGGTGTCGGGCAGGGTGGTGTCGGCGCCGTCGGGCGCGGCATCGAGCGCGCTGTCGACGTCCTTTGTCAGGATGCCGATGGTATTGTCCGGGCCCCAGCCGTCGCGGGCGAACTCGATCCGGTCGAAGCCGGAGGCGAACCAGTTCTGCCCCGAGGAGGTATCGATCAGCGCCAGCAGCTTGTCCTCGTCCACCCCGGCGGCGTCGGCCCAGTCCAGCACCAGCCGGGTCATCGCCGTATTGGCCGCCGCCAGCAGGTTGTTGAGGACCTTGGCCTGCATCCCGGCGCCGTACCCGCCCATCCGGTGGAAATGCGCGCCCATCGCGTCGAACAGCGGCTGTGCCGCATCCAGATCGGCCGCGTCGCCGCCCAGCATGAAGGACAGCCGCGCCTCTTGCGCCGCGATCCGGGCACCCGACATCGGCGCGTCGATCAGCGTGATATGATCCGGCACCCGTGCGCGCAACGCGCGCACATAGCGCGGCGAGAGGGTGGAGCAGAGGATCACCCGGGCCAGCCCCGGCGCGGCGAGGAAATTCTGGGCGCCGAACAACACATCCTCAGTTTGCGGGATGTCGCGGACGACGGTGATCAGGCTGTGCAGCCCGTGCGCGAATTCCACCCGATCGTCGGTCATCGCCGGAGCCAGCGCGCCGAATTCGGACGGCGACCGGACGTCGAAGCCGCGCGCATCGATTCCCGCTGCCCGCAGGGCGGCCAGCATCGGCGCCCCCATCCGGCCGCAGCCGGCCACACCGATCCCGGTCAGGGCCGTATCGCGCGTCGCGCCCCGCATCGCCGCCTCAGCCCCCGTCCACCGGCGGCAGCGCGGCCACCAGTGCGGCGATTTCCTCGACAAAATGATCCGAGGCCATGTTCGGCGCCTCATCCGTCCATTTGGAGAACCGGTCGAGCAGCGGCAGGAAGGTGGCGCGCTCCTCCGGGGTCCAGCCCGAGAGGAAATCCCCCATCAAAAGGAACTTGTAGCGTCTGACCGCGCGCACGATGGCCTTGCCGCCCTCGGTCAGTTCGACGATGGTGCGGCGTGCGTCCTGCTGGCTGACCGCGCGGCGGGCCAGGCCCCGGGCGATCAGGTCGCTGATCAGGCGCGAGGCGCGCGACGGGTCAATCGCCAGCCGCTCGGCCACGGTGGCGACCATGGTTTCCTGTCCGGCCTTGCAGGTAAACTCCTTCGAGGGGGCCCAGATCGCGATCAGAACGTCGAGCTGGGCCAGATCCAGCCGGTCGTCCAGTTTCAGATCGCGCAGCGCGCTGGCGCCCAGCTCGCGCTTGCGAAAGCGCCGGCGCCATTGCTGCATCACCGCGTCGATTTCCAGTGCCGAATCCACCGCGCCGGACTCGATCCCGGCCCGGTACAGAAAGTCCCGCATCTCGTCATCGCGCGAAGCCATGCCACCATCCTCTTGCCGTGCACCTCTGTGGCCTGAAAGGGCGCAATTGTCAATTACATGCTATTGACATGTAAATGTTATGGGCACATAAATGCATGAGACAAGTGAACTCCCCTACTGGCGGCCTGCAGCTTTGTTGTGGCTTTCTCTGCGGGCCGCCGTCTTTTTTGGCACTCCTTTTCAGGGTTGATTCCGCGTGACGACCTCTCCCCCCTCCGATTCCGACAAACCTGCGACAGAAGATCCGGGTGACGCTATGCGCGTACGTCTGGCGATCCTGGCGGCGGCGACGGTGCTGTTCCTGGCCTCGCTGGGCCAGACCAGCGTTTCGACCGCGCTGCCGATCATCGTGGGGCAGCTGGGCGGGCTCGATCATATCACCTGGGTGATCACCGCCTATCTTCTGGCCGCCACGGTGGGCGCGCCGGTGATGGGCAAGATGGGCGATCTGTTCGGGCGGCGTGTGGTCTTGCAGGCGGGGATCGGCGTGTTCCTGGCCGGCGCGGTCGTGAGCGCGCTGGCGCCCAGCATGTGGGCGCTGGTGGCAGGCCGTTTCATCCAGGGGCTGGGCGGAGGCGGGCTGATCGTGGTGGCGATGGCCTCGGTCGCCGATGTGCTGTCGCCACGCGAACGGGGCAGGGTGCAGGGCGCGCTGGGGGCGGTGTTCGGGGTCTCGACCGTGGTTGGACCGTTGGCCGGCGGCTTCATCGTGCAGCATCTGACCTGGCAATGGATCTTCTGGATCAATCTGCCGATCGGGCTGGCGGCCTTTGCCGTGCTCAGCCTGGCGCTGGAGGCGCGGCCGCCGCAGGCGCGGCCCTCGATCGACTATCTGGGCGCGGTTCTGCTGACGGCAACGCTGTCCAGCGCGGTGCTGATCTTTTCCGCCGGCGGCGTCAGCCTGGCCTGGACCAGCCCCGGCATGGCGGTGCTGGGCGCGGTGCTGGCGCTGTCGCTGACGGGCTTCATCCTGACCGAACGCGTGGCGAAGGAGCCGATCCTGCCGCTGGAGCTGTTCCGCATCAACAATTTCGTCGTCTCCAATCTGGTCGGGCTGATCGTCGGCGGTGCGATGTTCGGCACCATCACCTTCGTTCCGATGTTCATGCAGGTGGTCAAGGGCGTGGCGCCGTCGCCGTCGGGGATGTTCCTGACGCCGATGATGCTGGGGCTGGTGGGCGCCTCGGCGCTGGCCGGGCGCGTGATGGCGCGTACCGGGCGGTACAGGATGCTGCCGGTCTGGTCGACACTGCTCCTGGCGGTGGGGATGGCGGGCATGGCGACCATCGGCGCGGCGACGCCGAACGGGCTGATCGTGCTTTATGTCTTTATCGCCGGTATCGGTATCGGCCCGGTGATGAGCGTGAGCGTGACCGCGATCCAGAACGCGGTGCCGCGCGAGACCGTCGGCGTCGGCACCGCCAGCGCCAACATGTTCCGACTGATCGGCGGGTCGATCGGCACCGCAGTGTTCGGCGCGATGTTCTCGACCGGGCTGACCGCCCGGCTCTCCTCGCTGGGGATCGAGGGGGTCGGCCAGGGTGGCCGGCTGACCGGCGCGGCGCTGGCCGCGCTTGGCCCGGCAGAGCGGGCAGAGGTCGTCGCCGCCATTGCCGGGGCTCTGCATCCGGTGTTCTGGAGCTCCGCCTTGCTGGGGGTGTTGGCCAGCGCCGCGGCGCTGTTGATGCGCGAGAGGCCGCTGGAGGATGCTCTGGTGTCGCATCATAGCGCGCCCAAGCCGGCGGAGCCGGTGCGCACGGCGGCGGAGTGACGGCTTAGAGCCGGTCGATCAACAGAGCAAGCCGCGCGCGCCAGACCGCAGGGACGGTCCGGCGCTTGCGCGGCGCCCTGTGGGCTTGTTCCGTGCAGGGGGC
Organism: Antarcticimicrobium luteum; assembly: GCF_004358185.1. Classification (GTDB taxonomy): domain Bacteria; phylum Pseudomonadota; class Alphaproteobacteria; order Rhodobacterales; family Rhodobacteraceae; genus Antarcticimicrobium; species Antarcticimicrobium luteum. Next base: position 20,707 of record NZ_SMUV01000064.1, read on the forward strand.
AAAGTTCGGAGGGTTGCTTCGAGGGGGCGGGTCATGCCCCGGTCACTTCACGATATGTGCCTCGCGCACGAACATGTTGTCCCAGGCGCGGTCGATCAGCTCCGGCGTCATCTGATAGGGAACGCCCTCGAACTCGCAGATCGAGATCATCTGGTCGATCAGGAAGACCGGCTGGTAATTGGCATAAACATTGTCGATCACCGGGTATTTTTCCTTCAGCAGGTAGAGCAGCGTGGACTCGTCCAGCGGCATTCCCTTCTTGCGCGCGACCAGTGCGAAGATTCTCAGGAAATCCTCCTGGCTGGGCCCGTCGATCAGGATCTTGAAGAAGATCCGGCGCAGGGCCGCCTTGTCGAAAATCTCGTTCGGGTGGAAGTTGGTCGAGAAGATCACCAGCGTATCGAAGGGCACCTCGAACTTCTCGCCCGATTGCAGGCCGAGGATGTCCTTGTTCTCCTCCAGCGGAACGATCCAGCGGTTGATCAGCGCCTGCGGCGATTCCGCCTGACGGCCGAGGTCGTCGACGATGAAGATCCCCCCCGTCGATTTTAGCTGCAGCGGCGCCTGATAGGTGCGCGCGGTGGGATTATAGACCAGATCCAGCATGTCGAGCGACAGCTCGCCTCCGGTCACCACCGTGGGCCGTTCGCACATCACATAGCGTTCGTCGAACCGTTTGGCCCGGCGCAGGCTGTGTGGGTCGTCGGGGGTCTGTTGGATGGCGTTATGTACGATCGGGTCGTACATGGTGATCACCTGGCCGGAATATTCGATTGCGCGCGGCACATAGATGCGGTCGCCCAATGCGCTGCGGATGCCGTTGGAGATCGAGGATTTCCCGTTGCCGGGCGGCCCGTACATCAGGATCGAGCGTCCCGCGCTGACCGCCGGGCCCAGATGATCGAGCAGGCTGTCGGGCAGGACCAGATGCCCCATCGCCTTGGTCAGCTGATCGCGCGTCACCTGGATGTTGCGGATCGACTGCCGCCTGACCTGTTCCCCGTAGATCTTCAGCGGTACCGGCATCGCGCCGAAATATTCCGACTGCGCCAGCGCATCGAGCGCGCGCGCCTTGCCCGCCTCGGTCAGCTGATAGCCCATCTCGCCGCCGGAATTGGCGTTCAGCGTGCCGGTCGCCTCGAGCAGGCGCTGACCGCGCGCCATGTCCAGCAGCTCCTGCGTGACCGGGATCGGCAGGCACAGCGCCTGGGCTGTCTCGCTGGCGGTCTCGGTGGTCTTGCGGAACATGGTCTTGAGAAGGATGTCCCGCATCATCACGGTGGGCAGCTGCAGCTCGTCGAGGCTGCGGGGGGTGGGCGGCGCAAGCGCCGGGCTGGTCTGCATGTTCATGATCGTGGCCTTCGAGGTCCCGGTCCGGTCTGATGTGGTGCGGGGCCGTCGATCCGGCCCCTCGGGGGCAGAATGCCCGCGCATTGTGGCATCAGATGGGCAAAGACGGGGCACCCCTCCGCGCGCGGCTCAGATACCGTAGGCGGCGCCGAGGATCAGATACAGCGCGAGGGTGCCGCCCAGCGACAGCCCCATCGGAAATTTCCAGCCCGAGTGCCAGCTTTTCCAGTCGGGCGCGATGCGGCGCAGGGGGGTGTATTTGATCAGCCGGTGAGTGACGAAGGCGGCGAGCAGATTGGCGGCGAACAGCGCCAGCAGCAGCCGCAGGTCGCCCGGAGCGATGAACGGGGCGGCGACGGCGGCGAATTTCGCGTCGCCCGCGCCCATTGCGCCCGCCACGGTCAGGATGAAGCCGAGCAGCAGTACCGCCAGCAGTTGCACCAGCCGCATACCGTAGACCGGCAGCGGCAGGGCGATCAGCCCGACGATCACGAACACCACCGCCAGCGCCAGAACCGCCTGGTTGGTGATGCGCATCTCGCGCAGGTCGGTGAAACAGACGTAGAGGCAGATCGGCAGGACGAAGGGCAGGAACCACAGCGCCGCCGTGCTGGCGATGGTCATCGGTTCAGCCGGTCTCGAGCGCGCGGAGCGAGCGGACCGCCTCTTCGAAATGCTGCGGATGGGTGCTGATCGCCTCACGCAACAGGGTCTTGCCGGTGGTCACATCGCCCTGTTTGACGGCCGACAGCGCCAGCGTGTGCAATAGCTGCGCCCGTTCGGTCTGATCCATCGGGATCACCGGCAGGCTGTAGTTGCGCTGTGCGCCGCGGGCCAGAACCAGATTGTTCTTGGCGGTGAACAGGGTGGGATCCTGCCGGATGGCATCGCCGAACAGCCGCTCGGCATCAGAGAAATCGCCGCGGGTCAGCTTGGAATAGCCCCAGTTGTTCAGCACGCCGGAGGGCCGCGTGGTCAGACCCACGGCGGTTTCATAGAAACTGTCCGCGCGCGACCATTCGCGGCTGGCATCGGCGACCATCGCCTCCAGCCGGTAGCGTTTGAAGGTCTCATGGGTCGGCGGCACGGTGTCGAGCGTCTTTTTCGCCCGGTCCCATTCGCCGTTGCGGATCAGCGCGTCAGCAAGATCGACCTTGTCCTCGTCGGTGGCCTCCGCCATCCCCAGCACCTTGGACCAGGCCGCCACCGCCTCGGTGTTGCGCTTGGCGCGCACCAGCGATTTGGCCAGCCCGCGCTGCAACTCGGTCTTTTCCGGCTTGGTCTTGACCGCACGGCTGAAATAATCGACCGCCTCGTTTGGATCGGCGACGGTCAACATCACATCATTGAGGTTGGTTTCGTCGACCACGTTGACGTCCTGAAAGGCCCGTTCGACGGTGTCGCCGCTTTTCTCTGCGCAGGCCGACAGCGCCAGCCCGGCTGCCAGACAGCCCGGAATCAGAAAGAGGTGGCGCATGGTGTGCGTCCTTGTACTGCTCTCGCCTCGGTCATGGTGTCTTGCGGATCAGGAACTCGCTTCTGCCCCGCCGCACCAGTTTGAAGTCTTGCTTTTGCTCATCATTATTAGCAGGATTTTCCGATTTTGCGAGGGCTAAGCGCAGATTGTCCCGGATTGCGTCACTTTCGCCATTGTCCATCGCATAGGCGCGTCGGAAAATTTCGCTTGCCTCCGCGTGCTTGCCGCGCTCCATCAGCACGACGCCCAGATTGTTCCAGGCCTCGGGCCAGTCCGGCGCCGCCTCGACCGCGCGGCGCAGCATGGTCTCGGCCTGGCCCAGTCGGCCCAGCCCCAGATTGGCCGAGCCGAGTCCGGTCAGCACGTCGGGGGTCATGCCCTGGTCCAGCGCGGCGCGGGTAAAGGCCTCCAGCGCCAGTTCGTACTCTCCCGCCGTCATCAGGCGGTGGGCGATCGCGATGTTGTCCTCGGGGACCGCGCGCAGGTCGACGCCCGGCGCATAGGGGCCGCCTTCGGGTCCGGCGATGGGCTTGGGCGAACAGGCGGCCACCGCGGCGGTCGCCGCGATGGCCGTGATCAGTCTGAACAGTGGTGCGGCCCGTGTCACACCGATCGGTGTCATGGTGTCAGTTGCTCATGTTGCCCAGGTCCATGATGCCGTTGACCGAAGGGCCGACCAGGATGATCAGCAGCGGCGGAACCGTCAGCATCATTGTGGCAAGCGTCATTTTGGTTGGCAACTTGTTTGCCGCTTCTTCGGCGCGCATCACCCGCTTGTCACGCATCTCGCTGGCATAGACGCGCAGGGCCTCGGCGATCGAGGTGCCGAAGGCGGCCGACTGGATCATCACGGTCACGAAAGAGGAGACATCCTGCACCCCGCAGCGCGTGGCCATGTCGCGCAGCACCCGGTCCTTGTCCTTGCCGGCCTTCATCTCATAGGCGACGATCTCGAACTCGTCTGCCAGCGACGGGCAGGAGGCGTGCAGCTCCTTGGCGACCCGAACGATCGACTGATCCAGCGACTGGCCAGCCTCGACGCAGACCAGCATCATGTCCAGTGCATCGGGAAAGCCGCCGGTAATCTGTTCCTTGCGCTCTTCGACGCGGCGGGTGATCCAGTATTTCGGCAGCAGATACCCCGCCCCGCCCGGTCCGATCACAAACATGACCAGTTTCTGGGTGGTCAGCGTCTCGCCGCCGCCCAGCGACAGAACGTACAAAAACCCGAGCAGAAGCCCCAGAATTCCCAGCGCGAACTGGGCGAAGTGGAAATAGCGCACCGCATCCTTGGACTGGTATCCGGCCTGGCGCAGCTTGAGCTGCATGGCCGAGAGTTCCTCGGCGTCCTGCGGTTCGAGGAAGGTGGCGAAACGGTCCAGCTTTTCGTTGCGCCCGCGCTGACGAAGCTGTTTTTTCTTCGCGGGCGGCGCGGCGGCCTTTTCGGTGTCGCGCTTCAGCTTTTTCAGCGGATCTTCGGGCTGGTTCAGCAGCAGCGGAACCGCCAGCAGGATCATGAACATCCCAAGCACACCGACCACGATCAGCGGCCCGAATTCGCCCAGTTGCCCGGTCAGGAAATCGTTTATTCTGTCAAACAGGCTCATGGCTGGCCCTCACACTTTGATATTGGTCAGAACCCGCATCACGATCAGGTTGGCGCCCAGCAGGATGCCAACGACGAAACAGGCGGGTATGAACCAGGGGTGATCGATCACCTCGTCGTAATAACCGGGATCCTGGAGCAGGATTCCCATCAGGCAGAGCAGGGGAAAGGCCGACAGGAACTTGCCCGACCACTGTGCCTCGGCGGTGATCGCCTTGACCCGGCGGAACAGGCGGAACCGGGCGCGGATCACCTTGGACAGACCGGCCAGAACCTCGGCCAGGTTGCCGCCGGATTGTTGCTGGATGGTCACCGCAACGGCGAGGAACCGCATGTCCTGCATGTCCAGCCGCTCGGCCATTTCCTTCAGCGCCTCGCTCACGTCGCGGCCATAGGCGGCCTCGTCGGCGATGATGCCGAATTCGGTGGCCAGCGGATCTTCGACCTCTTTCGCCACGATCTGGATCGCCGACGAGAACGGATGCCCCACCCGCAGGCTGCGCACCATCAGTTCGATCGCGTCGGGCAATTGCTCCTCGATCATCGACATGCGCTTCTTGGCCTTGCGGTTGATCCAGAAATAGACCCCGCCGACGCCGATCGCCGCCGAGGCCACGCCGCGGATCAGCGGGGTCGTCTCGGTTCCGACGGACAGAACCAGAAAGCTCAGCCCGGCCACCCCGGCCATGATCAGGACAAGCTGGCGCGGGGTGAAGGCAATGGCCGCCTTCTGCGCCTTGTCCGCGATCAGCGAATAGAGCGGGATCGACTGTGATTTCAGGTGCTGGCGCATCTCCTTGCGCAGCTGTTCCAGAACCTGTTCGCGCCCGGCGCCCTTGTCGAGCATGTCGAGCCGGCGGTTGACCTTGCTGTTGAGGCTGATCGACTTGCCGAAGGACACCAGGTAGAGCCCTTCGACAAGGGCCAGAACCGCGATGAAGATCAGGCCATAGATGATGACCTCTGCGCCCATCTGCATTACGACATCTCCATCGTGGTGGGTTCATAGATCGAGGCCGGCAGATCATAGCCCCACATGCGAAACCGTTCCGAGAAATGGCTGCGCACGCCGGTTGCGGTGAAATGGCCGATGATCTTGTTGTTCGGGCCGATGCCGACGCGCTGAAAGCGGAAGATCTCCTGCATCGAGATCACGTCGCCCTCCATGCCGGTGATCTCGGTGATCGAGGTCATGCGGCGCGAACCGTCCTGCAGCCGGCTGGCCTGCACCACCAGGTTGACGGCGCTGGCGATCTGGCTGCGCAGCGCCTTGATCGGCATCTCGATCCCGGCCATGGCGATCATGTTTTCCATCCGGCTGACCGCGTCGCGGGCCGAGTTGGCGTGGATCGTGGTCATCGACCCGTCGTGGCCGGTGTTCATCGCCTGCAACATGTCGATCACCTCGTCGCCGCGGGTCTCGCCGACGATGATGCGGTCGGGCCGCATCCTGAGCGCGTTCTTGAGGCAGTCGCGCGCGGTGACCTCACCCTTGCCTTCGACATTGGGCGGACGGCTTTCCATCCGGCCCACGTGGATCTGCTGGAGTTGCAGTTCCGCCGTGTCCTCGATGGTCAGGATGCGCTCGGAATTGCCGATGAAGCTCGAAAGCGCGTTGAGCGTCGTGGTCTTGCCCGAGCCGGTTCCGCCCGAGACGATGATGTTCAGCCGGGTTGCGACCGCGGCCTGGAGATAGGCGGCCATCTCTTCGGTGAAGGCGCCGAACCCCACAAGATCGTCGATCGCCAGCTTGTCCTTCTTGAATTTCCGGATCGACACCAGCGACCCGTCCACGGCGATCGGCGGCACCATCGCGTTGAAGCGCGAGCCGTCGGACAGGCGGGCGTCGACATAGGGGTTTGATTCATCGACGCGCCGGCCCACCGCCGAAACGATCTTGTCGATGATCCGCAGCAGATGCTTTTCATCCTTGAAGGTGACGTCGCTGAGCTGCAGCTTGCCGTTGCGTTCGATGAACACCTGACGCGGACCGTTGACGAGGATATCGCTGACCGTGTCGTCCCGCAGCAGCGTTTCGAGCGGACCCAGCCCGGTCACCTCGTCGTACAGCTCTTTGTTGAGCGTTTGCCGGTCCTCGCGGTTGAGAACGATATTCTTCTCTTCCAGGTGCTCGCTGGCGATCGAACTGATCTCGTTGCGCAAATCGGCCTCGGAGGCATGTTCGAGCGCGGAGAGGTTGAGATTTTCCAGCAGCGCCCGGTGCAGCTCCAGTTTGATCTCGCCCAGCCGCTCCTTGCGCTTGCGGTCGCGGTCCTCGGGGGCCGCGGTGGCGGCTGCGGTGGGCATCGGCTTGCGCAGCCGGGAAACAGGCTGTGCTGCCGGCTCGGCCTTGGGCGCGCGCGTTTTCAATTGGGTTACGGCCGGCCCGGACGCGGCGCCTTCGGTGGCATCTTTGCGGAACTTGGAAAACACGTTTAACTGCCCCCTTGTAAAACTCAGGCCGCCTCGGCCTCTTCCCGGCCCAGATCGTGAAGCGACTGGGCCAGTTTTGTGATTTCCCGGCGGAGCGGGTTCTTGCCGCAGGACATCGCCAGCGGCTGGCCATGGTCGCAGGCCTGGGTGATCGGTTTGCCGCCGTCCGGCATTTGCAGGTCGATGGAAATTCCCAGCGACTCGGCCATGCGGCGGACCCGGCTTTTACCGGAAAGATCGGTGAACTTGGGTGCCCGGTTCAGTGCGAAGCGCAGCTTGTTGAACGGCAGATCCTCGGATTGCAGGGCGCGTTTCAGCCGCAGCGTGTTCTGCGCCGAGCGCATGTCCAGCTCGATCATGGCGAAATAGACATGCGCCGCCTGCAAGGTGGTTTCCGACCATTGGATCACGGTCTTGGGCATGTCGATCACGACATAGTCGAAATGGCGCCGCGCCATGTCGATCACGCGCTGCACGTCCTCGGGCGTGATCAGGTCCAGCGGCACCATGTCGGCGGGCGCGGTCAGCACCTGTAGTTTGTCCTCGTAGGTCTGCAGCGCCTGGGCGAAAATGTCGTCATCCATGCCCTGGGTATCGGACAGCATGTCAAAGACGACCTCGCGGCGCGGCAGATCGAGATAGGTGGCAATCGAGCCAAACTGCAGATCGAGGTCGATCAGGCAGACGCCGGGGCCATCCTTGGCATCGACATTCGCCAGCTCCCAGGCGAGGTTGACGGCCATCGTGGTGGACCCGCTGCCGCCGGCCAGCCCGTGAACGACGATCACCGCGCCCTCTTTCTCGGACCCGGCGCTGAGCTGGGTTTGCGTCTGAGTCTGCTGCATGGTGGCGGGGACGGCGTTCCGGAGCTTGAGCCGGTCAATCGCCTCCTGCAATTCCTTCTCGGGCAGGGGATAGGGTACAAACTCGTCCGCGCCCCTGCGCAGAAGCTGGTGCAGCGAGGCCGGGGTAACGTCCTCGGCGATCAGGATGACGTTGATCCCGCGCGTCTTGGCCTGATTGATGATCTCGTCGAGCAGGACCAGGTTGTCCTCGTCCTCGCGGTCGATCGCCAGGGCGACAAATTCCAGCGAGTCAGCCTCGGGTTGCCCGAAAAAGGCCAGGGCCTCGGCAAATCCCAGGTCGCCCCAGTTCTCGCCCAGGGCGGCCTCCATGTCCTCGATCAGAAGATCGAAATTCTGAACGTCCCGGCTGATCGTGCAGGCGACGATTGGAGCGAATTCCGTTTGCACTTGAGCGCTGCCCATTGCCTCAATCCCTCATTCGGTGTCTGCCGGGCCATGCGTTCGGGCGGATCGTGGTGGTCATCGCCCGAGGCCGCGGCAGGCGACTCGGTCAAGTCGCACAAATCCCATGCTCGGCAATGTCGGCGACAATCTGGGCGAGATTTGGGCCAAAAAACTCCAATTGTAGGGAGTCAGTGGACGATCCCTCGGAGCCCTGCCTTATTGTCCGGAACTCAGCAATGAATTGGTGTCGGAAAGAGTCGTGGCCGGGACCGCGCTTGCGACATATTCGCGGTAGACCACTTGGGCATATTTCCCATCCAGAACAGTGGGATGGCGTTTGAGAAAGCCCGAAACCTCGGTCACCGTGCGGCGATTGCGCCGCTCGCGGCCCTGGGTCACGATCAGCGGCTGGGTTTCGCCGTAGGAAACCACCGCCTCGAGCCGCGCCCGGCTGATGCCGCGGCTGGATAGATAGGCGACCGCCGCATTGGCGCGGCGCTGGCCCAGCTGGCGGTTATAGGCGGTCGAGCCGACCGCATCTGTGTGGCCATAGACGCGGAAGCGGACCTCGGGGAACTGGCGGATCCAGTCGGCCTGGCGGTCCAGCACCGCCCGCGCGGCGGCGTCGAGCTGAGCGCTGTCAAAGGCGAACGTGATGGTGCTGGGCACCTCCTCGGCAAAGCGGTTGGCGAGGCTGACGACGTAATCCAATTCGCCGTTCATGATCATGGTGTTGTGCATGGTGGCGTTACCGAACAGGCCGGTATCGGTCTGTGCGCCCGCTTCGCGCAGGAAACTGTTTGGCACCGGGCCCCAGGTCTGGCCGCAGGCGCCCAGCGCCAGCGTCAGTCCGAGACCTGCGATCAGCTTGTTCATGCCGGTCTTCTCCCGCTCAATCCATCACATATCCATAGGAGCCGCTGAAGTCCTGCTTGGCGACTTCGCTGGCGGCGCCGCGCGGCAACCGTTCGGTCGATCCGGTGCGCCCGAACAGGAACAGATCGCTTTCGGTGGGCGGCTTGACCCGGTCGGTGGGCAGCGCAAGCGCCTCGCCCCTGGTCGGGGTCACCAGATGCGCGGTGACGATGATCACAAGTTCGGTCTGGCTGCGCTGGTAGTCCGAGCTGCGGAACAGCGTGCCCAGAACCGGCACATCGCCCAGCCAGGGCAGTTGCGCGGCATTGTCCAGGAAGTTGTCCTGGATCAGCCCGGCGATGGCAAAGCTTTCGCCGTCGCGCATCTCCACCGTGGTCGAGGTTTCGCGGCGCGAAAAGGCGCTGATGTCAAAGCCGTTGACGGAGATGCTGTTGGCGGTGTCGATCGCCGAGACCGCAGCCTTGAGCTCCAGATTGATCAGATCGCCGTCTACCACCCGCGGGACAAAGGCCAGCTCGATCCCGAAGGGTTTGAATTCGACTGTATAAACGCCGTCCTGCTGCGCCACCGGGATCGGGTACTCGCCGCCGGCGAGGAATTTCGCCTCCTGCCCGGAGAGGGCCGAGAGGTTGGGCTCGGCCAGCGTGCGCACGACACCCTTCTGTTCCAGCGCCTCAAGCAGCAGATTGACCTGGAAGGCGCCGGCGTTGAAGCCGAACACCACCGCCCCGGCATTGTCGTTCGCGGTCGGAATGTTGCCGGCCAGGGAATTGGACAGCGAGGTCTGGTTGCCCAGCGTGCCGGTGCCGCCGGTGACGCCGAAATTGCTGCCGCCGGTGATCCCGAGAGAAGAACTCAGAGATTTCGAGACGTTACGCTGCATCTCGGCAAAGCGGACCTTGAGCATCACCTGCTGCACGCCGCCGACGCTCATCAGGTTGGAGACACGTTCGGGCGCATAACGTTCGGCCAGGTCCAGCGCCCGTTGCAGGCGCTGCGCGCTCGACACCGTGCCCGACAGGACGATGCCGTCATTGGCGGTGCGCACCTCGATCTTTTCGCCGGGCAGGATCTGGCGCAGCCGCTCCTTGAATTCTGTGACGTCGGCCGCGACCTTGACCTCGACATTGGTGATCAGCCGTCCGCCTGCGTCGAGCAGGGTCAGCGTGGTCATGCCGGGTGACTTGCCCAGCACATAAATCGTGCTGTCCGACAGCGAGGAGATGTCGGCGATGCCGGGATTGGCGATACTCAGTTCGGAAAAGGGGACGTCACTCTCGACCACCACGGCGCGGTTCATCGGAACGTCCAGGGTCGACGCGGTGCCCTTTTTGACGACCCGCAGTATCTCGGCCTGCACCGGAGCAACGGCGGCGGGCAAACAGCCCAGCGCCAGCCCCACCAGGGCGGCCTTCATCCAATGGTTCAATGCCATGTGACCTGCCTCTCCGATCACGCCTCGGTCCCGGGTCTTGCCGCCCGATCCTTCGATGCAGTCTGCGGCATACGGGAATTTTTTTCAAGAATCAATGATTTCCACCCGCTGCTTTATGTGGATAAGACGCAACAGAAGGGGGCGGCCCAGAGATTCGGGCCGCCCGATCCGTTGGAAAAGGGCCGGTTTCAGTTCGTGCAAGGGATCGGAATGTCCACCACCTCGGAGCCCCGACGGGTGCGGATGGTGCAGACCTCGGGCTTTTGGGTGATCGGCGCCGGCACCTCGTCCTCCAGGCCGAGCAGGGCGCGCTGGTCCACCTCGATGGGATCGACGATGGCATCGTCGTCCTCGATTCCGACCAGAGCCAGAGACAGCCGTCCTGTGGTCTGGGCCTGGGCCAGCGCCGCGACCTGTTCGGGGCGCACCGAGACGGTGACCGTGCGTGCGATTGTGGTGCTTTCCACGTCTTCACTGGTGGTCTGGTCCACCGCGATCAGCTGAACGCCGGATTCGATCAGGCGGGTCACCTCGCCGCGCGCGCCGACCACCGTGTCGCTGATCGAGCCGGTCCAGTAGACGTCGACCCGGTCGCCCGGCCGCAGGAAGCCTGACACGCCCGAGGCCACGTCGACGCGGATCGCAAAGGCGCGCATGCCGCGCTCCAGCTGAGACGTCAGCCCGGCCCCCTGGCCCGGCTTGGTCACCTTGACCGCCAGAATCGCCTCGTCCTTTTCCATCGCGCGCAGAACCACGCGGGACTTGTCGGGATCATCCGGGATAAGCGATTCCAGCTCGGTAAAGGCGCCTTCGGGGATCGCGTTCTGCGGCCAGCGTACCTTGCGCACGCTGTCCTTTGTCAGTTGCTCGCCATAGCGCAGCGGGCCGGTGGCGACATAGACATCGGCGGTGGGAACCACCTTTTCGCGTGTGGCACGTTCCTGTTCCAGCGCCTGCTGGTAATCAGCGATATAGTTCCTGGCCATCATCACCGCACCGCCCGCCAGGGCGACGCCAAGGACCAGAACGAGACCGAAAACTGCGCGCATGACAAAACCTTTCACCGATGGCCCGGTCCGGTCGCAGCCGGGCGGGCGCTCTGTCGTCTGGTTACATTCTAGTCAGGGAATGTGGCAAAATCGGGGAGACGGCTTGCCCCGCCCGCGGCCATTTTCCGGCCCTTCCCGGATCACTCGAAATCGGTGGTGGACAGTGTCTCGCCGACCGAGGAGCCCAGACCGTTCGTGACTTCGTTCATCGTGATAATGACCGCAGCGGCCAGACCGGCGACCAAGGCAGTCAGAACCACCCAGTCCACGGTGATGGCGCCGCTTTCGTCCTTGCGGAAACTGACGATGCGCTTCCTCATGATGGCTTACTCCTATGGGGCGGCAACGTGCCATCGGTGGCCTGCCGCCTGTTCCCGGCGCGCCGCCGGAACTTGCGCCGGCAATCGGTGCCGGAGGCGCCACCGGCTGGACGGCGCGAGAATCGCGGGCGGAACCCGTGATCCAAGTCGCATGGCCCCGATGCCGGGGGCGTCCTTACTCGTCAACAAAAACGCCGTGCCCCGAGGCGGAGCACGGCATTCGCACGTGAAGTCGCCGAAGCGCCTATCAGTCTGTCGGCGCCTTGCCTTCGATGTAGCTGCTGGTCGAGGTGGTCAGCTTGTCGGTGCCGCCTTTGATCGAGGTATAGGCGGCGCCGGCCAGGGCGACGACCGCGGCGGTCAGCACAACCCAGTCGACAGTCACAGCACCGGCTTCGCTCTCGCGGAATTTCTTGAAAAGTTTGATCATGGTTGGTCCCTCCAAAGGATCTCGCGTTTTAATCTTTAACCTCGTCGTCGTATGGAACCTTGCTCTCTCATCGGCCCCGTCCGTCGTGGTATGGGCCCATATAGCCTGAGGGTCGTGGCAGGAATTGGGCCAAAAGGCGGATTTTTCGGTGCAGCGTAGTTAAGATATTATTTACCTCTTAATGCACTGAAAACATAAGAAGATCATTCAGGCCTGCCCGGGTCCGCCTGGCCGTGCCGATGCAAATCGGAACCAAATTGGGCAAAAATGACAAAATTCGCCCGGAATTTCTGGCCCCGGCGGCGGTTTTGCCCGAGACTCCCGGACAAACAACGAGAGTCACGAGGCGAGCAGATGCGGCTCCGAGTCATCGCTGCGGCGGCGACCCTTGCATTGGGGGGGCTCGCCGCCCGGGTCGAGGCGGAAGCGCCGACGGCTTTTCCGGATTTCCAGGCCAAGCGGGTCCGGCCGCCGGGCGCCGGCGCCATGCGCCGGATCACCGTGCAGATCGACCCGGAGGAGCAGGCGGCGGCCCTGCGCGCCGCGCCGGCGGCGGCCGCGGAAAACGCCGCACCCACGCCGCAGACCGCGCCTGATGCCGGGGCCGCGCCCGGCCGCTACAGCTGGTTCTGGGAGGCGGTCTCGCCCGACCTGGCGCAGTCCAGCCCGGGGCGGCTGCAGGAGGCGCTGCACTTGCTGAGCGGCGCGCAAAAGGTTGCGGCCCCGCGTCTGCAGGCGTTGCAGGAGATCGCCCGCGCCCGCGGCATCCCGATCCTCAAGGCGACGGTGGGCACCCGGGTTTCCCCGGCGCTGGTGCTGGCGGTGATCGCGGTGGAATCGGGCGGCCGGCCGGATGCGGTCAGCGGCGCCGGCGCGCAGGGGCTGATGCAGCTGATGCCCGACACCGCCACCCGCTTCGGTGTGGCCGACAGCCTCGCCCCGGAAGAGAACATCGCCGGCGGCGTCAAATACCTCGACTGGCTGATGGAAAAATTCGGCAACGACCCGATCCTGGTGCTGGCCGGTTACAACGCGGGCGCGGGCGCAGTGCGCGATCACGCCGGGGTGCCGCCCTATGCCGAGACCCGCGACTATGTGCCCAAGGTTTTGGCAGCGTTCCAGGTGGCGCGCGGGCTGTGCCTGACGCCGCCCGAGCTGATCTCGGACGGGTGCGTCTTTGCCGCGCTGAACTGAGCGGCGGCGCGGGCCGCGGCCGTGTGCGCGGGCCGAAAGAAAACGCCCCGGCGCGGCGGCCGGGGCGAAAGGGCTCACACGATGGTGGCCTCGGTCGAGGCGACCATCTCCTCATGGGTCACGCCCGGGGCCAACTCGACGATGTGCAGCCCCTTGTGATCCACGTCCAGCACACCGAGGTTGGTGATGATGCGGTCGACCACGCCCTTGCCGGTCAGCGGCAGCGTGCATTCCTTCAGCACCTTGCTTTCGCCGGCCTTGTTGGTGTGGTCCATCACCACGATCACGCGGCCGACACCCGCGACCAGGTCCATGGCGCCGCCCATGCCCTTGACCAGCTTGCCGGGGATCATCCAGTTGGCCAGATCGCCCCTTTCGCTGACTTCCATCGCGCCGAGGATCGCCGCGGCGATCTTGCCGCCGCGGATCATCCCGAAGGAGGTGGCGCTGTCGAAATAGGCGGTGCGCGGCAACTCGGTGATGGTCTGCTTGCCGGCGTTGATCAGGTCGGGATCCTCTTCGCCCTCATAGGGGAAGGGGCCCATGCCCAGCATGCCGTTTTCCGATTGAAGCGTGATGTCCTTGTCACCGACATAGTTCGCCACCAGCGTCGGAATGCCGATGCCGAGGTTCACATACATGCCGTCTTCCAGTTCCTGCGCGGCGCGCTCGGCCATTTGGTTGCGGTCCCATGCCATGGATCAAGCCTCCTCACGCTTGCGGGTGGTGCGCTGTTCGATACGCTTTTCGTGCTCGCCCTGGACGATGCGGTGCACATAGACGCCGGGCAGGTGGATGGTGTCGGGGTCCAGCTCGCCGGGTTCGACGATCTCCTCGACCTCGACGACGCAGATCTTGCCGCACATCGCCGCCGGCGGGTTGAAGTTGCGGGCGGTCTTGCGGAACACCAGGTTGCCGGTGGTGTCGGCCTTCCATGCCTTGACGATGGAGAGATCGGCAAAGATCCCGCGCTCAAGGATGTACTCTTGGCCGTCGAATTCCTTGACCTCCTTGCCCTCGGCGATCACCGTGCCGACCCCTGTCTTGGTGTAGAACCCGGGGATGCCGGCGCCACCGGCGCGCATGCGCTCGGCCAGGGTGCCCTGCGGGTTGAATTCCAGCTCCAGCTCACCGGACAGGTACTGGCGCATGAATTCGGCGTTCTCGCCCACGTAGGAGGACATCATTCTTTTGACCTGCTTGGTCTGCAGCAGCACGCCCAGCCCGAAGTCGTCGACACCGGCATTGTTCGAGGCGACAGTCAGATCCCTGGTCCCCGCGTCGCGGATCGCGGCGATCAGCAGTTCGGGAATGCCGCAGAGGCCGAAACCACCCGCGGCGATCAGCATGCCGTCGAACAGGACACCGTCGAGCGCCGCGGCGGCGTTGGGGTATATTTTATTCATGGATCACTCCTCAAACCCAGGTTGCGGCAATCACTGCCGGGGGGCGGCGCAAGAGTCAATGATCCGCCCCCGGACCTCCCCCGTTCGCGTGCCCGCTTGGCGTGGCTTTAGCCCAGGCAGGCCCATCGGGCCAATACGTAGAAATACGGGGGGGCAGGGGGCGCGTGGGCTTGCTGTCCCCTGGCCCGGAGCACGGCGTGAATTCGCCCGGCGCCCGGCGCCCGTCGCCCGCCGCGCCAGGGGCCGGTGTCGGAGATGACTCAAGAGCCCCCGCGCCGCCCCCAAAAGGAAAACGCGCCGCCAAGGCGACGCGCAATCCGCAGCATTTCCGGCGCAGGGTCTGTTATTCGCCCGCCGCCGGTTTCTTCGGTGCCGCCGTCTTTTTGGCGATGGTCTTTTTGGTGGCGGTTTTCTTTGCCGGGGCCTTGCGGGCCGGCTTTTTCTTGGCCGTCTTCTCGGCGATCAACGCGACCGCCTGTTCCATCGTCAGGTCCGCCGGCTCGGTCTCCTTGGGCAGGGTGGCGTTGACCTTGCCCCATTTGACATATGGCCCGTAGCGGCCCTCCATCACGTTCACCGGGCCGGTCTCGGTGGGATGTTCGCCCAGCTCCTTCAGCGGTTTCGCCGCCGCGCCGCGCCCGCCGCGCGCGGCCTTCTTGGCCAGTTCGTCCACCGCGCGGTTGATGCCGATGGTAAAGACGTCGTCCACCTCCTTGAGGTTGGCATAGGTCTTGCCGTGTTTCACGTAAGGCCCGTAGCGGCCGATCGCGGCCTCGATCATCTCGCCATCCTCGGGGTGCGGACCGATCTCGCGCGGCAGGTTCAGCAGCATCAGTGCCTTGTCCAGATCGACCTGGTCCAGCTCCCACCCTTTGGGGATCGAAGCGCGCGGCGGTTTCGGCACCTCTTCGGTGGCTTCGCCGCGCTGCACATAGGGGCCGAAGCGCCCCTTGCGCAGGCTGATCGCCTCATCGTTGTCATAGCCCAGCAGCTTGCCGTCCGGGCCGATCTCGTCGCCCTCCATCCCCGGCGGGCCGAAGGGACGGGTATAGCGGCACTCGGGATAGTTCGAACAGCCGATGAAGGCGCCGCCGGAGCGCGCGGTGCGCATGCTCAGCCGGCCCTTGCCGCAGTTGGGGCACAGGCGCGGGTCGCCGCCGTCCTCCGTCGGCGGGAACAGATGCGGCTCCAGCACCTCGTTGATCTTTTCCAGAACATCGGTGATCCGCAGCTCCGATGTCTCGGCGATCGCGGCGGAGAAATCGCGCCAGAACCGCGCCAGCACATCCTTGTAGTCGGCCTCGCCGGCGCTGACGTGGTCCAGTTCGTCCTCAAGCTGGGCGGTGAAGTCATACCCCACGTACTTGCGGAAATAGTTCTGCAAAAAGGCGATCACCAGCCGCCCCTTGTCCTCGGGGATCAGGCGGTTCTTGTCCTTGCGGACATAGCCGCGGTCCTGGATCGTGGTAACGATGCTGGCGTAGGTCGAGGGGCGGCCGATGCCCAGCTCTTCCATCTTCTTGACCAGCGTCGCTTCGGTATAGCGCGGCGGCGGCTGGGTGAAATGCTGCTCGGGCGTCACGCCGCGCTTTTCCGCCGGCTCGCCCTGCATGATCTGCGGCAGGCGCTTGTCGTCCTCGTCGGTAACGTCGTCGCGCCCTTCTTCATAGACCCGCAGAAAGCCGTCGAACAGAAGCACCTGTCCGGTGGCGCGCAGCCCGACCTGGCCGTCTGCGCTGGCGATCTCGACCGTGGTGCGCTCCAGCCGGGCAGCCTCCATCTGGCTGGCGAGCGTCCGCTTCCAGATCAGGTCGTAAAGCTTGCGCTGATCCGCCTCCGTGACCTTCAGCGCCTCGGCGTCGCGGGTCATCTCGGTGGGGCGGATGCACTCGTGCGCCTCCTGTGCGTTCTTGGCCTTGTTCTTGTAGATGCGTGGGCTGCCGGGAACGTATTCGGCGCCATAGCGGTCCGTGATCGCCTCGCGCGCCGCGGTGACCGCCTCGGGCGCCATGTCGATGCCATCGGTCCGCATATAGGTGATATAGCCCGCCTCATAAAGCCGCTGCGCCGCGCTCATCGTCTGGCGCGCGCCCATGCCGAACTTGCGGCTGGCCTCCTGCTGCAGGGTCGAGGTCATGAACGGCGGCGAGGGATTGCGGCTCGCCGGTTTGGCCTCGACGCTGGCCACGCTCAGATCGCGGCTGCTGATCGCCTGTACCGCCAGCTCCGCCTGGGTGCCGTTCTCGATGTCGTATTTGTCGAGCTTCCGGCCCGCCAAAATCGTCAACCGGGCCTCGAACTCCTGACCGCGCGGGGTAACAAGCACCGCCTTGACCGACCAGTATTCACGCGGATTGAAGGCCTCGATCTCCATCTCGCGCTCGACGATCAGCCGCAGGCAGACCGATTGCACACGACCGGCCGACTTGGCGCCGGGCAGCTTGCGCCAGAGCACGGGGGAGAGGTTGAAGCCGACCAGGTAATCCAGCGCGCGGCGCGCCAGATAGGCCTCGACCAGCGGCGCATCGACATCGCGCGGATGCTTCATCGCCTCGGTCACCGCGTCCTTGGTGATGGCGTTGAAAGTGACCCGCGACACCGCCGTGTCCTTCTTGATCGATTTGCGCTTGGTCAACGCCTCCTGCAGGTGCCAGCTGATCGCCTCGCCCTCGCGGTCGGGGTCGGTGGCGAGGATCAGCGCGTTGTCTTCTTTCAGGGCATCCGCGATCGCCTTGACATGTTTTCGGCTGTCGGCGGCGATTTCCCATTTCATGTCGAAATCGTGCTCGGGGTCGACCGATCCGTCCTTGGGCGGCAGGTCGCGCACATGCCCGTAGGACGCCAGAACGGTGTAGTTGGGGCCGAGATATTTGTTGATCGTTTTTGCTTTGGCTGGGGATTCGACAACAACTACGGGCATTTAGGGGAAAACCTCTCGCGACTAAATCGGCGTTTTCTATGGCGGGCCACCATGTGGGGTGCAAGAGCAGATTGTCAATCCGCGCCGTTTCGGCACAGGATAACCCGGGCGGAGCACAGGCGATTCCGTCATTTACCAAGGGAAAATGGGCAATGCTGCGCGCCGCACTCGTAATGGTTTTGCTGCTGGCCGGGCCGCTTTCGGCGCAGGGCTGGCAGGAGCCGCAGCGGGGCACCGCCCTGCGCGCGGCGCTGATGGACGCGCTGCGCCCGCATGCGGAATGGCTGCTGGGCGCGCCGGTGCAGTTCGTGGTCCACGATCTGCGGGTCAGTGGCGATCTGGCCTTCGCCTCGGTCTCTCCTCAACGCCCCGGCGGCGGCGAGATATCACTCTGGCGGAGCCCCGGATATGCGCGCGGTGAGCTGCATCCCGAGGGGATGGAGGGCGGCGCGACGATGCAGGCTCTCTATGTCAGGTCGGGTCAGACCTGGGTGGCGGTTCATTGGGCGATGGGCGCCTCGGACGTCTGGTACGCCTACGGTCCGATCTGCGCCATCTGGCGCCGGGTGATCCCCGAGGCCTGTCAGGGGATGTAGCGCCGCAGGGCGGTTCAGGGCGACCGTGACACCAGCCCGCCGGCCTGACGCGTAATCTTGCCCTCCAGTTCCAGATCGACCAGCGCCGGGGCCACCTGGCCGGCAGGCGCAGCCAGATCGCGGATCAGCTGATCCTCGGCCAGCGGCGAGGGGCCGAGCCGCGACAGGATCTTCTGGTGGAGCTGCGCGGTCTCGCGCAGGCTGCGTTTGTCGGGCGGCGGAGTGGGGGGAGTGGGGATGCGATCGCGCAATTCCGGCTGTGCCGGGGCGGTCCCGGCGGCCTCGGTTGCCTCGGGCGGCAGCGCGGCGATGACATCGGCGCCGCCGCGCACCAGCACCGCGCCGTCGCGGATCAGCATGTTGCAGCCGGCCGCGCGGGCGTCGAACGGGTGGCCGGGCACCGCCAGCACCTCGCGTCCCTGATCCAGCGCATCGCGGGCGGTGATCAGGCTGCCCGAACGGGCGGCGGCCTCGACCACCACCACCGCGCGGGCCAGCCCGGAAATGATCCGGTTGCGGCGCGGGAAATGCCGCGCCTGCGGCGCCACGCCCATCGGCTGCTCGGACAACAGCAGCCCGCGCCGGACTATGTCGGCGGCCAGACCGGCGTTTTCCGGCGGGTAGATCACGTCGACACCGCCCGCCAGCACCGCAATGGTGCCGGTATCGAGCGCGGCCAGATGCGCCGCCGCGTCCACCCCGCGCGCCAGCCCGGAGGCGACGACATAGCCCTGGTGGCCAAGCTCGCGCGCCAGCGCCCGCGCCATCCGGGTGCCGAGAGAGGAGGCATTGCGCGCGCCGACCAGTGCCACCGACGGGCGGTCGAGCAGCGCCGGATCGCCCACCGCCCAGAGCATCGGCGGGGCGTCGCCAATCCGCGCCAGCGCCGCCGGATAGGCCGCCTCGCCAATGCAGATCAGCTGCGCCCCGGCGGCGCGGGCGGCGGTCAACTCGGCCTCGATGCGCGCGGCGGGGCAGGGGGTATAGCGATCCAGACCGGCGGCGCGAGCGAGTTCCGGCAGCGCCTCGAGCGCGCGCCGGGCGCTGCCGTGTTCACCCATCATCCGGTAGAATGTCGAGGTTCCCACCCGGTAGGAGCGAAGCAGACGGAGCCAATCGAACCGGTCACCTTCCGAGGTGGGTGGGAGTGGTGGGTGGGTGGAAGATTGCTGCGCTTCGGTCATCCAACGCTCCGCCTGCTTACGGAGACGTTTGTAGGGGGCGCACAGTTAACAGGCGGTGAATCGTGGCGAAAATGTGGCAGTTGCGCCGCAAAATCGCCCGATTTCACTCTGGTCCCAGCCTTGGTCCCGGCGTTGGTGCGGCCCGGAGGCGGCGGCTCACGCCGCCGAGCCGCCCACCGTAAGACGGTCCATCAGAACCGTGGGCTGGCCCACGCCCACCGGCACCCATTGGCCGTCCTTGCCGCAATTGCCCATGCCCGGATCCAGCGCCATGTCGTTGCCCAGGGCCCGGATATGCTGGAGCGACGTCGGCCCGTCGCCGATCAGCGTCGCGCCCTTGACCGGGGCGCCCACCTTGCCGTTCTGCACCCGGTACGCCTCGGTGCAGGAGAACACGAACTTGCCGTTGGTGATGTCCACTTGGCCGCCGCCGAATCCCACCGCCCAGATGCCGTCCTTGATGTCGGCGACCAGCGCCGCGGGATCGGCCTCGCCGCCCAGCATGTAGGTGTTGGTCATCCGCGGCATCGGCGCATGGGCATAGCTTTGCCGCCGCCCGTTGCCGGTCGGATCTACCCCCATCAGCCGGGCGTTCTGCCGGTCCTGCATGTAGCCGACAAGGATGCCGTCCTCGATCAGTACGTTGCGGCGCGAGGGCGTGCCCTCGTCATCCACGGTGATCGAGCCGCGCCGGTCGGGTATGGTGCCGTCGTCCAGCACGGTCACGCCGCGCGCGGCGACCTGCTTGCCCATCAGCCCGGCAAAGGCCGAGCTGCCCTTTCGGTTGAAGTCGCCCTCGAGCCCGTGGCCGATCGCCTCGTGCAGCAGGATGCCGGGCCAGCCCGGCCCCAGCGCCACCTCCATGACCCCGGCAGGGGCGGGGATGGCGTCGAGGTTCACCAGCGCGATCCGCAGCGCCTCGCGCGCCTTGGCCTGCCAGTCGGCCGGGTCGATCAGCCCGTCGAGGCCGACGCGGCCGCCGCCGCCCGCGGTGCCGGTCTCGCGCCGCCCGTTCTGTTCGACGATGACCGAGACATTGACCCGGGTCATCGGCCGCACATCGCGCACCTGCACCCCGTCGGGGCGCAGAATCGCCACCTCCTGCAGCGAGGCCGCCAGCGTCGCCGAGACCTGCACCACCCGCGGGTCCAGATCGCGGGAAAAGGCGTCGATCTCGCGCAGGGTCTCGATCTTGACCGGAAAGGGGGTGCCGCCGATCGGATCCTCGTCTGTATAAAGATGCCGGTTGGTGGACGGTGGCGGCGGCGCCAGCGTGCCGCCACCATCTCCGACCGCCAGCCGCGCGGTCTCGGCTGCGCGGCGCAGCGCGGGGATCGAGACATCGGTGGAATGGGCATAGCCGGCCACCTCGCCGCGTACCGCGCGCAGCCCGAATCCCTCCGAGGCGTCATAGCTGGCCGTGCGCAGCCTGCCGTCGTCGAACACAAGCGCCTCGGATTTGCGCCGCTCGACGAATATCTCGCCGTCATCGGCCCCGTCGGTGGCCGATTTCAGGATCGAGAGCGCCTCGTCCTCGGGCAGGGCCGATGCGAACGG
Source organism: Antarcticimicrobium luteum (assembly GCF_004358185.1). Classification (GTDB taxonomy): domain Bacteria; phylum Pseudomonadota; class Alphaproteobacteria; order Rhodobacterales; family Rhodobacteraceae; genus Antarcticimicrobium; species Antarcticimicrobium luteum. Next base: position 41,790 of record NZ_SMUV01000064.1, read on the forward strand.
GCGGTAGGTTTCTGATGGCATGGGCCAGCCTCACAATTTGACATAGATCAAAAAAGCGTCCCTTTGACGCAAGCATTTCGCTTTATCTGTTGCGCGGAATATGGTTTTTACCGACGTCAAAGACAACGGGTGTGTGTCGAAGTATACGCGCCGACCCGCTGTCCAGGGAGAAAAACGGGATCAACCGATCGGGACACGACATGAAGAATGCTTTGATGCTTTCTGGGCTTTTTGCAGCCCTCACCAGCCTTCCGGCCCATGCGCAGGAGGCCCTCGAAATCGTCGGGAAGCCGACCCAGGGCAAAATGGGCTTTCAACCGCCGGCGACCGAGCTGGCCCGCGATCTGCAATCGCTGGACCATTTGATTCTCATCATTATCACGGCGATCTGCGTTTTCGTGATCGCCCTGATCGGCTGGATCATCCTGCGCTACAACCGCCGTGTGAACCCCACCCCGGCCAGCTTCACCCATAACACCCCGATCGAAATCGCCTGGACCGTTGTGCCGATCATCATCCTGGTCTTCATCGGCGCCTTCTCGCTGCCGGTGCTGTTCAAGCAGCAGGAAATCCCCGAGGCCGACATCACCATCAAGGTGACCGGCTATCAGTGGTACTGGGGCTATGAATATGTGGATGCGGGCTTTGCCTTTGACAGCTACATGATCGGCCAGCCCGCCACCGGCGGCAACTATGTCCTGACCCCCGAGGTCGAGGAAAGCCTTGTCGAGGCCGGCTACAGCCGTGACGAGTTCCTGCTGGCCACGGACACCGCCGTGGTGGTGCCCGTGGGCAAGACCATCGTCATGAACGTGACCGGTGCCGACGTGATCCACTCCTGGACCGTGCCCGCCTTTGGCGTGAAGCAGGACGCCGTCCCCGGCCGCCTGGCGCAGCTGTGGTTCAAGGCCGAGCGGGAAGGCATCTATTTCGGCCAGTGTTCGGAGCTCTGCGGCAAGGATCACGCCTATATGCCGATCACCGTCAAGGTGGTCAGCGAAGCGGCCTACGAAGAGTGGCTGAAAGGCGCGATCGAGGAATATGCCGACGCCGGCACGCCGAAAAGCTTCCAGGTCGCATCGAAGTGACAAGGACAGGGGCGGGCCGCGGGCCCGTCCGCTCCGGAGACCCTGAATGAGCGACGCAAGCATCAACGCCAGCACGATCCGCGATGACGAGGCCGGGTTCCGCGATTATTTCGCCCTGCTCAAGCCGCGGGTGATGTCGCTGGTCGTGTTCACCGCGCTGGTCGGCCTGGTGGCCGCACCGGTGCCGGTGCATCCGATGATCGCCTTTTGCGCCATCCTGTTCATCGCCATCGGCGGCGGCGCCTCGGGCGCGCTGAACATGTGGTGGGACGCCGATATCGACCGGGTGATGAAACGCACCCGCGGCCGTCCGATCCCGGCCGGCAAGATCGAGCCGGGCGAGGCGCTGAACCTCGGGCTGGCGCTGTCGGGGTTCGCGGTGATCATGCTGGCGCTGGCCGCCAATATCTTCGCCGGCGCCTTCCTGGCCTTCACCATCTTCTTCTATGTGGTGATCTATACCATGTGGCTTAAGCGGGCGACGCCGCAGAACATCGTCATCGGCGGCGCCGCGGGGGCCTTTCCACCGGTCATCGGCTGGATCGCGGCGACCGGCGACATGGCGATCGAGCCCTGGCTGATGTTCGCGCTGACCTTCATGTGGACGCCGCCGCATTTCTGGGCGCTGGCGCTGTTCATGCGCTCGGACTACGACGATGCCGGCGTGCCGATGCTGACCGTGACCCACGGCCGCCGCGCGACCCGGACCCATATCCTGGTCTATACGGTGTTGCTGGCGATGCTCGCGGTCGGTGCGGCCTTCTCCGGCATCGGCGGCCCGGTCTATCTGGCGGTCTCGCTGGTGCTGAACGCGCTGTTCCTGCGCGGCGCCTGGCGCATCAGCCGCCGCGACGAGGACGCCTCCGAGGCCGACAACTTCCTTGTGGAGCGGTCTTTTTTCCGGCTCTCGCTACTCTATCTCTTCCTCCACTTCGGCGCGATCCTGGTCGAGGCCGTATTGAAACCCTTTGGTCTGGGAGGCTGGTAAGATGAGTATCAAGGCAACGCACGAGCTGCACAAACGCCGCTTTGGCCGCAATCTGGGCGTCGGCCTGGTGCTGGCGGGGTTTGTCGCCATCGTGTTCGGGCTGACCATCGCCAAGGTCACCAGCGGCGACTTCACCATGCGGCCTGCCAACCTGGCGGGGCAGAAGTGATGGCTGCGTCGAACCAGAAGAAAACCGTGATCCAGCTGGTCGCCGTCGTGATCACCATGGGCGCGCTGGCCTGGGCGGCGGTGCCCGCCTACAACTGGTTCTGCAAGGTCACCGGCTTCGGCGGCGCCACCAATGTGGCCGAGACCGGATCGGACACGATCCTGGAGCAGACCGTCAAGATCCGCTTCGACGGGTCCAAGGAACGGGGCATGCCCTGGGATTTCAAACCGATGCAGCAGGAGATCGAGCTGCGCATCGGGGAAACCGGTCTGGCCTTTTACGAGGCGTACAATCCGACCGACCGGCCCATCGCCGGTCAGGCAAGCTACAACGTCGCGCCCTATTCGGCCGGCGGATATTTCACCAAGATCGCCTGTTTCTGCTTTACCGAGCAGATCCTGCAGCCGGGCGAGCGGGTGGAGATGCCGGTGACCTTTTACGTCGATCCCGAGATCGTCGACGACCCGGAGGCGAAATACGTGCATACGATCACGCTGTCGTACACGTTCTATGAAATCGATCTGCCCGAGGGATATGCCGCCCTCGATCAGAAGGCAGACACCAATCTGAACTAGGCCGAGAGGTGAGGGACACTTAATGGCACACGCAAAAAATCACGATTACCACATTCTCAGCCCATCGATCTGGCCGCTGTTCGGCGCGGTGGGCGGGTTTGTCATGCTGTTCGGCGCCGTGCTCTGGATGCATGACGTCACCCCGTTCATGTTCCTGATCGGGCTCGCGATGGTGCTCTACACCATGTACGCCTGGTGGTCCGAGGTCGTGGCGGAAAGCCGCGTCGGCGATCACACGCCGGTCGTTCGGATCGGGCTGCGTTATGGCTTCATGCTGTTCATCATGTCCGAGGTGATGTTCTTCTTCGCCTGGTTCTGGTCGTTCTTCAAACACGCGATCTACCCGATGAACGAGTATTTCGGCACCGAATACGTGAAGCCGGAGATCTTTCCGGTCGATCCGTTCCACCTGCCGCTGATCAACACCGTCGTGCTGCTGCTGTCGGGCTGTGCGGTGACCTGGGCGCACCACGCGCTGGTTCATGACAACGACCGCAAGGCGCTGGTGCAGGGCCTGGCCATCTCGATCGTGCTGGGCGTCGCCTTTACCGGGCTGCAGGCCTATGAATATGCGCACCTGCTGCATTCGGGCTGGGAATTCGGCGGTGACGAGTTCTATTCGAACTTCTTCATGGCCACCGGTTTTCATGGCGCGCATGTGATCATCGGGACGATTTTCCTGACCGTCTGTCTGATCCGCGCGATGAAAGGCGACTTCACCCCGGAGAAGCATGTCGGCTTCGAGGCGGCCGCCTGGTACTGGCACTTCGTCGATGTGGTCTGGCTGTTCCTGTTCTTCGCCGTCTACATCTGGGGCACCGCCGGGCTGTGACCGGTGCGGAATGCGGTTGAAAAACCGCCCCTCTCGCATTTAAAGCAAAGCGCGCGGCCCGCCCGCGCGCTTTTTCGTGTCGATCGGAGCGTTTCATGCGCCGCTTTCTGTTCCTGCTGATCTTCGGCCTTGCCGGGATGGCGATCCTGCTGTCGCTGGGCACCTGGCAGGTGCGGCGGCTGGCGTGGAAACAGGCTGTGCTGGCCGAGATCGAGGCACGCATCGGCGCCGATCCGGTGGCGCTGCCCGCCGATCCCGATCCGGAGCGCGACCGCTATCTGCCCGTCGGCGTCAGCGGAACCATGGGCGCGACGGAACTGCATGTGCTGGTCTCTACCCGCGATTTCGGCGCCGGCTACCGCATCATCGCGCCCTTTACGACCGAGGCCGGCCGCCGCATCCTGATCGACCGCGGCTTTGTCCCGACCGAGGACAAGGGGGCCGCGCGCGGCACCGGCGCGATGGAGGTGACCGGCAACCTGCACTGGCCCGACGAGATCGACGGTTTCACCCCCGAGCCGGAGCGTGACGAGAATATCTGGTTCGCCCGCGACGTGCCCGCGCTGGCCGCCACCCTCGACACCGAACCGCTGCTGCTGATCGCGCGGTCGCGGACCGACCCGGGCGTCACGCCGCTGCCGGTGACGACCACCGGCATTCCCAACGATCACCTGCAATATGCGGTGACATGGTTCGGCCTGGCCCTGGTCTGGGCCCTGATGACAATCTACTTCCTGTGGCGCACCCGCGCCCGACCCCGGAGCGACGAGCGATGAAATACATCTCTACCCGCGGCCAGGCGCCCGCGCTGACCTTCGAAGAGGCGATGCTGACCGGGCTGGCGCGTGACGGCGGGCTCTATGTGCCCGAAACCATCCCGCAGATGAGCGCAACGGACATCGCCGCGCTGGCCGGCCTCAGCTATGAGGAAACCGCCTTTCGCGTGATGCGCCCCTTCATCGGCGACAGCTTCACCGATGACGAATTCCGCGACATCATCGCCCGCGCCTATGCCGGCTTCGGTCATGCCGCCCGCGCGCCGCTGGTCCAGCTGGCGCCGGGGCATTTCCTGCTGGAGCTGTTCCACGGCCCGACGCTGGCGTTCAAGGATTTCGCCATGCAGCTGATCGGCCAGCTCTTCGAGGTGGCGCTGAAGCGGCGCGGCGAGCGGGTGACCATCGTCGGCGCCACATCGGGCGATACCGGGTCGGCGGCGATCGAGGCGTTCCGGGGACTGGATGCGGTCGACGTTTTCATCCTGTTCCCGCATGGCCGCGTGTCCGAGGTGCAGCGCCGTCAGATGACCACGCCGGCGGACGCCAACGTGCATGCGCTGGCCCTTGACGGCGATTTCGACGATTGTCAGGCTCGCCTCAAGGACATGTTCAACGACTTCGCGTTCCGCGACGGCGTGAGGCTGGCCGGTGTCAACTCGATCAACTTCGCCCGTGTGCTGGCGCAGGTGGTCTATTACTTCTCCTCCGCCGTGTCGCTGGGCGCGCCCGGGCGCAAGGTCAGCTTCACCGTGCCCACCGGCAATTTCGGCGACATTTTCGCAGGCTACATCGCCAAGAGGATGGGCCTGCCGATCGACCGGCTGGTGGTGGCCACCAACCAGAACGACATCCTGCACCGGTGCCTGACCGGGCAGGGGTATTTCAAGGGCGAGACGATTCCGTCGATCAGCCCCTCGATGGACATTCAGGTCAGCTCCAATTTTGAACGCGCGCTGTTCTATGCCTACGGTCAGGACGGAAACGCCGTGGCGCAGCTGATGGACGAGTTGTCGACCGGCGGCTTCAATGTCAGTCAGGGCGCGATGGAGGCCCTGCGCGAAAGCTTCTCCTCGGGGCGCGCCTCGGAAGAGGAGACCCTTGCAACCATCGCAGCAACGCTTAAGTCCAGCGGGGAGTTGCTTTGCCCCCATTCCGCCGTAGGCGTGAAGGTGGCCGAGGAAACCCGCGACACATCGGTGCCGATGATCACGCTGGCCACCGCCCATCCGGCCAAGTTCCCTGATGCGGTGGAGAAGGCAAGCGGCCTGCGGCCCCCTCTTCCCCCGCGCATGGCGGATCTGTATGACAGGCCGGAACGAGTGTGCCGGATCGACAACGATCTCGTCGCCATCGAAACCCATATCAAGGGACAAATTACCGCGTGACTTTGCAGCAAGCTCAACTGGCCAACGGATTTCGAATCGTCACAGAACGCATGCCTGGCCTGCAATCGGCCGCCATCGGCATCTGGGTCAGCGCCGGCGGACGGCATGAACGGGCCGAACAGAACGGCATCGCGCATTTCCTGGAGCATATGGCCTTCAAGGGCACCCAGACCCGCAGCGCGCTGCAGATCGCCGAGGCGATCGAGGATGTCGGCGGCTATATCAATGCCTATACCAGCCGCGAGGTTACCGCCTATTACGCCCGGGTGCTCGAGGCCGACGTGCCGCTGGCGATGGACGTGATCGCCGACATCCTGCTGAACCCGGTGTTCGACCCCCGCGAAATCGAGGTCGAGCGCGGTGTCATCCTGCAGGAGATCGGCCAGGCCAACGACACCCCCGATGATGTGATCTTCGACTGGTTGCAGGAAGCGAGCTATCGCGACCAGCCGCTGGGCCGCACCATCCTCGGCCCCAGCGAGCGGGTCAGCGCGTTTTCCCGTGCGGATCTGTCCACCTTTGTGGGCGAGCATTACCGCCCCGGCCAGATGATCCTGTCGGCCGCCGGCGCGGTCGATCACGACGCGCTGGTGCGCCTGGCCGAGCGGCTGTTCGGCCATCTCGAGCCGGGCCCGTCCAGCACCGCCGAGCCGGGCCGGTTCACCGGCGGCGAATTCCGCAAGGCGAAGAAACTTGAACAGGCCCATTTCGCCCTGGCGTTGGAAAGTCCGGGCTACCGCGACGACGCGATCTATACCGCGCAGATCTATGCCTCGGTGCTGGGCGGCGGCATGTCCTCGCGCCTGTTCCAGGAGATCCGCGAAAAGCGGGGTCTTTGTTATACGATCTTCGCCCAGGCCGGCGCCTATGCCGATACCGGCACCACCACCATCTATGCCGGCACCTCCGCCGGTCAGGTGGCCGAGCTTGCCGGCATCACCATCGACGAGATGAAGCGCGCCGTCACCGACATGACCGAGGAAGAGGTCGCCCGCGCCCGCGCCCAGATGAAGGCCGGCATGCTGATGGGGCTGGAAAGCCCCTCGAACCGCGCCGAACGTCTGGCCCGGCTGGTGCAGATCTGGGAAACGGTGCCCCCCCTGGAGGATACCGTCGCCCGTATCGACGCCGTCGGCATGCAGGATCTGCGCAGTTTCGCCGAGCAGATGGCCGCCACCGCGCCTGCGGCCATGGCCCTTTACGGTCCGGTCAAATCCGCCCCCAGCCTTGCCCAATTGCAGGAGCGGCGCGCCGCCTGACGCGCCCCGGGAACAGCGACGATGCTTCTGGCCAAACGCAAGCTGAGGATCGAGACCGAGCGTCTCACGCTGCGTCCGCCGGTGCATGCGGATTTTCGCCCTTGGAGCGCGCTGCGACAGCAAAGCCGCGATTATCTCATCCCGTGGGAGCCCTCTTGGGCCGCCGACCACCTCTCGCGCAAGGCCTTCACCAACCGGGTCTACTGGGCGCAGCGGTCGGTCGCCAATGGCTCGGCGCTGCCGCTGTTCCTGTTCCGCCGCGCCGACGAGGTGCTGCTGGGGGCGATCACGCTGGACAACATCCGCCGCGGCCCGGCGCAGTCGGGCGTGCTGGGATACTGGACCGGCGAACCCTTTGCCCGCCAGGGCTACATGCGCGAGGCGATCGCCGCGGTGGTCCACCACGCCTTTACCCGGCTCGACCTGTCCCGCATCGAGGCCGCCTGCCTGCCGGAAAACGCCGCCTCGCGCGGGCTGCTGGAAAGCGCCGGATTCAAATACGAGGGTGTCGCGCAGAGCTATCTGCAAATCGATGGGCGCTGGCGCACCCATGTGCTCTATGCCTCGCTGCGCAGCGACCGCCGCGGCAAGACCGACGCGGGGTAAGCGCTGTCTCGGAAACGCTCCGGTGGAGCGTTTCAGGCGCGAACGGGCGGAGCCCCCAGGGCGCCCGACGTCTGTTCCCCCTTGCCCCCTCTCTCGCGGTGCCCGCTCCCTGATCCGCTCCCCCGGCAGAGCGGACGGAGAGCGGCGGATAGACCGCGTTTGCTGGACCTTCCCGACCCACGCGCTACCATCCCCAGCAACAACGCATTCCGAAAGGGAGGGGCCGGTGGCACGGGTCTTCATCTCGTTGCTTTTCGTCTGTCTGGCCGGGGCGGCCTGGGCGCAGGACCGCCGCCCGAGCCATTGCATCGCCATCGCCGATGCCGCGCCGGGAATTGCCTATCTGTCCAAGGCGTCCTGGCGCGATCCGCTGCCCGAGCATTCGGTGCGCCTGCATTACATCGCCCATGCCAGTTTCCTGATCCAGACGCCGGGCGGGCTGAACGCGGTCACCGACTACACCGGTTTTCTCGGCACCGCCGGCCTGGTCCCCGACGTGGTGACGATGAACCACGCCCATGACACCCATTGGACCGCCACCCCCGATCCGGCGATCCCCCATGTGCTCAAGGGCTGGGGCAACTACGGTGAGGGGATCGAACATCACCTCGATCTGGGCGAGATGCTGGTGCGCAACGTCTCGACCGATATCCGCTCTGCCTTCACCGGGGCCGAGGCGCGCGGCAACTCGATCTTCGTGTTCGAGGCGGCCGGGCTCTGCATCGGACATCTGGGCCATCTGCATCACATCCCGACCGACGAACAGTTCGCCGCCCTCGGACGGCTCGACGTGGTGATGGCGCCGGTCGACGGCGGCCTGACGCTGCCGCTGCCCGAGATGGTGCGGGTGATCGAGCGGCTGCGCTCCTCGGTGGTGATCCCGATGCACTGGTTCAGCGGCTACAGCCTGAACCGCTTTCTTGAGGATATCGCCGGCAGCTTCGCGGTGGAGCGGCCGGGGACCTCCTCGCTCACCCTGTCGCTGCGCGATCTGCCGTCCCGCCCCACCGTCGTCGTGCTGAAGCCGCGCTATCTGATCGACTGATCGCGCTTGCGCAAGGGCCGGCGTTTGGGCAGGACTAGGCCATGACACTGAACCCCGCCGATGACACCTTCGCAGCCCGGCTGCGCCAGACGCTGCCCGAGGCGGTGTTCCGCCCCGCCGAGCCCCGCTATCTCGAAGAGCCGCGCGGCCGCTGGTCGGGGCAATGCGGCCTGCTCGCCCTGCCGCGCAATGTCGATGAGGTCGCGGCGCTGGTGCGCGCGGCGGCCGAGGTCCGGGTGCCGGTGTTGCCCTATGGCGGCGGCACCGGGTTGGTCGGCGGCCAGATCATGTCTGACGGCCCCGCGCCGCTCATCGTTTCGCTGGAGCGGGTGGCGGCGATCCGGGGCGTCTATCCGACCGAGAACGTGCTGATCGCCGAGGCCGGCGCGATTCTGGCCGAGGTGCAGGCGGCGGCGGCGGAGGCCGGGCGCCTGTTTCCCCTGTCGCTGGCCGCCGAGGGCACCGCGCGGATCGGGGGGAACCTCTCGACCAACGCCGGCGGCACCGGCGTGCTGCGCTACGGCAATGCGCGCGATCTGTGCCTGGGGCTCGAGGCGGTACTGCCCGACGGGCGTATCTGGCACGGGCTGTCGCGGCTGAGAAAGGACAACACAGGTTATGACCTGCGCGATCTGCTGATCGGGGCCGAGGGGACGCTGGGCATCATCACCGCCGCCACGCTCAAGCTGTTTTCGCGCCCGGCGGGCGAGGGCACCGCGCTTTTCGTGGTGCCGGACCCGCAGGCGGCGATCGACCTGTTGTCGCTGGCGCGCGACCGGCTGGGCGAGGGGGTCAGCGCCTTCGAACTGATCGCAGGGCAGGGGCTGCGCTTTCTCGCCGATGAGCTGCCGGACATCCGCCAGCCCTTCGCCACCCCGCCCGACTGGTGCGTGCTGATCGAGCTGGGCCTTTCCCGCGGGCTCGACCCTGAGGAGGCGCTGGCCGGGTTGTTCGAAGCGGCGCTGGAGCGCGACCTCACCTCGGGCGGGCTCATCGCACAGTCCGAAGGGCAACGCGCGGCATTCTGGGCGGTGCGCGAACAGATCCCGGCGGCCAACCGCCGCATCGGCGCGGTCTCCAGCCATGACATCTCGGTGCCGATCAGCCGCATTCCCGAATTCATCGCCGAGGGCGACAGGATCGTCGCCGGTCTGGGCGATTTCCGCGTCAACTGTTTCGGCCACCTGGGCGACGGCAACCTGCACTATAACGTCTTTCCCGCGCCCGGCCGCAGCAAAGCGGATCATGTCAACCAGCGCGACGCGGTCAAATACGCGGTGCATGATCTGGTGCATTCCATGGGCGGCTCGGTCAGTGCCGAACATGGCATCGGACGGCTCAAGGTCGAGGATCTGGAACGCTACGGCGACCCGGTGAAACTCGACGCCATGCGCGCGATCAAGGCCGCGCTCGATCCTCTGGGCATCATGAACCCCGGCGCGGTTCTCCGGGCCTGACCGCTCAGGTCCCCGCCCCGGGCACGCAGACCACCAGAATCCGCGCGTCCTGGTCGCTGTCGGAGGCATAGAGGTGCCCCACCGCGCTGTCGAAATAGAGGCTGTCGCCGGCCTCCAGATGCACCGGCTCGCGCCCCTCGGCAAAGACCGTCACCGCGCCCTCCAGCACCACCAGGAATTCCTGTCCCGGATGGCGCACGAAATCCTCGAAATCCATGAACTCGCGCGCCTTGAGCGAGCCCATCATCGGCGTCATCGCCTTGTTCCACAGATCCGGGAACAGCATTTCGTAGACGTAGTTCGGGGTTTCCTGCCGCTTGAAATCGCCCTTGCGCGCCACAGCGAAACTGCCCGGCTCGAAACTCTGCCCCTCGGCGTTGAAAAAGGCGGCAAGGTCCACCTCCAGCCCGCGCGCCAGCTGCGACAGCCGGTCATAGGTCAGCGAGATCACCCCGCGCTCGGCCTTGGAAATCGTAGAGATCGCCAGCCCCGAACGGTCCGCGACCTCGGCCAGGGTCCATCCCCGGTCGCGGCGTAATTGGCGCAGGCGGCGGCCAAAATCGGCGCGCGGATTCGGGGCGTGTTTCACGTCTGTCATAATGGTCAGTCTAGACGCAAATCCCTGTGACGCCAAGAAATTTTCCGATAGGAAAAAATCTGTTTTCCAATTGGAAAATCGATGTTACGCTTTTTCCGACAACTCGACGGCAACAGGGACAGGGTGTATGGCGCAGGGTGGCGGGACGGCCGATTTTATCGTGATCGGAGCGGGCATGGCCGGCGCCTCGGTGGCTGCCGAACTGGCGCGTACGGGCCGCGTGGTGCTGCTCGAACGTGAACCCCAGCCCGGCTATCACACCACCGGGCGCTCCGCCGCGCTGTTCACCGTGGCCTATGGCCCGCCGGTGATCCGGGCGCTGTCGCGCGCCAGCCATGCCTTTTATCGCGGCGAGGGGCCCGGTAACCCGCCGCCCGGCCTGATCCGCCCGCGCGGCGCGCTCTTCGTCGGGCGCTCCGATCAGGCCGCCGACCTCGACGCGTTGCACGGCGAACTGGGCGAGGCGGTCATGCCCCTGTCCGGCGCCGAGGCCCGCGATCTGGTGCCGCTGCTTCGCCCCGGCTATGCCGCTGCGGCGCTGCTCGACGGCTCCGCTGCGGATATTGAGGTGCACGGATTGCACCAGCATTACCTGAAATCCTTCCGCGCCCGCGACGGCGCGCTGCATCTGAAAGCCGAGGTTCTGGGCATCGCGCGCGAGGGCCGCGATTGGGCCGTGGAGACCCCGGCAGGTACCCTGCGCGCGCCCGTCGTGATAAATGCCGCCGGGGCCTGGGCCGATGTGGTGGCCGAAATGGCGGGTCTGCGCCCATTGGGCCTGCGCCCGCTGCGCCGAACCGCGCTGCTGGTCGCGCCGCCCGCCGGCGTGGTGCCGGACGCCTGGCCGATGGTGGTAGACGTGGCCGAGGATTTCTATCTCAAGCCTGACGCCGGCAAGCTGCTGCTGTCGCCTGCCGACGAAACCCCCTCGCCCCCCTGCGACGCCCAGCCCGAAGAACTCGACGTGGCGATCTGTGTCGACCGGATCGAGACCGCCTTCGACCTTCAGGTGCGCAGCATCGAACACAAATGGGCCGGTCTGCGCAGCTTTCTGCCCGATGGCGGCCCCGCGGTCGGCTACGACCCCGCGGCGGCCGGTTTTTTCTGGCTGGCGGGGCAGGGCGGGTACGGTATCCAGACCGCCCCGGCGATGGCCCGCGCCGCCGCCGCGCTGGCGCTGGGCGAGCCGCTGCCCGGGGACATCGAGGCCGAGGGGGTCACGCCGGACCTGCTCTCTCCCGCCCGGACGGAGCTGGCGGCATGATGGTCTGGGTCGGCCTCGCCGCTGCGGCCTTCCTGGCCTCGGGGCTGGCCATTGCCTATGTGATCGGCGGTGCGGCGGTGCTGGCCTTCATCGTCACCGACAATTCCCGCTACCTTGCGATCCTGCCGCAGCAGATCTTTTCCAAGATCGATGTCTTCGCGCTGATGGCGATGCCGCTTTTCATCCTCGCGGGCGAGCTGATGAACCGGGGCGGCATCACCGGTGCGCTGATCAACCTTTCGATGGCGCTGGTGGGCCGGGTGCGCGGCGGGCTGGGGCATGTCAATATCCTCACCTCGGTGTTCTTCGCCGGCATCTCCGGCTCGGCCGTGGCCGATGCTGCCGCCCTCTCCAACACGCTGGTGCCCGAGATGACGCGGCGGGGCTACAGCCTGACTTACGCCAGTGCGGTCACCGCCGCCTCCTCGATCATCGGCCCCATCGTACCGCCCTCGATCATCCTGATCTTCTACGGCGCATTGATGGGCACCTCGGTCACCGCGCTGTTTCTCGCCGGGATCATACCCGGACTGGTGCTGGCCGCGGCCCTGCTGGTGGTCAACGGCGCCTTTGCCGTGCGCCAGAACCACCCACGGGTGGAGAAGGAGGACATGCCGCCCATTCTGCCGACGCTGATCCATTCGTTGCCTGCGATGTCGCTGCCGATCATCATCCTCGGCGGCATCGTCTTCGGCTGGATGACGCCCACCGAGGCCGCCGCCGTCGCCGTCTTTGCCGCGCTGGGGGCGGGCTGGTTCTATGCCGGGATCTCGGGCGGCGAGGTGCTGGAGGCGCTGCGCCGCACCGCCATCCTGTCCGGCTCGATCTTCATCATCATCTGCGCCGTCTCGGCGCTGGGCCATCTGGGGGCGCTTGAACGCGTGCCCGAGGCGATCTCGGACATGGTCGCGCGGCTGGGTCTCGGCCCCGCCGGCTACATGCTGGCAATGAACGTGATCTTCCTGCTCGCCGGCATGGTGCTCGACATTCCCGTGGCGCTGGCACTGCTGGTGCCGCTGCTGGCCCCGGTCGCACTGGCGCAGGGCGCGGACCCGGTGCACCTTGGCATCGTGCTGTGTTTCAACCTTTGTATCGGGCTGGTCTCGCCGCCGATGGGAGGCTGCCTTCTGGTGGTCTCGACGGTGACTGGCGTGAGCTACTGGAAGCTGGCGCGCGCCGTGCTCCCGTTTGTGTTGACCCAGATCGCCGTGCTGGCACTGCTGGTGAAACTGCCGGGGCTCAGCCTTTGGCTGCCACACGCCTTCGGGCTGGGCATCGGACCCTGAGACGACATTAATACCCAAAAGAAAATACCAAAAACCCAATAGGAGGACCTGACATGAAACTCTCGAAATTCCTGACCGGCGGACTGCTCGCCGCGACGCTCGCGCTGGGCGCAAATGCGGCCTCGGCCCAGATCAAGATCGCCCTAGACAGCCCGCCGGATCTCAACGGTTCGGGCACCTATGTCTGGGCGCATACCTTCTCCAGCTATCTCAACGAGCATGGGATGGCGTCCGAGGAATTCCAGCGCGGCGCGCTCGGCGGCGATGACGAGCTGTTCGATCAGGTCAGCCAGGGTCTGCTGGAGGTCTCGATGTCGCCGCTCAACATCGTCGGCTCCATCGACAAGCTGATCTATGGTCTGCGCCTGCCCTATTTCTTTGCCGACATGGAAGAGGTCGACCGCGCGCTGAACGCCGGCGGCATGCTGGCCCGGATCAACGCGGCCACCGCGCCCGAGGGCGTGCGGGTGATCGCCGTCAACACGGTCGGCCAGGCCACCGGCATCTTCAACACCAAAAAGCCGGTGAACTCGGTCGCCGACATGGCGGGGCTGCGGATGCGCGCGCTGGACGAAAGCCAGATTGAACTTTACGAGGCCTGGGGCGCCGCCGGCACGATCGTCAGCTGGGCCGAGGTTCCCAACGCGCTGCAAACCGGCGTCGCCGACGGCTACATGAACCCGGCCTTCGTGCCGCTGCTGTTCGGGCATACCGATTTTCTCAAGCATTTCACCGATGCCCGTGTCGCCCCCTCGCTGCGCATCACCATCGTATCCGAGGACTGGTATCAGGGCCTGAGCGACGCGGATCGCGCCACGGTTGACGCCGCCGCCGCCGCCGCCACCGCGGCCAACCGCGCTTGGCTCGGCACCCAGGACGCCGTCCTGGGCAAGCTGGAAGAGGCCGGCGTCGCCGTGGTCAAGCTGGACCAGGCCGCGCGCAACGAATTCCGCGCCGCCTCCGCCCCCGCCTACGAAAGCGGCCTGCTGAGCCAGGACCAGATCGCGGCCTGGGAAGCGGCCAAGGGCAACTGAGCCGATGAAACCCATGGCCCGCATCCTCGACCGGCTGTCGGCAACGCTCAACAGCATCGCCCTCTGGGGGGCGGTGCTGGCGGTGCTGGCCATGGTTTTCGCCGCCGGCTGGCAGGTGCTGGCGCGCTATGTACTGAACGCCCCGCCGATCTGGACCGAGGAACTGGCCCGCCGCGCCATGGTCTGGGCCGGCATGCTGGGGGCCTCCTGCGCCTTCCGTGCCGCCTCGGATCCGACGCTCTTTCCCAACATGCAGACCATCCGCGGCACGCCGGGCATGGCTCTGGCGCTGATCCGGGCGGCGGGTGTTATCGCCTTTGCCGCCCCGGTGATCTGGTATTCGCTGTTCAACGCGCGGATGGACATGGCGCGCGGCTTTCTCGGCCGCAGCCTGGGTCGGCAGGCCGAGATGCTGGACATTCCGATGATCTGGTTCACCGGCGCCGTACCGCTCGCCTTTGCACTGATCCTGATCCATCTGGCCGCGCGGCTTATGATGCAGGCGACCGGGCAGCTTCCGGTCTCCCGGCCGGTTTCCCAGCCCTCTCCCAAGACCCCATAGGACACGAAAATGAAGATCTTCATCGCCGGTCTGAGCACCGAAACAAACTCCTTTTCCCCGCTGCCCACCGGCATGGCGAGTTTCGAAGAGGGGTCTATCCATCACGGCGACGCCACGAAAGACGCGCCGATGTACTGGACCGCGCCGCTGCACATCTGGCGCGAGAAGGCCGGGGAAAACGGCTGGCAGGTGATCGAGAGCCTGTCGGCCCACGCCCAGCCCTCCGGCCCCACGGTGAAATCCGTCTACGAAGGCTTCCGCGACGAGATCGCTTCCGACCTCAGGGCGGCGGGCGGCGCTGATGTGATCCTGCTGGCGCTGCACGGTGCGATGATCGCCGACGGCTATGACGATTGCGAGGGCGACCTGATCGCCCACCTGCGCGCCATTGCCCCGGATGCCGTGATCGGCGGCCTCTTGGACCCCCATTCCAACCTCACCGACAAGATGATGACCCAGGCCTCCCTGCTGGTGGCCTTCAAGGAATACCCCCATGTCGACGTGCCCGAGCGCGCCGCCGACCTGTTCCGCCTCGCCGCCGACACCGCCGCAGGAAAAATCAAACCGGTGATGCGCGACTGGGACTGCCGCATGATCATCGCCATGCCCACCACCAAACAGCCGATGCGCGGCTTCGTCGACGAGATGATGGCGGCGGAGGGGCAGGGGGGTCTGCTGTCGCTCTCCCTGATCCACGGCTTCCCCTGGTCCGACCACCCCCGCACCGGCACCCGCGCCGTTGCCATCTGCGACGGCAGTGCGGAGCGGGCGGCAGAGGAGGCCGAGGCGCTCGGACGCAAGATCTTTGCCCTGCGCCACGAGCTGCACCGCTCCCTGCCCGATATCGACACGGCCCTCGACATCGCCGAGGCCGAGGCCAAGGGTCCGATCGTGCTCGCCGACATGTCGGACAACGCCGGCGGCGGCGCGCCGTCTGACGCCACCTTTCTGCTGCGCGCGATGATCGAACGCGGCATGACCGGCGTCGCCACCGGCCTGTTCTGGGATCCCATCGCCGTCCGCATCTGCAAGGAGGCCGGCGAGGGGGCCACGCTGAACCTGCGCATCGGGGGCAAATGCGGCCCGATGTCGGGCGATCCGCTGGACCTGACCGTCACGGTGAAAAAGATCGCCTCTGGTCTGACCCAGCGTTTCGGAAAACTGCCCGCGCCGATGGGCGATGTGGTCTGGATCGAATCGAACGGCATCGACATCGTGCTGAACGACCTGCGCACCCAGACCTTCCACCCCGAGGCGTTCGAGCAGCTCGGCATCGACCTTTCGCAGCGTCGCTATGTCTGCGTGAAGTCCTCGAACCACTACGAGGCGGGCTTCAACCCCATCGCCGCCAAGGTCATTGGCGTCGCCACCCCCGGCTCCATCACTCCCGATTTCGCCAATATTCCGTACAAGAACCGGGCAAAAACCTACTTCCCGGTGGTGGAGGACCCCTTCGCATGAGCAATCCGCTGATCGCCGCCCGAAACGCCTTTGCCATGGGCTTCCCCGAGCGCCGCGTGGTGCTGAACGTGCGGGACTGGGGCTATATCGACACCGGGCAGGGGCCCGCGCTCCTGCTGATCCCCGGCACGCTGGGACGCGGCGACATCTTCTGGCAACAGATCACGGCTCTGTCGGATCGGCTGCGCGTCGTCGCGGTCACCTACCCCGAAACCGGCGGCATCGCGGAATGGGCCGAAGACCTCGCCGCCCTGCTCGATCATCTGGGCATTGAAACCGCCTCGGTTCTGGGCTCCTCCCTGGGGGGATATCTGGCGCAGTATTTCGCCGCCGCGCATCCTGGCCGGGTGGACACCCTCTTTGCCGCCAACACGCTGCACTCGGTCGCCGGCCTCATCGACAAGATGCCCTATGCGCTGGATCTCGACGCCGCCCCCATCGCCGATCTGCGCGCAGGTTTCGGCCAGGGGCTGGGCGCCTGGGCCGAGGCCCACCCCGATCAGGCCGATCTGGTGGAGCTGCTGCTGGAAGAGGTCGGCGGCCGGATTCCCGAACCCGAGCTGCGGATGCGGCTCAAGGCGCTGAAAACCGCGCCGGAGCTGCCGCCGCTGACCCTGTCGGAAAGCGGGCGCTTTACCATCGAGGCCGACGACGACCCGCTGATCCCACCCGAGATGCGGGCCGCCGTCCGCGCCCGGGTCCGGCCCGCCGCCGCCTACCGCTTTACCTGGGGCGGGCATTTCCCCTATGTCGCGCGCCCCGAGGCCTATGCCGCCCTGTTGGAACAGGCGCTGGGCCTGACCGTCACCGGCCCCGACTGGGGCAGCGAAAAGGAGCGCGCGCAATGATCGTTCTGACCCAAGACGACGTCGCGGCGCTGCTGCCGATGGACGAGGCGATCGAGGTGGTGGCCGGGGTGATGAAGGGCGTCTCGGCGCGCTCGGCGCAACTGCCGCTGCGCGCGGTGGTGCCGGTGGGCGGGAACAACAAGATGGGCGTGATGCCCGGCGCCATCGCCGATCCGGCCTGTTTCGGCGTCAAGCTGGTCAGTCTGTTTCCCGAGAATCCCGCGCGCGGTCTGTCCTCTCACCGCGGCGCCATCGTGCTGTTCGAGGCCGAGACCGGCGGCGCCGTGGCGATGATGGACGCGAGCCTTTTGACCGCGATCCGCACCGCCGCCGCCAGCGCCGTGGCCACCCGCGCGCTGGCCCGAGAGGACGCCGGCAGCCTCGCGCTGATCGGCTACGGCGAACAGGCCGAACATCACCTGACCGCGATGCTGGCGGTGCGCCCGATCAAACGCGTCGCGGTCGCAGGCCGCTCGGCTGAAAAGGCGGCCGGTTTCGCCGCCCGCGCCGCCGCCGATTACCCGGAGGTGGATTTTTCCAGCGGAACCGACCTGCACACCGCCATCGCGGACGCCGACATCGTGTGCACCGTTACCGCCGCTCCCACCCCCATCGTGATGGGGGACTGGGTGAAGCCGGGGGCCCATGTCAATGTCGTCGGGTCCTCCATCCCTTCGATGCGCGAGGTCGACGACAGCATGGTCGAGCGCGGCGCGATCTGGGTCGACTACCTGCCCTCGACGCTGGCCCAGGCCGGTGAGATCGTCGAGATGATCGCTGCCGGTACCTTTTCCGAAACCGACCTGAAGGGCGAGATCGGCGCGTTGCTGGCAGGCGAGATCGCAGGGCGCGCGGACCCCGACCAGATCACCGTCTACCGCTCGCTCGGCGTCGCGGCGCAGGATCTGGCGGCGGCGCATCACGTGCTGGAGCGCGCAAGGGCCGAGGGGCGCGGCCAACCCGTGGCTTTCTGACGGAGACGCATGCTGCGCCTTCATGCCAGGGGGCGCTTGGGCTATACCGGGACGAGCGCGCCGGATCCGGCCCGGCGCGCGGCCCTGACCCGGCGGGAGAACGCCCATGAACCTGCGCCCCTTGCTTATCATTCCGCCGCTTGCGCTCGGCGTGATCGGTTTCATCTGGATGACGCGGAGCGGCCAGCCTCCCGCCGCCGCCGAGCCCGAGGCGACGGTGGCCGTGCGGGTGATGTCCGTCACACCGGCGTCGATCGCGCCCACGGCCGAGGGCTATGGCCGGGTGGAACCGGCGCATCGCTGGTCGGCCGTCTCGCAGGTCGAGGGCCGCATCGCCCGCCTGACCGACGGGTTGGCCGAAGGCAGTTTCGTCGATGCGGGCGCCATGCTGGTCGAGGTCGACCGCACCGATTACGATCTCTCGGTGCAAAAGACCCGCGCCAATATCGCCGCCGCCGAGGCGACCCTGGCCGAGCTTGACCGGAAAGAGGCCAACAGCCGCCGCAATCTTGAGATCGAGCAGCGCACGCTCGAGGTGGCGCGAACCGAATTCGACCGCGTCAAGTCGCTGGTCGAGAGCGGCACCAGCACCCAGGCCGCGCTCAACGCCGCCGAAAAGACCCTTTTCGCCCAGCAGAACGCGCTCACCAATGTGACCAATACGCTGGCCCTCTTCCCGGCGCAGCGCGCCTCGGCCGAGGCGACGCTGGCGGTGCGCCAGGCCGAGCTGGCCGAGGCCGAGCGCGCGCTGTCCAAGACCACCATCACCGCGCCCTTCCGGGGCCGCGTCAATACGCTTAACGTCGACCCGGACCAGTTCATCCGCACCGGCGAGACGCTGCTGACGCTGGACAGCGCCGCCGCCGCACAGATCACCGCCGAGATCGCACCGCGCGCCTTTCGCGCCCTGGCGATGGCTTCGGTGGGCGGGCAAATGCCCGAGGGCACGCTGGTCGACACCAGCCGCCTGAGCGGCCTGATGCAGGACCGGGGCATCACCGCCACCGTCACCCTCGACGTGGCCGGCACCACCGCCCGTTACGACGCCCGCATCCTGCGCCTGCGCGGCACCGTGGACAGCGAGACCGGCACCATCGGCGTGGTGGTTCAGGTCGACGATCCCTATATCGCCAACGGCGCCGGCGGCCGCCCGCCGCTCAACCCCGGCAGCTTTGTCACCGTCACCCTCAGCGCCCCGCCGCTCGACGGCGTTATCGCCGTGCCCCGCACCGCGCTGCATCTCGACGATGCCGGCGCGCCCTTTGTCTATCTCGCCGATGCCGAGAACCGGCTGGAAATCCGCCCGGTGCAGACCGGCCCGGCGCTGGGCGGCGACGTGCTGATCACCGGCGGGCTCGAGGGCGGCGAAACGCTGGTGCTCTCGACCCCGACCCCCTCGGTTCCGGGTATCAGGCTGATCCCGGTCACTCCCGGCGGGGCGGGCTGAGATGATCGGCTATTTTGTCCGCCATCCGGTCGCGGCCAACCTGCTGATGGGGCTGGTCTGTATCCTCGGCATCGCCGTGGCCACCGGGATCGAGCGCGAGACCTTCCCCGAATTCGCCGCATCGACCGTCAGTGTCGGCGTGGTCTATCCCGGCGCCTCGGCGCGCGACGTCGACGAGGAAATCTGCATCCCGCTGGAGGATGCCGTCACCGGCGTCACCAGCCTGGCCGAGTTTGACTGCGTTTCGGTCGACGGCCGCGCCAGCGCCACCGCCGAGCTGGACGAGGGCGGCGACATCATCCAGTTCTTCAATGACATCTTCTCGGCGGTTTCGGGTATCACCGATTTCCCCGATGCCGCCGAGGCGCCCACCGTCGAGGTTCAGGGCCAGACCGACCTTGTGGCGCTGATCGCCGTCTCCGGCGTGACCGGCAAACAGGGGCTGATCGAATACACCGACCAGCTCGCTGACCGGCTGCTCGCCCTGGGCGGTGTGGCGCAGGCGGTCGTCTCCGGCATCTCGGGCCGCGAGTTGCGTGTGGTGTTCGATCAGCAGGCGCTGCGCCGTTACGGCCTTTCTGCCAGCGACCTGCTGAACGCGATCGAGACGCGCAGCCTGCGGCAGCCGCTGGGCGATGTCCTGATGGGCGATACCAGTTTTGTGTTGCGCTACTCCGATGTGCGCCGCACGGTGACCGAGCTTGAGGATCTGATCGTGCTCCAGAACGCCGGCGGCGGCGTGGTGCTGCTGCGCGATCTGGCCCGGGTGGTCGCGGTCGACAGCGACGAGAACGTGCAATCGTTCGTCGACGGCGACCAGGCCGCGATCATCTCGATCTACAAATCCAAGGACGACGACAGCATCCGCGTCTTTCAGACCGTCGACGCCCTGCTGACCGCCGAACAGGCGCGCTATCCCGATCCGTTCCGCCTGACCGTGATCAACAACCGCACCGACGTGGTCAAAGAACGGCTCAACCTCATCCTGCAGAATATCGCCATGGGTCTGGTGCTGGTGTTCGGCACCATGTGGCTGTTCTTTTCGATGCGCGAATCTCTGTGGATCTCGGCCTCGCTGCCGGTCTCATTCCTCGGCGGGCTGTTCCTGATGAGCGTGCTGGGCATCACCATCAACATGATCACACTGGTGGCGCTGCTGATGGCGGTGGGCGTGATCATGGACGATTCGATCGTCATCGCCGAGAATATTGACAAATGGCGCGGCAAGGTCGGCCGGCTCGAGGCCGCCGCCCGCGGCGCGATGGAGGTGATGCCCGGCGTCGTCTCCTCCTTCCTGACCACCGCCTGCGTGTTCGGCCCGCTGATGTTTCTCACCGGCGATTTCGGACAGATCCTGAAATTCATCCCGATGGTGCTGCTGCTGACGCTGACGCTGTCGCTGGTCGAGGGCTTCCTGATCCTGCCCCACCACCTCAGCCATGGCGGCAAGGGCGATGCCGTCCCGCGCGAGCGCCGCGCCAACCGGGTACTGAACCGCTTCAAGGACGGAGTTCTGCTGCCGATGGCGACACGGCTGGTGCGGGTGCGCTACCTGACTTTCGGCACGGTGATCGCGGCGCTGATCCTGACCGTGGGGCTGATCGCGTCGGGTTCGGTCAAGGTGATCGGCTTTCCGACCACCGAAAGTGACACGGTGATCGCGCGCGTCGCGCTGACCCCCGGCATCGAGCGCGGCCGCACCGTCGCCGAGGTGGGGCGCATCGTCGCCGCGCTGGGCCGTCTCGATGCGCAGCTCACCCCGGGAACTGAGGGCGCCGCGCCGCTGGTACAGCGGGTGCTGGTGCAATACGCCGTCAACAGCGACGTCACCGCCAACGGCTCCAACACCGCAACGATCACCGTCGATCTGCTCGAAAGCGCCCGGCGCAACGTCACCGCCGACGAGGTTCTGGCGCTCTGGCGGGCCGAAACCGGGCCTATCCCGGACCTGGTGCAGGGTAGCTTCTCGCAGGCCGAGCGTGGCCCCGGTGGCGCCGATCTGGACGTGGAGATTCTGGGCCATGATCTGGAGGTGGTCGAGGCCGCCGCCAACGAGATGCTGGTGGCGCTGGTGTCCCGCGCCGACGTGACCGAGGCCTTTGTCGACCTGCAGGGCGGGCGGCGCGAGGTGCAGATGGCGCTGACGCCGTTCGGCTATTCCGTCGGGCTCACCCCGCAAAACCTCGCGGCGCAGCTGCGCAACGCCTTTGCCGGAGCCGAGGTCGACAGTTTCCGTGTGGGTTTTTCCACCATGACCGTCCGGATCGAACTGGGCGACACCGTCCCCACCCTGGGCGAGCTGGAGCGGTTTCCCATCATCCTGCCCAGCGGCGCGCAGGTCTCGCTGGCCGGTGTTGCGGCCTTCACCCACAGCGTCAGCTACCCCTCGATCACGCGAAAGGACGGCCAGATCACCGCCCGGATCGAGGGCAAGATCGACCGCAGCGCCACCACCTCGTCGCGGATATCGGGCGTCGCGCTGACCCAGATCGCGCCGCAGCTTGAGGCGGAGTATCCCGGCATTTCCGTTCGCATCGGCGGCGCCACGGAGGAACAGCAGAAATCGCAGCAATCGATGATGCGCTCGCTGCTGCTGGGACTGGTCGGGGTCTATCTGGTGCTGGCGTTCCAGTTCCGCTCTTATTCCCTGCCGCTGGTGGTGATGCTGTCGATCCCCTTCGCGCTGATCGGCACGGTGCTGGGCCATCTGGCGCTGGGGCTCGATATGTCGATGCCCTCGATGATCGGCTTTGCCTCGCTGTCGGGAATCGTGGTCAACAACGCGATCCTGTTCCTGACCTTCTTCCAGACCCATCTGGAGGGGGACGACTATGTCTCGGCCTCGCTCAACGCGGTGCGCGACCGGTTCCGGCCGATCCTGCTGTCGACCTCCACCACCTTTGCCGGGCTGGTGCCGATCATGTTCGACACCAGTCCGCAGGTGCAGACGATGGTGCCACTGGTCGTCTCGGTCGCCTTCGGGTTGCTGGCCTCGATGGTGCTGGTGGTGCTGGTGTTCCCATCGCTGCTGTCGATCTATTTCGACATGTTCTCCCTGCGCAAATGGATCGGCCGGTTCCGGAATGAATCGGACGAAGAACCCGCACAATAGCGGCAGAGCAACAGACCAGGCCCGGCGATCGAACCAGCCGGCGCTGACGTGGCGGCCGCGGGATCCGGCCACAAGGTCGGCTCAGCACGATACTGCGGGTTTTCAGATGAGGCTTTGAAGTGAGAAAGGCGCGGCCCCAAAGCCCCGCCTTTCCCCGATCTCACGCTCCAGGCGTCTCAGGAGGACGGCCCCAGAACGTTGCAGGTCACGTTGCGCGCCATCAGCCGGCGGCAGGCCAGATCGGCGGTCTCTTCGGTCATGCCCATGAAGTTGGCATCGAACCCCTTCTTGCTGCGCACCACCTTGCGCAGGGTGCCGTCCAGCGTCTCCATCTCCGACAGGGCCGTGCGCAACAGTGTCTTTTCGGCCTGATACCGGCTGGTATAACGGCCCACGTTGATGCCCCAGTGCCGTTCACCCGAGGTCGACAGCCGGGTGACAATCTCCTGATCCTCCTCCGGCACCGGTTGCGAGACCTCGACCAGATCCTCCACCAGATCCTGGGGACGCAGCGCCGGGCGGGGCACCTCGACGGGCGCCACCGTCGTGTTCGACACCCTGTCCGCCCCGGTCGCGGTCTCCGTCACCGCCGCCGTTTCGATCGCGGTTGTTTCCACGGTCTCAGAGAGCGGCACCGCGGTCGCCATCGCCTCGGCAACCGCCGCAGCGATCACCGCGGCATCGGCATCGTCGACCTTGGCGATCAGGACCGCGCCGTCGCCGGGCCGGGCCATCGGCCGCGGGCTGGAGGTCACGGCGCCCACCAGGCGGACCATACGGCCCGTCGGAGCACCCTCTTCCACATTGGCTGCATAGGCTGGCGGAGGCGGCTTGCGCACCGGCGCCCGCGACGGGGCGCGCTGGAAACCCAGATCCAGAAGCTCGGCCACCTTGGCATTGCGCGAGGACGAGGATTTGCCGCCGAACACCGTGGCGATCACCCGCTCGTCGCCGCGCTGGGCCGAGGCCACCAGGTTGAAGCCGGCGGCGCGGGTATAGCCGGTCTTGATCCCGTCAGCCCCCTTGTAGGTGTTCAGGATGCGGTTGTGCGAGGTCACCGTCTTGATTCCGGCGCTGGTGCTTTTGCGCGAGAACAGATTGTAGTATTCCGGGAAATCGTACAGCAGATGCCGCCCCAGGATGGTCATGTCATGCGCCGTCGACAGATGACCGTTTTCGGTCAGCCCGTGGGCGTTCCGAAAGGTGGTGCGCGTCATCCCCAGCGCCTTGGCGGTGCGCGTCATCCGCCGCGCAAAGGCGGCCTCCGATCCGCTGATCGCCTCGCCGATGGCGGTGGCCGCATCATTGGCCGATTTCACCGCCGCCGCCCGCACCAGATAGCGCAGGGCGATTTTCTGTCCCGCCTTCAGACCCAGTTTCGAAGGCGGTTCCGCGGCGGCGTTCTGCGACACCCGCACCATGGTATCCATGCTGATCTCGCCGTTCCGCACCGCCTCGAAGGCGATGTAGAGCGTCATCATCTTGGTGAGCGAGGCGGGATGCAGCCGGGTGTCGGCATTGCGCGCATGCAGCACCTCGCCGGTGCGCGCGTCCATCACCATGGCCGCATACGGCGCGGCGCGGGCCGGCGCTGCGGTCAGCCCCACCATCAGGGCGACCAGAACCAGCGCCCATAGCGCGGGCGCCGGGTTCGCTGGAAAATGACTCGGCCCGGAACGGGCCGGACGGATACGCCGGACCTGCACGATATTGCCTCTGTCTGCCTCGTCGCCCCCGGTTGTCCGGGCGCATATTCTTGATTTGTTGAGCCAAGGCTAACACAGGGAATAATCAAAATAAACCCAGTGGTTGCGAGGAATTCTTAATTTCGTCCCCGGCGGAATTCCAACATCTTGAGGTCGGAAGGAGTCTGCCCGCAATACCAGGGATTGAGGCAAAACCAAGGCCGCGGAATCGATGCGCGGCGGCGACCTCAGCCGGCCTCGATCCGTGCCACCAGGCCGGGCAGCGCGCCCAGATCCCCGATGCTGCGGTATCGCGGCGCCTGTTCGGGCGCCTCGGCGTGTTCCAGATCCCACTGCAGGTCATGCGGCACATGCACGCCCCAGCCCCCCGCCTCGATCGCCGGCACCACGTCCGAGCGCATGGAATTGCCCACCATCATCGCCTGCGCCGCCCCGGCGCCGTGCCGCGCAAAGATCTCCTGATAGACCGCCTGGGTCTTTTCCGACACGATCTCGACCCCGTCGAACAGATCGCCCAGCCCCGACTGCGCCAGCTTTCGCTCCTGGTCCAGCAGATCGCCCTTGGTGATCAATACCACGCGATGAGTCTCGGTCACCGCCTCCACCGTCGCCCGCGCATGGGGTAACAATTCGATCGGATGGGCCAGCATGTCCTGGCCCGCGCCGATCAGCTGACGAATGATGCGGGCCGGGACCCGATCCTCGGTCACTTCGATGGCGGTCTCGATCATCGACAGCGTGAAGCCCTTGATGCCATAGCCATAGCGCCCGATGTTGCGCCGCTCGGCCGCCAGCAGCCGCGCCGACAGATGCCCGGGTTCGGCATAGTCGGCCAGCAATTCGGCAAAGCGGTTCTGGGTCAGCTGAAAGAACCGCTCATTGTGCCAAAGCGTGTCATCGGCGTCGAATCCGACAAGGGTCAGTTTGCGCATCATGGCTTGTCTGTTCGCTATCCCTTTTCTAAACCCGCCGGAACGTTATATAAGAGCGCTGACAATCACCGCATGACCGTAACCGGACGAGAAGCCTCTTGATGCTGCTACAGCCATTGATGATGACCGACAAGCCGGACGGCGGAGGCGAGGCGTCGACCCTGCTCAAGACCCGGCCCAAGACTAAGCGGCCGCCGCTTTACAAGGTTCTGCTGCTCAACGACGACTATACGCCGATGGAATTCGTCGTGCACGTGCTGGAGCGGTTCTTTTTCATGACCCACGCCCAGGCGTTTGAGATTATGCTGACCGTGCATAAAAAGGGCGTCGCCGTGGTTGGCGTGTTCAGCCACGAGATCGCCGAAACCAAGGTGGGGCAGGTGATGGATTTCGCCCGGCGGCATCAGCATCCGCTGCAATGCACCATGGAAAAAGAGGAATAGGGAAGCGCTTTGTCCGCGCGCCTGTCACTCGCCATCGAGCAGGAGGGGCTGACCCTTCCGGCCAGCGGCCCGATCCTGGTGCTGCATCCGCGCGCCGGTGCCGATCTGGCTGCGCTGCCGCGGGAACGTACCCTGTTGATTCAGCCGTTCCGTCCCGATCATGATTTTCTGACCGCCAGCGGTTTTCCCAATGTCGCCTGGATGGCGCCCGGGGCACACCGCTTTGCCGCCGCCCTTGTGTGCCTGCCGCGGGCCAAGCGGCAGGCGCAGGCTCTGATCGCCCAGGCGGCGCGGCAGACCGATGGGGTGGTGATCGTCGATGGTGCCAAGACCGATGGCGCCGACAGCCTGATGCGCGAGGTGCGCAAGCGGGTGCCGCTCGACGGGGCGCTATCGAAATCGCATGGCCGGATTTTCTGGTTCCGGACCGACGCGGCGGGATTCGACGCGTCCGCCTTTGCGGACTGGGCCGAAGCGGATACCCAGCGCGTGGGCGGGTTTGTCACCGCGCCTGGCGTGTTTTCAGCCGACGGGATCGACCCGGCCTCGGAAATGCTGGCGCAGGCGCTGCCCAGGCATCTCGGCGCCCACGTTGCGGATCTGGGCGCCGGGTGGGGCTATCTCGCCACGCGGCTGCTGGCCGACGACCGGCTCGAATCGCTCGACCTGATCGAGGCGGACCGCATCGCGCTCACCTGCGCGATGGAGAATGTCCGCGATCCCCGCGCGCGATTCCACTGGGTCGATGCCGCGCTGTTCCGCGCCGCCGGTCCGCTCGACGCTGTGGTCACGAACCCGCCTTTCCACACCGGCCGCGCCGCCGACCCCTCGCTGGGGCAAAGCTTTATCCAGGCCGCCGCGCGCCTGCTCGGCCCGCAGGGCCAACTCTGGCTGGTGGCCAACCGGCACCTGCCTTATGAGGCCGCGCTCGAGGCCGGTTTCACCGAGACCCAGGAGGTCGCCGGCGACGGCCGGTTCAAGGTGCTGCGCGCGGCCCGGCCCCGCCGCGTGCGTGGCTGACCCCATTCCGCTAGGAGAGATCCCATGTCTTTTTCCATCGCCGGCAAGACCGCCATCGTCACCGGCGCCGCCAACGGCATCGGCCTGGCGATCGGCCGCCAGTTCGCCCGCAAGGGTGCCAACGTCATGTTTGCCGACATGGACGAGGCCAGGCTGATCGACGAACTCGGCGAACAGGCCGAGGACAGCAACGTCCGCTATTTCGCCGGCGACCTGCGTGAGCGGCTGACCATCGCCAACCTGCTCTCGGCTACGCTGGATGCCTTCGATCAGGTCGATATTCTGGTCAACGGCGCCCGCCAGGTGATCCCCTCGGATCCGCTGGACCCGGACGACGAGTCGGTCGCCGCGCTTCTGAATCAGAACCTGATGCCGGCGCTGCGGCTCAGCCAGATGGTGGCCAAGCGCATGATCCGGCAGGCCGAGGACCGCGAAGAGGGGGCCAGCGCCGGGGCCATCATCAACCTCAGTTCGATCGCCGCGCGCCGCACCCACCCGGACCTGATGGCCTACTCGGTGTCGACCGCTGCGCTCGACCAGATGACCCGCTCGCTCGCCGTGGCGCTGGCGCCGCACCGGATCCGGGTCAATGCGGTGGCCATCGGCTCGGTGATGAGCGCCTCGCTCAAATCCACGCTTAAGGAAAACCGCGCCTTTCGCCAGGACATCGAGGATCACACGCCGCTCGCCCGTATCGCCGCCCCGACTGAACTGGCCGATGCGGCCCAGTTCCTGGCCTCCGACGCCGCCGGTTTCATGACCGGCCAGATCCTTACGCTGGACGGCGGCCGCACCCTGCTTGACCCGGTGGCCGCCCCGGCGCACTGAGGTTTTCCCGGGCGCGCGCCCGGGAAAACCTCGGGCGGCACGTTTCAGCGCCGAACCGGCGACGCCGCGGCAGGGCACGCGAGTCCGTCCGCCCCTGCGTCAAATCGCAGACCCCCGGAAAACCGCTGGCCCCCGCCGCCATCCCGGTTAGATTGGCGCCCCAGAACCGATAGCCCCGGAGATGCCCAAGATGACCACCGATTTCGACACCGAAAAAGCCACCGCATCGGCCTGGTTCCGCACGCTTCGCGACCGGATCGTTGCCGCCTTCGAGGCGCTGGAGGACAGCCACGGCGAGGGCCCGCTCTCCGATGCCGCCGCCCCCGGCCGTTTCGAGGTGAGTGAAACCAGACGTGCCTCTGACGACGGCTCCGACGCCGGTGGCGGGCTGATGAGCGTGATGCGCGGCGGCCGGGTGTTCGAAAAGGTCGGCGTCAATGTCTCGACCGTCTACGGGCAATTGGGCGAACGTGCCCAGGCCGCCATGATGGCGCGCAAGGGCCTGCCGGGGATGAAGGACGACCCGCGCTTCTGGGCCTCTGGCATCAGCCTGGTCGCCCATATGCAGAACCCGCACGTCCCTGCTGTCCATATGAATACCCGGATGTTCTGGACCCCGCACGCCTGGTGGTTCGGCGGCGGCTCCGACCTTAACCCCTGCATCGAATATGATGAGGACACCGCCCATTTCCACGGGGTGCAAAAGGCCCACCTCGACCCCCATGGGGCGGCGCATTACCCGCGGCTCAAGGATTGGGCGGACGAATATTTCTATATTCCCCACCGCCACCGCGCCCGCGGGGTGGGGGGCATCTTCATGGACGATTACTGCACCGACGACTGGCCGGCCGATTTCGCGCTGACCCAGGACATCGGCCGCGCCTTTGTGCCCGCCTTCGTGCCGCTGGTCGAGAAACGCCGGGGGCAGAGCTTCACCGAGGCCGACCGCGACACCCAGCTGATCCACCGCGGCCTCTATGCCGAGTACAACCTGGTCTACGACCGCGGTACCAAGTTCGGGCTGGAGACCGGCCACGACGCCAATGCCGTTCTGATGAGCCTGCCGCCGCTGGCCAAATGGCCCTGAGCCGGGGGAAACCCCGAACCTTGTCCCGAACATGACGTCCGGGCGCGCCTGCCGCGCCCGGGACTCAGATGCGGCGTCCGTGACGGTCCGCAACAGATCTCGCCGAGAGCCCCGCGATCATTCAGAGCTGCGGTAGGGCCGGAACATGGCCGATCTGACGGATCGTGGTGACGGCCACGACGCCGAGGCCGGCGCTATGCCCGAAACGGGCATGATCATCTGTGCCGATCCTATTCCGGGTGAGGTTGCCGGATCGCGAGACGCGGGGCGGGACCCACCGTTTCGCCCCAGAGGTGCAGCGCCTTCGGTGGCTGGGCTGCCCGGATAAATTCACACGAACCAATGAGATAGCGGCGAAGCTTCGCGGTGGGAACGAAAGTTGCGTGAATGTCGATTGACAGGTGGTATTTGTTGTGGTGAATTTAGATCGAACGTTCGATTGATTCTTTTCGGCGTTCAGGAGGAGGACCGGAAATGACCAGCCAGGCGGATATGCGCGAAGGCCTTTTGTCGACGGCGCTCGACATCTTTTCGGAAAAGGGATTCAGCGGAACCTCGATCCGGGACATCGCCAAGGTTCACGGCGTCAGCCTGTCGAATATCTACTACCATTTCGGCAGCAAAGAGGGGCTCTGGCGCGAAATCCTGAAGCGGTCGGTCAGCGAATTACCGAACGTCCTGCGCCAGGCCGAGGCCGGCGAAACCGCGCCGCGCGCCCAGCTTGAGGCGGTGGTGCGCGCGCATCTTCGCGTGGCCATCGACCACCAGAGAGAGTTGTTGATGCTGCTGGTCCAGGAGGGGCAGCTGGAGGCCGGGATCGGTCATGACACTGTCGAGATCCAGCGCGACATCCTGAGCATCTATTCGGGCATTCTGGAACGGCTCAGCGCCGAGGGCGCGCTGCATTCCGAACATGTGAAAATCACCGTCTTCAACATTCTCGGCGTCATCAACTGGTACCTGCGCTGGTACCGCTCCGATGGCCCGCTGGACGTGGAGACAATTCATCAGGACGTGCTGGAATTCGTCCTGCGTGGCGCCTGCCACGACGCTTAGACACAGGTCACAGCCGGGCCGAAACGAACTGGGCGGAGCATCCGCGCAGAAGGGAGGAAGAATTGGGTTACACCATAGATATCGACACCGGGGGCACGTTCACCGATGGCTTCGTTGCCGGGCAGGGAGGGGCCTGGGCGGTCAAGACACCGACCACCCCGCATGACCTGACCGAATGTTTTCTGAACTGCGTCCGGGCCGGAGCCGAGGCCGTGAAACTGTCCGTCGAGGGGTTTCTCGAGCGGACCGATGTGATCCGCTTCGCCAGCACCGTCGGCACCAACGCGCTGATCGAGCGCAGCGGCGCCAGGATCGGTCTGATCCTCTCGCGGGACGGCGGGGCGCTGGCGCCGCTGGCGGGGGAGGCGGGACGCGGTCTCATCGACCCGGACATGCTGGTCGAGATTGCGCCGGATCTGCCGATGGATCAGGTTCTGACCCAGGCGCAGGCGCTGATCGACGCCGGCGCCCAATGCCTGGTCGTGGCGCTGGAGGGCAGCGGCGCCGACCCCGCCCGCGAACGTGCGGTGCGTGAGACCATCAAGCGTGAATACCCGCGCGATTTCCTGGGTTCGATCCCGGTCTTCCTGTCGTCTGACATCACCGTGCGCGATGGCTATGGCGAGCGGATCAACAGCGCGGTGGTCTCTGCCTATTCCCACAGCCGTCTGGCGCGGCTCCTTTACAAGGCCGAGCAGGAGCTGCGCGGGCTGCGTTATCGCGGGCCGTTCCTGATCGGCCATAACGACGGCGCGGTGGCGCGGGTGGCCAAGACGCGCGCGATCAGCACCTATAACTCCGGCCCGGCCGCGGGCCTGGTGGGCGCCCGCGCGATTGCCGCGCTTTATGGCGAGGCCGATGTGATCTCGGCCGATATGGGCGGCACCTCCTTCGATATCGGGCTGGTCAGCGACGGGTGGCTCAACGTTGCCCTGCGGCCTCAGATCGAAGGCTATCGCACCAATGTGCCGATGACCGAGGTTTCGGCGCTGGGCGTTGGCGGCGGCTCCATCGCCGGGGTCAGGGACGGCGCGCTTTTCGTCGGCCCGCGTTCGGCGGGCGCGGTGCCGGGGCCGGCCTGTTTCGGGCTTGGCGGGACCGAACCCACCGTGACCGACGCCAATCTGGTGCTGGGCCGGATCGACCCCGACAACTTTCTGGGCGGCGCGCGCCAACTCGACACTGACAAGGCCCGGGCGGCAATAACGCGCGCGCTGGCCGAGCCGCTGGGCCTCTCGGTGGAGGCGGCGGCGCTCGCCGTGATCTCCCGCGTCGATCAGGAGGTGGGCCGGGCCATCGGCGCGCTGAGGCAGCAGGCGGTCGGCGACAGTCCGCTGCTGACCGTCTATGGCGGCGCCGGGCCGCTGCATGCCTGCCGGGTTGCCGAGGCGGCGGGTCTGAAACGGATCGTGGTCACGCCCTACTCGGCGGTGTTCTCGGCGTTTTCCTCGTCTCTGATGGACGTGGGGCACAGCTATTTGCGGGCGGTAGATATGCGTCCCGACGATCAGGCATTGCCCGAAACCGTCGAGGGCGTTCTGCGCGACATGCAGGGCGCGGCCCTGCGCGACATGCGCGGCGAAGGTTTCGATACGGCCAGCCTGTCCTGGCAGATGGACGCCATTCTGAGCCGGGAGGACGGATCCGAGGGGCGCGTGCGAGTCGATGTCGTCAACCCCCTGTCCGCCGAGGCGCGGCAGACGCTGCACGAGGCGATCCGCCGCGATGTGCCCGACGCGGTCGCGCTGGGTGCGGTGGGCCTCTTCGTCTCGGCCCCGGTTCCGCATTTCCGGTTCGAGGAACAGCCCTTAACCCCGGCTGCCTCGGAGACCGCCCGGCTCGGCGTCCGGGAGGTGGTCACCGAGGGGGGCGCCGCCCCCCACGAGGTGCGGGTCTTTGACCTGGAGCGGATGGTGCCGGGCCAGGCCCTGACCGGGCCGGCCCTTCTGGAAAGCTCCAAGACCACCGTGTGGGTCGCGCCGGGCTGGAGCGCCGCGGTCGACCGATATTCCAATCTCATGCTGACGGAGGGCTGAGTCATGACCGTTCGGATCACCGAGAACCTCTGCATCGATCTGGCCCGCGAGGAGTGGTGTTGCGTCGCTTGCAATCACCGGCTCGCCAAGGCGCGGGAAAACTACAAGACCGGGTGCCTCGTGGCTGAAGTGCCGATGGAAGAGGCGCATCCGCCATTGCTGGAAGGGGCTGCCTTCAGCTTCATGCCCAATCCGGATTTCTGCCGGCTGGTCGAATTCTACTGTCCCAATTGCGGCACGGTCCTGGAAAACGAATATCTGCCGCCGGGCCATCCGCTGACCCATGACATCGACCTCGACATCGACGCGCTCAAGGCGCGCCACGCGGCGGACACCGCGCCATGAGCGGGGCGGAGGCGATCGCGGCCCTGCGGCACGAAACCGCCTGGCCGGCCCCGATCCTGATGCCCTCGGCGGCCGGACTCGGCGCCCGGCTGGAGGGGCGCGCGGCCTCGGATCTGCGCGGCAGCGCACAGGGTCTGGCCGACGCCTGCCTGTCGGCGGCACGGTTTCTCGACGCGGATGCGGTCTGGATCTCGGCGCTGGCCCCCGACGAGGGGGCGGATTTCGCGGCCGGCTTCCTGCACGATGCGGCGATGCGCGCCATCGCGGCCGCCCGCACCGCCCGTCTGGGCGCGGCGGTCGAGTTGCGCGGCCCATTGTTCCGCGCGCTCGAGGTCGGCGGCGATCTGGATGCGGCGCTCAAGGTCGTCAAACCTGCGATGATCGCCGAATTCGAGGCCATCGCCAAGCTGCGCCCGGACATCATCGTGCTGGCGGATCCCCGGGCGGACCCGCCCCAGGCCGAAAGCCGCGCGCTGGCCCGGATCTATGGCGCGCTCAAGCGGCTGGCGGAGCATTACGACATTCTCAAGGGCATGGCCCCCGCCCAGCCGGGCATGACCGGCCCGGGGGCACCGGACCTGGACTTTGGCGATGCGCTGAGCCCGGGGCGAACCGGCCGCGCCCACGGGATCGCGCCGGACTGGAGCGCGGCCCAGACCTTTGCCCGCTCGGTTGACGACGCCCTGACGGCGGCGCTGCGGGAGGGGGCCGCGCTTATCGTGTCGGGGCGCGCCGGGCTGTCAGCGACACAGGATCCGGAAACGGTCCGCAACACGGTCCAAGGGATACGGGACCGCGCCTGATCCGCGCGTCCAACAGGAGGAGACAATCATGACATTCGATGTTGGCATCGATATCGGCGGCACGTTCACCGATCTTTGCGCCATTGGCGCGGACGGGAACCTGATCACCGCCAAGACCCCGACCACCCACTATGATCTTTCGGTCGGGCTGATCCGCGGGCTCAAGGATCTTGGCCGGCGTGCCGGGCAGGAGCCTGAGGTGTTTCTGGGCAATGTGGAGGCGCTGCGCTATTCCACCACCATCGGCACCAATGCGTTGATCGAGCGCAAGGGGCCGCGTCTGGGCCTGATCACCACAGCCGGGTTCGAGGATACCATCTTCATCGGCCGCAGCCGCAGCTGGGCGGACGGTATGGCGGTCCATGAAATCCGCGACATGGCCACCATCGCCAAACCCGCGCCGCTGGTTCCGCCCGAGATGGTCGTGGGCCTTTGCGAGCGGATGGATTGCCACGGCGCGGCAGTGCGCCCGCTGGACCCCGACGAGTTGCGCGAGCAGTTGCAGAAACTGGTCGATCAGGGCGTGCAGGGCATCGTGGTGTCGCTGATGTGGTCGTTCCTGAACCCCGCGCATGAGCACGAGGTCCGCCGCATCATCGAACAGGAATACCCCGAAGAGTTCCTCGGTTCGATGCCGGTGACACTGGCCAGCGAGGTGTCTCCCAAGGCCGGCGAATACACCCGCACCATGACCGCGCTGGTCAACGCCTATATCCACGGGGTGATGACGCAGGAACTGGGGGATCTGACAACCAACCTGCGCCGCGCCAATTACCGCCGGCCGCTGATCCTGGTGCACAATACAGGGGGCTCCAAGAAGGTGTCGCGCACCCGGGCGGTGCTGACCCACAACGCCGGGCCGGTGGCGGGCATGTACGGTGCCGCGCTGATCGGCGCGCAGGAGGGGCACGAGAACATCATTTTCGCCGACATGGGCGGCACCTCTTTCGATATCGGGGTGTTGGCGGGCGGCCGGCTCAAGGCGCAGGATTTCATTCCCGTCATCGACCGCTGGCGCACCAACATCCCGGCGATCGAGGTGAAATCCATCGGCGCCGGCGGCGGATCCATCGCCTGGATCAACGCGGCGATGGGCGGCCAGCTCGAGGTTGGACCGCAATCGGCGGGATCGGTGCCCGGACCGGCCTGCTACGATCAGGGCGGCATCCAGCCGACCGTGACCGATGCCGATCTGGTGCTGGGCTATATCAACCCCGACAACTACCTGGGCGGCGCGATGCTGCTCGATCCGGACGCCGCCGAAGAGGTGATCGGCGAGAAGATCGCGCAGCCGCTGGGGATATCCAACCTCGAGGCCGCCTGGCGCATCCGCCGTCTGGTCGACGCGCGCATGGGACAGGAGATGTTCAACGAGGTGGCGCTCAAGGGCCACAACCCGCGCAAGTTCGTCGTCTTTGCCTGCGGCGGTGCCGGGGCCGGGCACGCCTGCGGATTTGCCCGCCATATCGGCGCGGGCACGGTGATCGTTCCGGCGATGTCCTCGGTCTCCGGTGCGTTCGGGGCGTCGAGCATCGAGATCCGCCAGGTCTGGGAACAGTCGCGCAGCTTCAAGGTGTTCAACTTCATGGACCAGTCCTATCTGGCCGATCCGGCGCCGCTCAACGCGCTGATCGACGAGTTGAAGGACCGCGCCATGCGCGACCTCAGGCTGGAGGGATTCGACGGCGACAGGGTCGATTTCACCCTCGATTACGACATGCGCTATGGCTCGCAATACCACCTGACGCGGGTGACCGCGCCGAAGCTCGGCTTCGAGGGCGCCGAGGACACCAGGGCGCTCTGCGATCTGTTCGAGGCGCAATACGCCACCACCTATTCGCCCGAGGCCGCTTTCCCCTCCGGGGGGATCAATATCG
This sequence comes from Antarcticimicrobium luteum, assembly GCF_004358185.1. Taxonomy (GTDB): domain Bacteria; phylum Pseudomonadota; class Alphaproteobacteria; order Rhodobacterales; family Rhodobacteraceae; genus Antarcticimicrobium; species Antarcticimicrobium luteum. Next base: position 76,689 of record NZ_SMUV01000064.1, read on the forward strand.
AGGCGGTTTTCGTGACCGCCCGGGTTCGGCAAGAGCCGCGCAGGCTGATCGCGGCGGGCGAGGCGGCGGCACGCCCGGCCCCGGTTACGGCCACGCGCCCGGCCTGTTTCGATCCGGCGCAGGGGATGGTGGACACCCCGGTCTATGATTGGGCCGCGCTTAACCCCGGCGACACCATCACCGGCCCGGCGATCATCGAGGCCCCCGACACCACCTATGTGATCGAACCGGGCTGGAGCTATCGCATGAACGAGTTCCGCAACGGCATCGTCACCGCTGACGCCGGCTGAGGACAACATCCGCCCCCGGTCCCGCTGCGGCGGGACGGGGCGGCGGCAGGGAGGATACCATGAACGCTTTCAACACCATCAAATACAGCCGCGATCCCGAGATCGTACAGCATCTGCGCCCCGAGCCGCCCAGCGACTGGGAGGCGCGCACGATGGAGGGGCTCGACCCGCTGGAGTACGAGATCTTCACCCACAAGATGCACATGATCGCGCTCGAGGGCAAAGAGACCACGATGAAACTCGGCGCCTCGACCGGCATGCGCTGGGGCGATGTGGCTTTCGGCATCTATACCGCGCAGGGCGATCTGGCGGTCTGCGCCACCGGCATCTATCACCATGCCGTTCTCAGCCAGTTGCCGGTGAAATACCTGATCAAGCATCTGGCGGGCGACCCCACCGTGGGCCTGAGAGAGGGCGACGCCTTCTTCTACAATGACCCCTATTACGGCGGCGTGCATAACGCCGACATGGGCCTCTGCGTGCCGGTGTTCGCCGACGGCAAGCTGGTCTGCTTCATCGGGGCTGCGGTCCATACCGGCGAATGCGGCGGCTCCGAGCCTGGCGGCATGGTGAACAGCGCGCGGTCCCGCTATGACGAAGGGCTGATGTGCCCGCCGATCAAGATCGGCGAGAATTTCGAGTTGAAAGAGGATCTTCTGGGCCTGCTCGCGACCGCGACGCGCGATCCGCGCACCATGGTCCTGGACATCAAGGCGCGGCTCGCCGCCAGCCGGATTGCCGAACGCCGGGTGCATGAATTCATGGACGAGATGGGTGCGGATTTCTATGTCGGCGGGCTGCGCCGCATCCTGAAACAGACCGGTGAGGCGGCGCGCGCCAAGATCGCCACGCTGAACGACGGCGTTTACCGCCAGCCGCGATTCATCGACACCACCGGCCCCGAGGCCGCGCTGCTCAAGATCAACCTGACGATCGAGAAGCGGGGCGACCGGATCAAGCTGATCCTCCACGGCTCGTCGCCGATGCTGCCCGACCGGCCGATGAACACCTATTTCCAGGGGCTGATCGGTATGGCGATGGTCTATGCCTGCGGCTGGCTGTTTCCCGAACTTCCCGCCAACAACGGGCTGCTCGAAGCGGTGGAGTGGGAGTTTCCCGAAGGCAGTTTCGTCAACCCGCAGGGCGATGTGCCGGTCTCCTATGCGCCGGCCACCCAGGTGGCGTTCGCCCAGGGCATGTTCATGGCCGGGGCCAAGATGACCTATGCCACCGATCCCAGCCGGGCGGTGGGGGCCTGGTATACCGGCTTCGCGGTGACGGTTTTTGCCGGCTACAACCAGTGGGGCGAACCGATCGCGGACATCACGCCGGAAATCAACGCCACCGGGTCCGGAGGCCGGCCCGGCGCCGATGGGGTCGACGTGGCCGGCGCCTTTTTTGCCACGATGAGCGATTGCGGCGATGTCGAGACGACCGAGGCGGAGCGGCCGTTTCTGTACACTTTCCGCAACTTTTTCAACAATTCCTATGGTCATGGGAAATACCGGGGCGGCTCCGGCGTCGGGCTGGGGCTGAAGGTGCACGGCGTGCCGATGGTGGCGCTGGGCTCGATGGGGTTCGGCTCGCATTTTCCGGCGACCCTGGGCGTCTTCGGCGGACGCGCGGCGCCGCCGGCCTTTGTGCAGACGGTCCGCGGCTCCAACCTCGATGCGCTGATGGCGCAGGGGGGCAGCGATCTGCCGCGCCGTCTTGAGGATCTCTATACCCCCGGCGGCACGCCGGAGGAGGGCACGCGCGATTTCCTCAGTGTTGCTCATCCGCCGGCCCTCTACGAAGGTGGGGACACCGTCTATGCGCCGGTCTCCGGCGGCGCGGGCTATGGCGATCCGTTGCAGCGCGAGCCCGAGGCGGTGGCCCGCGACGTGTCCAGCGGGCGATGCTCGGCGCAGGCGGCACGCGACATCTACGCGGTTGCGATCGACGACCGCACCGGGCTTGCGGACGCCGAGGCGACCGCCGCCCGCCGCGAGGCCGTGCGCAAGCAGCGTCTGGCGCGGGCCAAACCCTATGACGCCTTCGTGGCGGAATGGTCGAAGCTAACCCCGCCCGCCGAGGTTCTGAAATATTACGGTCCCTGGGACGGGGCCGCGGCGCAGGAGGCGTAGGCGACCATGACCGCGCAAACCATTCACGGCCTGCTGGACCAGCAGGCCGCCCGCTACGACAACGCGCCGTTCCTGACCTTCCGCGAGGAGCGCCACAGCTTTGCAGATCTCGACGCGATGAGCCGCCGCGCCGCCGCCGGCCTTGCCGCGATGGGCGTGGCCAAGGGCGACCGGGTGGCGCTGATGCTCGACAATTGCGTCGAGTATCTGGCGCTCTGGTTCGGGCTGTCGCGCCTCGGCGCGGTGGAGGTGCCCCTCAACACCGGCCATCGCGGTGCGGTGCTGTCGCATATGCTGCGGCTGTCGAAGGCCCGCGTGATCGTGATCGAGGCCGGACTGATCCCCGCCTTTGAAGAGGCTGCGGTCGAGCTGAACCAGCCGCCGCGCATGGTCGTGCGCGGGCGCGGGCATGTCGAATCCGCGGTCTCGCTCGATGCGCTGATGACAACCCGGGACGCCCTGCCCGAGGTGGCGGTTTCGCCCCGCGATCCTTATGCGATCATGTTCACATCCGGCACCACGGGTCTGTCCAAGGGGGCGCTGATGCCGCAGGGCTATGCGCTGAACGCGGCGCGGCAGATCTGCGAGGCGACCGGCTATGGCGAGGCCGATTGTCTTTATAACGCGCTGCCGCTGTTTCACGGGAATGCACAGGTGCTCAGCACACTCCCGGCGCTGATGGCCGGCGCGCGCACGGTGCTTTGCGATCGCTTCTCCGCCAGCCGGTTCTGGGACGATATCCGCGCCCATGGCTGCACCGCCTTCAACTATATCGGCACCATCCTGTCGGTGCTGATGAAGGCCCCCGAAAGCGCCGCCGACCGCGACCACCCGCTGCGGGTGATGATGGGGGCGGGTGCCGGAAAGGGGCTGTTCGAGGCCTTTGAGGCACGTTTCGGCGTGTCGCTGATCGAGGGCTACGGGATGAGCGAGATCGGCGTGCCGATCACCAGCGATCCCGACCGCAAGCGTCCCGGTTCCTGCGGGCGGCAGACCACGCAGTATGACCTGATGCTGGTGGACCGCCACGGCCAGCCGGTCACCGCACCGGATACCCCGGGCGAGCTGCTGGTGCGGCCCAGGCGGCCCAACGGCATGATGATCGAATATGTCGAGATGCCTGACAAGACCGTCGAGGCCTTCCGCGACCTGTGGTTTCACACCGGCGATCTGCTGCAGTGCGACGCCGACGGCTTTTGGTATTTTGTCGACCGCGACAAGGATGCGCTGCGGCGGCGGGGCGAGAATATTTCCTCCTTCGAGGTGGAGCGGGTGATCAACGAGATGTCCGAGGTGGCCGAATGCGCGGTGATCCCGGTGCCCTCGGACCTGGGCGAGGACGATGTGATGGTCTGCGTCGTGCCCCGCGACGGGGCCGAGGTGACCGGGACCGCGGTCCGCGCCCATTGCCATGGCAGGATGGCCGATTTCATGCTGCCGCGCTACGTGCGGGTGCTGCCCGCGTTGCCCAAGACCGCGACCGCCCGGGTTGAAAAGCACAAGCTCAAGGCCGAAGGCGTGACGGCGGACACCTGGGATGCCGACCGGGCGGAGGTGGGCGCATGACCGGCACCCCCTCTGCGGCGCGGGCGGCCCCCGAACTGCCGCCGGAACTGGCCCGGCAGTTCCATGTGGACGCAGGCGGAGGGGTCTGGCTGCGCGCCGCGCGCTGCGCGGGTGCGGTGGTGTTTCCGCCGCGCCGCTATTGCGGCGATGCGCTGTCGGACCCCGAAGAGGTGCTGCTGCCGGGCGCCGGCCGGGTCAACTGCGTCACCCGTGTGCAGGTGCGCCCGCCCTATGACCTGCCGCAGGGCTATATGATCGGCTTTGTCGATCTCGACGCCGCCCCGGTGCGGGTGTTCGGCCTGTTCGACCCCGAGGATGCCGATGCGATGGCGCCGGGTCGTCCGGTGTCGCTGACGCTGAAACCGTTGGGCACCGACAACGCGGGCACCCCCTGCCTGCGGCCTGTCTTCGTCGCGGCATGAGCCCGTCAAAAGGATAAGATGACCATGACAACCCCCTGGATTGCAGGCTTTGGCCTGACGGCTTTCGGCCGCCATGAGGAGACCCCGCTGGAGGTGCTGGCGGCGACTGCGGCGCGCGAGGCGCTGCTGGAGGCCGGGATCGCGCCGGGCCGGATCGGCATGGCGGTCTTTGCCAATGCGCTGGCCGCCCGCCTGTCCGGCAGCCTGACCGTGGGGCAGGATGCGCTGGCGCATGTGGGGCTCTCGGGATGCGCGGTTCTGAACGTGGAAAACGCCTGCACCTCGGGCTCCACCGCGTTTCATGTCGCCTGCATGGCGATCCGCGCCGGCGAGGTCGAGGCGGCGCTGGTGGTGGGGGCGGAAAAGATGTTTCACCCCGGGCTTGGCCTGATCGATTCCGGCAAGACGCTGCCCGATACGCTGCTGGGCCGGGTGACGCCCGCGGGGTTTGCCCTGCGCGCCAGCCGGCACATGGACCGCTTCGGCACCACGGCCGAGCAGCTTGCCGCCGTGTCGGTCAAGAACCGCCGCGCCGCCGGTGGCAATCCGCGCGCGATGATGCGCGAGCCGATCACGCTGGCCGATGTGCTGGCCGCGCCGATGGTGGTCGATCCGCTGACGCGGCTGCAATGCTCGCCCATCGCCGATGGCGCGGCGGCGGTTGTCTTGGTGAACGACCGGCTGGCGCGGGAACTGGGGGCGAAGATGCGGGTGCGCGCCTCGGTACTGACCAGCGGCGAATACGACCGGGTCACCGATCTGTCGGAATGGCACACCGATAGCCGCACCGCGCAGATGGCCTATGACCGCGCCGGGATCGGGGCGGCGGACCTGAGCGTGGTGGAATGCCACGATGCCTTTTCCATCGCCGAGATCCTGCATTACGAGGGGCTGGGCCTGTGCGAGCCCGGCCAGGGCGGACGCTATGCCGAGCGTCTGTTGGCAGGTGAGGCGCGCTGCACGCCGGTGAACCCCTCGGGCGGGCTGATGTCGCGCGGTCATCCCATCGGCGCCACCGGGGTCGCGCAGATCATCGAGGTTGCGCGTTTTCTCGATGCGGGCAGCCATCCCAAGCCCGGGGAGCTGGGCCTCGCCCATTGCATGGGCGGGGACAAGGACGCCGACACCAAATCCTGCACCATCGCCATCATAGAACGCTGCGCCGCCTGAGGCGCTGTGACTTGTGACCATTCATGGAGGAGACCGAGACATGGAAGACAAGACCAGACTGAGCGGAAAGACCGCCCTGATCACCGGCGCCGGCGGCGCCATCGGCGGCACCGCCGCGCGCCTCATGGCCGCGCGCGGGGCGCAGATCGTGGCAGTGGACCGCGACCCGGCCGCGCTGGAGGCGCTGGCGGCGGATATCCCCGGCTGCACCACGGTGGTGGCCGACGTGACCGACGAGGCGGCGGTAAAAGCCTATGTCGATGCCGCCATCGGCGCGCATGGCAAGATCGACATCTTCTTCAACAACGCCGGGATCGAGGGGGATTTCCACCCCATCGGCGACTACCCGACCGAGGATTTCCGCAAGATCGTCGACATCAACCTGATCGGTGTCTTTATGGGCTACAAATACGTGGTGCCGCGGATGCTGGAGGCGGGCCAGGGCTCGATCATCGTCACCTCCTCGGTGGGCGGGCTGATCGGCACCCCGCATATCTGCGGCTATACCGCGACCAAACACGCGGTTCTGGGATTGATGCGCACCGTTGCCGCCGAATGCGGCGCCGCTGGTATCCGGTCGAACGCGGTCAATCCCGGCCCCATCGAGTCGCGCATGATGAGTGACGTGGAAAAGGGCATGGGCGCGGGGATGCCCGACGGTGCCGTGCGCCAGATGATGACCCAGATGGTGCCGATGCAGCGCTACGGCACGCCCGCTGAGGTGGCCGAACTGGTCAGCTTCCTCGGCTCCGACGCGGCCAGCTTCGTCAATGGGGCGGTGATGACCGTGGATGGCGGTTTCACCACCGTCTGACCGGGCCCTGGCGCGGCTTGGCGCCGGGTGCGCGGCCGGGCCCGGCTCAAACAGAGCGCGCCCTCCTTCGTCATCGCAAGGACAGCCCGCAGAAAACCGGAGCGCCTCTTCGCGGGCGCTCCGAAGTCTCGCGCGGGGGGGCGGCACCGCCGGCCCGGCGGGCCGACCGCCTCTCCGGGGGTCAGAACGCCTGCGACGGCAGCCAGAGCACAAGCGCGGGGAAGGCCACCAGCAGCGTCAGCCGCAGGATATCGGCGAGGATGAACGGCACGATGCCCCGGACCACGGTCGCCTGTTTCACGTCCCGCGCCGCAGCCTGCACGACGAACAGGTTCATCCCGATGGGCGGCGTGATCAGCCCGATTTCGGCGACGGTGACCACGACGATCCCGAACCAGACCAGGCTGAAATCCAGGTCCACGGCGACCGGCGCCAGCAGCGGCACGGTCAGCAGGATCATTGACATCGAATCCATGAAACAGCCCAGAACGATGTAGAAGACCAGGATCAGGATCATGACCGGGGTCGGCCCGAGGCCGGAATTGCGGATCTGCTCGATCAGGAATTGCGGAAGGCCGGTGTTTTCAAGAAAGAAATTGAACAGGGCCGCCCCGATCAGGATGAAAAAGATCATCCCGGTCAGACCCGTGGTCTCAAACACCGAGGCCTTCAGCGTCGTGCGGTTCAACTCGCCGGAGAACAGCGCCAGAAGAAAGGCGCCGACTGCGCCCACAGCCGCGGCCTCTGTCGGCGAGAACCATCCCAGATAGATGCCCCCGATCACCACGAAAAAGAGCGCCATCACCGGCCAGACCTGCCCGGTGCGCCGCAGCCGGTCGTGCCAGCCTGTCCGTTCGGCGCGCGGGGCGATCCCGGGCGTCAGCCGGACCCGTACCATGATCGCGCCGGCATAGAGCGCCGCGCCCAGCAGCCCCGGCACCAGGGCGCCGATAAAGAGCTGGCCGATCGAGCTTTGGGTCAGCAACCCGTAGATGACCAGAAGCACCGAGGGCGGAATCAGGACGCCCAGCGTCCCGCCGGCCGCGACGGTGGCGGTGGACAGCGACGGATCATAACCGTGCCGCTTCATCTCAGGCAGAGCGACCCGGCCGATCGTGGCCACGGTGGCCAGCGACGAGCCGCAGATCGCGCCGAACACCGCGCTTGCGCCGACCGTGGTGATCGCCAGCCCGCCCTTGCGGTGTCCGATGTAGGCGTTGATCACGTTGAACAGCGATCGCGACAGGCCGGCATGCGAGGCGAACACCCCCATCATGACGAACAGCGGTATCACCGAAAAGGAATAGGGAAAGATCGACTCGAAGGGGCTGGACCCAAGGATGTAGGACGCCCCCATCCAGCCGTTCAGATACCAGTAGCCGAGGGTGCCGATCACGCCCATGGACACCGCCACCGGCAGGCCGAGGCCGATCAGGACCAGTGCGGCGGTGAAACCCAGCAGCCCGAGGATTGCGTCACTCATGATCCGGTGTCCCTTTCAGCGCCTGGTGCAGTTCGAGCAATACGCCAAGCATGGAGGCGGCCAGCCCGACCAGCAGCGGGTACCAGTACAACGCGACCGGGATCCCGAGTTGCTGGGACTTGTCACCGAACATCGTGCGGGTCTGGAAGGTGAGAAAGCCCTGCCAAAGCATCAGCGCGAGTAGGCTCAGGGTCAGGGCGGCGGCCATCAGCCGGAGCGAGACCGCCAGACTGTCCGGCATCAGTGCCAGCAGGAAATCCACGCTCACATGCGCTGCGGACATGAAAGCATAGGGCATTGCAAGCCAGGCGCCGGTCACAACGAAAAGCTGCACCAGATCGACCACGCCTTCGATCGGCAGGCCGATCCGGCGGCCCAGAACATCGGCGACCGTCACCACCGCAGCGGCGCCGTAGGCGGTCACACCCGCCATCGCCATCACCGAGACGAGGCCCCTGGCCCGTTTCGCAAGCTGTCTTGCCAATCTCTTTCCCCCATCCCGTCAGGCTCCGGTCCGCGTCACGACGCGGGCCGGAACAGTTGTCAGGCCGTGACCGGCATCACTCCTGATGCGCGGCCTCATACTCCCGGATTTTGTCCTGCATGGCTTTGTAGATATCTTCGGCGTTATCAACGCCGGCATCCTCGACCGATTGAAGATAGGCCGCCATCATGGGCTGCAGGGTCTCTTCCCAGCGGGTGCGCTGCTCGTCAGAGAGGGTGATGATCTCATGGCCCGCGTCGATCGCCTCCTGGCGTGCGGGCGCATCCCATTGATCCCACCAGTCGCCGAATTTCGCGACCAGATCGGCGCCCGAATATTTGTCGATGCAGGCCTGGGCCGTGTCGCTCAGCCGGTCGTAAGAGCGCTGGTTCATCACGTAGAAGAACGAAACGGTATAGGCGCCAAGATCGAGATGGTAGTTCAGCACCTCGTTCAGGCCAAAGCTCTTGACCGGATCCCAGGGGAAAACGGTGCCGTCGATGACGCCGCGCTGCAGGCTTTCATAGACCTCTCCCGGCGGCAGACCCTGCGGATCGGCGCCCAGAAAGGACAGCATCTCGGAGACCGCCGGGCTGGGGGTGCGGATGCGCAGCCCATCCATGTCCTCAATCGTCTCGACCTTCTTCTTGCCGGTGTGCAGCAGGCCGCCGTTGTGGGCATGAAGCGCCAGAACTTTCAGCCCCCGGTATTCTTCGGAGAGATACTCGGGGTAAAGAGACCAGAGCGCATAGCTTGCCGCGCCGGCGTCATCGGTCAGGAACGGCATGTCGATCAGCGAGGTGCGCGGGAACCGGCCGCGCGGGATGCCGTGCAGGCCATGTGCGATGTCGACCACCCCGGCCATGACCTGTTCCTGCTGGCGCGCGACATTGCCCAGCTGCGAGCCGGCTGGAAAGATCTCGAACTCGACCTCGCCGCCCGTGCAGGCGGTGATCTGCTCTGTCCAGGGCACGATGAAATCGGTGTGAATACCGTGAACCGCCGGCAGGTAGTGGCTGACCTTCAGCTTGGTCTTGGCCTCGGCGGCGACCGTGCCGGTCAGGGCCATGATGGCGGAAAGTGCCGCGCTGGCCAGAAGATTGGGTTTGCGTGTCATCTGAGAATCCTCCCTGTGATGTCTCGGGGGTTTAGGGGTGCTTGGGCCGGTCACCGGGCGTCAGAGCGCCAGCTTGATCCGGCCTCCGTTCTTTGCGCGCGAACAACAGGCCATCATGCGGCGGTTTTCCGCCCGTTCCGCCCGTGTAAGCACCATGTCGCGGTGGTCGATTTCTCCTGACAGCACATCGACCTCGCAACTGCCGCACAGACCTTCGCAGCAGTCGGAGGCGACGTCGATGCCGGCGGCCTGCATCGCGTCCAACAGCGTCTGGTCGGCGGCGACGGTCAGGGTCAGGCCGGAGTCCTTCAACTCGACGTCGAAGGCCTGTTCCTTGTCCGGGTCGAGCCCGGTATCATGTGCCGAGAAGTGTTCGAAATGCAGTGTGCCCTCGGGCCTGTCCGCCGTCAGATCCTCCAGTGCAGTGATCATTCGCTCCGGGCCGCAGCAATATATCTGGCCGCCCTCGGGCAGGGCGGCGACGATTGCCGGCAGATCGGCGCGGGCGCCTTCGTCCTTGATGTGGAGGCTCAGGTGGTCCGAATGATCGGCCTGCAGCCGACCAAGCAGCGCCATGGTCGCGCGCGCGCGGCCGCAATAGTGGATCGCATAGGGTTTCCCCAGCGCCTTCAGCCGGTCGGCCATGGCGAGGATCGGGGTCACGCCAATCCCGCCTGCGATCAGCACATAGGCCGGCGCCTCCTCGTCCAGGCGGAACAGGTTACTGGGCCCGCGCAGGCGCAGTTCCATCCCCTCGCGGAGATGGTCGCAGATATAGCGCGAACCGCCGCGCCCCTCGTCCTCGCGCAGGATGGCGAGGTCGTAGCCCGGCGCGTCGGCCTGGCCGCAGAGCGAATATTTGCGGTCGTACCCGCCTGCGACCAGCTCCACATGCGCCCCGGCACTCCAGCGCGGCAGCGGGCGACCCTTGGCGTCTTCCAGTGTCAGGCCGACGATGCCGTCCGCCTCTTGCCGCACGTCTGCCACGCGGACCTTGCGGGCGATGTCGCGGCGAGACGGCGCGCCGACCGGGAAATACAGATTGTCGTGGGCAAGTTGCAGGTGCTCCCGCTCCGGGTTCAGCGCCGGATCCCATTCGACCCAGAGGTGATCCGGGCCGCGAAACGAGGTGTTGGGCAGATAGGTGAACGCCTGCTCGGCCAGCCGCAGGTGGGGCAGGCGGCGGGTGAACTCCTCAAGAAAGATCCGCATCTCCATCCGGCCGATGTTCTTGCCCATGCACTGGTGGCTGCCATAGCCGAAGGTCAGGTGATCGACGGCGTTGTCGCGGTAGATGTCGAATTTGTCGCCATCCTCGAAATGCCGCTCGTCCTGGTTGCCGGAGGCCTGCACGATCAGCAGCTTTGCCCCCTCGGGCAGATCGACGCCGTTCAGCGTGGTGGGGGCGGTGGTCTGCCTCCGCCAGGCGACGATCGAGCCGGCATAGCGCAGGCATTCCTCGACCGCGTTGGGAATGAGGCTCGGGTCGGCGCAGATGTCGTCCCATGCCTCGCGGTTGGACAGCAGGGTCTTGAACATGTTGACGGAGGCGAGCGAGGTGGTCTCATGCGCCGCGACGATGATCGCCATCATCATCGAATGCACATAGCTGTCGGTGACCACGTCGGGCATTTCTGCATTCTTGCGGATGGTTTCATGCATCCAGCCGGTCCCCTCGGGCTCGGCCTTCATCTTTTCGATGATCTTTCCGGCATATTCCCAGAACCGGCCGACGTCGTGGGCGACGGCGATCTGCTGATCGTCGGTGGGCTTGCCCCAGGTGTTGACCGAATGCGCGACGGAGAAGGTGCGCAGCACCGCGATCTCGTCCTCGGGAACGCCGAGGAAATGCAGCGCCACGTTCAGCGGCACCTCATAGAGCATCGCCTCGACCAGATCGACGCGGCCCTGGTCGATAAAGGCGTCCATCTTTTCTCGGGTCAGGCGGCGGACCATCTCCTGGTGGTGTTCCAGATTGGCGGGGATGAAGTGATCCATCAGTGCCCGGCGTCGCTCCATATGCGCCGGCTCGTCCTCGTTCACCATGGTGCGGTTCATGGCATAGCCGTAGCTTTTCAGCACCTCCATCGCTTCGGGCGTGGCGGGGGTGACCTTTTCCAGCACGTTGCGGGGCGAGAACAGGATGCCGTCCCGGAACACCGCCTTGATGTCGTCATAGCGGCTGACCACCCAGTAGCCGAGCTTGGGGCTGTAGAAGACCGGCAGCTGGTCGCGCGACCAGCGCAGCGCCTCGGCCGGATCGAGCTGATAGGGGCCTTCGAAGGCATCGAAAGCGCGGGCCATGGCGGCCGGGTCGGTGACCGGACAGCCGTCTTGCGCCGCCTTTTCCGCGCCGGCGCCGCCGAACGGGCAGGTCTGCGAACCGATTGATGCCTGTTGCGCCGAATCCGTCATCGTCCCGTCTCCTCCCGGTTATGATGTCCGGTGCCTCGTTTAATTTGCTAATAGTGAACATGCAATCGCCAATATCGTTACGGTATGTGCGGATATAGAGATGCGTTGTTGCCCGGGGGGCGGAATATGGCTATTTGCGGCCCCGACGCAGAACCGCAGAACCGCAGAACCGCAGAACCGCAGAACCGCAGAACCGTGGGACAGGGCAGGACAGGGAGCTGAATGGCACAGGGAACGCTCCAGACACTGGATCGCGGGATCGAGGCGCTTTTGCTGGTCGCCCGCACGCCGGGCGGGCTCAAGGTGGGCGACCTCGCGGAGCGGCTCTCCCTGCACCGCGCCGTGGCGTATCGGATCGTTGCGACCCTGTCGGGGCATGGCATGGTCCGGCGGTTGGATGACGGGCGCATCGTGCTCGGCGCCGCAGCGTTCCAGCTCGGGGCGCAGGCTGCCGACAGCATCCGGACGCAGGTCCGCCCGATTCTGGAGGATCTGGCCGAAAGGACCGGCGCGACCGCCTTTTTGTCCATGGCCGAGGGCGACGAATGTGTCGTGGTCCAGACCGCAGAGCCGCGGCAGGCGATGGTCAACATCCATTATCGGGTCGGCACCCGGCACCCGGTGAGCCGCGGGGCGGCTGGCATTGCCATTCTCTCGGCGCGTCCCGCGCGGCCGGACGACACCGAAGAGATCCTCTTCGCCCGCGCGCATGGATACAGTGCAACCCGTGGACAGTTGCACAAGGGGGCCGTCGGCGTGTCGAGCCCTGTGCGCCTGCCCGGTGAGGCCTTTGCCGGGATGGAGTATTCCATTGGCGTCGTCGCGCTGGAGACGCTGGATCAGGAAACTGCGCGCCAGGCCGTCCTGGAGGCGGCCCGCACCCTGTCCGAACGCTTCGTCTGACAACGCCTTTGTCCCTTGTCCGGGCGCGGCATTTGTCGAACGGGGGGGCAGCGCAATTTCCCGGATGCGCGGTTTCAAGGCCTTTGGCGGTCGCATCGCCGCAAAAGGCATGACCGGGAACCCGTCGAAACCCACATTTTCATCGTCCGTTTGAGCGGCCTCGCCGCCACCGGGATCTTTCGCCGGCATGAGGTCAATGGGGGGGGAGGATCATCCTGTCCCTGGCGTGAGGGCTGCAACAACGCCTTGCGGGGCGGTCAATTGGATAGTAACCAATTACTATCAAGTGTGAGGGTCGAAATGATCGCAGGAAGATTGACAGGAACCGGGCCTGAGTTGCGGCAGGTCAACCCGCCGCTTTCCACAGTGTCGACTTTCCAGGGAATTCGTTTGCTGGCGCTGGTTTTCACGGGGCGGGCTGGCCTGCGCCCGGCGGAGCCGTTCGGGCAATTCTGTGCCTGGCAGGGCGCGCAAGCGCTGCCAGGGATCAGGCGCCGGTTCGACCCGGACAAAGAGGAAGCTCGGCCGTGAAGATACCGCGCGGATTACGACTGATTGCGCCGATCGCACTCGGGGTTTGCGTCGCGGCATGGTTCATCTCGACATCCGAGCCTCCGGGGCGGGTGAAGCATGCAGAGCGCAGCGTGGTCGCGCACACGATCACGGCCGAGGCCGTGTCGCTGCGGACGGTTGTGCGCGGCTATGGCAACGTCAAGGCCGCGCGCAGCTGGGAGGCGGTGGCCGAAGTCGCCGGCACCATCATCCGGCGTCACCCCGATCTGGAGACGGGCAACATCCTTCCACCGGGCACAAGGGTCCTGAAGATCGATCCGACGGTATACGAACTGGCGGTGGCCGAGGCCGAGGCGGACCTGAGGGCGCTGGCGGCGGATCTGGCCCAGCTCGATGTCGATCAGGCTAACACCAGCCGTCTCGTGGCGCTGGAAGAGAGCCGCCTGCACCTTGCCGAGGCCGAACTGGCGCGGGTCCGGGATCTGGTCGAGCGCGGCGTGGCGGCGCAATCGGCGCTGGATTCACAGGAACGCACCACCTTGCAGGTCCGCCGCGGTGTCGAGGAGCTGCGCAATGCGCACGCGTTGATCCCGTCGCGGCGCGCCCGGCTTGACTCGCAGATGGCGCGGACCAAAGCGATTTTGGCCCGCTCACGGCGCGATCTTGAAAAGACCGACATCGTCGTGCCCTTCGATCTGCGGGTCGGCCGGGTGCATGTCGAACGGCATCAGTTCGTCGGGGCCGGCCAGCCGCTGATCAGCGCAGATGGCATCAATCGTGTCGAGATCGCCGCACAGATCCCGGTGATGTCGTTCCGGCGCCTGCTGGCGGGCACGGCGCCGGGTGACACGATGACGTTTTCGGGTCTTGCGGAGCGTTTGGCAAAGGTGTCCGCCGAGGTGCGGCTCGTCTCCGACCCGTCGCAGAGCTGGATCGGCCGTCTGGTGCGGGTGGAAAGCGCGCTGGACCCGCAGGCCCGGTCCGTTCCCGCCGTGATCGAGGTGGACAACCCCTATGCCGGGGCCAATCCGCCCCTGCGGTTGCCGCTGGTCCCGAACATGTATGTCGAGGTCGTGCTGACTGGACCGGACGCGCAGGCGCGCGTCACCCTCCCCGACAGCGCGATCCACGAGGGCGGCCTGGTTTATCTGCGCGACAGCGACGGCCGGCTTGAGCTGCGCGACGTCTCGGTCGCCTGGCGGCAGTCGGGGCAGGCGGTGCTGGCAGGCGGTGTGGCCCCCGGCGAGGAGGTCATTCTCGATGATCTGATGCCGGCGATTCCGGGCCTGCGGGTCGACCCGGTGGGGGCGTCGGAATGATCCGCTGGTTCACCGAACACCCGACCGCGGCCAACCTGTTGATCGTGCTGATCTTCGCTGCCGGTCTCATGGCCGCGCCGACACTCAGGCGCGAGACCTTTCCCGACTTCCGGCCGGTCGAGGCGGAGATCAGCGCCATTTATCGCGGCGCCGCCGCCGAAGAGGTCGAGGACGCGATCTGCCGCCGGATCTGGGACGCGGTCGAAAGCGTCGAGAACCTGGAAGAGCTGACATGCAATGCGCAGGCCGGCATCGGCCGGGCCACGGCCACGATGGCGCCGGGCGGTGACAGCGCGCGTTTCGTGAACGATCTGCGCACCGAGGTATCGGCGGTGGATGATTTCCCCGACCAGGCCGATCCGGCCATCGTGCGGGAATTGCATCGCACCGACAACGTGACCTCCGTCGCGGTGGCGGGGGATCTGCCGGCGGCGCATCTGGAACGGTATGCGGCAGCGCTTCAGGATCGTCTGTCGGCGCTGCCGGGCGTGGCAAAGGTGACGATGTCCGGGTTCGGCACGCGGCAGTTCCGGATCACGGTTCCGCGCGCGGTGATGGAACAGCACGGTCTGACGGTGACGGCGCTGGCCGCGACAATCGACGCGCAGAGCGTCGACCGGCCGCTCGGCAGCCTGGACACCGGCGACCGCGAGATCAGCCTTCGCTTTACCGACGAACGCCGCAGCCTGGCCGGACTGGGGGATCTGGTGGTGCTCTCCGAACCGAACGGCGCCGAGCTGACACTGGGCCAGATCGCGACCATCTCCGAAAGCTACGCGCCGGAAGAGGAGCGCGCCTTTCTCGACGGTCAGCGCGCGGTGTTCCTGCAGGTCGACAAGGCGCTGGGCGCGGACGCGCTGGAGGTATTCGACAGCGTCGAGCGACTGGTTGCGGAAGAACGTGCGGCCCTGCCCGACACGCTGCGGCTCGAAATCGTCAAGGATATGACCAGCATCGTGCGCGACCGGCTGGTGATGCTGGTGCAGAACGGGATCATCGGGCTGGCTCTGGTGATCGCGGTGATGAGCCTGTTTTTCCGACCCGGTTTCGCGATCTGGGCCGCGATGGGGCTGCCGGTGGCCATCATGGGTGCCTTTGCGGCGATGGCGCTTCAGGGATTGTCGCTGAACATGATGACCCTTGTCGCCCTTCTGATGGCGATCGGGATCGTGATGGACGATTCGATCGTGATTTCCGATTCAATCGCCGAGGCCGCCGCCCGTGGTGCCTCGCGGACCGAGGCGGCCATAATCGGCGCCCGCGCCGTGATGCCGGGCGTGCTGTCATCCTTTGCGACCACCATCGCGGTCTTCGGGCCGCTCGCCTTTCTCGCCGGGGAATTGGGCGCGGTTCTGGAGGTCGTGCCGCTGGTCCTGATCGCGGCGCTGGCGGCGAGCCTGGCCGAGGCGTTCTGGGTGCTGCCGCACCACCTGAGCCACGGGCTGAAGAGCGCGGACAAGCCGCCGTCGCGGTTCCGTGCAGGGTTCGACGCCTGGTTCGAGCGGTTCCGCGAAAGGCGGATCGGCGCTGCGGCCGATCTGGCGATCCGCCACCGATACCTGGTCACCGGCGCGACCATCGCGGCGCTGATCGTGACCGTCGGGTTGATGGCCGGCGGCTATCTCAAACGCGAGGCGATTCCGGCCATCGACGGCGACGTTCTGGAGGCCCGCATCCTGATGCCGCAGGGCACGCCGCTGACCCGGACAACCGGGGTGGTGGACCGGGTGACCGCCGCGCTGAATCTGGTCGACGCCACCTTTGCCCCGGATCAGCCCGGTGGCGCGGCGCTGGTGAAATCCGTGCAGGCCCGCTTCAACCACAACGCCACGGCGGGCGAATCCGGCCCGCATGTGGCGACGATCAGCGCCGATCTTCTGGGCGCCGAGACGCGGACCGTGACGCTGGACGAGATCGTGACGCAGTGGCACGAGGCGATCGGCGAGGTGCCCGGCGCGTTGGCCATCCTGCTGACCGAACCGAGCATCGGCCCACAGGGGATCGCGATTGAAATTCGTTTGTCCGCGCCGGACCTCGATGACCTCGCAGTCGCGGCGGACCGGCTGTTGACCGAAACCCGGACCTATGCCGGGGTCTTCAACGCCACCCACGATCTGCGCCCCGGCAAGCCGGAGCTTCGGTTGCGGCTCGCCGAGGGGGCGACCGGATTGGGGTTGAGCGCGCGCGAGGTCGCCGATCAGATCGGGGCGGCCTTTCTGGGCCGGGTCATAACGACGGTCCAGAAGGGGGACATCGCGCATGAGGTCGAGCTTGAGCAATCGCCCGAGGACCGCGATTCCCGCGACGATCTGCGCGATTTCACCGTGACGCTGCGGGGCGGGCAGCAGGTGCCGTTGTCAACGGTGGCGCAGATCGACGAGGCGCGGGGCTGGTCCTCCATTTCCCATGTTGACGGACAACGCACGGTCACCGTTCAGGCGGACGTCGATACCCGTATCGGAAACGCCGACGCCATCGTGTCCCAGCTGGCGACCGGGTTTCTGCCCCAGCTCGCGGCCGCGACGCCGGGGTTGCATTTCGAGATCGGCGGGCAAAGCGCCAATTCGGCGGAAACGGTCGCGTCGATCCTGCGCGGTTTCCTGATTGGGCTGGTCGGCATTTATGTGGTTCTGTCGTTCCAGTTCCGCAGCTACGTCGAGCCGGTGATCGTGATGGTGTCGATCCCGCTGGCCTTTATCGGCGTGGTGCAGGGCCATCTGATCATGGGGTACAACATCTCGATGCCCTCGCTGATCGGCGCCGCGTCGCTGGCCGGGATCGTGGTGAATAACGCGATCCTGCTGGTCCAGGTTGTCAAACAGCATGCCGGCGCGGGGATGGATCTGGCGCGGGCGGCCGGGCAGGCCAGTCGCGAGCGGTTCCGCCCGATCCTGATGTCGGTGTCGACCACGATGATGGGGCTGGTTCCGCTGCTGATGGAGACCAGCACGCAGGCGCAGACGTTGAAGCCGCTGGTGATTTCGGTGGTTTTCGGCCTGTTCTCGTCAACCCTACTGGTCCTGCTCGTGCTGCCCGCCTTTTACGCCATCCTTGGCGATCTGGGCCTGGCGCAGGTCCAGAGAAAACACAGCGACGCGCCGGATCTCGGCCGGAAATCAAATTGACGCAGGAGGGAGCTGACCATGCGAGGTGAAACCAATTGCGGGTTGCGTTCAGGACATGCCCGCCAGAGATTTGCGCTGAAATCGGGTGCGCCGCGCCCGACGCGGCGCGCGCCGGTCGCCGAAAGAAACACAGGCGCCCTGGTGCAATGTGTGAAGACCGCGGCCCTGGCGGTCGCGATCCTGGCCGCCTTCTGCGTCGAGGGGAGCGCGCAGGACATTCTCTCGGGGCAGGACATCCGGTCCCGGATCGTCGGTCACAGCTTTCACGGCAGGAAAGGGATCATGTCGGTGTCCTTGCGGTACGCCGAGGACGGCACCGTGACCATGCGGGCACCGGTCGGCGCAGGGGCGGGAACCTGGTCGCTGTCGGACAACCGGCTGTGCGTCAAGATCGTCACCGGTCCGCGCAGAATGGACGAATGCCTGACGTTCACCCGCCTGTCCGACGGAACCTACCGCGCCTCGAACGGCATGCGGCTGACACCGGCAGAGTGAGGCGCGTGCGGGCCTGTCGCATCGGCTGAGGTGCTTTGCAAGATCGCCGCCTCAAGGTCTTGCGCGATGAGCTCGGCCCGGGGCGCGAGGTTCTTCGCCGTTTCGCCACCTTGCCGTTTCAAAGCGGGTTTCGGCCCTTGGTTTGCGCCACGTCGGAAACGGACCTTGCCGGCTTGCGCGGCGCCACGGCAACGATGATGGCCCAGACGAGTGTGCGCAGGCCCATCGCGCCCGCCGTGCGGATCTCGTAGGCGCCGCCAAGCGCCACATGCACCCAGAAGGCGATCATCACCAGTATCGTCGCAACAAGGATCGCGATCGAAAGCCGCACCGCCCAGCGCCGCCGCCGGAACAGGCCGATGCCAGCGCCCACATAGGCAAAGCCGGCCAGAAAATTGAACCACAGCACGAACGGAACCGCATTGCCGACTGCGGCGCGCGCCGCGGCGTCCCCGAACAGCGCGCGTGACCCCGAGAATACAGTCAGAAGCCCGAAAACGACGGCAACCGCCGCCGCGATCGCCAATCCCCGCTGTCTGGTTTGCATTATCCTATCCTCTTTCAGCCAAACGGTCCGGCACATGTCCGCAGCCTGTTTCCAAGTCATCCAGCTCCTATCGCAAGGTGTGTGCCCTCTGCCTTGCACGGCTCGGCGGCTGGGTGCCGACATCCCGCCCTCTCCCACGAGTCGGCGCTGGCGGATGCGCTCGAATCAAGATAGTAATTGATTACTATATTATATCAAGCCATGATGGATTGTGACGCATTTGATCGCCGGCGCCCTCTCGGGGGCGCGGTCGGCTGTCCAAGCCTGGAAGATGGAGGATTGCAGTGACCCGGACCAGACCGAAGAAGATCCCGGCGGAAGAGCGCCGGAACGTCACCGTCGAGGCGGTGATCGAGCTTGCCGGCTCTACCAACCCGGATTCCATCACCACCGCCGCCATCGCCAAGCATATGAAGCTGACGCAGGGCGCGATCTTTCGCCACTTCCCCAACAAGGATGCGATCTGGATGGCGGTCATCACCTGGGTGTCCAAGAACCTGATGGCCCGGATCGATCGGGCCGCCAGGGACGCCGAGACGCCGCTTGGGAAAATGGAGGCGATGTTCATGGCGCATGTCGGATTTGTGGCCGACCATCCCGGCGTTCCGCGCATGCTGTTCGGCGAGCTTCAGAGCGCGCGAAAGACGCCGGCAAAGAGCCTCGCGCAGAACATGATGAAACAATACGCGGCACGCCTGTGCGAATTGATCGCGGCCGGCAAGGCGCGTGGAGAATTGCGCCCGGACCTGGATGACGCGGCGGCGGCGACGCTGTTTGTCGGCACCATTCAGGGGCTGGTCATGCAGTCCCTGATCGCGGACGACCTGGGAAAGATGCGCGTCGACGCGCCGCGGGTCTTCGCGATCTATCTGCGGGGCATCTCGATGCCACCGGACATCGGGGCATAGGGAAGACGGCGTCATGAGGATCAGCTTTCTCGGCGCGGCGCGCGAAGTCACCGGGGATCGCGAACTCTTCAGCGTGGTCGGGACCGCGGAACAGGCCGCCGTCGTGTTGACGAACGTCCATGGCGGCCGCCCCCCGGATCGGACGGGGGTCGTGGCGAAACCCGGCGCAGAGGGAGGTGCCTAGCGATGTCGCGAAAAATCTCGATCGCCCTTGTTGTTGCCGTCCTGGCGGCATTCCTCGGCTACACGCTCTGGAAGACGCTCCTGGCGCCGAGCGGGTTGCCCCCCGACGGTTTCGCGCGGGGCAACGGCCGGATCGAGGCCGACCTCATCGACGTCTCTACTCGGCTTTCGGGGCGGGTGGCGAAGATAACCGTGCAGGAGGGTGATCTGGTGGCGGCCGGTGACGTTCTTGCGGTGATGGACACGGCCGAACTCGAGGCACAAAAGGCGCGCGCGCAGGCCGCGGTGGACAGCGCCGAGGCCGCGGTTGCGGTGGCCCGGGCCGGGGTGACCAGGGCGGGGGCGAACCTTGCGCTCGCCAATAGCGAACTCGCCCGCGCCGAGACCCTGAGCCGCCGCGATGTCATCTCGCAGGCGAACTTCGATATTCGCCGGACCGAGGCGCAGGTGGCCGAGGCCGGCCTTGCCGCCGCACGGGCCGAGGCGCGGGCAAAGGAACGCGCGGTCGATGCGGACCTTGCGGTCCTGCACGAGATCGAAGCGCGGATCGCCGACAGCACGCTGCATGCCCCCGAGGCGGGCCGCATCCTCTATCGTCTGGCGCAGCCCGGCGAGGTGCTGGGCGGCGGCGGCAAGGTTCTGACGCTGGTCAGCCTGGGCAATGTCTACATGGAATTCTTCCTGCCGGCGACGGCGGCGCCGCGGGTGCGGCTGGGCGACGAGGCGCGCATCGTGGCCGATGTGATGCCTGGTGCGGCCATCCCCGCCACCGTCAGTTTCGTCGCCCCGCAGGCCCAGTTCACGCCGAAGCAGGTCGAAACCATCGAAGAGCGCGAAAGCCTGATGTTCCGCATTCGCGTGCGGATTCCGCCGGATCTGGTCAAGGCCCGCCTCGCGCAGGTCAAGACCGGGGTGCGCGGCGTGGCCTGGGTCCGGCTGGTCGGACCGGACGGCAATCTGCCCGGCTGGCCCGAAGGGCTGACACCCCCCCTCGCGGTGTCTCTGCCGGCGCCGATGGGGGCTGAGGCCGGGTCCGATGCGGAAACAGGGCAATGACCGACCCCGGTGAGAGCGGTTGCGTTGCGAGCCTCAGGGAGGTGAGCCATCGCTATGGCAAGGTCACCGCGCTGGACGGGGTGACACTGTGCATCCCCAGGGGCCGGATGGTGGGGCTGATCGGGCCGGACGGCGTGGGGAAATCGACACTGATGGGGCTGATCGCCGGGGCAAAGAGGCTGCAGACCGGTCGCATCTGGACGCTCGGCGGTGACTTGTCCAGCGCCGGATTCCGCGCCGATATGGGGCGGCGGGTGGCCTTCATGCCGCAGGGTCTGGGCCGGAACCTCTATCACGATCTGAGCATCCGCGAGAATCTCGAGTTTTTCGGCAAACTCTTCGGCCAGAGACGGACCGAACGGGCCACGCGGATCGCGCGTCTGACCCGTGCGACCGGTCTTGCGCCGTTCCTCGACCGCCCCGCCGGAAAACTCTCGGGCGGCATGAAACAGAAACTCGGGCTTTGCGCGTCGCTGATTCACGATCCCGATTTTTTGTTGCTGGACGAGCCGACGACCGGCGTCGATCCGCTCTCGCGGCGCCAGTTCTGGGATCTCATCGGAGCGATCCGCAAGGACCGCCCGGACATGAGCGTCCTGGTCTCGACCGCCTATATGGAAGAGGCCGAGGGGTTCGAACACCTCATCGCCATGAACGAGGGCCGGATACTGGCCGAGGCCAGCCCCGCCGCGCTGATGACACGGACCGGCGCCGCCAACGTCGGGGCCGCCTATGTTGCCCTGCTCAATGGCGAAAAGCCTGCCCCGGGCGAGGCGCCGAGCGCACGGAGCCTGAGCGCACCGATCCCTGGCGCGCAACTCCCGGCGGCACGGACCCCACCCGCACCGGTCCCCGCCGCCCCAAGCGCCGATGGACAACCGGCGATCAGGGCGCGAAACCTGACCAAACGCTTTGACGGTTTCACCGCTGTCGATGGCGTCAGTTTCGAGATCGCCCGCGGCGAGATCTTTGGTTTCCTCGGCTCGAACGGCTGCGGCAAGACCACGACCATGAAGATGCTGACCGGGCTGTTGCCCGCCACCGAGGGCGAGGCATGGCTCTTTGGCAAGCCTGTCGATGCGCAGAACCTGTCCGCTCGCCGCCGGGTCGGGT
Source organism: Antarcticimicrobium luteum (assembly GCF_004358185.1). Classification (GTDB taxonomy): domain Bacteria; phylum Pseudomonadota; class Alphaproteobacteria; order Rhodobacterales; family Rhodobacteraceae; genus Antarcticimicrobium; species Antarcticimicrobium luteum. The sequence continues at coordinate 98,738 of NZ_SMUV01000064.1, forward strand.
TCATGTCGCAATCCTTCTCGCTTTATGGCGAGTTGACCGTGCGCGAGAACCTACTGCTCCACGCCCGCCTTTTCCATTTGGGCAGGGCCGGCACGGCCGAACGCATGGCCGATCTGGTGCCCCGCTTCGGGCTTGCGCCCTATCTCGATCAGACCGCCGCCGCGCTGCCGCTCGGGGTGCGGCAACGGCTGTCGCTGGCGGTCGCGGTGATCCACGGGCCCGACATTCTTATCCTCGACGAGCCGACCTCCGGCGTCGATCCCCAGGCGCGCGACGCATTCTGGAACATGCTGCTGGACCTGGCGCGCAAGGACGGGGTGACGATCTTCATTTCGACGCATTTCATGGACGAGGGAATGCGCTGTGACCGGATCTCGCTGATGCACGCGGGCAAGGTCTTGGTGACCGGCGCACCCCGGGCGATCATCGCGGACCGCGGCGCGAAAACGCTCGAGGAGGCGTTTATCGCCCACATGGTCGACGCCATGCCGCCGGAGGCGCCGGAAAGCGATGCTGCGCTGAGCGGCGGCGAGGCGGCGCCAGCCGGCGCCCGGGCGCCGCGCTTCAGCCTGGCACGGCTTCTGGCCTTCACCGCCCGCGAGGCGATGCAGGTGCGCCGCGATCCGGTGCGGCTTGTCTTTTCGTTTGTCGGCAGCGCGGTCCTGTTGCTGGTCATGTCGTTCGGCATCTCGCAGGAGGTCCGCGAAATTCCCTTTGCCGCCCTCGATCAGGACCGCAGCCCGGAAAGCCGCGCCTATCTGTCCGGGTTCCAGAACTCCCGGTGGTTCCTCGAACGGCCGCCGATCGGCAGCGCGGCGGACCTCGATCGCCGCATGTCCAGCGGCGAGCTGGCACTGGCGCTTCAGATCCCGCCCGGGTTCGGCCGTGCCCTGCGCCGAGGCGAGACCTCTGACATCGCCGCGCTGATCGACGGCACCGACACCAGCCGCGCCGGAACGGTGGAAAGCTATGTCGAGGGCGCGCATAACCATCTGTTGTCGGTCGGGGCGCGGTCCGCGCTGGCCCTTGCAGGCCACGGGCCGGCGGCCACCCCGGCGCAGATCCCGCCGGCGCGGATCGAGCCACGTTTCCACTACAACCCCACGATGGAGAGCCTGCCCGCCATCGGCCCCTCGATCCCGCCGCTGCTGCTGTTGCTGTTCCCGGCGATTCTCATGGCGGTCAGCGTGGCGCGGGAAAAGGAAATCGGGACGATCACCAATTTCTATGTCACCCCCACCAGCCGCGTCGAATTCCTGATCGGCAAGCAACTGGTCTATGTCGCGATCACGCTGTTGAATTTCGTGATCCTGACCGCGCTGGTGGTCACGGTTCTGGGTGTGCCGCTCAGAGGCAGCCCCGCGGCGCTGCTGCTTGGCGCCACGCTCTATGCGGTGGCGGCGACCGGCTATGGCCTTCTGGTGTCGATGATGGCCAGCACGCAGGTCACTGCGGTCTTTGCCGCGGCGATCCTGTCGGTGATGCCGACGCTGCAATTTTCGGGGATGATCACCCCGGTTTCATCGCTGGAGGGGCCCGCGCGCATTCTCGGCACGCTCTGGCCCACGACCTGGTACATGGGGCTCAGCGTCGGCACCTTCACCAAGGGGCTGGGCCTGTCAGAGCTTTCGGGGCATCTGCTGCGCCTCGCGGCCTTTGGCCCGGTGCTGACCGCGCTCGCAGTGCTCTTTCTCAGGAAACAGGAACGCTAGCCATGCGGCGGCTTGCCAATATCTTCTGGCTCGCGGGAAAAGAGCTGAAAAGCGTTCTTGGCGATCCGGTGATGGTGGTGCTGATCCTGTGGTCCTTCATCATCGCCGTGATCCTCGAGGCCAGCGGCGCGGGGGATACCGTCTATAACGCCGCGATCGCCATCGTCGACGAGGACAGCTCGATGCTCACCCGCCAGATCGCCGGCGCGTTCGGTCCGCCCTGGTTCCAGCCGCAGGTGTGGATGTCTCCAGATGAGGCGGGGCCGGCGATGAACGCGGGCCGGATCATGTTCGTCCTCGGGTTTCCCCCGGGTTTCGAGGCCGACGTGATCGCGGGCCTTGCCCCCGCGGCGCAGCTCGAGGTCGACGCCACCGCCGTCAGTCAGGCGCAGCTCGGCACAGACTATATCAACAATATCCTGGCCTCCGAGACCCGCGCCTTTCTGTCCGGCAGCCCCGATGCGCCCGACCCGTCCCTGCGGCTGGAGCTGCGCCGCGCCTTCAATCCCAACGGCAATCCGGTCTGGTTCAAGTCGGTCTCGTCGCTTCTCAATCAGCTCTCGCTGCTCACCATCGTGCTGACCGGGGCGGCGATGCTGCGCGAGCGCGAGCAGGGCACCATCGAGCATCTCATGGTGATGCCGCTGACGCCGCTGGAGATCGCCCTGTCCAAGGTGTTTGCGAATGTGGTGGTGGTGCTCGCGGCCTTTACCCTGTCGCTGCTCTTCGTCGTCGAGGGGCTGCTGCAGGTGCCGGTGAAGGGGTCGGTCGGGTTGCTCCTGGCCGGCACGGCGGTCTATCTGGCGGCCGCCGCGGCCATCGGCATGTTCCTGGGCACCACGGCGCGCAGCATGGCCCAGTTCGCGCTTCTGGTGATCATGGTGATCATCCCGATCATCATGCTCTCTGGCGGGATGGGGGCGATAGAAAGCCAGCCGGACATCGTGCAGCGTCTTACTCTCGCGCTGCCGTCACGCCATTTCCTGGCTTTCGCCAAGGCCGTGGTGTTCCGCGGAGCGGGCGTCGGGGCGGTGTGGCCGCAACTGGCTCTCATGGGCGGGCTCGGGCTGCTGTTTTTCAGCGCGAGCCTGGCGCTGTTTCGCCGGTCCATGAGCCTGTAGGCCGCGACCAGCGCCGGCAGAGGACGCCAATGGATGCCCGGCACTCTTGAAGTCCTGTCGCTTGCCGGATCCAAATTCAAATCGGATCGCCGGCAAGAAATCGCCCCATCCGTCACGTTATGTCGTATACTTCCCCCGCCGCAGCCTCTATGGGGCAGGGTCTCGTGCCGCTTTGGCCCTCTTCGCGGTTCCTTACTCCGCCGTCCATGGAATGTCCCTTATGATCACCCCCCTGTCCGAGGCGCTCGCCGAGCGTGGTTTCGACAAATTGACCCCTGTGCAAGAGGCGGTGATCGCGCCGGACGTCGCGACATCCGATCTCCTGGTTTCGGCGCAAACCGGCTCGGGAAAGACTGTCGGCTTCGGTCTTGCCATCGCCCCCACGCTTCTGGGCGACGAGGTCGTGTTTGGCCCTGCGGCAGAACCGCTGGCCCTTGTCGTCGCGCCGACCCGGGAGCTGGCCTTTCAGGTCAAACGCGAGCTGGCCTGGCTTTACGCGCGGACCGGGGCGGTGGTTGCCTCCTGCGTCGGCGGCATGGACATGCGGGACGAACGCCGCGCGCTGGATCGGGGCGCGCATATCGTGGTCGGCACGCCGGGGCGTCTGCGCGACCATATCGAGCGCGGCTCGCTCGATCTCAGCGGGTTGCGGGTTGCGATCCTCGACGAGGCCGACGAGATGCTCGATCTGGGGTTCCGCGAGGATCTCGAATTCATTCTCGGCGCGGCGCCGGAAGACCGGCGAACCCTGTTGTTCTCGGCCACCGTGCCGCCGACGATCGCCAAGCTGGCGCAGAAGTTCCAGCGCGACGCGCGGCGGATCAATACGCTGAGCGGCACCGAGCAGCATGCCGACATCTCCTATCAGGCGCTGCGGGTTGCCGCGCCGGACAGCGAACATGCGATCTTCAATCTGCTGCGCTTTCACCATGATGAAAGCGCCATCGTCTTCGCCAATACCCGCGCGGCGGTGAACCATCTGACCGCGCGGCTGTCCAACCGCGGCCTGGCCGTGGTCAGCCTGTCGGGCGAGCTGAGCCAGAGCGAGCGCTCGCACGCGCTGCAGGCGATGCGCGACGGCCGGGCGCGGGTCTGCGTGGCCACCGATGTGGCGGCGCGCGGCATCGACCTGCCGAACCTCAACCTGGTGATCCATGCCGATTTGCCAAGCAATACCGAAGGGCTGCTGCACCGCTCGGGCCGCACCGGGCGGGCCGGGCGCAAGGGCATCTCGGCGCTGATCGTGCCGCCGAAGGCGGTCAACAAGGCCGAGCGGCTGCTGAAATGGGCCAAGATTTCCGCCGAATGGACGGTTGCCCCCTCGGCCGAAGGCATCCTGCGGCAGGACGAAGAGCGTCTTTTGTCCGATCCCGCCTGGAACGAGCCGTTGACCGAGGCGCAGACCGATTTCGCCGCCAAACTGCTTGCGCTTCACAGCCCCGAGGTGATCGCCGCCGCCTATCTGCGCCTGTACCGGTCGCGCCACGCGGCCCCCGAGGAACTGCTTCCGCCCGACACGAAACCCGCGGCGCGCGCCGACCGAGACTTTGGTCCGAGCCGCTGGATCGCGCTCTCCGCCGGTCACAAAGACCGGGCCGAGGCGCGCTGGCTCCTACCGCTTCTGTGCCGCGCGGGCAACCTCGACAAATCCGCGATCGGCGCCATCCGGGTACAGGACAGCGAAACCTTTGTTGAGTTGTCCGAAGCAAGCGTCGAGGGGTTCATGGCCGCTCTGGGCGCGGATGGGGTGCTTGAAAAAGGGATTGCCGCGCGGCTGCTGGACAGCGCGCCCGACCTGTCGCCGCAACGGCGCGGCCCGCGGCCGGACGCCGCACGGCCGCGCGCGCCCAGGGCTGCCGGCACCGGGGACAAACCCCGAAACGAAGGCGCCCCGCGCAGGGCGCCCGCGCCGGCTCCGGCGGCCCCGGTGACCCCGGCGGCCCCGGTCCGGGACGAGGTGCGCTCCGATGCCGGCCCATCCCCCAAGCCCGAGGGCAAGAAAAAGCCGCGGCACTCGGCGAGCCCCGCCGCCGCGAAACCCCGTGCCTGGACCGAGGACAAGCCGGCACCGGAAAAACGCAAGGCGTCCCCGGGAAAACCGGCCGGAAAGACCGCCGGAAAATTCGAAGGAAAACCCGCTGGGAAACCGGCGCACAAGCCAAAGGACAAGCCCAAGGGCAAACCGTCGGCATCGCCCGGCGACGCCCGCGATGTCTCCAAGCGGTTTTCGCCCAAGGGGGCGGGCAAAGGACCGGGCAAGGCGCCGGGCAAGCCCCGCAAACCGGGCGCCGCCCGCCCGGGCGGCTTTGACACGCCGCGGCGCGGAAAACGGTAAAGGTCAGGGCGTCGGGGCGACGGAATCCGGGTGCGGGCCGCTATCGTGTCTTTGCGGTCGCGCCCATGCTAACCGTCCCGCTCCGGCGCATAGACCGGACGGTCCATCTGGAACATCGCGCCGCCGGCCTTGTACCAGCCGCTGCCGTGCATCCGCGCGATCAGGTCCAGCGCGGGCGTGTCCACATGGCCCCGCCCGGCATCGAGCATAAAGCGGTCGGCGATATGGATCGCCACCACCCGGCCAATGGCGATCATCTGTTTCGGCCCGGTCATCACCGCGCTGAGCAGCCGGCATTCGAAAGACACCGGAGCCTCCGCCAGCCGAGGCGGTGCGATCAGGGTTGAGGGCGCCGTTTCCAGCCCCGCGAGATCCACCTCGCTCACGCCTCTCGGCGCGTTGATCGCGGTGACATTCATCGCCTCCGCCATCCCCCGCGCCACCAGATTGACCACGAATTCCCCGGTGGCCGAGATGTTCTCGGCGGTGTCCTTCAGCCCCTTGTCCGGATCGCGCAACAACCCCAGCGCCACGGTGGGCGGCTCGTGCCCCATCATGTTGAAGAAACTGTAGGGCGCGGCGTTCACCACCCCATCCGCCGACCGCGTGGTGACCCAGGCGATCGGGCGCGGCGTGATCGTCGCGGTCATCAGCTTGTAGACGAATTGGTCGGGATGGTCCGCGCAGTTATAGAACATGGGCCTCGGCCTGTTGCGGCGCGGGCAGGAAAAACCGCCCGCGCCAGTGCATTTATCCGCGCTGGCCGCCGGTTTCCGCCGGACCGGCGGCGATCACCGGGTTGCGCAGCACGCCGATCCCCTCGACGCCGGCCTCGATCACATCCCCGGGCCAGAGCCATTCCTGCGGATCGCGCCCCGCGCCGACGCCCTCGGGCGTGCCGGTGGCGATGATATCGCCGGGCTCCAGCGTGATCCCCTTGCTCAGATCCGCGATCAGGGCCGGGATCTTGAAGTACATGTGCTTGGTGTTCGAGCGCTGCTTTTCGACCCCGTTCACGGTCAGCCACAGGTCCAGCCCGTGCGGATCGTCGATTTCATCCGCCGTCACGATCATCGGCCCGAAGGGGGCATAGCTGTCCATTCCCTTGGAATAGATCCACTGCCCGGCGCGGCGGTTGTCGCGGGCCGAGATGTCGATCATCACCGAATAGCCCCAGACATGGGACATCGCATTGTCCTCACGGACCTTGGTGGCCCGGTTGCCGATGATCACCGCCAGCTCCACCTCCCAGTCGAGTTGCCGGGTCATGGTGATGTCATGCTGCACCGGCGCGCCCGGGCCGGTGACGGCGGTCGGCGGCTTGGAAAAGATCACCGGCTCGCTCGGCATTTCCTTGGCGGTATCCAGCGCCCGGCTCGATTCCTCTACATGCTCGGCATAGTTCAGACCGATGCCAAAGATGTTCTTGCGCGGGCGCGGGATCGGCGCCAGCAGCGTCACATTGGCCAGCGGCCGCGCCGTGCCCATCGGCCAGAGATTGCTCTGCTCATAGATCACCGCCTGCAGCGCATCCAGGCCGGGGCGGCCCAGATCGATCAGCTCCAGCATGGCGCCGGGCAGGGGCTGGCCGATCGCCGCCCCCAGCGCCGCCACATCCACCACGATATCGTCCAGCACCACACCCAGACGGCCCGCCGCGTCGGCGGCGGCGCGGAAAGTCACCAGTTTCATATATGTCTCCTCAGACGGTCACGGGCTGATGCCCGTCGTTTTCGGCCAAAGCCTCTTCGCGGTAGAGCCCCAGCGCCCGCATCACCGGCAGGTCGTTCAGGCAGAACAGGCAGGCCTCTTCGCTGGCCGAGGCATTGGCATGTTCATGCCAGGCCCAGCTCGGTACGCAGAAGATGTCACGCTCGTTCCAGTCGAACCTCTGGCCGTTGATCACCGAATGCCCGGACCCCTTGCAGACCTGATAAAGGTAGCTGCCGGTGTGGCGATGGGCCTTGGTCTTCTCGCCGGGGCGCAGCATCTGCATTGAGGCGCCCATCGTTTGCATCACCGGCCCGTTGGTGACCGGGTTCACGTATTCCATCAGGATGCCGTCATGGGGCGAGCCGTCGCAGACGCCCGCGAGGTTATGCAACGCCTCGTGCGTACGATCCCATTCGTATTTGAACAGCGGGCTGTAACCCTTTTCCCACTTACCCCCGCCCGGTTTCAGGCCGGGGTTGCCCCAGGTGCGGGTCATGTCGTTGACCGGATGGGTCACCGCCTGCTGCAGGTCCGGATGCACCTCATAGAAATTGGCCTCCATCGCGTTGACGAAGGGAATGTCGAGCCCGTCCTGCCAGATGCACTCGCTGCCGTCCTCGGAGACGGCATGCTCGTGCCAGGTGCCATTGGGCGTCAGCACGAAATCGTTGGCCCCCAGCGTCATCTTGTGCCCGTCGACCACCGTATAGGCGCCTGATCCTTCCATGATGAAGCGGATCGCGCTGGCCGAATGGCGGTGCGCCGATGCGCGCTCGCCCGGCCGCATCACCTGCAGCCCGGCATAGATCCAGCCGACGGCGGCGGCCACGTCCGAGCGGCCGGGGTTGTCCAGATAGATCACCCGCCGCCCGGCCTTTTCCGGCGTCACCAGATCGAGCGAACGCAGAACGTCCGCGCGCAGATCCCTGTAGCGCCACAGCATCGGCACCGAGCTGGAGGCCGGCTCCCACGGTTCGATCTTGTTCGCCACGGTCCACAGCGCCCCGGCGCCCTTCCGCTTCAGATCGCCATAATATTCGACCAGCTCGGGCGTGTCTTCGACATTGGCCCGGCCGGCCACCTCCTCGCGGTATTGGTCATGCCTGGACATGGGGCCCTCCCTCTGCAATCGGCCCAAGCCTGTGTGAGCAGATATTCGATGTAAAGAAGAAATTTCGAAAATCTGGACAAACATCGATTTCCCGGGCAAGGATGGATCAACCCCGGGGCCGCCGGGCATCCCTGCGGGAGGCATCATGACCCTGTCCGACACCGTTTATGAAAGGCTGCGCACCGATATCGTGCAGGGCCGGTTTCCACCGCTGCAACCGCTGCGGCTGGAGCAGTTGAAGCGGGACTACGGCGTTGGCTTCTCGCCCCTGCGCGAGGCGCTGAACCGGCTGCAGGGGGAACGGCTGGTGGTCTCCGCCGCGCAGCGCGGCTTTCGCGTCCGTTCGCTCTCGGTTGCGGAAATGTGGGACGCGGTGAACAGCCGTATCCTTATCGAGGCCGAGGCGCTGCGGCTGTCGATCGATCAGGGCGGCGACGATTGGGAGGCGACGCTGGTCGCCAGTTTCCACGCGCTGTCGCTGATCGTGCAGCGGCTGGGCACAGGTGCGGCCGACGGGGCCGACACGGCCGCGCTGGAAGAGCTGGAGCGGCGGCACCGGGAATTTCACCTGGCCTTGATTTCCGCCTGCGGCTCGACCTGGCTGCTGGATTTTGCCGCCAAGCTGAACACCGAGACCGAACGCTATCGTGTCCTCGCCCTGCGCTGCGCCACGCTGCGGCGCGAACGCGACGTCGGGGCCGAGCACAGGGCGATCCTTGACGCCGCGCTGGCACGTGATCCGGAGCGGGCCGCCGACCTTCTGGACGCCCATTACCGCGAAACCGGCCATTTCCTGGAGCAGGTGTTGCAGGACGCCGGAACCGCCGCGTCCTGACCCGGCGCCTCCGCAACAGCTCCGGCGGGATTTCGCGCTGCGTCAGTCGCGGCGTTGGGCAAAGATCATGATCAACGCCAGCCCGCTGGAGACCAGCATCAGCAACAGGGATACCGCGTTCAGCAGAGGCGTCGAGCCTTCCTTCAGCCGGTCGAACATGGCGATGGTCAGCGGCGCGTCCGAGCCCACCAGCATCAGCGTGGTGTTGAAGTTCTCGAAGCTCATCAGGAAGGCCACCACAAAGGCGCCGATCATTGCGGGCATCAGATAGGGCAGGGTCACCGTGCGCACCGCCGTCAGCCGGTTCGCGCCCAGGTTCAGCGCCGCCTCCTCCAGCGTCTGGTCGAACTTCTGCAACCGTGCCGCGATGACCAGCGTGGCGATGGTGGCGACGAAAGAGAACTGCCCGAGGATCACCAGTGTCAGCCCGGGACGCAGCGCCGCCACATCCCATTGCGCCATATCCCACAGCCCCTCGGCGGCGCGGCTGGAGGCGACGAGGATCGAAATGCCCAGCACGATGCCCGGGATCACCAGTGGCAGCAGCATGAAGACATAGAGGATGCCTTGCCCCGGAAAGCGGTAGCGGTTGAACAGAAAGGCGTTGGACAGCCCGACGCCGACAGACAGGATCGACACGAAGACGGCGACGATGGCCGAGGTGCCGATGGCGCGCAGGATCGGGCGCTCGTGGAAGACGCCGATCATCGGCCGCGCATCGCCAAAGAACCAGGACCAGGTGAACCCCTCCCACGGCAGCGAGGGAAACTGGCTGTCGTTGAAGGCAAAGACCGCGACCACCACCAGCGGCAGCGCGAGGAAGATGAAGAACAGCACGATATAGGCCGTGTAGCTGGCCGTGAGAAAGCGGGATCGGGGAATCGAGGGGATCATTTGTACAGTGTCCTCAACCCATTGTCTTTTCCAGCGACTGGCCGGTCAGCTTCAGCATCCCCCAGACGATGGTCGAGGACAGGATCAGCAGCATGAAGCCAAAGGCCGCGCCCAGCTCCCAGTTGAAGCGGACGATGAACTGGGAATAGATCAGCTCGGTGAACCACAGGCTGTCCTTGCCGCCCAGCATGGTCGGCGTCAGGTAATTGCCCAGGCTCAGCATGAACACCACGATGCACCCCGAGACGATGCCGGGCATGGCGTGCGGGATCACGATCTCGCGCAGCACGGAGAGGCCGCTGCCGCCCAGGTCATAGCCGGCCTCGATCACCTCGTCCGGCAGGCTTTCCAGCGTGGTCACTAGCGGCACCACCATGAACAGCATCGAGGTATAGACCAGCCCGACCATGATCGCGGCGTCGTTGTACAGCAGCTCGACCGGGCCGTCGGTCAGGTTCAGGATCTGCAGCAGGTTCGAGATGATGCCGGTTTCCCGCAGCAGGATCATCCAGCCGAAGGTGCGCACCAGTTCCGATACCCAGAACGGCACCAGACACAGCAGGAACAGCGCCGAGCGCACCCGCCCGCGCGCCATCTTGGCGATGTAGTAGGAGACCGGGAAGGCGATCAAAAGGGTGATCGCGGTGGCCAGAATCGACATTACCGCCGTGCGCAGGAAGGTGCGCAGATACAGCGGTTCGCTAAAGAAGGTGAAGTAATTGCCCAGGCCGATCTGGTACTGGCCGACGCCGATGCGTTCGCGCAGCGACACCAGCAGCATGTCCACATGCGGGATCAGGATCAACAGCGTCAGCCACAGCAGCAGCGGCGAGAGCAGCAGGAACAGACCCAGTTTCGCTTGTGCGCGCATTCAACGGACTCCGGCGGCGAAACAGTTGCCCTGGGCGCCGGACCAGCCGATATGCACCTCGGCGCCGCGCTTGAGCCCGGCGAATTCGCCCGATTGCGGCAGGTTCACCTCGATCTCTTCGCGCCCGTCGGGATCCTGCACGATGATCCGGCTGGCCGCGCCGTTGAACAGAAGCGAGGCGACGCGCCCGGTCATCCGGTTATCGAAATGGGACAGCTCCTCGGTATCATGGGCGATACGGATCGCCTCGGGGCGGACAAAGATCTGGGCGCTGTCCCCGGCGCTCAGCGGCCGGCCATGGCTGGCCCCGCGCAGCAGCAGCCCGCTGTCGGTGCGGATCTCCATCTCGTCGCCCTCGATGCGGGTGACCTGGCCGGACCAGCGGTTGGTGTCGCCGACGAATCCGGCAACAAAGGCCGAGGCGGGGCGGTAATACAGATCCTGCCCCGAGCCGATCTGTTCGAACCGGCCGTTGTTCATCACCGCGATCTGGTCGGACATCACCAGCGCCTCGGACTGGTCGTGGGTGATATAAATAAAGGTGGTGTCAAAGGCCGCCTGCAACGCCTTGAGCTCGACCTTCATCCGCTCGCGCAGTTTCAGATCCAGCGCGCCCAGAGGTTCGTCCAGCAGCAGCACGTCGGGCTCCAGCACCATGCAGCGGGCGATGGCCACGCGCTGTTTCTGGCCGCCGGACAGCTCATCGACCTTGCGATTTCCGATGCCCGGCAGGCCGATCCGCTCCAGCGCCTCGTCGACCTTGCGGGCGATCTCGTCCCTGGGCATCCCCTTGCGGCGCAGGCCATAGCCGATGTTCTCGGCGATGGTCATCATCGGGAACAGTGCCAGATGCTGGAACACCATGTTCACCGGGCGCTTGTTCGGCGGCGTGTTCAGGACCGAGCGGCCGCGGATCTGGATGTCGCCGGAGGTGGGCTCGAGAAAGCCCGCGATCATGCGCATGATCGTGGTCTTGCCACAGCCCGAGGGACCGAGGATGGAAAAGAACGAGCCGCGCGGCACGTCGAACGAGACAGTGTCCACTGCGGTCGTGTCACCGAACCGCTTGACCAGGTTCAGGCATTCGAGATCGGGGGTCATGGAGGCTTCCGGAATTGAACATGCGGCACCCGGACCGGGTCCGGGTGCCGCTGGTTTTCGTGACGTTCGGGTTACTGGGCTGCTTTGACGCGGTCCAGCACACCACCTTCGATGGCCTCCAGACCGGCGGGAACCGGCGGATACCACTTGATGTTGTCCAGCGCTTCCGGCGGGAAGCTGGCCTGGTAGCGCGCCTTGAGGTCGGCGGCGGCAAACTCGTCGGCGCCCTTGGAGGCGGTGAAGTTGCCGGCGGCCTCGGTGATCATGGCGGCGATCTCGGGGCGCATCACAAAGTTGATCCAGGCATAGGCGGCATCATCGGCGCGGCCCTTGGCCGGCAGGGCAAAGGTGTCGACCCAGCCCAGCGCACCCGAAGCCGGGGCGACAAAGGTGATGTCGGGGTTGTCGGCGTTCAGTTTCCAGCCGCCGGTGTCCCAGGCCATCGCGGCCACGGTTTCGCCCGACCGCATCAGGCCCATCAGCTCGTCGCCGCCGCCCCAATAGGTCTTAACGTTGGGCTTGCAGTCGACCAGCTTGGCCTCGACCTTGTCCATGACCTCTTTGTAGGCGGCCTCGTCGCCATAGGCGGCGAAGGGGTCCATGCCCATGGCAAAGGCGAAACCGATCAGCGTCGGACGCTTGAGCCGGTAGGAAACCTTGCCTGCCACGTCGGCGCCGCACAGGTCGGTGTAATCCTTGACCGACGGCGCCTTGCTGGTGTCGACCACCAGGCCCGAGGTGCCCCAGACATGCGGCACACCATAGATTTCGCCGCCGACGGTGGTGTTGGCCTTGGTGGCCGCCAGCATCGAGGGGATGAACAGCGCAGCGTCGATTTTGGACAGGTCGATCGGCTTGTAGATGCCGAACTCGGCCTGCGGGCCGGCGATCCGGTCCTGGCTGGGTTGGGCAAGGTCAAAGCCGCCGCCGCCGGTGGCGCGCAGCTTGGCGATCATCTCTTCGTTGTTCGACTTGGTGACCTCGACGGTGTGGCCGGTCTCTTCCTCGAATTTGGCCACCACGTTCTCGGGGGCGTAACCGCCCCAGGTCAGCAGGCGCAGGGTATCAGCGGATGCCGGCGTCGTGCCGCAGGCAAAGGCGATCGTAAGGGCGGAGCAGACCGCCGTGGCAACATGTTTCATCGTACTTTCCCAGTGAAACGTTTCGGATTAACGGTGGCGGAAGATTCGGCGAAAAACCCTTTTATGTCAATGGGATAATAAAAGTTTCACATTACATGGCGCGGCATTTCAAGCCGTGCCAGACGGGCTGACGCAACACAGCGGGCCGGCGCGCAAACGCGCGCGGCACTCAGAGTTTCCCTGATATCCGGCCCATATGTCAAGATAATGACAGAGACGTGATGGATTGGAAAAATCCTTTCACGAATGGTCGTGCGACCGGGATCCGGCCGGGGCCGGCGGCGCCCGGTTCAGGCGGTCAGCCCGCCATCGACCCGCAGCTCGACCCCGGTGACGAAGCCGGCCTCGTCCGAGGCGAGGTAGAGCGCGGCATTGGCAACGTCCCAGGCGGTGCCCTGGCGGCCCATCGGAACCATCGCGGCGCGTTTTGCGGCCAGCTCCTCCGGGTCGGTCTGCCCGTCGACAAAGGCCGTCACGTGCGGGGTCTCGATCACCCCCGGCAGGATCGCGTTGGCGCGCACGCCATGGGCGGCGTTTTCGCGGGCCACCGACCGGGCAAGCCGGATCAGCGCCATCTTGGACACCTCGTAGGAGAGATAGCTGTAGGGCGCCGAATAGACCGCGGCCAGCGAGGAGACATAGATATAGGCGCCGCTGCCCTGATCGCGCATCGCCGGCAGGGTGGCGCGGGTGAGGCGCATCGCGGCGTTGAGGTTGATCTCGAAGATCCGCGCCCAGTCCTCGTCGCTGGTCTCCAGAATGCCGCCCGGCGCGCTGATGCCGACGTTGTAATCCAGGATGTCGATGCCGCCCCAGTGCCGTCGCATCGCCTCCATCACCGCCGCGCCGGTCCCGGGGGCGGTGACATCGGCCTCGAGGGTCTCGGCGGCGCCGCCCCCGGCGCGGATCAGCTGCGCGGTCTCGTCCGCCGCCGCCGCGTCGCGGTCAACGCAGAGCACCCGCGCCCCTTCCTGGGCAAAACGGACCGCCGTCGCCTTGCCGTTGCCCCAGCCCGGCCCGACCGAACCCGCGCCGATGATCGCGGCACGCTTGCCCGCGAGCCGGGTCAATCGCTCAGCACCTGGTGGGGCAGCCACATGGCGATGTCGGGCTGCCAGATCAGGATGAACAGGACCGCCACCTGCACCAGCACAAAGGGGACGATACCGCGATAGATCTGGCGCATCGACACCAGATCGCCCGCCGCCCCCTTCATGTAGAACAGCGCAAAGCCGAACGGCGGGGTCAGGAAAGAGGTCTGCAGGTTGACCGCCACCAGGATGGTGAACCAATAGACCAGATCCGCCTTGGGAATATGCGTGCCCAGGTCCATCAGGTTCACGATCGGGGCGAAAATCGGCAGCAGGATCAGCGTGATCTCGATCCAGTCGAAGAAAAAGCCCATGATGAACACCATCGCCATCATCGCGAACAGCAGCCCCCAGTCGCCCAAGGCCATGCTGCGCGCCAGATCGATGATGAAATCGTCACCGCCGATCTTGCGGAACACATAGGAAAAGGCGGTGGCGGCGGCGAAGATGAAGAACAGCAGCGCGATGGTGCGCAGCGAGCTGTCGGTCGCCTCGCCCAGCACATCCAGCGACAGCCGGCCGCGCACCAGTCCCAGCAGCAGCGCGGCAAAGGCGCCGACGCCTGCGGCCTCGGTCGGGCTGGCAAAGCCGCCGATGATCGAGCCCAGCACCGCGACGATCAGGATCAGCGGGAAAGAGACCGAGAGCACCGCCTCGCGCCACAGTCCCTTGCGATCCTCGGAGCTGAGCGCGCCGGCGGCGGGCGTCTCGCCCGGGCGCAGCATCGCGCGCAGCACCAGATAGACCAGATAGACCCCGGCCAGGAACAGCCCGGGCAGAAAGGCCGCGACAAAGACCTTGGCCAGGTTGAGCGACAGCAGATCGCTCATGAACACCAGCATCACCGAGGGCGGGATCAGGATGCCCAGCGTGCCGGCGCTGGCCACGGTGCCGGTCGCCAGCGCCGGGGAATAGCCCGCCCGCAGCATCGTCGGCAACGCCATCACCGTCAGCATCACCACCGAGGCGCCGATGATGCCGGTGGCGGCGGCCAGGATCGTGCCCATCAGCACCACGGCAAGGGCCAGCCCGCCGGGCACCCGCGACAGCAGCTTTTGCAGGGTCATCAGCAGATCCTCGGCGATCCGCGTCTTTTCCATCACCACGCCCATGAAGATGAACATCGGCGCCGCCACCAGCACCGCGTTGTCGATCACCCCGCCGTAGATGCGGGTGGGGATCAGCGAGAAATGCACGAACCGCATCTCGCCCAGGGCCATGGCGATCACCGCAAAGATCAGGGTGATGGCGCAGAGCACCACCGGGACGGGCAGGGCGGTGAACAGCCCTGCGATCAGGGCCAGGAACATCAGCCCGGGAAGGATCTCGCTCAACGTTTCCATAGGCCCCGCTCGATGAATGGTGTTTGCACAAGGTCGGGCCGCCGCAGCACCGCCAGGATGCGCAGCGCCACTGCCACGCATCCGGCGATGGTCAGCAGCGCCGAGATCGGGACCACGGATTTGATGATCCAGCGATAGGGCAGGCCGCGCCCGCCATTGGCGCCCTCGCCGCGGACAAAGGCGCGCTCGGCGAACTCATAGCCGTACCAGACGATAAAGCCGAAGAACGGGATGACCAGCAGCAGCAGGACCCAGAACTCCAGCCACAGCCGGAACCGGTCGCTCATCCTGTGGGCCAGCACGTCGATACGCACATGGGCGTTGCGCGTGTAGGCATAGCCAAAGGCAAAGACCGCGATCACCCCGTGGATGTGCCATTCCAGTTCCTGCAGCAGGAACGAGCCGGTGGCAAAGAACTTGCGCCCGATCACGTCGTAGATGATCACGAAGACCAGCACGAAGATCAGGACCGCGGCGATCCTCGCCGCCCCGTCGCAGATGCGTGTCAGCCCGGCGGCCAGTTTCAACCCAGCCTGCATGTCGCCTCCCCCCTTTGTTGGTGGTCCGGGCCGCCTCCCTGCGGCCCGGACCGGTTGCTGCGATCCGCCTACTTCAGGTAGCCGATTTCCTTCCACTGGGCATAGTTTTCACGGAAGGACTGGATGCTGTCCCAGGTGCGCTTGAAATCCGCGTCGGCGGCGGATTTCTCGGCAGCAACCTCCTGCCAGGCGCTTTCATAGGCGGCCATGATCGCGTCGGGCCAGCGGTGGACCTGCACGCCGTTCTCGGCCTGCATCTTGGCCAGCGGCTCCATCTGGACCGCCTCGCCCTCGGCCATGGTGCGCAGCACCTGCGCCTCGCAGGCGGTTTCGATGATTGTGCGCTCCTGCTCGGTCAGGGCGTTCCAGGTGTCCATGTTGATGATCACGCTGAGAAAGCTGGTCTGCTGGTGCCAGCCGGGGAAATAGTAGTGCTTGGCGTGCTCGTACATCCCCACCATGTTGTCGAGAAAGGGAAATCCCAGCTCGGCGCTGTCGATGGCGCCGGTGTTCAGTGCAGACATGGTGTCGGCCAGACCCATCGACTGCGCCTCGACCCCCAGCTTGCCCATCACGCTGGCGCCGAGACCGAAGAAGCGCATTTTCTTGCCCTTGAGGTCATCGACGGTCTTGATCTCGTCGCGGAACCACCCCGAGGCCTCGGGCACCAGCGTGCTGCAATGCACGGTCTTGATGCCATAGGGTTCGGTGATCTCGGCCCACAACTGCTCGCCGCCGCCGTAGTACCACCAGGCGGCGTATTCCTTGATGTCGGGTCCGAAGGGAAAGGTGGTGAACAGCGGCGCCGAGGGCACCACACCCTCGGCAAAGCCGATGGAATACCACGACGACTCGACCGCGCCGGTTGAGACCGAATCCCAGACCTCGCCGGTCGAGACGATCTCGCCGGGGTTCTTGACGTCGAAGTGGATGCCGCCGGCGGTCAGCGCATCGACCTTGGCGGAGATGTCCCAGGCCGGCTTGCCCAGCAGTGGCAGCGTCTGCGGGAAAATCGCCTGCATCTCGATATCCCGCGCGGTGGCCGTCGTGCCCAGCAGCGCCGCGGCGCAGACTGATATGACGAATTTCGCTTTCATGACTTTCCTCCCTGAAATTTCGCGTGTTCAGGCCACGCGATCGCCTTTCCTGACCTGAACGGTCCGGTTGTCGACGGCGGGCAGCATCTTGCCCGGGTCTCTGGTGACCATCACGTCAATGACGCTTGGCCGGTTGCGTTCCGCGAATGCGGCCTTCAACGCGCCGGCCAGCTCCTCCGGCTTTTCGACGCGAATCCCGTGGCAGCCCATCGCATTGGCGAGCGCCGCGTAGTCGGTTTCGGCAAGGTCCGAACTTTGATAGTTGCCCTCGCCATACATCAGGTGTTGCAGCGCCTTGACATAGCCAGAGGCGGCATTGTTCACCACGATCACCGTCAGGCCCAGACCCATCCGCCGGGCGGTCTCCAGCTCGCCCAGCACCATGTTGAAGCCGCCGTCGCCGGTCAGCCCGACCACCACCGCGTCGGGCGCGGCAAGCTGGGCGCCCATCGCGCCGGGCAGGCCATAGCCGATCGAGGCAAATCCGCGGTCGGGCACGAAGCTGCGCCGCGCGCGTTTTGAGTTGAACAGCAGCCCGCCCCAATGGGCGGCGAAACCGCCATCGGCGATCAGGTGGCCATCCTCGGGCAGGTGGGTGTTCAGCTCGGTGATCAGCCGGGCCATGTTGACGGGCGTTTCGTCGGAATAGAGCCGTTCGGCCGCCACCTCGTCATGCCATATCTGCATTTTCGCGGGGATCTCGGCCAGGTAACCGGCGCGCGCGGCGCGCTGCTCGGCGGCGCTGGCGGTCAGCGCCTCGGTCAGATCGTTCAGCCCCTCGCGCGCATCGCCCCAGAGTTTGACAGTTGGCTCATAGGTGCGCCCCATCTCCTCGGCGACATTGTCCAGGTGAATGACCCTCTGGCCCTTCTGCGGGATGGTGAACCGCTTGGTGGCAATCTCGCCCAGCTTGCAGCCGGCCACGATGATACAGTCCGAGGCCGCGATCAGGTCGTTGGCGATGCGGTCATAGCGCCCGAACAGCCCCGCGCTCAGCGGCGATGTGCAGGCGATGGCGCCCTTGCCGGACATCGTATGCGCCACCGGTATGCCGTTCGCTTCGGCAAAGCGGGTGACCGCCGCGGTCGCGCCGCTGATATGGATGCCGCCGCCGCAGAGCAGGATCGGGCGCTCGGCCCCGGCGATCATATCGGCCGCCTTTGCCACGCTGCCCGCGTCTGGGCGGCAGCGCAGGGCGGGGGCGGCCTGATGCGCCGGGTCGACCTCGAAATCGTCGTCCCCGAAGCCCCAGAGCCCGTGGGCGATATCCTCGGGCACGTCCACCACCACCGGGCCGGGACGGCCGGAGGTGGCCAGCGCAAAGGCGCGGCGCATGATCTCGGGGATGCGCTGGATCGCCTCGATGCGCAGCAGCGCCTTGCAGGCAGGACGCAGGATGGCGACCTGGTCGGTCTCCTGTGTCATGTTCTTGCCGGCATGGTCGCGCTGGGCGTCGCCGACGATGGCGACCAGGGGACTGCCCGCGTTCAGCGCCTCGACCAGACCGGTCACCAGGTTGGTGGCCCCTGGCCCCAGCGTGGCGTCGACCAGCCCGACGCGCCCCGAGACCTTGGCATAGGCGTCGGCGGCGAAGACCGCGCAGCGTTCGTCGTTGATCAGGTTGTGGTTCAGCCCCAGCCGCCGCGCCGCGTCGTAGAACGGCAACAACTGAAAGCCGCCCATGCCGAACATCGGCCCGGCCCCGTGGGCCAGCAGCATCCGCACCAGCGCCTCGCCGCCTGTCATCTCGTTCGAACTCATGCCGGTTCCGCCTCCATCATCTTGTCCGCGGCCTCGGCGATCATCGCCGCCGTGACCCGCAATTTATCCTCAAGGTTCGGCGCGTAGGACACCAGCGACCGTGGCGCGCCCAGCCGCACCGGCGGCGCGGACAGCCGCGCCCCGCTCTGCGCCACCGTGGCCACCACCTCGGCGCCGAAGCCGCCGACCGCGACCGCCTCATGGGCGACGATCAGCCGTCCGGTTTTCCTCACGCTGTCCAGAACCGCCCGCTTGTCCCAGGGCCAGAGGCTGATCAGGTCAATCACCTCGGCCGCGATGCCCCTGTCCGCCAGCGCCCCGGCGGCGGCCTCGGCCACGTTGGCGGTATCGGACCACGAGACGATGGTGACGTCCCCGCCGCTGCGCCGCAACCGCGCCTTGCCGAATTCCCCGCGCAGCGAGGTATCCACCTCGCCCTCCAGCGCCCAGATGTTCTTGTGCTCTAGATAGACCACCGGATCGTCGCAGGCGATGGCGGCGCGCATCATCGCATAATTGTCCTGCGGCGTCGCTGGGCAGCAGACCACCAGCCCGGGAATATGGGCATACCACCCCTCCAGGCTCTGGCTGTGCTGCGCGGCCGAGCTGCGCCACATTCCCATCGGCTTGCGGATCACCATCGGTGCGCGGCTCTGGCCGCCGAACATGAACCGCGCCTTGGCGATCTGGTTGACCAGCTCGTCGGTGGCGCAGAGGGCAAAATCGGCGAACCGCATCTCGACGATGGGCCGGGTGCCGACCATCGCCGCGCCAAAGGCCGCGCCCATGATCGCCGCCTCGGAGATCGGCGCGTCGCTGATCCGTTTCGGCCCGAATTCCTCGACCAGCCCGGTGTATTGCTTGAACACCCCGCCGCGGCCCAGATCCTCGCCCACGCACCAGACGCGGTCGTCCTCGCGCATCGCCTCGGCCACCGCCAGCTTGGCCGCATCGGCATAGCTCATCACCGCCATCAAAAGGCCTCCATCGCCGGCGAGCCGACGTCCTGCACATCGTCGAACACCGAGGCCTCGTCGGGCCAGGGGGCGGCCCTGGCCGCCTCCAGCGCCGCCGCCATCTCGTCCCGCGCGGCCTCGCGCACCGTGTTCAGTTCGGCGACCGAGAGCCCGGCCTCGAACAGCAACTCGCGCTGGCGGGCGATCGGGTCGCGCTCGGCCCTCATGCGCTCGGCCTCGCCCTCGGGGCGATAGGTGGCCGGGTCGAAATAGGTGTGACCGTCCAGCCGGTAGGTCAGCGCATGCAGGAACTCGGGCTGCCCGGTCTCGCGGATGCGGGCGGTGATCTCGGCGGCGACCTGGGCCAGTTCCTCGACATCGTTGCCGTCGATCTCGGTCACCCGCAGCCCCAGCGCGCGGGCGCGCCCGGCCACATTGCCCGAGGTCATCGCCGCGGTCAGGGTCGAGGCGGAATAGCGGTTGTCCTCGCAGACGAAGAGGATCGGCAGATCGAACACGCCGGCCCAGTTGAGCCCCTCCAGGAACGGCCCCCGGTTCGCCGCCCCGTCGCCGAAGAAACAGACCACCACCTGATCGCCGCCCAGCAGCTTGACCCCATGGGCGGCGCCAGCCGCGATGGTGATATTTGCGGACACCACGCCGTTGGCGCCCAGCATGCCGACCCCGAAATCGGCGATATGCATCGAGCCGCCCTTGCCGCCGCAGCAGCCGCCGGCGCGGCCCAGCAGCTCTTTCATCATCGCCTGCGGATCGGCGCCCTTGGCCAGCGTGTGGCCATGGCCGCGATGGGTCGAGGTGATGTAGTCGTCGCGCCGCAGCGACTCGATCAGTCCAACCGCCACCGCCTCCTGCCCGATCGACAGGTGGATGGCGCCCAGTACCAGCCCCTCCTCGACCGCAGCGCGGCGCGCGGTTTCCTCAAAGGCGCGGATTCGCTCCATCAGGATCAGCCGGGCCAGCCCGGCCCGGGTGTCGAAATTGCGCAGGCTCAAATCAGCTCCTCCCGTTCGAGGATGCTGAACTTCTCGGCCAGCACCCCCACCTCCTCGCGCAGCAGCGGCACCAACTCCTCTTCGATGCGCGCCGCGCTCATCCTGTCATTGATCGCCCCGATCCCCATCGCCGCCACCAGGCGTCCGGCGCGGGTGACGATCGGCAGGGCGATCGCGCTCATCCCCGGGATCACCAGGCTGGGGTTCAGGGCATAGCCACGGGTCTGGAAATCGGCGCAGCATTGCTCGGCCAGTTCCGGGGACATGTTGAAATCGGACATCCAACGCTCGTTCGCCCTGGCCGCAGCCCTGCGCCTGGCCTCGGGGGTGCTGGCGTAAAGCGCCTGTCCGGTCGCCCCCACGCCCAGCGGCACCCGGTCGCCGGCGTCGATGGTGAGCGTGCGGATCGGAAAGGCCCCCAGTTCCCGGCAGACGCAGATCGAGGCGGCCCCCTCCGGCGCGGAGAGAAAGATCGTATCCTCCGACACCTCGGCCAGCCGCCGCATGCTGCGCCGGGCAAGTGCGGCCAGGTCGCTGCGGTTGGCGGTGCGCGCCAGCCGCGCCAGCGCGCTGCCCAGGTGATACTTGCGGCTGTCGGGATCCTGAAAGGCGTAGTGCACCTCCTGCAACGAGGCGAGCACGCGATGCGTCGTCGTCTTGGTGAACCCGGTGCGCGCCATGATCTCGGTCAGACTCGCGCCCAGCGGCGCCTCGGACAGCGCCGACAGAACCCTTTGGGCACGCGCAATTGAGCCGACCGGCATGATGGCGTTCACTTCCCCTCCCTCAAGTTCCTTTTTTCGGAACTTATAGGCCGGTATTAGGAACAGCTTGCCGGGGCCTGTCAAAGGAAATATTGCTTTCGCATGACGTCAGATGTGCTCCTGCTCGACTCGATCACCGATGCCGGCCCCGCCGCCGGCGGCACGTCCGATACCGGCGCGCCCGGACGCATCGCCGTTTCGGGGTCGCATGGCGGGCTCTACGCGGCGGCGGTGGCCTCGCGCGCCGGACTGCGGGCGGTGGTTCTGAACGATGCCGGGCGCGGGTATCGGGATGCCGGCATCGCCGGGGTGGCGGCGCTGGCCGATGTAGGCATGGCCGCCTGCGCCGTGGACTGCATGAGCGCCGAAATCGGCTCGGCCCGCGATGCGCTGGAGAGCGGCGTGATCAGCTATGCCAATGCCCTGGCCGTGGCGCTGGGCGTGGCGCCGGGGCAGGGGGTGCGCATGGCGCTGGCCCATTTGGCCGCCGCGCGGGTGCCGCGCGCCATGCTCGCCCCGGTGCCCGAGGCCCGCTGGAATGAAGATGTCGTGCCGGCGCGCCCGCCTGTTCTTTGCGTCGACAGCGCCTCGCTGATCGGGCAGCAGGACGCCGGGCGCGTCATCGTCACCGGCTCGCATGGCGGGCTGATCGGTGGCGATCCGGCCCGCGCCTGCAAGGCGGCGGCGCGGCTGGTCAGCTTTTCCGATGCGGGGCGGGGCAAAAACGATATTGGCCTGTCACGCCTTCCGGCGCTGGCCGCGCGGGGCATCGCGGCGGTGGCGCTCGATTGCGACAGTTGCGCCATCGGCAGCGCTGCCTCGGCGCTGGAGCGCGGGGTGATTTCTGCGGTCAACGATCCGGCCGCCGCGCTGGGTCTGGCGCCGGGCATGACCCTGCGCGCGGCGCTGGCGGTGCCCGGTTTGCTCTGACACCGGGGTTGGCCGGATGGAAACGCCCGGCCGGGAAAGGCCGGGCGCGCGCGCTCAGACGTCCGGCGTCGCCGGGTATCCCGCATGGGACATGGCGGCGGCAAGCTCCCCGCCGGCCAGAACGCTCTGCACCGAGACGGATCGCGCCGCGATGTCGCAAACCACCGTCGCGGCGGGATCCTGAGCCTTGATTGCGGTTTCGATCGTCGCGGTGCAATGGCCGCAACTCATGTCCGGGACCGTGAAGTTCATGCTGTCGTTTCCTGTTTCGATTCGGGGCGGGGGCACGTTGCCCGGCTCCTCCACGGGAAGGTCAATCGCCGTCGGCGCGCCAAAGAAAGTTTCCGATCGCCCCTTGACCCTCCAGTGACTGGAGGCCCTATCTGAGCTGCAGGACAGCAAGCCCATAAAAGGAGATCGGAGTCCATGATGACCGGGAAACGCCACATTACACTGTCTATCGAGGGCATGTCCTGTGCCTCCTGCGTGGGCCGGGTCGATCGGGCGCTGGCGGCGCTGCCGGGGGTGTTGGATCCCATGGTCAACCTTGCCGCCGAAACCGCGCAGATGGACCTGGACGCGCCGGGCCGGGTGGCCGAGGTTGCCGCCGCGCTTGACGGTCTCGGCTATCCCGCACGCCGCGCGACGGTCACGCTGAGCGTGGCCTCGATGTCCTGCGCCTCCTGCGTGGGGCGGGTGGACAAGGCGCTGGCGGCGCTGCCCGGGGTTGAGACGGTCAACGTCAATCTCGCCGCCGAGACCGCCACAGTGACCTATCTGGAGGGGGTGGTGACCCCCGCCGAGCTGATCGCGGCGGCCGGCGACATCGGTTATCCCGCCACCTTGGCCGAGGCGAATTCGGCCATGGACCGCGGCGCCCGCAAGGATGCGGAGGCGCGCGAGACCGCGAAAAAGGCGCTGATCGCCGCCGCCCTCGCGCTGCCGGTCTTCGTGATGGAAATGGGCGGTCACATGATCCCAGCGTTTCATCACCTGATCGCCGGCACAATCGGACAACAGACAAGCTGGATCGTACAGTTCATCCTGACCACGCTCGTGCTGGTCGGGCCTGGACGGCTCTTCTACGTCAAGGGCATCCCGGCCCTGCTGCGCGGCGCGCCGGACATGAACAGCCTGGTCGCGGTCGGCACCGGGGCGGCCTATCTCTATTCCCTCACCGCCACCTTCCTGCCCGCGCTGTTGCCCGAGGCGGTGCGCGCCGTCTATTTCGAGGCCGCGGCGGTGATCGTGGTGCTGATCCTGCTCGGCCGGTTTCTCGAAGCGCGGGCCAAGGGGCGCACCGGGGCGGCAATCCGGGCGCTTCTGGGACTTCAGGTGCGCACGGCGCGGGTGCTGCGCGACGGCGAGGCGGTCGAACTGGGGATCGAGGCGATCCGTCCCGGCGACATCCTGCTGGTCCGGCCCGGCGAACGCATCGCGGTGGATGGCGAGGTGACCGAGGGCACCTCGTATCTGGACGAAAGCATGATCACCGGCGAGCCGCTTCCGGTGGCCAAGGCGCCGGGTGACGCGGTCACCGGCGGCACGGTGAACGGCACCGGCAGCTTCCGGTTCCGCGCCACCCGGGTCGGGGCCGACACCACGCTGGCCCAGATCATCCGCATGGTGGAACAGGCACAGGGGGCCAAGCTGCCGATTCAGGGGATGGTCGACCGGATCACGCTGTGGTTCGTGCCCGCCGTCATGTCGGCGGCGCTGCTCACGGTGCTGGTCTGGCTGATCTTCGGTCCCGACCCGGCGCTGACGCTGGCGCTGGTGGCCGGGGTCTCGGTGCTGATCATCGCCTGTCCCTGCGCCATGGGGCTGGCGACGCCGACCTCGATCATGGTCGGCACCGGACGGGCCGCCGAAATGGGGGTGCTGTTTCGCAAGGGCGATGCGCTGCAACAGCTGTCGGGTGTCGGTATCGTCGCCCTGGACAAGACCGGCACGGTGACCGAGGGGCGGCCCGAGCTGACCGATCTGGTTCTGGCCGAAGGGGTCGAGCGCGCCGAACTGCTGGCGCAGGTCGCGGCGGTCGAGGCGCGGTCCGAGCATCCCATCGCCGAGGCGATCCTGCGCGCCGCCCGCGCCGAGGGGGCGGAGACGCTGGAGGCCGATCAGTTCATCTCGATCACCGGCTACGGCGTCCGCGCGCAGGTCGCCGGGCGCGAGGTTCTGGTCGGCGCCGACCGGCTGATGGCGCGCGAGGGGATCGAGACCGGCCCGCTGGCAGAGGAAGAGGCGCGGCTGGCGGCGCGCGGGCGCAGCGCGCTCTTCGCCGCCGTCGACGGCCGCATCGCCGCGGTGATCGCGGTCGCCGACCCGGTCAAACCGGCCAGCGCCGCCGCCATCGCGGCCCTTCACGGGATGGGGCTAAAGGTTGCCATGATCACCGGCGACAAGCAGGCCACCGCCGAGGCCATCGCGCGCGAGACCGGCATCGACCGGGTGATCGCGGGCGTTCTGCCCGAGGGCAAGGTCGCGGCGCTGGACCGGCTGCGGGGCGAGGGGGGCAAGCTGGCCTTCGTCGGCGACGGCATCAACGACGCTCCGGCGCTGGCCCATGCCGATGTCGGCATCGCCATCGGCACCGGCACCGACGTGGCCATCGAATCGGCGGATGTGGTACTGATGTCGGGCGATCTGCGCGGCGTGGTCAACGCGGTCGAAATCTCGCGCGCCACGATGCGCAATATCCGCCAGAACCTGTTCTGGGCCTTCGGCTATAACACCGCGCTGATCCCGGTGGCGGCGGGTGTGCTTTACCCGGCCTTCGGGCTGCTGCTGTCGCCGGTGCTGGCGGCCGGGGCGATGGCGCTGTCCTCGGTCTTTGTGTTGACCAACGCGCTGCGGCTGCGCCGGGTCCGCCCGGCGATGGACGAGCATCCGGAGGGTGGCCGCGGCGGGGTCGCAGCCCGGGCGGTTCCGGCGGAATGAAAAAGGAGATCCACGATGAATATCGGTGACGTATCCCGCCGCTCTGGCCTGCCGGCCAAGACCATCCGCTACTATGAGGAGATCGGCCTGATCTGCCCCGCCCGCAGCCCCAACGGCTATCGCAGTTTCCGCGAGAGCGACCTGCACATGTTGGCCTTTCTTGGCCGCGCCCGGGCACTGGGCTTTACCATCGGCGACTGTCGTGCGCTGCTGGCGCTATATGACAACGACAGCCGTGAAAGCGCCCAGGTCAAGCAGATCGCCGAGGATCACCTTGCCCGGATCGACACCAAGATCGCGCAGCTTCAGTCGATGCGCGCGACCCTGGCGCATCTGGTTTCCTGCTGTGCCGGCGACGACCGGCCGGATTGCCCGATCCTGGACGATCTGGGGGCTGGCAAGGGCGCAGCAGAGAGCGGCCAAGAGGCCGCGGCCGGAGGAAACTGAGCGCGCCGTTCACGCGCTCCGCCCGGCGCGGCCCTTCCTGCATCGGGACAAAGGCTGCGCCAGGGCGTTTCTTCACCGCCGGTACGCTCACTTTCTCCGCATCGCATCCTGCAAAGCCGCCCCCAACGCGCCGCCCTGTCCGCCGCCCTTCGGACCCGATGACATCGGCCCGCGCGGCTTGCCCTTCTGTCCGCCCTTCGGACGCCGGTCGCCGTCCGCCCCGCGCGCGGCGCGGTCGGCCTTGGCGCTGGCGCCGCCGTCCTTGCGCATGGTCAGACCGATGCGCTTGCGCAGCACATCGACCTCCACCACCGTGACCTTGACCACCTGGCCGGCCTTGACCACCTCATGCGGATCCTTGACGAAACGGTCGGCCAGCTGGCTCACATGGACCAGCCCGTCCTGATGCACGCCGATATCGACAAAGGCACCGAAGGCGGCGACGTTGGTCACCGTCCCCTCCAGCACCATGCCCGGTTTCAGATCGGTGATCGCCTCGACCCCATCGGCGAAACTGGCGGTCTTGAAGCTGGGGCGCGGATCGCGGCCCGGCTTTTCCAGCTCGCTGAAAATGTCCCGCACGGTGGGCAGGCCGAATGCGTCGTCCACGAACTGCTCGGCCCGCAATCCCTTGAGCGCGCCCTCGTGCCCCATGATCTGGCGGATGTCGCGGCCGCAGGCGGTGACGATCTTGCGGGCCACGCCATAGGCCTCGGGGTGCACGGAGGAGGCGTCGAGCGGTTCCTTGCCGTCGCGGATGCGCAGGAATCCCGCGCATTGCTCAAAGGCGCGGGGGCCCAGGCGCGCAACCTTCAACAGTTCCTTGCGGGAGGTGAAGGCGCCGTTGACGTCGCGGTGACTCACCACAGCCTCGGCCAGCCCCGGCCCAAGGCCGGAGACATGCGACAGCAGCGGCGCCGAAGCGGTGTTCAGATCGACGCCGACGGCGTTCACCACATCCTCGATGACCGCTTCCAGCGATTTGCCCAGTTTGTGCTGATCGACGTCGTGCTGATACTGGCCCACCCCGATGCTTTTCGGTTCGATCTTGACCAGTTCGGCCAGCGGATCCTGCAGCCGCCGCGCGATCGACACCGCGCCGCGCAGGGACACATCCAGATCGGGGAATTCCCGCGCCGCCAGTTCCGAGGCGGAATAGACCGAGGCGCCGGCCTCGCTCACCACCACCTTGGTGGGTTTCTGCACGCCCTCGGGCAGCATCGCCAGGGTGTCGGTGACCAGGCGCTCGGTCTCCCGGCTGGCGGTGCCGTTGCCGATGGCGATCAGGTCCACCCCGTGCCGGGCGATCAGCCCCATGATCGCCGCCTGTGCGCCGCGCAGATCGTTCTTGGGTTGGAACGGATAGAGCGTTTCGGTCGCCACCAGCTTGCCGGTGGCATCGACCACGGCGGCCTTGACGCCGGTGCGGATACCGGGATCGAGCCCCAGCGTCGGCCGCGCCCCGGCAGGCGCCGCGAACAGCAGATCCTTGAGGTTGCGGGCAAAGACCGCGATCGCCTCTTCCTGCGCCCGGGCGCGCAGATCGCCCATCAGATCGACCATCATCGTCAGGCTGAGTTTCACCCGCCAGGTCCAGCCGGCGATCTTGCGCAGCCACTGATCGCCGGGTTGGTCGGTCCGGGTCTCAAGATAGGACGCCACCAGCGCCTCGGCGCGCGCCGCGCCGGTCTCGGGATCGGGCGCGATATCCAGCGTCACCGCCCCCTCTTTCTGCGCCCGCAGCATCGCCAGCGCCCGGTGCGAGGGCACTTTGGACCACAGCTCGACATGATCGAAATAGTCGGAAAATTTCGCCCCCGCCTGCTCCTGCCCGGCGACCAGTTTCGAGGTCAGCCGCGCCTCGGCCTGCATGAAGGCGCGCAGATCGCCCAAGAGCGCGGCATTCTCGGCCAGCCCCTCGGCGATGATGTCGCGCGCCCCGTTCAGCGCGTCCTTCACCGTCGGCACCGCCTCGGTCAGATAGCCCGCCGCGAGTTGCTCGGGGTCCGCCGCGCGGTCGGCGCGGATCGCGTCGGCCAGCGGTTCCAGTCCGTTTTCGCGCGCGATCATCGCCTTGGTGCGCCGCTTGGGCTTGTAGGGCAGATAGATGTCCTCAAGCTGCGCCTTGGTTTCTGCGCCGGCGATGGATTTCGCCAGATCGGCGGTCAGCTTGCCCTGATCGCGGATCGAGCCCAGGATCGACTCGCGCCGCGCCTCCAGCTCGCGCAGATAGCCCAGCCGTTCCGACAGCGTGCGCAACTGGGTGTCGTCCAGCCCGCCGGTCGCCTCCTTGCGATAGCGCGCGACGAAGGGCACCGTCGATCCCTCGTCCAGCAGCTTCACGGCGGCGCCGACCTGCTCGGGGCGGGCGGCGATCTCGGAGGCGATGATGCGGGCGATGCGGGCGGCGGTCTGCGGTGCGGTCTGCTGCGCAGCTTGCGGGGCGGTGTCCAAGGGCGGCTCCTCTGTCCTGGTCGGACAGCCTTTCTGCCCGCTTCCGGCGCCCCCGCCAAGGGCCGATTTCATCACCCGTCCGGGGCGGGGCAAACGGCGCCTGACCGGGCAGCGGGCGGGCGGGCCGCGATGTTTGCGCCAACTGGGGCAAATTGCGCGGGCGCTCTCGATTGATTACCCGCGCGCGGTGGTCTAGAGGGGGCGGGAAAGCCGGGCCACCGCGGCGTTCTGCGCCGCGACCCGCCCGCAGCCGTCCCGCCCCGGCGCGCGCCCGCGCGCCCGAAAATTTCAGATCCCACGCCACCAGACAGGCAAAAAAGGTACGATACTCATGGCAGATACTTCCAAGCCCGACATTGTGTATACCATCGTAGACGAAGCGCCCGAACTGGCCAGCGCCTCGCTGCTGCCGATCATCCGGTCGTTTGCCGGCGCCGCGGGGATCAACGTGGGCACCCGGGACATCTCGCTTGCCGCGCGCATCCTTGCCACCTTCCCCGAGAACCTGACCGGGGAGCAGCGCCAGTCCGACGATCTGGCCGAACTGGGCGAGCTGGTGAAGACGCCGGATGCCAATGTCATCAAGCTGCCCAACATCTCGGCCTCGGTGCCGCAGCTCACCGCCGCGGTGAAGGAGCTGCAGGCGCAGGGCTATGACATCCCCGATTATCCCGAAGAACCGACGACCGACGAGGAAAAGGCGATCCGCGCCCGCTTTGACACCATCAAGGGCTCGGCGGTGAACCCGGTCCTGCGCGAGGGCAACTCCGACCGCCGCGCCGCCAAGGCGGTCAAGAACTATGCACAGAAGAACCCGCACCGCATGGGCGCCTGGGCCAAGGACAGCAAGACCCGCGTCTCTTCGATGGCGGGCAATGATTTCTATGCAAACGAAGTGGCCTCGACCCTGACCGCCGATCAGGCCGGCCCGGCGAAGATCGAATTCGTCGGCAAGGACGGCACCACCACCGTGCTGAAGGACGGCTGGACCCTGATCGAGGGCGAGGTGGTCGATGCCACCTATATGTCCGCCAGAGCGCTCGATGCCTTCCTGGCCGAACAGATCGAGGCCACCAAGGCAGAGGGCACGCTGTTCTCGCTGCACCTGAAGGCCACCATGATGAAGGTCTCGGACCCGATCATCTTCGGCCACGCGGTCAAGGCCTGGCTGGCGCCGGTGTTCGACGCATTCGGCGACGAGATGAAGGCACTGGGCGTCAATCCGAACTCCGGCCTCGGCGACCTGCTGGAGCGGGTCGGGGACAACGCCGAGATCATGGCCGCGATCAAGGTCTGCACCGCGGACCGCCCAGCCATGTACATGGTGAACTCGGACAAGGGCATCACCAACCTGCACGTGCCCTCCGACGTGATCATTGACGCCTCGATGCCGGCGCTGATCCGCGCTGGCGGCAAGGGCTGGGGCCCGGACGGGAACGAGGGTGACAGCAACTGCCTGATCCCCGACAACTGCTATGCCCCGGTCTATGACGCAGCGGTCGAGTTTTTCAAGGCGAACGGCGCGCTGAACCCGGCCACCGCCGGCACCGTGCAGAACGTCGGCCTGATGGCGCAGAAGGCCGAGGAATACGGCAGCCACCCGACCACCTTCGAGGCGCCGGCAGACGGCACCATCCGCATCGTGCTGGCGGGTGGCGAGACCCTGCATTCGCTCGACGTGGAAGCGGGTGACATCTGGCGCGCCTGCACCGCCAAGAAGGCGCCGATCGAGAACTGGATCCAGCTGGCCATCGACCGCCAGCGGCTGACCGGGTTCCAGGCGATCTTCTGGCTGGATGAAAACCGCGCCCATGACGCCGAGCTGATCAAATACGTGAAACCCGCGCTGGAGGCGGCCGGCGTCGCCGACAAGTTCACCATCATGGCGCCGCGCGAGGCCACCGTCGCCTCGCTGGAGACCATCACCGCGGGCGGCGACAGCATCGCCGTCACCGGCAACGTGCTGCGCGATTACCTGACCGACCTGTTCCCGATCCTGGAACTGGGCACCTCGGCCAAGATGCTGTCGATCGTCAAGCTGATGAACGGCGGCGGCATGTTCGAGACCGGCGCCGGCGGCTCGGCCCCGAAACACGTGCAGCAGCTGCTGGAGGAAAACCACCTGCGCTGGGATTCGATGGGGGAGTTCTGCGCGCTGAGCGAGTCGCTGAACTTCCTGGCCGACAGCAAGGGCAATGCCAAGGCCGGGGTGCTGGCCACCGCCGCCGAAGTTGCGACCCAGGGCATCCTCGACGAGGGCCACTCGCCCTCGCGCAAGGTCGGCGAGCCGGACAACCGCGACAGCCATTACTGGTTCGCCCGCTACTGGGCCGAGGCGCTGGCGGCGCAGTCCGACGATGCCGATCTGGCCGCCCATTTCGCGCCGATCGCAACAGCACTGGCCGGGAAAGAGGCCGAGATCACCGGTGAACTGGCCGCGGCGCAGGGCAAACCGGCCGATATCGGCGGCTATTATCACCCCAGCGCCGAGAAAAAGACCAAGGTGATGCGCCCCAGCGCCACGCTGAACGCCATCCTCGGCTGATCGCCGCGACAGACCGAAGATCAGACGCCCGGGGCTGCAAAGCCCCGGGCGTTTTTCCTGGCGCGACGGAAACCCGGCGAAACGGGCAGTTTTGCATGGGGCGGACCCTCTGCCTTCGCCGGAGACGATCCCGGCTCAGACCAGAATATCGCCCGAGAGCTGATCCAGCGTCACCTTGAGAACGGTCAGCACATCGCCGCCGCCAAAGTCGAAGACGACATCTCCCTTCACCTCCGTCCCCAGCGCCAGGATCTCGTCCAGGGTGCCCAGGCCGTTGATCTCAAGCGTATCGGCGTCGTCCCTGAAATCCCTGACCTTGTCCGCCCCCCCGCCTTTTGCGAACACGAAGCGGTCGTCGCCCTTCTGGCCGATCAGCACATCGTCGCCGCCGCCGCCCTCCAACACGTCATTGCCGCCGCCGCCTTTCAGAACATCGCTGCCGCCGCTGCCCGACAGCCGGTCCTTGCCGCCGCCGCCCAGCAGGGTATCGCTGCCGGACTGACCGCGCAGCACGTCCTTGCCGGCCCCGCCCGACAGGATGTCATCGCCGCCGCCGCCGGAGAGCCTGTCATTGCCGCCGCCGCCCAGCAGGGTGTCGCCGCCGCCCTGACCGAGCAGCCTGTCCTTGCCGGCCCCGCCGTTCAGGGTATCGCCGCCGCCGCCGCCGGAAATCCTGTCGTTGCCGCCATTGCCGTAGAATTCCGTCGCCTCGCCGTTGCCGAAGATCGTGTCATTGCCGGTGCTGCCGGCGATGATCTCGATCCCGTCGAAGACATCGGTGGCGGCCTCATAGCGGGTGATGACGCTGAATTCCTGCTCGCGCAGAAGATCGTCGGGCAGATAGCGCACCTCGGCCACGTCGTCGTGGCTGCGGGCAAAGACCGGCTCCAGCCGGAACAGCCGGTCCGGGGTGATCGGGTCTTCCTTTCGATAGAGGTCGTCGGACGGATCGTCGGTGCCACGGTCCAGCACCTGATAGGTATAGCGGGCTTCCGTGGTGCCGGTCTGGATCTTGTCGCCGGGCCTGCCCAGCGGATCGTCGATCTCGGTCAGCGAGTCCGTCCAGACCGCCCAGTCGAGGCCCACGCTGCTTTCGGTCTTGCCCGTGGTCTCGCCCTTGCGCGAACGCACGCCCGCCATGTGGACGGTGATGCCATAACTCAGGATGCTGTAGTCGAGGATGTCGCGCCCGGCGCCGCCATCGATCCGGTTCCGCCCGGCGCCGCCCGCGAACCAGTCGTCGCCGCCGTCGCCGTTCAGATCGTCGTCGCCCTCGCCGCCGAGCAGCACGTCGTCGCCGCCGCCGCCCCTGAGGATGTCGTCGCCGTCGCCGCCGACCAGCGCGTTGCCGCCGTCATCGCCGGTAAGCGTATCGTCCCAGTGGCTGCCGGTGAGGTTCTCGATGCCTTCCAGCGTGTCCTCGCCAGCCTTGCCGGTCGCAAGGTTGGCGTCCACCCCGGTGCCAAGCTCGATCAACTGCTCGGCGCCGCCCTTCGGGTGCAGCTGGAACAGCTTGTACGAGGCGGTGTCGATCCCCGCGCCGCCCTTCATCACATCGGCGCCGAGGCCGCCGTGCAGCGTGTCGTTGCCGTCCCCGCCCAGCAGCGTGTCGTCGCCATCGTTGCCGTAAAGGACGTCGGACCCGTCGCCGCCGTCCAGCGTGTCGTCGCCGTCCCAGCCGATCAGCACGTTGGCGCCGTCATCGCCGGTCAGGCTGTCCCCCGCCGCCGATCCGGTCAGGTTTTCTATCCCCGAGAAGGTATCGCCGCGGCCGTCGCCGCCGCTGGCCTCGCCGGTCCTGAGGTTGGCCGTCACGCCGCCGTCGCTGTATTCATAGCTCAGCCCGTCGATGCCGCTTCCGCCCGAGAAGGTCTCGCGCACCACGCCGGCGATGAACTTGTCATAGCCGTTCTCGCCGAACAGCTGCGTCACCACATCGGCGTCATAGACGCCGCCGTTGCCACGCGCCCGCGTCCCCAGGATGTCGTTGCCGTCGCCGCCATAGAGGATATCGCCCTTGACCTGGCCGCCAAAGATGACGTCGTCACCGCCGTTGCCGTAGACGGTGATCGCCGAGTCCGGGCTGCCGACATAGAACACGTCGCGGTACTCGGACCCCTTGAACACCTCGAACTCGCCGATGCGGCCCTTGCCGCCCGGGGTCGGCAGGTTCGGGTCGGGAACCCGTTGCAGATAGTCGGGGTCATAGACCTGAACGGCGCTCAACGGGAATTTTCCGTAGGCGTCGCCATGCCCGGAATAGGTGTTCAGGACCACATGCCAGGAAAAATCGCTGCGGCTGAAATCGACCGTATCGATGCCCTCCAGCGGCGCCGAGCGGTTGTCGTCGCCAAAGATGTTGTCGCCGCCCAGCCCGTTGCTGCCCAGTACCGAAAGGGTGTCGTTGCCGGCCTCGCCCATCATGATCTCGGCGGCGTTGCTGGTTTCCAGGATGTCGTCGCCCTCGCCCGCATAGAAGGTCGAGCCACTGGAATAGGTGGTCCGGGTCGGATCGCCGGAGCCGCCGATCAGGTGATCGTCGCCGCCGCCGCCGTATATTTTCTGCGAATGACCATTGGCCGAATAGATCAGGTCATCGCCCTCGGTGCCGACGATTACATCCATGCCAAAGACCTCGTCCTGGCCGATATAGGTGCCGTCTGCCTGGTATTTGGTGACGTAGTTCTTGCCCGGCGTCTTGCTGTTGTAGACCAGCACGTAGCCCGGCAGATCGAGGTTTTCGCCCGTGTGGCCGGTGGTCTCGAAATCGTCGAGCCCGATGCGCACGAAGCGCAGGTCGATGGTGGGGGCCAGCCCATAGATCGCCTTCTGGAACCCGCCGGTGTCCGATCCATAGAAGGTATCGTCGCCGAGGCTGCCGATGAACTGGTTGCTGCCGCCGCCGCCGTGCAGCACGTCGTCGCCGCGGTCTCCGTTCAGAACGTCGTCACCTTCGCCGCCGAACAGCACGTCGTCGCCGCCCAGACCGCGGATCTGATCGTTGCCGTCGCCGCCGTCGATGGTGTTGGCCTTGGCGCTGCCCCAGAAATGATCGTCATGGTCGCTGCCGGTGATGTGCTCGACCTCCCGGATGACACCGACCCGCATGGACGCGTCGCGCGGGTTGATCCGCCCGCCGAGATACTCGACGTCGAAAGAGCTCGAGGTCAGCTGATACAACTGGTCCTCGGACGAATAGGCGTCGCCCAGGAACACCTTTACGCCGGAATAGACCTCGGCATAGCTGACCCGGTCCTCGCCGGTGCCGCCAAAGATGTTGTCCCAGAACGCCGAATAGGTATCGACCAGAAAGGTGTCGTTGTCTTCCTCACCGAACAGATCGTCGCCCAGCCGTTTCTGGGTGTCCTCGGTCTCGAGGTCGTTGCGAACGCTGCTGATCTGGTCGTTGCCCCTGCCGCCCAGCATCACGTCCCAGCCGGTGCCGCCGAACATCCAGTCGATCCCGTTGGACGAGAACAGCCGGGTTCCGTCCAGTTCGTAAACGTTCGAATAGGTCGATGAGATATAGGCGTAATCGCCGGGGCCGCTGCGGGTCCGCAGGAATCCGGCGATGTCGCCGATCGGCACCGTTCCGTCGGCGAAGGTGATGTCCTCGACCCCGATCAGCGTGTCGCGTCCGGCGCTGCGCCCGCCGTCGGAACTGTAGTCGGTGATCTTCCAGACGCCGGTCGGATCGCCGGCGGAATCGAGCACGCTGACGATGGCGTAATCGGCGATATAGCCTGAATAGACCACCACGTCGCGGCCCGGCCCGTCGCCGCCGATCAGCGTGTCGTCACCGCGCCCGCCGATCAGCACGTCGGTGCCGGCACCGCCGTCCAGCGTGTCGTCATAGGCGCCGCCCATGATGAAATCGTCGCCGGCGCCGGCATCGACGGTCCGCCCGATGGTTTCCTTGGGGTCGCCAAGCAGCACGTCGTCGCCGCTGGTCGGCCCGCCCAGAAGCGAGGGCAGGAACGGCCCGACGGTCAGCGTTTCGAGGATATTGTCGATCGGGTTTGTGATCTTGGTGTCGAGGATATCGCTGAACTTGGTTTCCAGTGCGTCGGTCAGCGCCTTGCCGATATCGTCCAGAATGCCCACGTCCGGCAACAGACTGACGACCGCATCGGCGGCCTTGTCGATCAGCCCCTGGATGCCGGTGGCCTCCAGAACCGCCTCCAGCACGAATTCCAGCGGTTTCAGGATGAACCCGAAGATCGAGCCAAGCGCATCCAGCACCGGCCCGGCCGCGTCCATGATGGCGCTCAGCGGCTCCTGCAGGAATTCCAGCGCGTCCTCGATCTCGGACAGCCCTTCAGAGAATTCGATCAGATCCTGAAAGTCGGGCAGATCCAGCAGCGCCTTCAGCTCCGCCGTGGCGGTTTCGATGTCGGTCATGGTGTCGTTGATCGGCACCAGCGCCGTGTTGGCAGTCCGCGCGGCCGTGTCGACCACCGGAAACACCGCATTGATGGTGTTTTTCAGGGTGGCGTTGGGAATGTCGGACTTTGCAAAGGTCTGGGCGTCGTCCAGCGTCTCGTTGACATCGCCGACCCGGTCCGACAGCCGGTCGATGGCGACCGACTCCACCTCCAACCCATATTTCAGTTTGTCCAGCTTGGTCTCGGCCTTTTTCAGGGCCTCGACGTAGGGCTTGAACTGGATCTCGAGCGCCTTGGCCTTGATCTCGATCTTCTCGACGGCGTCCGATACGCTGAACAACACTGTCTTGAAGGGCAGGGCGATGGGCTTGAGGATTCCGATCTTGGCAAAGACCTTGGCCATCGTGCCGCCCGCCTCGGCGATGTCATGCAGCTTGTCCGCGGCCTTGTGGATCTTCTGCGGCACCGAAAGGATCTTGCGGGTGTAGCCGAGGACGTCGGACACATCGTCGACCACATCGGCGGTATCGTTGAGGTGCCCCGAAAATTCGGCAAGTTCGGTTTCGAGCAGGTCGAGTTGCGGGCTGGCGGGCATCGAGAGCATCCTTGCGACATGCCCGACAGGATCGGGCGTTTCAGTGGATCTTCCGAACGTGTGATGCCGGTCGCGGTGGAAACCTGCGCTCTCGAGAATTCGTTAACGATATTGTGACAGTTCGACGCAGTCCATCGGAACTTCGGCGAGGCCGGTTTTTTGGCGCGATGTATTTGGGCCAGCGTCCGAAGGTGTGGCATCAGTTGGCCACCGTCGCGCGCTGGCGTGGGGATGACCCGATGTCCCTGCGGCCGGTGGCGGGGAATCCGGCCCCCTCATGCGCGGCGGCCTTGGCGATGGCGTGGATGTGACGCCGCGTAAATTTACCCGCTGTTGATCGGCGCGGCCAGAAGATCTAAAAGACCGTTATATAGGTCTTTTGGGAGGGGGACATGACGGATCAACCGGCCTTGATTGCCGAGCGCGATGGCGCGTGGATGACCCTTTGGCTCAATCGCCCGGACCGCCGCAATGCCCTCTCCTCCGATTTGGTGCGGGATCTGATGCAGGCCCTGACCTCGGTGCGGGAGGATCGCGGGTTGCGCGGAATCACCTTGCGCGGCAAGGGCGGAACCTTCTGCGCGGGCGGTGACCTCAGGGGCTTTCGCGAGATGACCGGCGGCAACCTCAGCCTCGAACAGGTGTCGCAGGTCAGCGCCGAGGCCGGGCGCCTGTTCCACATGGTCGAGACCCAGCCGCAGGTGGTGGTCGTTCTGGTCGAGGGTGCCGCGATGGCGGGCGGTTTGGGGCTGGCATGCGCCGGCGACGTGGTCGCGGTCACGCGCGATGCGAAATTTGCCCTGACAGAAACCATGATCGGCATCCCCCCGGCGCAGATCGCGCCCTATGTGGTCCGCCGCATCGGCCTGCGCGACGCACGCCGGATCATGCTGACCGGCGCGCGGTTCGATGGGGCCGAGGCCGAGCGGATCGGCATCGCCGACCGTGCGGTCGCGGATGCCGCCGGGCTCGACGCCTTCGAGGCCGAGATCCGCGCCGGCGTGCTGCGCTGCGCGCCGGGCGCCAACGCGGCGACGAAAGAGATTCTGCTCGCCGCCCAGCGGCTGGACCATGAGGCGATGCTGTCTTTCGCCGGCGAGCGTTTCGCGCGCTGCCTGCTGGGCGAGGAGGGGCGCGAAGGCGTGGCCTCGTTCCTGGAAAAGCGAAAGCCCGCCTGGGCGGATCCCCGCTGACGGCCCCGGAAAGGAATGACCATGAACAAGACCATCCGAATCGGCGGCGCCTCTGCGGCCTGGGGCGACACCACGCTTGGCGTGCGCCAGCTGGTCGAGGCCGGCGGGCTGGATTACATCGTCGGCGATTACCTCGCCGAGGTGACGATGGCGATCCTTGCCCGGATGCGCGCCCGTTCGCCCGAGGCGGGTTTCGTGCCCGATTGGCTGCATGCGGTTCGTCCGGTGCTGGGCGCGATCCGCGCGCAGGGGATCAGGCTGGTCACCAATGCCGGCGGGATGAACCCGTTGGCCTGCCGCGATGCCTTCGAGGCGATGGCGAAAGAGGCCGGGATTTCCGTCCGGGTGGCCGTGGTGACGGGCGATGACCTGCTGGACCGCGAGGACGAGGTTCGCGCCTCGGGCCTGACCGAGATGTTCACCGGCGCGCCGATGCCCGCCGCCTTCCAGAGCCTCAACGCCTACCTCGGCGCCGGTGCCATCGCCCGTGCGCTGGATGAGGGGGCCGACGTGGTGATCACCGGCCGGGTGGTCGACAGCGCGCTGACGCTGGGGCCGCTGATGCATGAATTCGGCTGGGCCGCCGATGCCTGGGATCAGCTCGCCCAGGGCAGCCTCGCGGGCCATGTGATCGAGTGCGGCGCCCAGGGCACCGGCGGGCTGTCCACCGATTGGGAGCTGGTCGAAGGCGGCTGGGACGACATGGGCTTTCCCATCGTCGACTGCCGCGCCGATGGCGGTTTCACCGTCAGCAAGCCGGCTGGCAAGGGGGGGCGGATCACCCCCGATACCGTGGCCGAACAGATCGTCTATGAGATCGGCGACCCGGGCGCCTACCACCTGCCCGATGTCACCTGCGATTTCCGCGATGTGCGGCTGGAGCAGGCGGGCCCGGACCGGGTCACCGTCACCGGCGCCAAGGGCCGGCCGCC
The DNA here is from genome assembly GCF_004358185.1 of Antarcticimicrobium luteum. Taxonomy (GTDB): domain Bacteria; phylum Pseudomonadota; class Alphaproteobacteria; order Rhodobacterales; family Rhodobacteraceae; genus Antarcticimicrobium; species Antarcticimicrobium luteum. Next base: position 136,558 of record NZ_SMUV01000064.1, read on the forward strand.
GGGGCCCGATTGCAAGGTCTGCGGCACCTGGCATGACGGCTTCCGCCTGTTCTCGACCTATATGATCGCCGGTGGCGCGGCGGCGGCCCGGGGCCGGCGCATGGCCGAGGCGCTGATCGCGCGCACCGTCCGGCTGCTCGCCGAGGCCGGGGTCGCGCCCTATTCCGAAACCTCGGTCGAGGTGATTGGCGCCGATGACAGCTATGGTCCCGCCCGGCGCAACGATGCCGCGCGGGAGGTGATCGTCAAGATCGGCCTGCGCCACCCGGACCCCAGGGCGTTGGAGCTGTTCGCGCGCGAATTCGCGGCGCCCGGCGTCTCGACCGCGCAGGGCATCACCGGTGCCTTCGGCGGGCGTCCGAAACCCTCGCCGGTCCTGCGGGTCTATTCCTTTCTCTGGCCGAAATCCGGCTTCACGCCGCAGCTGCATTTCGACGGCCGCACGAGCGATCTGCCGATGCCCCCGGCGGCGGCCGGGCCAGCGTGCCGCGACCTGCCATCGCCGGCACCGGACCAGGCGGCGCCCGGCGATCCGGTGGTCCCGCTGCGCGCGCTGGCCGTCGGGCGCAGCGGCGACAAGGGCGATGACGCCAATATCGGCCTGATCGCCCGCCGCCCGGATTTCCTACCGCGCATCCTCGGCGAGGTGACCGAAGAGTCCGTGGCCGATTGGTTCGCCCATTACCTGGAGGGCGAGGTCACGCGTTTCGTCCTGCCGGGGTTCAACGCGGTGAACTTCCTGCTCACCCGGGTTCTGGGTGGCGGCGGCAGCGCCTCGCTGCGCTATGATCCGCAGGCCAAGACCTATGCGCAGATCCTGCTCGACATGCCGGTGCGGGTGCCGGCCGAATGGCTGGCCGGGGACGGGCCGCTGGCCGGGGTGGCGCCGCTGACCGGAGGCGGCAATGGCTGATCCGGTCCTGTTCGAGGTCGACGGCGGCATCGCCACGCTGCGGCTCAACCGCCCGGGGCGGCGCAATGCTGTCAGCCTCGAGATGCGCACCCTGCTGGCCGGGCATCTGGCGCGGATCGGCCGGGACGAAGATATCCGCGCCCTGATCCTCTGCGGAAGCGGCGGCAGCTTCTGCGCCGGCGGCGACATTCGCGACATGCAGTCGCTGGGCTCCGATGGCGAAGCGGCGCGGCGGCGCATGCGGCAGACGGGCGGGCTGGCCGAAACCATTTCGTCGCTGGACATCCCGGTGATCGCGGCGGTGGACGGGCCGGCCTATGGCGGCGGCTTCGGCCTCGCGCTGACCGCCGATTTCGTGCTGGCCGGCCGCGATGCGCGGTTCTGCGCCTCGTTCGGCAAGCTGGGGCTGGTGCCCGATTTCGGGCTGCATCATTCCCTGCCGCGCCGGGTCGGCCTGGCGCGGGCGAAAAGCCTGATCTTCTCGCAACGCGAAGTCGGCGCCGAAGAGGCACTCGGGATCGGCCTGGCGGACGCGATCTTTGAACCCGGCGATCTCGAGCCCGAGGCCCGCGCCCTCGCGCAAGGCTTTCTCGGCACCTCGCCCACCGCTCTCGCATTCAGCAAATCGATCCTGAACCAGAGCTTCGGGTTTGATTTTGGCCAGGTGGCCGACGCGGAAACCGCGGCGCAGGCGCTCTGTTTCACCACGCCGCAACATGCCGAGGCGCGTCGGCGGTTCCTTGCCCCCGCGCCCGGGCACTCGCCCCCGGCGTGATCACCCGATCATTCGTTACGAGGAGGATAATCGAATGAAAATGCCCAACCTGCTGAAACGCGCCGCCCTTGCGGCCGCGCTATCGACCGCCGCGACGCTTGGCGCGGCAGAAGAGACCGTGACCCTCAAACTGGCCGACCAGTTCCCGCTGACCCACGTGGGCTCGCGGGTCGGCTCCCAGGCGCTGATCCAGGCGCTGGAAGAGCGCAGCGAAGGCCGCATCACGATCCGGCATTTCCCGGCGGAACAGCTTGCCAAGGCCTCCGGGCTGCTTGACGCCGTGCGCAACCGGGTGACCGATATCGCGCTTGTCGGCGTCGTCTACAACACCGACAAGCTGCCGCTGACCAGCGCGGCCGAGCTTCCGGGCCTGTTCGAGAACTCGGTCGAGGCCTCGAAGGCCTTTGAGAAATACATCACCACCGACCTGCTCGAGCGGGAATATCTGCCGCTCGGCGTGCGCCCGCTCTGGGGCACGGTCACGCCGCCCTATCAGCTGATGCTGGCCGAGGGCGACGGTATCGCCGAGATGTCCGAACTCGGCGGCATGAAACTGCGCGTCGCCGGCGCCACCGGCGAGCTGATCGCGAAATCAATGGGCGCGGTGCCGGTCAAGGTTCCGGCGTCGGATCTGTACCTCGCCCTGCAACGGGGGACGGTGAACGGCGCGATCTACAACCCGCCGAGCGTGTTCGGCTACAAGATCGAAGAGGTGCTGTCGGCGGTTTCCGACAACGCCTCGCTCGGCGCGGTGGCTTTCGCGTTGCTGGTCAACGAGGATGTCTGGCAAAGCCTGTCCGAAGAGGACCGGGCGGTGATCCAGTCGGTCGCCGCCGATGTGCGCCTGTCCTTCACTCAGGCTTTCGAGACCGCCAATCAGAAGGCCTTTGACAAGCTGGCGGGCGCCGGGGTGACGGTGTTCTCGCTGCCGCCGGAAACCCAGGCTGCGATCAACGAGAACCTGGGCGCCGTGCGCGACATCTGGGTGGAGCAGGTCGGCGCGCGCGGCCTGCCCGCCCGCGAAATGCTGGATGCCTACCAGGCGCGCCTGGCCGAGTGAGCCGGGCGGAGCCGCGGCGCGACACCGCCGCCGCGGCTCCGCAGGATGGATGGACACCCACAGCCCGACAGGGGGAACGGAATGGGCCGAATTCTTGGCATCTTCGATCTGATTTTCATTCGGATCGCCCAGGCATCGCTCATGGTCATGATGCTGTCGATCAGCGCCGACGCCCTGGGCCGCTATGTCTTCAACAGCCCGCTTCAGGGCAGTTTCGAGTTCAACTCGCTCTATCTGATGGTGATTGTCACCTTCCTGGGGATGCCCGCCTCCTACGCACGGGGCGGGATGGTGCGGCTCGATGTGCTGACCGGGGTGCTGTCGCGCATCCCTTGGCAGCTGTCCGAGCGGTTCAACACGCTGACCGGCGCCGCCGTTTTCGGCTTTGTCGCCTGGCATTCCGGGCTGGAGGCGATCGACAAGTTCGCCAGCCGCGACACCACCTTCGGAGTGATCCAGTTCCCGGTCTACTGGAGCTATGTCTGGGTGCCGCTGGGCTGTGGCCTGATGGCGCTGCGCCTGGCCTATGAAATCGTCTTTCCCGTCGTCCGGGCGGTGCGCCACGAGGAGGTGACGGAATGACCGGGATCGTCGCGGGCGCCATCGCCTTTCTGTTCGCCCTGCTCCTGAATGGCGCGCCGGTCGCCTTCGCCATGCTGATCGCGGGCGCGGCGGGCCTGTATCTGACCGGCGGTTATTATCCCCTGGTGGGCATCCTGAAGACCGGGCCTTACGAACATGTCGCCAGCTACACGCTGACCACCCTGCCGATGTTCATCCTGATGGCCGAGTTCCTGACCGCCGGGCGGTTCACCCGCGATCTCTTTGCCGCCTCGGACAAATGGCTCGGCCATCTGCGCGGCGGCATCGCCTATTCCGCCATCGCGGGCGGTGTTCTGCTGGCTGCGATCTCCGGCTCGTCCTCGGCGGCGGCGGGCACCCTGTCGGCGGCGGCCTACCCCGAGATGAAGCGGTTCGGCTATGACACCCGGTTCTCGACCGCGGTCCTGGCGGTGGTGGGGACGCTGGCGATCATGGTGCCGCCCAGCATCGGGCTGGTGTTCTACGGGATCATCACCGAGACCTCGGTGGGCAAGCTGCTGGTCGCGGGGTTCCTGCCCGGCGCGGTGACCGCCATCGGCTACGCCCTGTCGATCAATTTCCAGATCCGGCGCCGTCCCGAGATCGCGCCGCGCTCGGCCGCGCGGGCGCCGCGGGCGGACCGGCTGGAAAGCCTCCGCTCGGTCTGGCCGGTGCTGGGGCTGATGCTGCTGATCATCGTGTCGATCTACAGCGGCGTCATCACCCCGACCGAGATCGGCGCCGTGGGCGCGCTGATGGCGCTCGCCCTGGCGATCCTGATGGGGCGGGTCGGCCCCCGCCAGATCGGCAACGCGCTGGCCAACGCCACCCGCAACAGTGCGATGATCCTCAGCATCATCGCCTGCGCCGCCGTCTTCGGCGCCTTCATCACGCTCACCGGCGTCACCCAGGAGCTTCTGCTCGCCATCCAGTCCTCCGGCGTCAACCGCTACCTGGTGCTGTGCGCGGTGCTGCTGCTGCTCTTCGTGCTCGGTTTCTTCCTTGATCAGATCGCGATCCTTGTGCTCACCATGCCTCTGGTGTTTCCGTTGCTGGCGGGGTTGGACTTCGATCCGGTCTGGCTCGGCATCATCTTCGTCAAGACCGCCGAGATCGGGCTGATCACGCCCCCGATGGGGCTCAACGTATTTATTGTCTCCAGCACGACCGACGTGCCGGCGCGGCTCGTGTTCAAGGGCATCTGGCCCTTCGTGGCGACCGAGTTCATGGTCCTCGGCCTGCTGATCGCGGTCCCGGCCATCTCGCTCTGGCTGCCTGCGCTGGCGGGATTCTGAAATGGGAGAGAACGCGATGACTGAACCTGGGATCCTCGATGGCGTCAAGGTCGTCGAACTGGGCCAGAATCTGGCCGGACCCTTCGCTGGCGAGATCCTCGCCGATCTGGGGGCGGATGTGGTCAAGATCGAGAAACCGGGCGGCGACGACGCGCGCCGCTGGGGGCCGCCGATCACCGAGAACGCGGCGGCCATCTTCCACCTGATGAACCGCAACAAGGCCTCGGTGATGCTCGACCTGAAACGGCCGGCGGACCGCCAGACGCTGGAGGCGCTGCTGGACGAGGCGGACATCTTCCTCCACAACATGCGGCCCGGCGCGATAGAGGCGCTGGGCCTCGGCCCCGAGGCGGTGACCGCGGCGCACCCGCGCCTTGTCTATTGCGACATGGGCGCGTTCGGCCACCTCGGTCCGATGCGGGCGCGGCCGGGCTACGAGCCGCTGATGCAGGCCTACGCCGGGCTGATCAGCGTCAACGGCCACCCCGACGGTCCGCCCGCCAGGATCGGGGCCTCGATCGTCGATCAGGGTACCGGCATGTGGACGGCGATGGGCGCGCTTGCGGCGCTCTTGCGGCGCCAGAGGACCGGGCGCGGCTGCGTGGTGAACACCTCGCTGCTGGAAACCGCGCTGGTCTGGGCGGGCAGCCATGCGGCGATCTACCGGACCACCGGCCAGGTGCCCCCGCGCCAGGCCTCCGGCCACCCTATGCTGGTGCCCTATCAGGCCTTTGAGACCGCCGGCGGGCCGCTGGTGATCACGCCGGGCAACGACCGGCTGTTCCGCGCCCTGGCGCGGGCGCTGGGCCATCCCGAATGGGGCGAGGATCCGCGCTTTGTCGACAACGAGGCGCGGCGCAGGCACCGCGAGGAGATCGTCGGCCTGGTCGCGGGATGCCTGCGCGACATGCCGATTGACGAGGCGCGGGCGATGCTGGACGCGGCCGGCGTGCCCAACGCCCCGGTCCACAGCATCCCGCAGATATTCGAGGATCCGCAGGTGCAGGCGCTTGGCCTTTTCCAGACCGCGCCCGGCCTCGACGTGGAGATGACCGGACTGCCGATTTCCTTCGACGGCACCCGTCCGGCGATCCGGCGCGCCGCCCCCGGGCTGGGGGCGGATACGGCGGACCGCAAGGCGGCGGCCTGGCCCGCCGATGACCAACAGGAGAACGATGATAAATGCTGAAACTGCTGGACGATGTCCGTGTCCTCGAACTCGGGCACATCCTGATGGCGCCCTACGCGACCCAGTTTCTGGGCGACATGGGGGCCGACGTGGTCAAGGTCGAGCCGCTCGGCGGCGATCTCTACCGCGGCGTCGGGGTCGGCCGGACCGAGGGGATGTCGGCGCAATGGATGGGGGTGAACCGCAACAAGCGCAGCATCGCGCTGGACCTCAAGTCCGAGGACGGACGGGAGGTTCTCAGGCGGATGATCGCCCAGGCCGATATCCTCGTGCACAACATGCGCCCGCCGGCGATCGAGCGGCTGGGCTTCGGCTATGAGGCGGTCAAGGCGCTGAACCCCCGGCTGGTCTATTGCGCGGCGATCGGCTTCGGGCGCGGCGGTCCCTATGCCGATTACCCCGCCTTCGACGACGTGATCCAGGCCCGCTCGGGTCTGGCGGATGTCAACGGCCGGTTGTCCGGGCGCCCGAATTTCGTTCCAGTGGCCATTGCCGACAAGGTGGTCGGGCTGATGGTGGGCCAGGCGATGCTGGCCGGTCTGCACCGGCAGCGCGCGACCGGCAACGGCTGCTATCTGGAAACGCCGATGTTCGAGGCGATGGTCGGCGTGGTGCTGAACCAGCACCTCAACGGCCACGCCTTCCGGCCGCCGATCGACGGGCTGGGCTACGCCCGCGTGATGAGCCCCTATCGCCACCCCAGCGCCACCGCCGACGGGTATATCGTTCACGGCGTCTACAAATACGAGCAATGGCAGCGGTTCCTTGCCCGTGTCGGCCGGCAGGACATCCTCGACGGCCCGCTGATGGCTGACCGCCAGTCGATGGCGCGCGGCATCGCCCGGCTCTACGAGATCACTGCAACGGAGATCCTGCCGCAGAAGACGACAGCGCAATGGGAACAGCTCCTGGACGAGCTGGACATCCCCTCCGCGCCGGTGCTCGGCATCGAGGATCTGGAAACCGATCCGCATCTCCGGGCGGTCGGCCTGTTCGAGGATTACGAACATCCGACCCAGGGTCCGATGCGCCAGGTCCGCCACCCGTTCAACGCCCGCGATGTCGAGACCGGCCCGGATCGCCACCCGCCGGACCTGGGCGCCCACGGCGCCGAGATCCTGCGCGAGTTCGGCTTTGACGAGGACAGGATCGAACGGCTCTGCGATAAAGGTGTTCTTGCGCGCGCCTGACCCGGGCGCGGCTGGAAACAGGGAGACAGACGTGCCTGCGACACAAAAACCGATGCGACACGCCCGCGGCGAACGTGGCCGGCTGAGTGCCGGCGACGGCATCCCGATCTATCTCAAACTGGCGAGCCTGTTTCGCGACCGCATCGCCTCCGGGGCCTGGCCGGTGGGCCAGCAGATCGGAACCCTGCCCGAACTTCAGGCCGAATACGGTGTCGCCCGGGCGACGGTGCAGCAGGCGGTGCGCCTGCTCAGCGAAGAGGGGCTGCTGTCCAGCGAACGCGGGCGCGGCACCTTTGTCACCGCCCCGGTCGAGCGGCGCGAGACCGATGCCCCGGCCTATGACCTGCTCGATCTCGATCCCCGGTTTTCCATCGAGGTGCTGCACCGGGGCCGGGCCGAGCGCTGCCCGGATCTGATGATGCCGCTGCCCGAGGGCGAACGCCCCTACATGCATATCCGCAAGCGTCACTTCCTTCAGAACACGCCCTATTCGCTGGTCGATCTCTACCTGCCGCTCTCGGTTTACGAAAAGCTCCCGGCCGAAAGCGACGACACCCACAGGCTCTATGCGCAGTTGATCCGGGATCACACCGAGGTGACGCGGCTGGAGGGGCGCCAGACCATGACCATCGCGCTGGCCACCCAGGAACAGGCCGAACTGCTCGGCGTCTCCTTCGCCTCGCCGCTGGCGCGCATCGATTCCAAGCTGGAGACCGGCGAGGGGCGGCAGGTCATGGCGCACCGCGCCTTCATTCGCGGCGACCTTTTCATGGCGCACCGTTACACCGGCGACATCCTCAGCTCGGACCCGGACGACTGGCGGCCCACCGCGCCGCCCGGCGCCGTGCCGCAGGCGCCGGACCCGAAACAGGAGGACTGAAATGGGGCTCGATCTGACCGGCGAACAGCGGGCGATCCGCGACGGCGTTGCGCGCATCTGCCGCGAGTTCGACGACAAATACTGGCTCGCGCGGGATACCGACGGCCGGTTCCCCGACGAATTCGCCCGCCGGATCGCCGAGGGCGGCTGGTTCGGCGTCTGCATGCCCGAAGCCTTCGGCGGCGCCGGCCTCGGTATCACCGAGGCGGCGCTGGTCATGCAGGAAATCGGCAGGCTGGGGGCCGCCGCTGTCTCTTCGGTGCATATCAATATCTTCGGGCTGCAACCGGTGGTGGGCTTTGGCACCGCAGAGCAGAAACAGCGGATGCTGCCGCCGCTGATCCGGGGCGAGAATCGCGCCTGTTTTGGGGTGACCGAACCCGATGCCGGGCTCGACACCACCAGCATCACCACCCGCGCCCGGCGCGACGGCGACCGCTATATCGTCAATGGGCAAAAGATCTGGACCTCGACGGCGCAGTCCGCCGATCACATCCTGCTGCTCACCCGCACCACCCCGAAGGAAGAGGGCAGGCGCCCCACCGATGGCATGACCGTGTTCTATACCCGTCTCGACCGCGACCGGATCGAGGTGCGCGAGATCGCCAAGATGGCGCGCAAGGCGGTCGATTCCAACGCCATTTTCATCGACGATCTGGAGGTGCCCGCCGAAGACCGCATCGGCGCCGAGGGCGAAGGCTTCCGCGTGCTGCTGCACGGGCTGAACGCCGAGCGCATCCTGGTCGCGGCCAGCGCGCTGGGCGCGGCGGAGACCGCGCTGCAAAAGGCCGCCGCCTATGCCCGCGAACGCGAGGTGTTCGGCCGCCCGATCGGCCGGAACCAGGCGATCCAGCACCCGCTGGCCGACATCTGGATGCGGTTGCGCGCCGCCGAGCTGACGACCTATAACGCCGCCCGCCTCTATGACGCGGGGCGGCCCTGCGGGCTCGAGGCCAATTCCGCCCGCTACCTCGCCGGTCATGCGGCCTATGACGCCGCCTTCCGCGCGGTGCGCGTGCATGGCGGTCTGGGCTTTGCCCGCGAATATCACGTGGAGCGGTTTTTCCGCGAAAGCGTGCTGAATTTCATCGCCCCCGTCAGCGAAGAGATGATCCTTTCGCATGTCGCCGAAAAGGCGCTCGATCTTCCGAAATCCTACTGAAGCCGAAAGACCAGACCATGACCCGAACCGACACTGCCGTCCTGACCGGCCCGCTTCCCGATGGCCGGCAGGTCGTCGTGACCGAATTCGGCGAGACCCCCGCCGAGGCCATCGAGACATTCATCGAGCTGCGCCCGCAGCCCGCCCCCGATCCGGCCGGCCTCGGCCCGCAGGAGGTGCTGCTGCGCATTCGCAGCGCCGCCGTCTCCTGGGTCGATCTGCTGATGACCAGCGGCCAGTATCAGCACATGCCCGCGCCGCCCTACACGCCGGGAATGGAATGCGCGGGCGAGGTGCTGGCCACAGGATCCGAGGTCGCGGCGGCGCATTGCCGGCCCGGCGCGCGTGTCCTTGTCGACACGATGAAGGTCGGCCCGCGCTCCTCCGGGGCTTATCGCGGCGTCGGCGGGCTGGCCAGCTATGCGGTGGTGCCCGCCGACGCGGTGCTGCCGATCCCGGGCGATCTGTCCTTCGATCAGGCGGCGATGCTGCTCCAGGCCTATGAGACCGCCTATCACTGCCTGGTGGCGCGGGGAAATCTGCAGCCGGGTGAAACCATCCTGATCAACGGCGCCACCGGCCTGACCGGCCTGGCCGCGGTCGAGATGGCCAGGATGCTGGGTGCCACCGTCATCGCCATCGGCCGCTCGGCCGAAAAGCTGGCCAGGGTGAAGGAGGTCGGCGCCGATCACGTGGTGAGCGTTCTCGACGAGACCGGCGCGCTCCGCCGCTTCCGCGACGACGTCAAGGCACTCACCGGAGGGCGCGGTGTCGACGTGGTTTATGACGCGGTGGGCGGCGAGATCTCGCTCGAATGTCTGCGCTGTACCGATTTTGGCGCCCGCTTCCTGATCGTCGGCTGGACCTCGACCCCGGATGTCGCCCGCGGAAAGGGGCAGCGTGGCGCGCCCAGGGCCAATGTATTGCCCACCAACATCATCCAGATGAAGGGGCTCTCGGTGCTCGGCTGTCCCTCCGCCATCGCGGTGGCCAAGGATCCCTCGATCCGGCCCGAGCGGCTGGCCAGCATCCTGTGCTGGGCGGAGGAGGGACGGATCAGGCCCTATGTCTCGCATGTCTTCGCGATGGAGGACGTCCGCGAGGCGCTGCGCGCGCGCTGGATCGGCCAGGTCACGGGCGGCTGTGTCGTGCATCCGTGACAAGGATGCTGCGGCCGGTGACGCACCACCGCTGGCGGAGATTTTCGGCGACGTATGGCGCCGTCCTTTCGGGACATTTCGCCGGGTTGCCCGAATGCCCCCTAAAACGCGGTGCCTTTCGCAGCGCTTTTGGCAGTGCCTTTCCGTGCCGCTCAGCCTCATTCTGCCGATGGGCCCGGCCCGCGACGCAAATATCTCGCGCGGGGCACTTTTGCCTTGTACTCCCTATGTTTGCTTGGCTATACGCGTCGGCGGAGACGTGGCCGAGTGGTCGAAGGCGCTCCCCTGCTAAGGGAGTAGGCCCGGAAGGGTCTCGTGGGTTCGAATCCCATCGTCTCCGCCATTATCCCCATTGCGAACCAGTGTCAGCGCCCCGACGGGCACGGAATTTTCCGTGTTATCAAAGGGGTTTGCCTGAACGGGCCGAACCTCATAGACGTGCTGCCGGGCCGAAGCTGGGCTCAGAATGGCCCTCAGTCTCAGTTTGGGCGAACCTCGACCGTTCCGATCCGGTCCATTTTTGCCGTGACTTTTCAATGACCTGCTTCTGAACCCCGCCAAAACCCAAACGGGCGTTCCGAACGACATCGATGGTAACATAGCCAGAACACGCGGTAGGCGCGTTGCTCGGGATGCCAGCGTAAACAGACGGATTTCTGGGGTAGGTTCGCTGCCCGTTTTCCTAAGGAATGCGGCATGGATCGAACTGAGGTCAGCGCTCTCTTTGTGGAACCTTCCTGTCCTTTGCGACGAGGACCAAGCGGTTTCTCTTTTGTACGTATACACAGGTGGAACCGGCACAGCTGCTGACGATGGACTGCGTAGCAAGCAGCGTTCGTTCTCCAAAAACCATGCGGGGGTTGATGCCGTTTAGCTGCAAGGCAGCGGCTTGGGTGTTCTGTCGGTGCCGCCAATCGGTCTAGCGGCTCAGTATCTGGTCGGATAGCGTGATCAACGAATCTTGCATGAGAACAACATGATTAATTTTCTGGTCACCGACACAGGTGTGGAACTCGAATATGCAGGGGATCTTGGAACCAATAATCAATGGATCTGGGAGAACCTGAAGAAAGATAATGAAGCGCGTGTATCAAGTGCATTCTCGGTGATATCTGCGGATTTGTTAAACCCGCCGTCGGCAACTCAGGATTTTGAGGTCTATAGGTATCGATTTCAGCTTGGTCATTTTGAAGATGATTATGTCAGGATCCCAGGTCGAATCCTCAACAGCAAAAACGACGTACTGATCAGTCGTGACGTGAAGCTGAAGCGTTCCATCTTCGTTGCCGAGCGCAACGTATCGATTTTTGGTCGGCTCTCAGAACTCATAGAGAACTCTGACCCAATCTTGATTGGTGGAAATGGTGCCGACGCCATTCCTTGGGATGTGTTCGAAGAGTTACTGAAGAAATTCCCGAATACCTACGAGCTGAACCGCTATGCCGATGCCCGCGTACACACGATCCTCTCCCAGTATCTGGATGGCATGAAGGACGCGCGCGGTCGATATGAGAGTTACCTCAACAAGAAAGCAACTCTCACCACGGCCAAAGCACTCGATCTCGATGCATTGAAGAAGCTAGAGATCGAGAAATATGTCTTGATCCGTGATCTTATCCAAGATGCCCTAGCGACAAAAACGAACTGGTCGGAGGGCGACTGGCAGAAGCTCATGCTGTCCTTCCTCCTTCTGCTATTCCCCAAGTACATTAAGGTGCTCGAGAATGTGACGATCCACGATTACTATACCAACCCCGGTCGTAAGACTAATCGGTACATCGACATCGCCTTAATCGATTCCAACGGCAACCTCGACGTTATTGAGGTTAAAAAACCATTCGAAGACAAGATACTCCGCAAGAGCCAATACCGTGGCAACAGCATCCCGACATCCGAACTGAGCGGCAGTATCATGCAGGCTGAGAAGTATCTTTTCCATCTATCGAAATGGGGTGTCAGAGGCGAAACGACGCTCACCGCAAAGTATGCCTCCGAGCTACCTGCTGATATGACGATCCGCATTTCCAACCCGAAAGCTATTATCATTGTCGGGCGCGATCAAATCGGTGGTGCCAATATGACTGGCAGTCAGTTGCTCGACTTCGAAGTGATCAAGCGCAAGTACGCGAATATGATGGACATCATCACATACGACGACCTTCTGCGCCGCCTCAATAATACGATCGCCGCTCTTGGGGGTGATCCAGGGACTAGGACCGCGCTCTAGATCGTTTGATTTCCTGCTGTTTGTCGAGATCGAATTCTGAGCTACTCCCCGATCCTTGGACAGTATCTGGCGTGATCTAAGCTACTCTCTGCTCCTGCTGATCGGTTTGGGTTTTGTCTTTTCTC
>NZ_SMUV01000008.1 GCF_004358185.1 Antarcticimicrobium luteum
ATTCCCATAATGCCGCGCTCCGGTTTATGCCGCGCCGACCCTTACAACCTGTTGCGTTGCGGTTAGATCGGCGCAGCATATCGGCATAATTCAGAGCGCTTCGAGGAATGCCAGGAGTTCGTCACCCGGTCGATATCGTCCACCCGTCTGGTCAACCGGCTTTGTCAGAGCCATCGCCTTTTCTTTCAGTTCGATATCGGCGTGGATGTAGACCTGTGTCGTCTCAATCGATTCATGGCCCAGCCAAAGGGCGATAATCGTTCGGTCCACACCGCTCTGTAGAAGCTGCATTGCAGCGGTGTGGCGCAAGACATGGGGTGTGACGCGCTTCAGTCTGAACGTCGAGCTGGTCGAGGCGGCGGTTGCCGCATGTTTCCGAACAATTCGCTCAACCGCATCTCTGCTGAGCGGCCTGCCACGGATGGTTGCGAACAGGGGATCGCTGGGCTCAGTCCGGCACTGCGCAAGCCATGCCTTCAATGCAAACCGACTGTCTGTCCGAAGCGGCGTTGCGCGTTCTTTTCGACCCTTGCCCACGCATCTGAGGTGCGCTCCGGTGCCAAGCTCGACATCGCCAACGCGAAGGCCGATCACCTCCGATACACGCAAGCCGGTTTGGAGCATTGTGAGAAGCAGAACGCGGTCGCGCCGCCCAAACCAGGTCGTCTGGTCAGGTGCCTTCAGCAAGGCCTCCATCTCGTCACGGGTCAGGAAGTCCACGACGCGTTTTTCGTGCCGCTTGGACGGCATCGCCAGCACCTTCTGGCAATGGTGCAGGAGCTGGGGCTCACAGCCCGCGACGTATTTGAAGAACGAGCGAATGGCCGCGAGGCGAGTGTTCCGGCTTCGCGCGCTGTTACCTCGTTCCTCCTCGCAGAAGGTCAGGAACCGACCGATGATGTCGGCGTCAATGTGAGCCACATGTAGCTCAGTCGGCGGCAGCCTTGTCTGCGCCTCGGCGTATCTCAGCAAGAGCCGGAAGGTGTCGCGATAGCTGGCAATCGTGTTTGGACTGGCCTGCATCTGGGTCAACAGCCGCTCGGTGAAGAACCGCTGCACATAGACGGGCAATGGATAGGTTGCGATCATGATGCGTCCTCCAAAACCCGCCGTTCGGCCCGCGCCGCGGCTAACTGCATCAGCTCGGGCACGGCCTCGATGTACCAGAACGTGTGCTTGGGCTCGGAATGGCCGAGATAGGTGCTGAGCTTGTACATTTCAGTTTCGATGTCCCGGCCATCCCGGAACCAGTCCAGGATGGTGTGAACGGCAAATGTGTGCCGCAAATCATGGATGCGTGGCCCATGTCCGTGGCGGTTGAAGGCTTGTGGTGACCGAAGGCCGATGTTTCTGCTGACCTGCGCGAAGTTGTAGCGTGCCCCGCAATCTCCCGCCGGTTCGCCATCCTCTTTGATGAAGAACCGGGATGATTGCTGCGGAACCAGACGATCCCGCAGCTCGGCATATCGAACAAGCCAATGAGCGGTATCCTCGTTGACGGGAAGCTGTCGATCCTTGCCATTCTTGGTGTTTCTGAGCGTTAGGATAGCGCGTTCCAGATCGACGTCATGCTGATCCAAAGACAAAGCTTCGTTCACGCGCATCCCCGTCACCGCGATCAAGCCGAACAGGGTCTGCCACAATGCGGCACGGAGGCCATAAGGTGACGGCAGTCGACCGGCTTCAACGACAAGATCCGCGATCTGACTGGGCGCATAGATGTAGGGGACACGCCTTCGGTATCGGCCTGTGACAAGCTGGCTGGACGGGACCTCGGTCCGATTGTCGTGCTCCGCAAGCCAAAAGGCGAACCGGCGCACCATACCAAGGCGATGAGACCAAGTGTTGTTGTCCGCGCTGCCGTAGTTTGCCTTCCAATCGAGGAACAAGGGCGTCGAGATCCGATTGAACCCGTTTTCACCGGCATAAGTCGTGAACTTGCGCAGGACCCGTTCCTCAAAGGAGAGGTCAAACCCCATCGAACGCCGAAGGGCCAGATATTCATCAAGTCGTTGGGACAGCGTCTTCATTGGGCGTCTCCCGAAGTTGGCCAGGGGCGCGAGATCGAGCGCAGGGCAGCCACATCGTATTGCGCATAGATGGTTGTGGTCATTGCAGATCGGTGACGCAGCACGTCCCCGATCTCAGCAAGCGAAGCACCCTTTCGCAGCATGTCGGTGGCCAGGCTGTGCCGCAGAATGTGGGTGCCTATATAGGCTTGTGGCGGGCTAATGCCGGTCGCGTCATAGGCGTCTCGCAATATCCATCGCAGGATTTGCGCGTCCTTGAACCTCTTGAAGGGCGGTTTCACCGACACGAACAGCGCGCGGTCCGGGCCCCGGCGCTCATTCTTGATGTAATCGACAATCGCCTCACCAACCTCCGCCGACATCGGCATCCGATCGTGCAACTGCCTCTTGC
>NZ_SMUV01000011.1 GCF_004358185.1 Antarcticimicrobium luteum
AATCCAGACTGGAAACCTTGGCCGCATGAGGCCAGAAACAAACCGACGGATTCTCCCAATGGCTGGAGGGAAGTCGGGTCGCAGGTCACTTGCCGAGATCGTTCATGCGCTTGCGGTACCATCCCGATGGCGCCATCAGCCCGTCATAGTGAGGGCAGCCGCGAAAATCTACCTTCCGGCGGTCCAACGTTGGAGAGCAGAGCACATCCTATACTGTCCGCATTCTGGTGGCGACGCAGTCGGTGGACTTCAGGAAGGACTACGACGAGCTTACCGTGATGGTGCAATCGGTTCTGAAGGAGGATCCGTTCACCCGTTGCCGGCAGGTGAACGGAACATTCACCGAGAGGGTCACCTGGTCCTCTCGCACGTTCGTGCCGCTTTAAGTGTTCGAGATAAGAGCCTTGGGGCCGAAAGCGGTCAATTGTCCTGCTAATGACCGCGCTCGAATTGGGGCGCGGTCATCAACACCCCCGGTAAGGGGCTTGTAGAAATTGGTTCCACCGAAGACCGGCCTACTGCTGTTTTCTTTGCACGATAAACCGATATGCTTTGTCGACGGCGTTAGAAGCTTGTCGCTTGCTGGCGCCTGTTTTCTCGACAACAGATCCGATCATTGTTGCTCGTGGGAAGGGTTCTCCGTGCTTCGATCCCCCCTGGCGATAAGGTTGAACAGCCTTTTCCGCGATCGCTCTCTGTGGCGACAATGACTGCTCCCTCTTAAAGCTCCATGGAAATGGTGGTTTAATTTCAATGACATAGGTGTTCCTATTTTTATCCCGTTCGGCCCGCCACCTTTCCCTTAAGTATCATAAAACAATCAATTAATTTTGAGTTTTCCAACGCGGCCCGGAATGTTTTCCAATGTTCCGTTCTTGTTCTGTGCCCATCACGGCGCGGCGGCGGTCGGCTGACTTGGTGTAGTGGTCCACCTCTTTCAGGAACTCGTGCCCGGTCCAGGCCGATATCTGGTGAGCCGTTGCGCCACCTTCGGCCAGCGCGGCGGCCAGGCTTTTGCGCAGACCGTGCGCGCTTTTCTCGACCCCGGCTTCGCGCGCCGCCTCGCGGATCATCGTGCCAAGCGCCTTCTCGGATCTGGCTCGCCCACGGGCGGCCAGAAAGGTCATATGACCGGAAAGCGTTTCGAGC
Organism: Antarcticimicrobium luteum; assembly: GCF_004358185.1. Taxonomy (GTDB): domain Bacteria; phylum Pseudomonadota; class Alphaproteobacteria; order Rhodobacterales; family Rhodobacteraceae; genus Antarcticimicrobium; species Antarcticimicrobium luteum. The sequence continues at coordinate 1,150 of NZ_SMUV01000011.1, forward strand.
GACTGGTGCATCACCTTGCGGTCGTCGGCCAGGTGCGCGGCGTAGTCGGGCAGGGTGCAGGTCCAGGGAACATGCGCCGGGCCGCCGGTCTTTACCTGCCGGTAGGACAGCACGCCGTCGCGCGCCACCATGCCTGTCCCCCGATCTTCTGGCAATGTCGCAGGTCTGGCAGGCCGAGGATGGCTTTGCCATAGCCGCCAAAGGCGCACCCGAGGCGATTGCCGATCTGTGCAAGCTGGAACCAGATCAGCGCGCGGTTATCTCGGCACAACTGGACGCGATGGCCGCCAAGGGTCTGCGCGTACTGGCTGTGGCCGAGGCGTCATGGCCGGCCGGGCAGGACCTGCCCGAGACGCAAACCGGGTTTACCTTTCGACTGCTGGGCATCGTCGGTCTGGCTGACCCCTTGCGTGCCTCGGTGCCCGCTGCGGTGGCTGAATGTCAGGCGGCAGGCATTCGGATCATCATGATCACTGGCGACCATCCGGTCACGGCGCGCGCGATTGCCGCCGAGGCGGGGTTACCCGGCGATGTCGTGCTGACGGGAGATGATCTGTCGGCGATGTCGGAGGATGACCTTGCCACGGCGGTCACGACCGTGACCATCTTTGCCCGCATCCTGCCCGAACAGAAACTGCGCATCGTCAATGCCCTGAAGGCCAAGAGGGCTGTGGTGGCGATGACCGGCGACGGGGTGAACGATGCGCCCAGCCTGAAGGCTGCGGACATTGGCGTCGCAATGGGCGAGCGCGGCACCGACGTGGCGCGCGAGGCAGCCTCGATCGTCCTGCTGGATGACGATTTCGGCTCCATCGTCACCACGGTGCGGCTCGGCCGCCGAATCTATGACAACCTGCGCAAGGCGATGAGCTTTATCCTTGCTGTTCATGTGCCGATTGCGGGCCTCGCTCTCATGCCGCTGCTGTTCGGCATGCCGCTTCTGTTCGGCCCGGTGCACATCGCCTTTCTGGAGATGGTGATCGACCCGGTCTGCGCGCTTGTCTTCGAGGCCGAGGAAGAGGAGGACGGCGTCATGCGCCGCCCGCCGCGTCCGGCGGATGAGCCGTTGTTCTCCTGGCCCACAGTTGTGTGGAGCTTGCTTCAGGGGTTGATGGTGCTGGGCGTGGCGGGGTCCGCCGCCTGGTTTGCACCGGGCTTTGGGCTCGACCCCGATCAGGTGCGTGGACTGGCCTTTGCCACGCTGGTTTTCGGTGTCGTGGCACTGATCCTGGTCGACCGATCCAACTCCAACTCTGTCCTGACGGCGTTGCTGCGGCCAAACAAGGCGCTGGCAGTTGTGTTGCCGATCGTAGCTGTGCTGCTCGCGACAACGCTGTTCTGGGCACCGGCGCGCGACCTGTTTGGCTTTGGCGTTTTAGAAGGCGTCTGGCTGGCCGTGCCGCCATTTGCCGGGATCGTCGTTCTGCTCGCGCTTGAGGCGCTCAAACCGCTTTGGCGGGTGGTTCTGCACACGAACGAACAGCCCGCTGGCCCGAGGGTGAAGAGCGAGGCCGCATGATCAAACTGAACCGGGCGTTTGAGCTACTCCCCGATCCTTGGACAGTATCTGGCGTGATCTAAGCTACTCTCTGCTCCTGCTGATCGGTTTGGGTTTTGTCTTTTCTC
>NZ_SMUV01000013.1 GCF_004358185.1 Antarcticimicrobium luteum
ATGCCATTCGACAGAGCGCTCTTCCTGCCACTGGAGGATGGCATTCGAAGTCAGTTCCGTCCCATTGTCGCTGACGACCATGCAGGGAACCGAGGTTTCGAAGTGCGCGTCAATCACCCCGACTCCCGCGCGCGCGCCGGGCTGGACCGCCCGACGCATTTCGTTGGCGTCCGCTCGATCATTGTCAGCGTTTCACACCCGGGTTTCGTTCCAGACACTGAAACCGGCTCGCCTGTCGTGGGACAACTGGACGAGCCGCTGATGGAACGCCTGGAAAAGATGAAGGCCAACAGGACGGCCTACGCACATTTGGCCCCCTCGGCCAATCGCGGATACGACATCCGCGTTCAGTCCCCAGAGGCCCGCGAGAGGGCCGGACTTGATCGGCCGACGCGATTCGACTGCTCCCGAACCAGGACCGTTAGCCTCAATCACCCTGGGTTCGATTCTGTTCAGCCGAGAACCACACCCGTCATCGGGTGTCTCGATGATCTCCTCACTGCCCGGATGAACGCCGTGCGCGCCCGTTTGGACGCAGAGGCTGACATGGCCGCAGAAGTTCGGGAGCAACGGCGCTGTGAACACCAGAGGTGGCAGCGCGAGGGCGGCGGTTTCCAAGAGTGGAACCGCGCCCTGCACGCGGCCCACACCCTCAACTCAAATGGAGTCCAAAAATGAAAGATGGTCTACCCCTCAACCCCGACATCGTTGAAATGCGCGCGGCCGATGCCTTCGCCGCATCCCGAGACTGCGTCTACGAATTGCGTCGCGATGTCATCCCGAACCTGGGATCTCATGAACGCCGGGGCGCGCAACACCTGGTATCCCGGATCGACAGCCAACGCATTTTCGATCAGGAGGCCCTTAACGATCTCGATGCAGTCATTGAGACGGTAAAGCGCCGTATCGACGATGGAACCACGACCGTGGAGGAGTTCACGGCTGATGTATGCCATATCGACGGTGGCGCAGTGCAAACCCACCGCCACCGAACGGCCGAGGCCGACGCCCTAATACTCGCGCTGCCGTTCTTGCTGGACCTCAGGGACAGCATTCACGAGGTGTTCGATGTGATGCACGCCATCCGCGCGGTCGATGAGCTGCGCCAACGCATCTGAGTGAAACTGGATCGGGCTTTGCCCGACAGGCGGGCGCGCCGAATGCCAACGCTCTTGCTGCTACTCGAGTAATGGCACACCCGCCGACAACGACGCCCGCGCATGGAAATGCGCGGGCGTCAACTGATCTCGACCTGACCGAGGCATCCGTCTTTCGCACGTGGTTTTTCGACGTCCACTGCCGAAGGAGACGAGAATGCACCTCACGAACCTGATCGACCTCATCGCCGAAGTTGCTGCCAAGCGAGTCGCCAAGGAAGGCAAAACGAAAGAGGAAACCTCGGACGCGGTAAGGCCATGGTCCCGAATGATTCGGGCAGCATTATGGAAGCGCTGCCATAATTTCATCTGTTTTCCGTCCTTTAGATAGGCGCTGGACGAAATCGCGCAGAGGTCGCATCCTTTCCGCCGCAACAACCCAGCCGAGAGCCCCTATGATTCAGACGCCGCCGCCGAAACGAGTTGCCATCTACGCGCGTTTTTCCACCGATTTGCAGAACCCCAAGTCGGTCCAGGACCAAGTGCGGGAATGCCAGCGGCTCGCGGATCAAACGGGATGGAAGGTCATCGAGGTTTTCTCCGACATGGCCCTGAGTGGTGCAACCAAGGATCGACCGGGGTTCGAGGCACTACAGGCCGCAGTGCGCGCGGAGCGATTTGATATCGTGGTCTTTGAGCATATTGATCGCCTGTCCCGCGACCTCGAAGACCTCATGGGCTTCTACAAGCTGGCGCGCCATGCCCAGACTGAACTGCATCAACTTCACCGCGGCAAGCTTGGGATCTTCGATATCGGAATCCTCGGGACCTTTGCGCAGATTTTCCTCGAAGAACTCGGATACAAGACCCGCCGCGGGTTGGCCGGAAAAATCGAAGAAGGCAAAAGCGCGGGCGGGCTGTCCTATGGGTACAAGCTCTGTAAAACAGCATCCGGCGAACTGATCAAAGGCGACCTCATGGTCGATGAGTCCGAGGCCGCCGTCGTGCGACGGATCTTCTCGGAATACGCCGCAGGCAAGTCGCCGCACAATATCGCGAAGGACCTCAATGCGGATGCCGTTCCGTCCCCGCGGGGCGCTGGTCAGGGCAGCGGTCACTGGAGGCAGAACACGATTTACGGGAACTGCAAACGGGGTACCGGGATTTTGAACAACGAGCTCTATGTCGGCAAACGGGTCTGGAACCGGCTGCGCTATGCCAAACACCCCGACACGGGGAAACGGATCTCCAGGCTGAACCCCCGCGATGAATGGAAGATCGTCGACGTCCCCGATCTTCGCCTCATCGACGATCCCCTCTGGGACGCAGTAAAGGCGCGGCAGGGAGCGATCCAGGACAGGAGAAGTCGTGCGGAGGCCGACGGCAAGACAGGCGCAGGGGCAGCGCAGAGCGCGCGCAGGCGAAAGTATCTGCTGTCAGGCCTACTGACCTGCGATCAATGCGGCGGAAATCTCACAGTAGCGGGCAAGGGCGAGAGGCGGCGCTACTACTGCGCCAATGCCAAGGAGAAGGGCGACTCGGTTTGTCAGGGAATGCCGGGCTTTCTGGAGCGAGACGCAGCAACAACCCTCCTGGATGGCCTACGCTGGGGCCTGATGCAGGACTCCGCGTATGAAGAATTCCGGGAGAGGTTCATTGCCAAACTTCGGGCCCAGGAGCAGGACAGCGGCGAGGCATTGCGGCGACATGACGCCAAGATCCGCGAAATGGAGAGGACCCACGCCAACTTGCTGCGCGCCGTGGAGAATGGCCAGTATTCCGAACCGCTGATCGTGCGGCTCAACACGGTCGATGCGGAACTCGCAACGCTGCGTGCCGCACGCGAGGCCCTGGTTCCCGCGCCGATCGACCTGCCCACCGATCTGCCGGCTGTCTATCGGCAATATGTCAAGAATCTCGCCGAGACGCTGACAGCGGAAGAGGTCGCCGGCCCAGCCAGCGATGAATTGCACACCTTGATCGACCGCGTGATCGTCTCCTGGGACGCAGACGCTGAAGTTCATGAACTGGAAGTTCGGGGCAAGTTGTTGGAGATGTTGAAACAAATAAGGCCCGCCGGTGAGGCGGGCCTTGAAGCGAACTCGTGTTCGCTAAAGATGGTTGCGGGAGTAGGATTTGAACCTACGACCTTCAGGTTATGAGCCTGACGAGCTACCGGGCTGCTCCATCCCGCGCCAATGATGGTTACCTAGTGAAGTCGGGGGGGAACCTCAAGGGCTCGGTGGTGTTTTTTTTTTGATCTTTCGGCGCTGCCGTCCGGTGATCTCGGGCTTCAGGGGGAAATGGCCCCTCTTTCATCCGGTGACCCCGCCCAGGCCGCGGAGGGGAGGGGTATGGGTGTGCCTTTCGCTCATGCCCGGTTCCGTTTTGTCCCCCCCACGGCGGCCCTGCGCGTGGCCTGAGGTCGCGGCAGGTGAAGCGTCTGTGTGTTCGCTGCACTGGCCCGCCTTCCTGACGGCGGGGCGATCTGCGGGTCCGTATGCGTGTTTGGATTTGGAATCGAGACTGGAAACCAAGGCCGCATGGGCCAGAAGACAACCGAGGGCTTCTGCCAATGAGCACAGGGCAGCCGGATCTCAGATCACGGTCACATCGGGGCGGCTGACTGCACCACCAAACGCCGGAATTGGTCCTTGGACGACCAGGCCGCGGCCGACGACGCGCACCACGAAGCCCGCGATCTGCCGACGCGCCGAGCGTTCAGCTCGCGCAGCGGAGCGGGCGATTGCTCTACCTGCGCCGGTCGGCGTAAACACCAGCCGGACTCAGGTCGTCGCTATAGGACGACCAGTGGCGGGTCAGCGCAATTTCGATTTTGTTCTTGGATTTTTGTTAACATCGACAGAGAGAAAGGGGAGACTTTATTAGGTTTGGCGGTGACC
>NZ_SMUV01000007.1 GCF_004358185.1 Antarcticimicrobium luteum
CGGCCAAGGCATTGTCATAAGAGTCGCCCACGCTGCCCACTGAAGGTTCGATGCCGGCCTCGGCCAGCCGCTCGGTATATTTGATGGACACGTATTGGGCAGATTCAACCGGTCGCTGCAACACTTTCGATCATATCCGATTTAAGCAAACCGTCGAGCGCTTCTGCCGGCGTGCGATAACCCAGCGTCTTGCGAGGCCTGCTATTAAGGGCATGCGCCACAGCGCTGAGTTCATCGGCTCCGTGCTGGCTCAGATCTGTACCCTTCGGAAAGTACTGCCGTAGCAAACCGTTTGTGTTTTCATTGCTACCGCGCTGCCACGGACTTTGAGGGTCGCAGAAGTAAATATCGAGGCCAGTATCGATCCTGAGCTGTGCGTGTTGAGCCATCTCGGCACCTTGGTCCCACGTTAGGGATTGGCGTAGGTGCGCCGGCAGCTCCATGATCGTTTCGGCGATAGCATCACGGACTGCTTCGGCGCCATGCCCGGCAAGAGCAGGACCGTTCTTGACGGACTTGTCGATCCCGTGACCTTCCATGCGAGGCAGGTGCAGGAGCATTGTAAACCGTGTTGTACGTTCGACCAGCGTGCCGATCGCTGAACTGCCGAGACCCAGAATGAGATCGCCCTCCCAATGGCCAGGCACCGCTCTGTCGTCGATCTCCGCAGGACGATCGCTGATCATCAGTGCATCCCCGAGAAAGGATTTGCCACGGTTGCGAGCACGTTCACGGGGTAAGCGCAGCGCCCGTCCAGAGCGCAAGCAAGCCGATAATTCTCGCTTCAGAGCACCGCGGCCCTGGATATAAAGCGCCTGATAGATGGCTTCGTGACTGATGCGCATGGCCGGGTCCTCAGGGAAGTCCAGTCTCAGACGCCGCGCAATCTGTTCCGGGCTCCAAGCTTTGGACCAGCGTCGACTTTGCCGATGAACGGCCCGCCGCCCTTTCCATACCACGACAGGACCCTCAAAGGCGATGCCGTCAGGCGTTCCAATGAGGCCGGCGAGCCGGTCCTGAACGTAGTCACGAAGTGCCAGGTTGGTTGCAAGCTTTGCGGCTTTCGGCCGTCGTGCTGCCCGATCAGCATGCCATTGTGCGGTAATGGCCCGATAGTCGAAGTCGCCGCTGCGTGTCGCCGAATTGCGCCTGATCTCGCGCGAGATTGTACTGGGTGATCGCCCCAGCTTCCGTGCGATGGCGCGAACGCCACTGCCGCGAGCGCATTCCAATGCAATTTCCTCCCGTTCGCTGAACGTCAGGCTGCGGTTTTTGAGCGGTGTTGCTGAGGGCGATAGATGTGTGGGAGGCATGCCACCTGAACTCCGAAACCATCGGTTTCCAACGGGGGCAGAGACGCCAGCTTCCACAGCGGCATCCTCGCTGGACAAGCCCGCCGCCACTTCTCCCCAGAACCGACACAGGTTCTCACGCTGCCACACCGGTGGCCGACCTGGCGAGGATAACTTTTGCCGCGTCGACCGCTCCGACTTCCGTCTTCCCGTCACCATAAACACCTCCAAGTTTGGGGTGTTGCGCTGACCGGTTGAATCTGCCTTGGCTGCCCCTATCGCTGTGATGGACCAAGCCACCGCCATGCAGAGGCCGCCGATCATGCAGGGCCTGCTCCAAGGCATCGAGAACGAATCCCGCATGGGCAGTCCGTGACGCCCGCCATCCAACGATGCGGCGGGCATAGGCATCGATGACGAAGGCCACGTAGACGAAGCCGGCCCATGTGGCCACATAGGTGAAATCCGAAAGCCAGAGCCGATCGGGTGCCGGTGCGTGGAACTGGCGGTTCACCTGGTCGAGCGGGCAAGGAGCCGACTTGTCGCTGATCGTGGTGCGAACCGGTTTGCCGCGAATGACACCCTGCAGGCCGAGCTCCCGCATCAGCCTTTGCACCGTGCATCGCGCAACATCGAACCCTTCCCGCTGCATCTGTCTCCAAACCTTCCTGACGCCATAGACCGAGAAGTTCTCGGCAAAGACCCGCATGACCTCAGGCTTGAGGGCTTCGTCGCGTTGGGTGTCAATCGGCATTGAAGTTTGACCCCCTATCGGCATCCAATATTGACCCCCTTGGTGGTGAGCAGGCCCGGCGCTGCGTAGCCCTCA
>NZ_SMUV01000048.1 GCF_004358185.1 Antarcticimicrobium luteum
GGCCGCTGACATCGGTCTCTAACATCTGGTTTGAGCGCAGAGTTTCAAGTGGGCTTCTGCGATATCCTTGCAAATACACGGGCCGCGGCCACGAGGCGAATTTCCTGACATTTCTCCCCCTTGGCGTTTTGGTCATCGGGTCTGAACGCCACGCGGCAGGCGAGTCTCTTTGCCGAGGCACTACCGTGTCAGCACCGTCATCGAGAATGTGACGACCGCGACCGTGATCATGGATCCGGCGATGGCCGACAGGATCGCTCGCGCACTCTCCGCGCCTAGACGCAGAAGCGGTCTCCGGGATGATGGGGGTTCCGGTCCAATCCTCACGGGCCCCTTCAGGCTGAGGATCATGGCCCCTGAGACTGAAGATCCCGCGCGGCGCTCCGGCGTCGCTTGCGTCAGGACGTTCTGCGAGCACACGAGCTTGCCGAGGCGCGAGTCCCGCAAACACTGCGCTGCGGTGCGCAATTTGGTCGCGCTTCATGAGCGTCGACCGGCCCTCAGGTCACGACATCCACACCGGCCAGACGGAAGGCCGCGATCTGCTCTGTTGCCGCTGCCCGGGTCGTCACGAGCGTGTCGATCTCTCCTACCTCCCGGGACCGGACGCGGCTCGTTTCTCCGAGCTTGCTCTGGTCGGCAAGGATGACCGAGCGCTGCGCCTGTGCCGCCATGGCAATGGCGATCTCGGCTTCCTGCAGATCGTAGAAGAATGCACCCTTGATCGGATGAACCGCGACTGGAGCGGAGAAGCAGAGGTCAACCTGGAACCTGCGGATCTCGGACAGGGTAAGCTCCCCCGCCGTTGCGGGGACGTCGGCAACCATCCTGCCCCCGAGCAGCAGAACCTCCTTGCCGGCGCCCTGAAGCGTCGTCGCGATATCCAGCGAGTTGGTAATCACCGACACGCCCGACAGTTTCGCGAGTTCGCGGGCAAAGATGGCCGTGGTCGTGCCGGCATCGACCAAGATCGTCTGCCCGGGCTGGATAAGACCGGCCGCCTTCCGTGCGATCTCGGACTTGGCGCGGATCTGGGCCGTCATGCGCTGGCGGAACGGCTCTTCGGAACGTGGCTCGGGCAGAACCGCACCGCCGTGGACACGGTTGACCTGTCCGTTTTTCTCGAGGTTCAGCAGGTCGCGCCGCACGGTCTCTCGCGAGACCTTTAGCAGGTCCGCGAGATCGTTGGCGTTCACCTGTCGGTTGGCTGCCAGCATGGACAGGATCCGCTGGTGACGTTCCTCTGCCCACATCAGGCCGCGCCCTTGGTCCGGCGGCGGCGTCCCATCAGGGCCAGGATCGCCTTCATGCTCAGCAGCGCCAGGCAGACGACCGCCATGACGCAGGTGGAAAAGGCCGCCGCCTGCGAGGTCAGCCCGGCGTCGTCCAGCCGCATGATGGTCACCGCCGCGACGCTCAGGTCCGGGGTGGTGAGGAAGACCACCGCCGACAGCGTCACCATGGAGCGCATGAAGAGGAAGAAGAAGACCGAGACCAGCATCGGCGCGATGAAGGGCGCGACGATGTCGATGGCCGTGCGCCCCAGCCCGGCGCCGATGCTGCCGGCCGCCTCCTCGAGCGCCTGCGGCAACTGGCGAAACCCGGTCATCAGGGTCAGGAAGCTCTGGGTGTGGTAGTGGTAGAAGTTGATGATCGCGATCAGCGCCGCCGTGCCGTAGAGCAGGTAGAGGGGGGTTGCGGTGGAATTGAACGTCAGGATGTAGGCAAGGCCAAGCACCATCCCCGGCACTGCGGCCGGCATCGCCGCCAGCATCTGGATCGCCTGCGCCGCGCCGCGCGGCAGGCGGCGCAGACCCAGGCCCAGCAGGAAGACTGCCAGCGTGCCCCCCGATGCCGCCATGAGCGAAATCACGATGGTGATCCAGAGCGACGAATAGCCACCAGCCAGCCTGATGTCGTAGTGCTTGGGCGAAAGTGCCATGTTGTAGGGCCACAGGGTGACGAAACTGGCGTAGACCACGATGCCGATGACCGCGACGATCGCCGCGCAGATCAGCAGCGACAGAGCTGCCATGACGATGTCGCGCAGCGGCGCGAAGTCCGGCCGGTAGAGCACCTGCCCGGTGGCCTGTCCGGTCTGTTGCCGCTTCATTGCCTGTCGCTCGATCGCATAGGAGACAACCGTGGGCAGCAGCAGCATGATGCCCACCACGGCCCCCATGTTGAAGTTCCGCTGGCCGACCACCTGCGAATAGATCTCGGTGGCCAGCACCGAATAATCCCCGCCGATCACCGCCGCGTTGCCGAAATCGGTGATCGTGATGGTGAAACAGACGAAGGCCGCGTTCAGGAGGCCGAAGCGCGCGGCCGGCAGCGTCAGGTCACGGAACTGGCGCGACGGCGAGGCGCCCATGACCTCTGCCGCTTCGTAGGCCCGCGCGTCCAGCAGGACCAGCGCCGCGCCGATGATCATCACCGCCTGAGGCAGGGCATAAAGGGTGTTCGCGATCAGCAGCCCCCAGAAGCCGTAGATCTCGATCTCGATACCGAGCGCCCGGCTGATCACGCCGTTGCGTCCCAGCAGGAAGATCAGCCCGAGCGCCTGCACCAGCGAGGGTGCGAGCAGCGGCAGGACAATGACGCCCCGGATCATCCACTTGCCCGGGAAGGCGCAGCGATGAAGCCCGTGCGCGATGATGAACCCCAGAAGCACGCTGAGCGCTGTCGTGGCGCCGCCCATGAGCATCGAATGCAACGTGGCGCGCCAGAATCCCGATGAGCCCAGAACCCGGCTGTAGTTCTCGAAACCGTAACCGTCCCCGACCGTCACGGATCGCAGGAACACGACCGCCATCGGGTAGAGAAAGAACAGGGTGAGCCCGAGAAGCGGCAGCCCGACACAGACAAAGGTCAGCACCCGGTCTGCGTCCGGCCCCCGGCGTGCGGAAGAAGCGGCCGTCTCGACGGCGCTCATGCCGGGCTCTCGGCCATTTGGCGGGCCATGTCATCGGCCACCCAGGTGCAGGCCTCCGGCGCGATGCTCAGGGTTACACGATCGCCCTCGCGGCAGGGGGCCGCGCCGTGGGTTTCGACGATCAGCGGCCCGACCGCGCTGTCCACCTCCAGCCGTCGCAGGTTGCCGAGAAAGCTGATGCCGCGCACGGTGGCGGTGGCGCTGCCGTCCGGGGCCGGGATCAGGCCGATCTGCTCGGGTCGGAGGCAGGCAACGACCCTGTCATCCGGCCCCTCCGGTCGCGTTGCCAACAGAGCCGGGAACGCGCGCCGTACCGCGTCTGTGGAGAGCAGGTTGCTTATCCCCATGAACTCCGCGACAAAACGGGTCTTCGGGCGTTGATAGAGGTCTTCCGGTGTCCCGGCCTGCACCACGACCCCGTGGTTCATGCAGATGATCTTGTCGGCCAGAGCCAGCGCCTCCTCCTGGTCGTGGGTGACCATCAGAGTGGGTATTCCCAGCGTGCGCTGAACGTGAAGGATTTCGCCTCGCAGCTCGGCCCGGACCTTGGCGTCCAGCGCCGACAGCGGTTCGTCCAGCAGCAGCAGGCGCGGATCGACGGCGATGGCCCGAGCCAGGGCGATCCGCTGTTGCTGACCGCCCGAGAGCTGGCCGGGATATTTGTCGGCGACATCCGGCAGCTTCACCAGCTCCAGCAGTTCCGCCACCCGTCGCGCCATCTCGGACCGGGAGGTTCCGCGGATCTTCAGCCCGTAGCCGATGTTTTCCGCCACCGTCATGTTGGGAAACAGCGAGTAGGATTGGAACACGATCCCGAATCCCCGCTTGCGCGCCGGCAGGTCGGACAGGGCCGCGCCCTCCAGCAGGATGTCGCCGCCATCCAGCCTGGACAGCCCGGCGATCAGCCGCAGCAGCGTCGTCTTTCCGCAGCCCGACGGCCCCAGCAGGCAAACGAATTCGCCCTGTTCAATCTCGATCGATACGCTGTCGAGCGCGGTAAACGGGCCGTAGGTTTTCGTCGCGTTGCGGACGGTCAGATACATGGTGTTCACGTCTACTTCAGATTTGGCGCGGGCCCGGAAAGGCCCGCGCGCAGGGAGCGGCCGCCCGGACCGCGATCAGCGGCCCAGCTTTTCCTTCCAGGTGGCCTTGACGGCGGTCTGGTTCTTGGCCGCCTGGACGAAGTCGATATCCGCAAGGATCGTCGAGATATCCGACGGCAGGCCGGCATCCTCGGCCGCTTGCGAGGCATCGGCACCCGGCACGGTGATCAGCGCCTTGTACTGCTGGTAAAGGCCGATCGCCTCGTCCGACATGGTCCAGTCAAGGAAGGCTTTCGCCGCCTCCTTGTTGTCCGAGCCGGCCATCAGGCCGGAGGCCTCGAGCTCATAGCCGACGCCGCCTTCGGGGAAGACCATGGCCAGTGGATAGCCTTCCGCGACGGATTGCATCGCGGTGAAGGCGAGGGAAATCCCGACGGTGTATTCGCCGACACGGGCGGACTTGCAGGGCTTTGAGCCGGACGAGGTGTACTGCGCCATGTTCGGGTCGATCGCCTCGAGCTGCGCCCAGCCCGCCTCTTCGCCCATGCTTTGCATAACCGCGTTCACGTGCAGATACCCGGTGCCGGAGGAATTCGGGTCAGGCATCAGGATCTCGCCCTTGAAGGCGGGGTTTTCGAGGTCTTTCCAGCTTGCCGGCATCGGCAGGCCCTTTTCCTCCAGCCGCGCGGTGTTGACACAGAACGCGCCCATATAGCCGATCGGTGCGAACCACTTGCCGCCTTCGTCGCGGAACTTGGCGGGCAGGACATCGACGCCCTGGGCCGCGTAGGGTTCCAGCATTTCAAGGATCTGGGGATCCATCATGGCGCTGACGGCCCATCCCCAGACCACATCGGCCTGCGGGTTGCCCGCCTCGGCCAGAAGACGCGCGCCGAGCTTGCCAGTGGACAGGCGCAACACGTTGATGTCGGTGTCGGGCATCGCCTTCTGCGCCGCCTCGACATAGGCCGCGATTTCCTCTTCTTCGAGGGCGGTGTAGACGGTGATCGCGTCAGCAGAGGCTGCTGCCGCCGAACACAGGGCGACCATCGAAGCCGCGGTGAGTTTGGTCCAGATCGTCATTGTCGTCTCTCCTTGTTGGTCCAAGCGTTCCTGAGCCGGTACCTGCCCCTGCGGCGCGGGTCTTCGCCGAGACCCGTTCTGATTGCCACGCCCGCTGCGTCTGGGTTTGGGTATATTTGTGTAGTCTTGCACTTTTGTGCAGTTTGTCTACAGATTAATTTCCGTAACGGACCGCGACGACCTATCAGACCGCACAAACTGGGAAAATTTATGCAAAGCCCTTCGATACCACTCGAACCGGAGATGCTGGCGCGGTTTGCCGATGAACTCGCCGACGTGACCGACGCCATGGCGATGAGCTATTTTCGTAAACCTCTGGACGTGGAGAGAAAGGCCGATCAATCGCCGGTCACCCTGGCGGACCGCGCCATCGAGGCGAAGATGCGTGAAAGGATCGCTCAGAAGTTTCCGGCACATGGGATCCTTGGCGAAGAGCACGAGAACACCCGCCTGGAATCTGCGCATATCTGGGTGCTTGACCCGATAGACGGGACAAAGAGCTTCATTTCAGGCATGCCGACTTTCGGCACACTGATCGCCTGCCTTTCCGACGGGGCCCCCGAACTTGGCGTCATCTCGATACCGCCGACCGGCGAACGCTGGATGGGGCTGCACGACAAACCGACAACACTGAACGGTACCCCCTGCCACACCAGCGGTCGGACCAGACTGGCTGACGCGACACTCTACACCACGACGCCCGACACGTTCGACGCGGCGGGAAGCGGGAAATTCGAGGCGCTGTCGGGACAGGTCGGCATGCGCCGTTTCGGGGGGGATTGTTATGCCTACGGGTTGCTGGCCTCGGGTCACGTCGACCTCGTGTTCGAAATGGGCCTGCATCCTTACGATTACATGGCCTTGGTGCCAGTGATCGAAGGCGCCGGCGGCGTCATCACCGACTGGCAGGGAGGCCCCCTGGGCCTGCACTCGGACGGCCATGTCATCGCCGCGGCCAGCGCGGCCCTTCACCAGGAGGCACTGGCAGCTTTGTCCTGAACCGGGAGAGCGTTCAGACACCCGCGCGTGAATTGTCCAAGGGTCTGCGGACGGCGCTTGGTAGAGATGACGTCGGAACAAACGTCGGGTTCGGGGCAGGCAGTTGTCATCCGCCGTGCGGCGCATGAGCGGCGGAAGCAGGCCGATCGCGTCACTTTCTTGATCCATCAGCATCTAGCATAGGCCGTGGCGGAATACCTGGGTCAGTCCCGCGCCCATCCGCCTGCCACCAGTGCGCAGGCCAAATCGCGACCATTCGGCAGATCGCAGCGCGCCACGAACCGGCGATAGCGATCCACGTCCATCACTTCGCATCGCAGTTCGATCCCATGAGCCCCCCGGCGCCGCCTGGGGCTCTGGCCCGCCAGCCTCGTGCATCTCGGCTGCGTCGATGCTTCAAAGCCAAATGGCGATACCACCCGCGCGCAGGTCGTCGCCGTCTATGACGGCGTAGGTGAGCAGCAGGAGTATCGCGGCGGCGGCATTCATTTTATGAAGCGTGCAGTGGTTCGGTGAACCTGACGAAGGTTAAGAACCTTGGACAAACCGTGAAAACACCCCGTTTACAAAGCGTCCTGCTGTCCAAAAATCATTAACTTGGCCAAGGGCGCACTTGTTACACCGAAGATGTCGGGAGTTCGGATCTCTCATCACCCACCAACCCATCCCCGCGTGTCGTGGAGGGCTGTGCGAATTTGCACAGTTCGTATGGTTTTTCTCGAGTGGTTTGCGTTGATGCGCGAACCTAGGTTTATCCTGCCCCCAGACAGGAGACCGCAAGATGAGCTGGAACCCCGCCCTTGACCCGCAATTGCCCGCCGCCGGCACGCTGGATGCCGTCGAGACCGTGATCGTGCCGCGGGCCCGTGACCTTGGCGGCTTCGAGGTGCGCCGCGCCTTGCCCGCCCCGCGCCGGCAGATGGTCGGTCCTTTCATATTCTTCGATCAGATGGGCCCGGCCGAGTTTCTGACCGGTCAGGGGATCGACATCCGCCCGCATCCGCATATCGGACTGGCCACGGTGACGTATCTCTACAAGGGCCGGTTTCATCACCGGGATTCGCTGGGCACCGACCAGTGGATCGATCCGGGCGCGGTCAACCTGATGACGGCCGGCCATGGGGTGACCCATTCCGAACGCGTCGACGGGGACATGCTCAAGGCGCCCTATGACCTCTTCGGCATTCAGACCTGGATCGCGCTTCCCGAGGACCGCGAGGACGGCCCGGCGGGTTTTGTCCATGCGCCCAAAGACAGCCTGCCGCTGCTGCGGGGCGAGGGCAAGGAGGTGCGGCTGATCCTGGGTGATGCCTGGGGTGAACGCGCCCCGGTCAGCACACCGTCCGAGATGTTCTACGCCGATGCCGTGCTGGACCCCGGCGCGGCGATCCCGCTGCCCGACAATCACGAGGACCGCGGCGCCTATGTGATCGCCGGCACGATCGAGGTCGCCAGCGAGGTTTTCGGGGCTGGCCGGATGATGGTGTTCCGCCCCGGCGACCGGATCAGCTTGCGCGCCGGGCCGCAGGGGGCGCGCCTGATGCTGCTGGGCGGCGCCACGCTGGGCGGGCCGCGCCATATCTGGTGGAATTTCGTCGCCTCCTCGAAAGAGCGGATCGAGGCCGCGAAAGAGGCCTGGCGTCAGGCCGACTGGGCGCATGGCCGGTTCCGGCTGCCGCCCACGGACAACGCGGAGTTCATCCCGCTGCCGAAGGTATGATCGGGCCGTGCGCCGTCATCCGTGCGACGGGCTGCGGGCGGGACGTGCTGATGCCTTGAACCAGGCCGGGCGGGCGCGGTGTTGCGGTCGCCATGCGGGGCGTCAGGACCGGCCTGGCCGGGCCGGGCGGGCACGGTCCGTCGCCCCGCGCCAATGCGTCCGGGCAGGGCCGAAAAAACCTGCAAAAATCCGCAAACCCGGCTTGACGGGGCAGGGGCGTGGCCATAATACAGCCCAACGTCCGGCGCGTCCGGGCGGGCAGTGAGCGGTTGTAGCTCAGTTGGTTAGAGTACCGGCCTGTCACGCCGGGGGTCGCGGGTTCGAGCCCCGTCAACCGCGCCATCGCTGCCATCCCCGGTCCGGGGGTTATCGGGCCGAAGTCGAAAGACTCATGCGCGGTTGTAGCTCAGCTGGTTAGAGTACCGGCCTGTCACGCCGGGGGTCGCGGGTTCGAGCCCCGTCAACCGCGCCACTTTCGTCGCAAGGAGATTCCTGCAAAGATGGGCGCGCTTTTCGACCGGATTTCCTGGGAGTTTGCCTTTTTGCTGGCGGTCACGCTGGGGCTGGCCCCCTTTGTGCCCGCGCCGCATGTCTGGGAAAAGCTGCAGATGCTGGCCGACGGCACGCTGGGCCGACCCATCGACCTCTTCGATCTGGCGCTGCACGCGGCGCCCTGGCTGCTGTTGCTGGGCAAGGCGGGGCGCTCCTGGCGCCTGCGGAGCGCCGCGCCGGATTGACACCCTGGCGCCGCCGCGGCGGACGGGCGCGGGAACGTCTGCGCACCGGGCCTGCCGGGCTTGACACCAATCCGTTACATGACTGACACTTAATTGAAAACGGTCCGGCAGATTTCGCCGGACGGGTCATGTTTCATTGACGGAGAGAGCAGATTTCCATTCACCTTTCCAAACCCCGGGGCGGCGTCTCTGATGCGGGACGGCTTCTGAAACTCCTGCTGCGGGACGATGTGGCGTGCCGCACCTCCACCGTGTTGATGTGCGTGACGGTCGCGCTGGTGGCGGTCTTTGCCATTGCCGGGATCTGGGATGAACAGTCGCGGATCGCGCACGCGCTGTTTCGCAACCTGAACCCAAGCTGGGATGAGGGAGTGACCGAGAGTTTCAATCACGGCCTGTCCTTCTCGGCCGCGGTTTTTCTGCTGATGGCCTATATGCAGGTCCGCGCCCGGGTCTTTGTGTTCCTGACCGCACTTTACGGGTTCATCTGGCTTGACGATTCCGCGCAATATCATGAACGCGTGGGCGAGAAGCTGAGCGAGGCGCTGAACATTCCCGTCACCTTCGGCCTCGGCCCTCAGGAATACGGCGAGCTTCTGGCCTGGGCTTTTGCCGGCCTGGTTCTGCTGGCGGTGTTCCTGTGGTTCTGGGGCGGCCGCCGCCCGGGCGATACCGGGATCGTCCTGCCGTTCTTCATGTGTTTCTTGCTGCTGGTGCTCTTCGGCGTGATCGCCGACATGATTCATATGCTGGTACCGATGCGCTTCGACACCATCATGCAGGTGATCGAGGACGGCGGCGAGATGGTCGCCATTGCCGCCAGCACCGCGCTGGCGATGGGGATCTCGCGTAACGTGACGGCCTATTACGGCGGCGTCGACGAGGTGGCGGCGGCGTAGCGTATCGCCTGCCCGATCTGAACCGGGCCGGGGGCGCCGGCCCGATGCCGAGGTCAGCAAACAGAGCGAGCCGCCCGGCGGCACCGGTCAACGGGCCGCCCCGGGCGGGTGTTTCAGGTTTTCGGAAGGGTCATCGGCGGAGGGCCGGATGACAGTCGGATCGGCAGCGGCGCCCGGGTAATCCCGCGGGCGCCGCTGCCATCGCGCTCAGCCCGCCTGGGTCAGCGCGTCCAGCACCCGGGCCCAGCTGCGGATGCCCTTGTGAAAGCTTTTGACGTCGTATTTCTCGTTCGGGCTGTGGATCGCGTCGTCATCGTTGGCGAAACCGATCAGCATCGCGTCGAGTCCCAGCACCGATTTGAAGAACCCGGCGATCGGGATCGATCCGCCCATGCCGGTGAAAACCGCCTCGCGGTCCCATTCGTCGCTGAGCGCGCCGCGCGCGGCCTCGAATTCGGGGCGGGCGATGTTCATCACCGGCGCGCGCGAGCCTTCGCTGTCGTTGTCCCAGGTCACCTTGGCGTCGGGCGAGAGGCGACCCTCGACATGTTTGCGGATATGCTTGCGCAGCGCGTCGGGATCCTGATCGCCGACCAGCCGGCAGGTGATCTTGCAATGCGCCTGGGAGGGGATCACGGTCTTGGAGCCGGCGCCGTTGTAACCGCCCCACATCCCGTTGACCTCCAGCGTCGGCCGCGCCCATTGCTGCTCCAGTGTGGAATAGGCCTTTTCGCCATGGGGCACGGTGTAGCCGACGGAATTGAGATACTCCGCCTCGTCGAAGCCGCAGGTCTGCCATTGGCGCAGCTGCTCGGCCGGGACCTCGTGTACGCCCTCGTAGAAACCATCGACGGCCACGCGCCCGGTCTCCTCGTCGTGGAACGAGGCGACGATGCGGGAAATCTCGCGCAGCGGGTTCAGGCCGGGGCCGCCGTAGTGGCCCGAGTGCAGGTCGATGCGCGGGCCGGTGATGGTGAACTCGTCCTTCAGCATGCCGCGTAGCTGCGAGGCGATCGAGGGCACGCCGCGCGACACCATCGAGGTATCGCAGATCAGCGCCAGATCGGCCTTCAGCTCGTCGGCGTTCGCCTCCATGAACGGCACCAGCGAGGGCGAGCCGCTTTCTTCCTCGCCCTCGAAGAAAAAGGTGATGCGGCAGGGCAGGGCGCCGTTCACCGCCTTCCACGCGCGGCAGGCCTCGACGAAGGTCATCAGCTGGCCCTTGTCGTCGCTGGCGCCGCGGCCGCGGATCACCTTGCCTGTCGGGGTCTCCTCGATCTGCGGCTCGAACGGCGGGGTGTTCCACAGGTTCAGCGGATCGACCGGCTGCACGTCGTAATGACCGTAGAACAGCAGGTGCGGGGCGTCGCTGCCCTCGTCGCCGACATGGCCCACAACCATCGGGTGGCCCGGAGTGGGACGTTTCTGCGCCGCGATGCCGATGCTGTTCAGATCGGCCACCAGCCAGTCGGCGGCCTTGTCGCATTCCGCCTTGTAGGCGGGGTCGGTCGAAACGGACTGAATCCGCAGCAGGTCCATCAGCCGATCGATGGATCCGGGCAGATCGGTATCGATTCGGGCAAGCACGGCGTCAAGCGACATTGAATGTCTCCTATAGTGGAATTTGGGGCGACCCTATCAAGGTCGGTTTCCCTGTCCAGTGGCGATCCGTTGATTCAGATCAAGGTTGCGACAATCTAACCGGGTCTAACAAGTTGATTGAAAGATGTGCGTTCTTTATGCAATTAAGTCTATCAGGGTGATATGCACGTCTATGAATTTGTCCATGTGGGGCGATTCAGAGCCAGCCAGAGGGGGATAGCCGGTGAACTACAGCGAGAAACTCGATGAGGCGATCGCCCGGCTCCACGACGAGGGCCGCTATCGGACCTTCATCGATATCGAGCGCCGGAACGGCCATTTCCCGCACGCGGTCTGGACCCGCCCCGACGGCACCCAGAGTGACATCACCGTTTGGTGCGGCAACGACTACCTCGGCATGGGGCAGCACCCGGTGGTGCTCGAAGCCATGCATGAGGCGCTCGACGCCGCCGGCGCCGGCTCGGGCGGCACCCGCAACATCTCGGGCACGACCGTTTTTCACAAGCGTCTTGAGGCCGAACTGGCCGATCTGCACGGCAAGGAGGCCGCACTGGTCTTCACCTCCGCCTATATCGCCAACGACGCAACGCTGAGCACCCTGCCCAAACTGTTTCCCGGCCTGATCATCTATTCCGACGCGTTGAACCATGCCTCGATGATCGAAGGTGTGCGCCGCAATGGCGGGGCCAAGCGGATCTTCCGCCACAACGACGTGGATCACCTGCGCGAACTGCTGGCCGCCGACGACCCCCGGGCGCCCAAGCTGATCGCCTTTGAATCGGTCTATTCGATGGACGGCGATTTCGGCCCCATCGAGGCGATCTGCGATCTGGCCGACGAGTTCGGCGCGCTGACCTATATCGACGAGGTGCACGCGGTCGGCATGTACGGCCCCCGCGGCGCCGGCGTGGCCGAGCGCGACCGGCTGATGCACCGGCTCGACATCATCAACGGCACGCTGGCCAAGGCGTTCGGCGTGATGGGCGGCTATATCGCCGCCTCGGCCAGGATGTGCGATGCCATCCGCTCCTATGCGCCGGGCTTCATCTTTACCACCTCGCTGCCGCCCGCGGTTGCGGCCGGCGCCGCGGCCAGCGTCGCCCATCTCAAGCGCGACCAGGAGCTGCGCGACCGGCATCAGACTCAGGCCAAGATCCTCAAGACCCGGCTCAAGGCGATGGGCCTGCCGATCATCGACCACGGCTCGCATATCGTTCCGGTGATTGTGGGCGATCCGGTGCACACCAAGAAGCTCTCGGACATGCTGTTGGAAAATTACGGCATCTATGTCCAGCCGATCAATTTCCCGACGGTTCCGCGCGGGACAGAGCGGCTGCGCTTCACCCCGTCTCCGGTGCATGGCCCGAATGAAATGGACAAGCTGGTGCGCGCGATGGACGAACTTTGGTCCCACTGTGCGCTGAATCGTGCCGAACTGGCCGGGTAATTCCCGATTTCCGTGCAATTTGCTTGAGCTGTGGTAGGTTTGTCGCAAGAACAGTCGCAGACGAATCTATCAGCGATTCCTCAGCGTGAATGTTTATAAGTGGCAGGCGGCACGGGACGGCAGGGATGATTGGGCGCAAAACGCAGCGCAAGGCCGAAGAGAACCTGATCGCCGAGATCAAGGGGTTCGATGATTTCGAGCTTCGGCTCGGCGACGTGATGCGCGGCGAACGGGCGACCATGGGCAAATCGCTGCTGGATGTGCAGCGCGATCTGCGGATCAAGGCCAGCTATATCGCCGCCATTGAAAACACCGATCCTGCCGCCTTTGACACTCCCGGTTTCATCGCCGGTTACGTGCGCTCTTATGCCCGCTATCTGAACATGAACCCGGACGAGGCTTATGACGCCTTTTGCCGCGAGAGCGGCTTTTCGGTGGCCCATGGCATGTCCGAAAAGGCCTCGGGCGTCAAACCGGCCCGCAGGATCGAGAAATCCGCCGCCGGCGGCGTCCGCGATCCCTTTACCGCGCCGAATACCCCCTTTGTCCCCGAGCGGGAGGGGGTTTTCAGCCAGATCGAGCCGCGCGCCGTCGGGTCGACGCTGGTGTTGCTGGCGCTGATCGGCGGCATCGGATACGGCGGCTGGGCCGTGCTGAAAGAGGTGCAACAGGTGCAGGTCGCACCGGTGGAACAGGTTCCGGTGGTGCTGACCGATCTCGACCCTCTGGCGGGCGCCGCCCGTCCGGGCAGCAGCGCCGGCATGAGCGCGCCGAGCGCCGAGGCGCTTGATCGTCTCTACCGCCCTCAGGCGCTGGACGTGCCGGTTCTGGTGGCGCGCGATGCGCCGATCTCCACCCTCGATCCGCGCAGCGTCGGCACCCTGCGGGCGCCGGAACTGCCGCAGGTGCAGACCGCATCGGCGGGCCAGACCCGGACCGACGAGCCGGTGCCGCAGGTTGTCGAGCATCCCGCGCCGAACCTGGTGATGGTGGCGGTGCGCCCCTCCTGGGTGCGGGTACGGGCCGCCGACGGCACGGTGATCTTCGAGGGGATCATGGAAAGTGGCCAGACCTATGAGGTGCCCGCCACCGAAGAGCCGCCAACCCTGCGCGCAGGCGAATCCGGGGCGATCTATTTCGAGCTGAACGGGCAGCATTTCGGGCCGGTGGGCGATCGCGGCGTGGTCACCTCGAACCTGCCCCTCTCGACCGAGGAGATCTCGGGGCGCTTCCAGGTCGCCGATCTGGAGCAGGACCGCGACCTCGCCCGCATGGTGGCCGAGGCACAGACCTCCGGTCAGTAGTCAGTAGCGTGGCCAGCAACGGGGCCCGGTCGACGGGCCCATTGCGGCGGCGCGGTGCGCGGCCTATCTAGGCCGGTAACGGACACAGGATCGAACGGACAGGCCCCCCATGTCGCTGAACCACGTGCGCCCGTGGCGCAATATCTATCGCCGCAAGTCGCGCCAGATCATGGTGGGCAATGTGCCCGTGGGCGGCGACGCTCCGATCACCGTGCAGACCATGACCAACACGCCAACCACCGATGTCGCGGCGACTGTGGCTCAGGTGCAGGCTGCGGCGGAGGCCGGGGCGGATATCGTGCGGGTCTCGGTGCCGGACGAGGCCAGCGCGAAAGCCCTGAAGGACATCGTCGCGGAAAGCCCGGTGCCGATCGTGGCCGACATCCATTTCCATTACCGCCGCGGGATCGAGGCGGCCGAGGCCGGCGCGGCCTGCCTGCGGATCAACCCGGGCAACATCGGCAGCCCCGAGCGGGTGCGCGAGGTGATCGCCGCGGCGCGCGATCACGGCTGCTCGATGCGGATCGGGGTGAACGCAGGAAGTCTGGAAAGACACCTGCTGGAGAAATATGGCGAACCCTGTCCCGAGGCCATGGTCGAGAGCGGACTGGAGCACATCAGGCTATTGGAAGATAACGATTTTCACGACTTCAAGATCAGCGTGAAAGCCTCGGATGTGTTCCTCTCGGCGGCGGCGTACCAGGGGATCGCCGAGGCGACGGATGCGCCGATTCACCTTGGCATCACCGAGGCGGGCGGGTTGATGTCGGGCACCATCAAATCGGCGATCGGGCTGGGCAATCTGCTGTGGATGGGCATCGGTGACACCCTGCGGGTGAGCCTGTCGGCGGACCCGGTGGAAGAGGTGAAGGTCGGCTATGAGATCCTGAAAAGCCTCGGGCTGCGGCATCGCGGGGTCAACATCATCTCCTGCCCGTCCTGCGCGCGGCAGGGGTTCGATGTGATCAAGACCGTTGAAATCCTTGAGAAAAGACTGGAGCACATCAAGACGCCGATGTCCCTGTCGATCATCGGCTGCGTGGTCAACGGGCCGGGCGAGGCGCTGATGACCGACGTCGGGTTCACCGGCGGCGGCGCCGGGTCCGGCATGGTCTATCTGGCCGGCAAGGCAAGCCACAAGATGAGCAACGAGAAGATGGTCGACCATATCGTCGAAGAGGTCGAGAAGCGGGCCGAGGCGCTGGACGTGGCGGCCGCGGCGGCGGAAGAGGCGGCCGAGTAGGCCCGTTTCGGGGAGTTTCGAGGGCGTTTTGTACGGTTTGCGGCGCTCGGAATCCGGCGAAAAGGCCGGGTTGGAGAGTTTTCGCCGCGTTTTGTACAACATCCCGGAATGAGAGCTTCGTCCGGAAAAGCGATACATCGAGACGACTTGAAGCCTCCCTCCGAGCTTTTGCGCTCCAGCGCGGAATCAAGGCCGCAGGCCGCCTGTCGTGCATTGCAAAGCAATGCACTGTCGGCAGGCGATTGCATGCACTGCGTGAATTCTTGATGGCTGGGCACGGCCGCCAAAAGACATATATCAGACTCGAAATTTGCCGCCTGCGGCACCGGGGGGACTGGTGGCGCCGGTCCCGCTGGGGCAGAAAGGCGCACGATGAGCAACGAAGGAGCGAGCGACATGACCACGCGCGAGGCGGTACTGGAGGAGTTGAAGGCGCTGACCGATCCGGGCAGCGGGCAGGATATCGTGAGCGCCGGGATCGTGCGCGCGCTGGCGGTCGAGGGGGATACGGTGCGCTTCGTGCTGGAGATCGACCCGAAGCAGGCCGAGGCGATGGAGCCGGTGCGCGCGGCAGCCGAGGCGCGGGTCAAGGCGATGCCCGGCGTGGCCAAGGCCTCGGTGATGATGACGGCGCATTCCGAGAAGGCGCCGCCGGATCTGAAGGCCGCGGCCAAACCGAAACCGGCGGGCCCGCAGGCGGTGCCGGGGGTCAAGCATATCGTCGCGATCGCATCCGGAAAGGGCGGCGTGGGCAAATCCACCGTCGCCGCCAACCTCGCCGTGGCGCTGGCCGCCGAGGGCAAGAAGGTCGGGCTGCTGGATGCCGATATCTACGGGCCGTCGCAGCCGCGCATGATGGGGGTGTCGAAACGCCCCGCCAGCCCGGACGGCAAGACCATCATCCCGCTGCAGGCCCATGGCGTCACCATGATGTCGATCGGGCTGATGATGCAGGAGGGGCAGGCGGTGGTCTGGCGCGGTCCGATGCTGATGGGGGCGTTGCAGCAGATGATGACCCAGGTCGCCTGGGGCGAGCTGGACGTCCTGCTGATCGACCTGCCGCCGGGGACCGGCGACGTGCAGCTGACGCTGAGCCAGAAGTTTCAGGTGGATGGCGCGGTTGTGGTCTGCACGCCGCAGGACGTGGCGCTGCTGGATGCGCGCAAGGGCATCGACATGTTCCGCCAGCTCAAGACCCCGATCCTGGGCATGATCGAGAACATGTCGACCCATATCTGTTCCAACTGCGGCCATGAGGAACATCTGTTCGGCCATGGCGGCGTTCGGGCCGAGGCGGAAAAGCTGGGGGTTCCGCTGCTGGCCGAGATCCCGCTGCACCTGGAGATCCGGCTTTCCGGCGACGCCGGCACGCCGGTGGTGGCGGCTGCCCCCGACAGTGCGCAGGCGGCGGCGTTCCGTGTCGCCGCGCGCGAGCTGATGGCGCAGGGCGTGGTCTGAGCCGGAGGGGGGGCGGTTCGGCGGGCCGCGGCTCGCCCTGCCGCGTCCGGCCCCTAGTAGTAGACCCAGGAGGATGTGCTGATCGCGGCCTCGACCTCGGCGGCGGTGGCATCCAAAACGGTGATCAGGCTGTCGACCTCGGGATCGGCCATGGCGATGGTCACGTTGGCCCCGTCCTGGGCGACGATCACCCCGGAGGCATCCTCGATACGGCCAAGCCTGATCGTGTCGGTGGCCTCGAAATCGGTTATGGTGTCGCTGCCGCTCTTGCCGCTGACCCCGAACCGGGCGAACACGAAAGCGTCCTCTCCCGCACCGCCGCTGAGGCTGTCGTCACCGCCGTCGCCCAGCAGCCGGTCATTGCCGCCGCCGCCCGAGAGCGTGTCGCTGCCCCGGCCGCCGTAGATGGTATCGTTGCCGCGCCCGCCAAGCAGAAGGTCATTGCCGTTATCGCCATTGATGTAGTCGCGGCCGCCCTGGCCGCGGATCACATCGCGCTGGCCACCACCCTGGAGGCTGTCGCCGCGATCCCCGCCGACGATCCGGTCGCGTCCGGCGCCGCCGCGGATGAAATCATAGCCGTCACCGCCGAAAAGCCGGTCCTTGCCGGCCCCGCCCGACAGGGTGTTGTTGCCGCCCATCCCGTGGATGACGTCGTCGCCGGCGTAGCCGGACAGGGTATCGTAGCCGGCGGTGCCGGTGATCGTGTCGTCGCCGGAGAGCAGCACGGCGAGGGGGCTTTTGCTGCCCATCATGGCCACCCAGGTGGCGGCGGCATCGGCGGAGATGTCGCGCAGCGTCACCAGTTCGGTATCGCCCAGGCCGATGGTGACCCCGGTCACCGTGCCGGCGACGGTGGCCAGTGGGCCATAGGTGAAGCTGCCGGCGATCTCGACCGACAGGATGGAGGTGCGGGTCTCGTAATCGGGCGGGCCTGAGTAGTAGCGGAAGGTTGTCGCGGCCTCGATCAGGCTGTCATCGGCGGTGAGCGGGCCGTCGACCCTGAACAGCTTTTGCAGGTTGCTGCCCAGCGGAAGGGTGGGGAAATCGTCGGGGAGGGGGGAAAAGGACAGGGTTGCCATGTGCTGTCTCCTGAAAACCATTGAAAACAATGCCGTCCCGCGGGGACGGGGGGGCCGGCGAATCGCGCCGGCGAAAGACCCGGGAAGAGAGTAGCACGGTGCGGGGGCGGCCCAAAATGTCGGGGCCTGCGTCTATTCCACGCCGGAGAAGCCGCCGAACTGGCCGCGCTTGTAGATCAGGCCCTGGCCGGGGCGGTGCATGGCGCCCAGAACGCGGCCGACGATGATGGTATGGTCGCCGCCCGGGTGGCAGGCCTCGGCGGCGCAGTCGAAGCGCGCGAGGCAGTCGGCGAGGATCGGCACCCCGCCGGCGTCCGGCGTCCAGTCGAGCGCCGAGAAGTCGTGGCCGCTGCGGGCAAAGCGGGCGGCGATCGCCTGCTGATCCTCGCTCATCACATGGATGGCATAGCGGGGCGCGGCGGCAAAGGCGTCGTGGCGCAACGAGCGTTTTGCGGCGCACCAGAGCACCAGCGGCGGATCGAGCGAGACCGAGGCGAAGGAATTGGCGGTGATCGCCAGCGGGCCGTCCCCGGTGGCGGTGGTGACCACGGCGACGCCGGTGGCAAAGCAGCCCAGCGCGTCGCGAAAGGCACGGGCCGTGTCGGGGCCGGGGACAAAACGGGTCTCGGTCATCTGCTCGCGCGCCTTTGTCACAGGAAAACTGTCACAGGGGCCCACGTGCCATGGACCGGCGCGTTTGTCCATGCTTTCGGCGGCGATGGGGAGGGGGCCGGCCCGTGCCGGGCCGGCCCCGGTCGTTCAGGCCAGGGCGCCCTTGACGATTCCGGCCATGGCGCCGGCGATGGTGCCGATCTCGCCCATGGCGTCGATCCGTTGCAGCACGCCCTTGCCCTCGTAATAGGCGATCAGCGGGGCGGTCTGGGCGTGATAGGCCTCCAGCCGGCTGGCGACGGTCTCGGCGGTGTCGTCGGGACGGCGGGTCATCTCGGTGCCGCCGCATTTGTCGCAGATGCCGTCCCGGGCCGGTGTCTTGAAGCTGTCGTGATAGCCCTCGCCGCAATTGGCGCAGGTGTAGCGGCCCGAGATCCGCGCCACCATGGCGTTGTCGACCACCTCGAGGCTGATGGCGGCGTTGATCTTCTGGCCGCTCTCGGACAGCAGATCGTCCAGCGCCGAGGCCTGCACGGTGGTGCGCGGGAAGCCGTCCAGGATGACGCCGCGGGCGCAGTCGGCATCGGCGATGCGGTCGCGCAGGATGGCGATGACGATCTCGTCGCTGACCAGCTGGCCGGCCTCCATCACCGCCCTGGCGGCCTGGCCGGCAGGGGTGCCGGCGGCCACGGCGGCGCGCAGCAGATCCCCGGTGGAGAGCTGCACGAGGCCGAATTTCTCCTCCAGCATGCGGGCCTGGGTGCCCTTTCCGGCGCCCGGAGGCCCGAGAAGGATCAGCACGGCCGGGGCGGTTGTCACGGTTGTGGCTCCGTCCATGAAAGGCTCCTTAAGTCGCGGCGCGGTTGGCGATCAGATCGTCGACCACCGAGGGGTCGGCGAGGGTCGAAGTGTCGCCGAGCGCGCCATAGTCATTCTCGGCGATCTTGCGCAGGATGCGGCGCATGATCTTGCCCGAGCGGGTTTTCGGCAGGCCCGGCGCCCACTGGATCACGTCCGGCGAGGCGATCGGGCCGATCTCGGTGCGGACCCAGCTGCGCAATTCCTTGCGCAGTTCTTCGCTGGGTTCGCGGTCGTTCATCAGGGTGACATAGCAATAGATGCCCTGGCCCTTGATCTCGTGCGGGTAGCCGACCACGGCGGCCTCGGCGACGGCGGCATGGGCGACCAGCGCGCTTTCCACCTCGGCGGTGCCCATGCGGTGGCCGGAGACGTTGATCACGTCATCGACGCGGCCGGTGATCCAGTAGTCGCCGTCGGCGTCGCGGCGGCAGCCGTCACCGGAGAAGTAATAGCCCTTGTAGTCGGAGAAATAGGTTTTCTCGAACCGCTCGTGATCGCCCCAGACGGTGCGCATCTGGCCAGGCCAGCTGTCCTTGATGCAGAGCACCCCCTCGGTCGGGCTCTCGTGGATCTCTTCGCCCGATTGCGGGTCGAGAACCACGGGCTGCACGCCGAAGAAGGGCTTCATCGCCGCGCCCGGTTTGGTCGCATGGGCGCCGGGCAGCGGGGTCAGCAGATGGCCGCCGGTCTCGGTCTGCCACCAGGTGTCGACGATCGGGCAGCGGCCCTGGCCGACGACCTCGTTGTACCAGGTCCAGGCCTCGGGGTTGATCGGCTCGCCCACGGTGCCCAAAAGGCGCAGCGAGGACAGGTCGCATTTCTCGACGAAGCCCTTGCCTTGGCCCATCAGCGCGCGGATCGCGGTGGGGGCGGTATAGAACTGGGTCACCTTGTGCTTTTCGCAGACCTGCCAGAAGCGGCTGGCGTCGGGCCAGGTCGGCACGCCCTCGAACATCAGCGTGGTGGCGCCATTGGCGAGCGGGCCGTAGACGATATAGCTGTGGCCGGTGACCCAGCCGACATCGGCGGTGCACCAGTAAACGTCGCCGTCGTGATAGTCGAAGGTGATCTCATGCGTCATCGCGGCATAGGCCAGGTAGCCGCCCGAGGTGTGCACGACGCCCTTGGGCTGGCCGGTGGAGCCGGAGGTGTAGAGGATGAAGAGCGGATCCTCGGCGTTCATCTCGACCGGGCGGGAGTAGTCGTTGGCCTCAAGCACCATTTCATTATAGTCGTGGTCGCGGCCCTCGACCCAGGTGGTCTGGCCGCCGGTGCGTTTCACCACCAGGCATTTCACCGTGTCCTTGCAGTGCAGCAGCGCCGCGTCGGCGTTGGATTTCAGCGGCGTCTTGCGGCCGCCGCGCGGGGCGTGGTCGGCGGTGATCACGACCTTGGCGTCGCAGCCGTTGACCCGGGCGGCCAGCGCGTCGGGGGAAAAGCCGGCGAAGACGATGGAATGGATCGCGCCGATGCGGGCGCAGGCCAGCATGGCATAGGCCGCCTCGGGGATCATCGGGAGATAGATCACCACCCGGTCGCCCTTGCGCACGCCCATGGTCTCGAGGATGTTGGCCATCCGGCAGACCCGGCGGTGCAACTGGGCATAGGTGATATGTTCGGCCGCCTCGTCGGGATCGTCCGGCTCGAAGATGATCGCGGTCTGATCGCCGCGGGTCTCCAGATGGCGGTCGATGCAGTTTGCGGCGACGTTGAGGGTGCCGTCGCCGAACCACTCGATATGGATGTTGCCGGGCTCGAAGCTGACGTTCCTGACCTTGGTAAAGGGCTTGATCCAGTCGATGCGTTTGCCGTGTTCGGTCCAGAACGCCTCGGGGTCGGCGACGGAGGCGGCGTACATCGCGTCGTACTTGGCCGCGTCCACATGGGCGCGGGCGATGGTTTCGGGCGAGGGCGGGAAAACCGCGGTTTCGCTTTGCGCAGGATTGGTCATGTCAGTCTCCTCCCTCTGACGGTCACGTTTCGTCGGCACGGCAAGTCTAAAGCACGCATGGCCGACGGATTCCACTCCGCCGCGTATCATATCGGCGACTGAAAATAAGGGAATAACCGACAGAAAAGAAACGATTTGCTTGTAAATCCCTTTCAGGAAGGTCGAGTTAAACTGTAAAAATGGACCAATTGGACTTTGAGATTGTCAGTTTAATCAAATGGTTGGGTGTCAATAAATTTGCGGCCCGGCTTTCACGGCCTGGCCGGGGCGGCGGGTCTGGCCGGGGTTTCGGGCTGTTGCGTGGGGGTGGCGTGGTGTGACATTTTGTTTCGGTATGCAATTGCATACCGCGCTCCGGACTCGGGGGCCGGGCTGCGACTCGCGGGTCCGGGCGGGGCGGATCGAATGCGCGGCGGCTGCGCGGCCGGTCGGGGGGTTGGCAGGGCGCGGCGTTGCAGATAGCTTTGCCGCAAGCGGTCCGGAAAACTGACCGCAACTTTGGGAGAGAGTTCATGAAAAAGATGTTGGGCGGCGTTGCCGCTGTCGCAATCAGCGTTGCCTTTGTGTCGGAGGCCGCCGCGACCGAATGGAACGTGTCGGTTTGGGGCAAGCGGCGCGCCTTTACCGAGCATGTGGAGAAACTGGCCGAACTGGTGGCGGAAAAGACCGGCGGCGAATTCACCATGAACGTCAGCTATGGCGGGCTGTCCAAGCCGAAGGAGAATCTGGACGGTGTGTCCATCGGGGCGTTTGAGATGGCCCAGTTCTGCGCCGGCTACCATCCGGACAAGAACCGGCTGATCACCGTGCTGGAGCTGCCCTTTCTCGGGGTCAGCACGCTGAAAGAAGAGGTCGCGGTCAGCAACGCCGTCTATGCCCATCCGGCCGTGGCCAAGGAAATGGCGCAGTGGAACGCCAGGCTGCTGATGACCTCGCCGATGCCGCAATACAACCTGGTCGGCACCGGTGAGCCGCGCGATGAGCTGGCCGAGTTCGACGGCATGCGGGTGCGGGCCACCGGCGGTCTGGGCGAGGCGTTCAAGGCGGTGGGCGGCGTGCCCACCTCGGTGCCCGCGACCGAGGCCTATAACGCGATGGAATCGGGCGTGGTCGATACCGTCGCCTTTGCCCAGCACGCGCATCTGTCGTTTGGCACCATCAATCGGGCCGACTGGTGGACCGCGAACCTGAACCCGGGCACCGTCAACTGCCCCGTCGTGGTCAATACTGATGCCTATGACGCGCTGACCGATGCCGAGCGCGCCGCGCTCGACAGTTCGGTGGACGAGGCGATCGCCCATTACCTGGCCAACTACGGCGAGCTGCTGAAGCGCTGGGATACGGTGCTGGAAGAGAAGGGTGTGGAAAAGGTCGTGATCTCGGACGAGGTGCTGTCGCAGTTCCGCGACAAGGCGGCGGTGCCGGCGCGCGACAAGTGGATCGCCGACATCACGGCGCAGGGTCTGCCGGGGCAGGAGCTGTATGACCTGGTGGTGACCACGCTGGACAACACCCGCGCAGGCAACTGAGCCACGCGCCAGGGGCCGGGTTCCGCGTGCGGGGCCCGGCCGTTTTACATAAAGACAAGACAATGGGAGTCTGAGCCATGGCCGGACATGTCCCGGTGCTGGAGGACGGCAGCCTGCTGAGCCGTCTGGACCGGAAGTTATTGCGACTGGAGCGGTCTCTCGGCCTGCTGAGCGGGCTGGCGGTGTTCAGCCTGATGGTGCTGGCGGTGATCTCGGTGGCGGGGCGAAATCTGTTCAACATGCCGCTGCCGGGCTATGTGGACTGGATCGAGCAGGTGATGCCGCTGGTCGCCTTTATGGGGATTTCCTTTGTTCAGCGCGACGGCGGCCATATCCGCATGGACATCCTGATCGGGCAGCTCAGGGGCCGGGCGCTCTGGGCGGCCGAGCTGGTCTCGGTGCTGCTGATGCTGGTGCTGATGATGGCGCTGGTCTGGGGCAGCTGGGCGCATTTCCAGCGCAGTTTCGATTTTGGCGCACCGCTGTGGAGCCGCGACAGCTCGATCGACATCGGGCTGCCGATCTGGCCGGCCAAGCTGTTGGCGCCGGTGGCCTTTTCGGTGCTGTGCCTGCGGCTGGTGCTGCAGGCCTGGGGCTATGGCCGGGCGCTGGTGCTGGGGCTGCACAACCCGGCGGCGGTGCCGCTGATCCAGGACACGGCGAGCCAGGCGGCGGCCGAGGCCGAACAGCTTGCAGGGCGGGGATAGAGCATGGAACCGATTGAAATCGGCCTGTGGGTCACCGCCGGGATGCTGGCGATGGTGGTATTGGGGATGCGGGTTGCCTTTGCCGCCGGCCTGGCCGGTCTGGTCGGGCTGATCCTGATCTTCTGGGCCAAGCGGGATTTCGGCGCCGAACATCTGGGCTGGGCGCTGACCGTGGCGATCAAGACCGCCGGGCAGGTGCCCCATTCCAAGGTCTCCAGCCAGGCGCTGAGCCTGATCCCCACCTTCATTCTGATCGGCTATCTGGCCTATTACGCGGGGCTGACGCGGGCGCTGTTCGAGGCGGCGAAACGCTGGATCGCCTGGCTGCCGGGGGGGCTGGCGGTCTCGACCGTGTTCGCCACCGCCGGCTTCGCCGCGGTGTCGGGGGCCAGCGTCGCGACGGCCGCCGTCTTCGCCCGCATCGCCATCCCCGAGATGACCGCGATCGGCTATGACAAACGCTTTGCCGCCGGGGTGGTGGCCGCGGCCGGTACGCTGGCCTCGATGATCCCGCCGTCGGCGATCCTGGTGATCTATGCGATCATCGTCGAGCAGGATGTGGGCAAGCTGCTTCTGGCCGGCTTCATTCCGGGCGCGTTTTCGGCGGTGATCTATGCGATCCTGATCGTCGGGATCGCCGTGGTGTTCAAATCGGTGGGCCCGCCGGTGCGCGGCTTTACCTGGCGCCAGCGGCTGGTGTCGCTGCCGCCGGCGCTGCCGATTCTCTTCGTGATCGTGATCATCATCTTCTTTGTCTACAATCCGTTCGGCGATGCCTGGGGCACCCCGACCGAGGGCGGCGCGCTGGGGGCCTTCGTGGTGTTCCTGATGGCGCTCTGGCGCGGTATGCGCTGGGCCGAGCTGAAATCGGCGCTGCTGGAGACGGCGAAGCTGGCGGTGATGATCTTTACCATCATCTGGGGGGTGCTGATCTATGTCCGCTTCCTCGGGTTCGCCGATCTGCCGGGGGCGTTTTCAGACTGGATCACCTCGCTGCAGATGCCGCCGCTGCTCATCCTGATCTGCATCCTGCTGGCCTATGCGGTGCTGGGGATGTTCATGGACGCCATCGGCATGCTGCTGCTGACGCTGCCGGTGGTCTATCCGGCGGTCATGGCGCTCAATGGCGGGGAATTCGTGACCGCTGCGGACAGCGCCTTTGGCATGTCGGGGACCATGTGCGCGATCTGGTTCGGGATATTGGTGGTGAAGATGGCGGAGTTCTGTCTGATCACGCCGCCGATCGGGCTGAACTGTTTCGTGGTGGCCGGCGTGGCGCCGGACCTGAGCGTGCAGGACGTGTTCCGCGGGGTGATGCCGTTCTTTGTCGCCGACGCGGTGACCATCGCGCTGCTGGTGGCGTTCCCGGGGATCGTGCTTTACCTGCCGTCGCTGGCGGGGTGAGGCGCGCCCGGAAAAGGTCCGGTGGACCTTTTTCGACGCCGAACGGGCAGAGCGCCGGGGCGGTTGACGCGATGAAGTGAACATGGAGAGAGGCGCCGTTGGCGCCTTTTTCTTTTGTGACTGAGAGCGCAAAGGTCCGCGCCCGACCCTGGGTGGGCGCAGCCCGGCCTGACCGCCGGGCTGACCTTTGAAATACGTTATTTCACATACTGCGCGCGGGAGTATCTGGGCAGAGAAGGAGCCGGGGGCGGCCGCAGGAAACCCCTCGCGTGCCGTGCGGGAACCGGATAAGCAGGCGCGATGCAGATGAGCGATGAGTTTGAGATCTTTCTGGTGGCCCTGCCGGGGCTGGAGCCGATGCTGTGCGACGAGGTGCGGGCGTTGGGGTTTGCCGGGGTGCGGATCGTGCCGGGCGGGGTGGCGTTGCGGGGCGGCTGGCCGGAAGTCTGGCGCGCCAACCTCTGGCTGCGCGGGGCGACGCGGGTGCTGGTGCGGATCGGGGAATTCCGCGCGTTTCACCTGGCCCAGCTGGACAAGCGGGCGCGCAAGTTCCCCTGGGGAGATTTCCTGCGCGCCGATGTGCCGGTGCGGGTGGAGGCGAGCAGCACGCGCTCGAAAATCTATCACGCCGGGGCGGCGGCGCAGCGGGTGGCGCGGGCGATTTCCGAGGAGCTGGGCGCGCCGATTGTCGAGACCGCGGAGGCGGTGGCGGAGGAGGGGGCGGTCCGGGTGATGCTGCGGATCGACGACAACCTCTGCACGCTGAGCCTGGACAGCTCTGGCGCCGGTCTGCACAAGCGCGGCCACAAGCTGGCGATGGGCAAGGCGCCGTTGCGCGAGAGCATGGCGGCGCTGTTCCTGCGCCAGTGCGGCTATACCGGGGCGGAGACGGTGGTGGACCCGATGTGCGGGTCGGGCACCTTCGTGATCGAGGCGGCCGAGATCGCCGCCGGTCTGGCGCCGGGGCGGACACGCGGCTTTGCCTTCGAGCGGTTCGCCGGGTTCGATGCGCAGGGCTGGGCGGCGATGCGCGCCGGCGGCGCGGTGGCGCGTGATCCGGGGCTGCTGTTCCATGGCTCCGACCGGGATGCGGGCGCGGTGCGCATGGCCGGCGAGAATGCCGAACGGGCCGGGGTGGCGGCATGGTGTGAATTCAGCCAGATGCCGTTCAGCGATATGACCCCGCCCGAGGGACCGCCGGGGCTGGTGATGGTCAACCCGCCCTATGGCGGGCGGATCGGCAACAAGAAGCTGCTTTACGGGCTTTACGGCGCCTTGGGCGGCGTGCTGAAGGAGCGGTTTTCCGGCTGGCGCGTCGGGCTGGTGACCAGCGAACCGGGGCTGGCCAAGGCCTGCGGGCTGCCGTTCGCGCCGCCGGGGGCGCCGGTGGCCCACGGCGGGCTGAAGGTGAAGCTCTATCGCTGTCAGGTGGCTTAAGCCGCCACCCACCGTTCTATTGAGCAAAGATACTGGCGCGGAACCAAACCCGCAGGGCGCCACTCGTGCATAGCAAAGCAATGCGCTGTGGGACGCGTGATGAGCAGCGCCCCGTTTCAGGGCGCCGCTCTGGCCGTTACGCGGCCACCCGGCGGCGGGAGGCGACGGCGTCGGCGAGTTCTTCCAGCACGGCGACGGTGTCGTTCCAGCCGATACAGCCGTCGGTGATGCTCTGGCCATAGGTCAGCGGTTCGCCCTCGACCGGCGTCTGCGCGCCGGCCACCAGGTGGCTTTCGATCATCATGCCGCGCACGCGGGTCTCCCCGGCGCGGATTTGGCCGGCCACATCGGCCGCCACATGGGGTTGCCGCGCGGGATCCTTGCCGCTGTTGGCGTGGCTGGCGTCGATCACGATGCGCGGATCAACGCCGGCTTTGACGGCGGCCTGCGCCACCGCCTCGACATCCCCGGCGCCGTAGTTGGTGCCGTTGCCGCCGCGCAGGATCACATGGCAGTCGGCGTTGCCGGTGGTATGCGCAATGGCGGCGCGGCCGTCGCCGGTGACGGCGGGAAAGTGGTGCGGCTGGCTGGCCGAGAGGATCGCGTCCAGCGCCACCTTGATGCCGCCGTCGGTGCCGTTCTTGAACCCCACCGGGCAGGACAGGCCGGAGGCCAGTTGCCGGTGGATCTGGCTTTCGGTGGTGCGCGCGCCGATCGCGCCCCAGGTGATCAGGTCGGAGAAATACTGCGGCGTGATCGGGTCGAGGAACTCGGTCCCCGCGGGCAGGCCCATGCGGTTGATGTCCAGCAGCAGGTGGCGGGCGATCCTCAGCCCCTCGTCGATGCGGCAGGTGCCGTCGAGGTAGGGGTCGTTGATCAGCCCCTTCCAGCCGACGGTGGTGCGGGGTTTCTCGAAATAGACGCGCATCACGATTTCCAGCCGGTCCGACAGCCGGGCGCGCTGCTCGGCCAGGCGGGCGGCATAGTCGCGGGCCGCTTCGGGATCGTGGATCGAGCAGGGGCCGACCATGACCAGCAGCCGGTTGTCGTGGTTCTCGAAAATCGCGCGGATGGCGTCGCGTCCGTCGGTGACGGTGCGGGTCACGGCGGCGTCGCGGGGCAGGGTGCGGATCACCTCTGCCGGGGTCGGCAGCGGTCTGAGTTCGAGAATGCGAAGGTCCTGGGTTTGGGTGAGCATCGGTCTGTTGGTCCTCTGAGTGTGTTTCGAGAGGGTCTGACCGGGCGCCTGAAACTGAAAAGCCGCCGGTCGGACCAGCGGCTTGAAGGTTTGGGTGTATCGCGTCGTTTCGCCTACACAGCCACCTGCATCCGCTGGGGTGAGCGGAACCAATAAAAGTAGGTGGCAAAGGTGTAGGTCTGGGTCATGGCATATCGAATAGGGGATTTCGGCCGGTGTGTCACCCCGGAAATTGGCGTTTTCGGGGAGGGGGGGTGGGTCGACCCAGCGCGGAACAAGGTGCAAAGCGCCGCCGGGCAGCGCCCGGTCGCGCCCTCTGGGGTGCGGACTGGGGTGCGGCCTGTCAATCGCCCTCTGTCGCGCCGAGGGAGATTGACAGGCCGCTTGTGCGGGTGCAGGTTTGCCGCACTCACCCGGGGGGTCCCGACAAGGGGCTGAGATACTGATCGTGCGGCAACGCGCAGCGCAGTGACCCGACGAACCTGATCCAGTTCATACTGGCGGAGGGATGGTGCACCGGCTGCGCGGCCATGTCCGTGATGTTTCGACAGGCGTATTCCACGCGGCCAACCTCCATTCGACGCGGAACTGGGTCTCCAACGCTTTGAGCTTAGGAGGCTCCGACCCATGAAAGACCTTTCTCCGACCGTCACCACCGGTCCGCTCCCGGCCTCGCGCCGGGTGTGGCACGCGGGCGAGCGGCACCCCGATATCCGGGTGCCGATGCGCGAGATCGACCTGCACCCGAGCGCCGGCGAGCCGCCGGTCACCGTCTATGACAGCTCCGGCCCCTATACCGACCCGGAGGCGGAAATCGTCCTCGATCAGGGCC
This sequence comes from Antarcticimicrobium luteum, assembly GCF_004358185.1. Taxonomy (GTDB): domain Bacteria; phylum Pseudomonadota; class Alphaproteobacteria; order Rhodobacterales; family Rhodobacteraceae; genus Antarcticimicrobium; species Antarcticimicrobium luteum. The sequence continues at coordinate 28,084 of NZ_SMUV01000048.1, forward strand.
TGCCGCGGCTGCGCGAGGGCTGGGTGACCGCGCGCGGCGATGTTGCGCGCTATGACGGGCGCCATGTGAAACCCGAGGACAACGGCTTTGCCGAGGGGACGCGGCTGGTGCCGGAGTTTCCGGTGCGCCATGCGCCGCTGCGGGCGAAGGACGGCCAGGCGGTGACGCAGATGGCCTATGCCCGCGCCGGGATCGTCACGCCCGAGATGGAGTTTGTGGCGATCCGTGAAAACCTGGGCCGCAAGGCGATGAAGGAGGCATTGGTGCGCGACGGCGAGGATTTCGGCGCCGAGATCCCCGATTTCATCACGCCGGAGTTCGTGCGCAACGAGGTGGCGAAGGGCCGGGCGATCATCCCGGCGAACATCAACCACCCGGAGGCCGAGCCGATGGCGATCGGGCGGAATTTCCTGGTGAAGATCAACGCCAATATCGGCAATTCCGCCGTCACCTCCTCGATGGCCGAGGAAGTGGAAAAGATGGTCTGGGCCACCCGCTGGGGCGCCGACACCGTCATGGACCTCTCCACCGGGCGCAACATCCACAACATCCGCGGCTGGATCATCCGCAACGCCCCGGTGCCCATCGGCACCGTGCCGCTTTATCAGGCGCTGGAGAAGGTGGGCGGCATCGCCGAGGATCTGAGCTGGGAGGTGTTCCGCGACACGCTGATCGAACAGGCCGAGCAGGGGGTCGATTATTTCACCATCCATGCGGGCGTGCGGCTGCACATGATCCCGATGACGGTGAACCGGGTCACGGGGATCGTGTCGCGCGGCGGCTCGATCATGGCGAAGTGGTGTCTGCATCATCACCGCGAGAGCTTCCTTTACGAGCATTTCGACGAGATATGCGACATCGCGCGGGCCTATGATGTGTCATTCTCGCTGGGCGACGGGCTGCGGCCGGGGTCGATTGCGGACGCCAATGACGAGGCGCAGTTCGCCGAGCTGGAGACCTTGGGCGAGCTGACCCAGATCGCCTGGGCCAAGGATTGCCAGGTGATGATCGAGGGGCCCGGCCATGTGCCGATGCACAAGATCAAGGCGAATATGGACAAGCAGCTGGCGACCTGCGGCGAGGCGCCGTTCTATACGCTGGGGCCGCTCACCACCGATATTGCGCCAGGCTATGACCATATCACCAGCGGTATCGGGGCGGCGATGATCGGTTGGTACGGCTGCGCCATGCTTTGCTACGTCACGCCCAAGGAGCATCTGGGGCTGCCCGACCGCGACGATGTGAAGGTGGGGGTGATCACCTACAAGATCGCCGCCCATGCCGCGGATCTGGCCAAGGGGCATCCGGCGGCGCAGATCCGCGATGGTGCACTTTCCCGCGCCCGGTTCGAGTTCCGTTGGGAGGATCAGTTCAACCTGAGCCTCGATCCGGAAACCGCGCGCTCGATGCATGACGAGACCCTGCCGAAGGAGGCCCATAAGGTGGCGCATTTCTGTTCGATGTGCGGGCCGAAATTCTGCTCGATGCGCATCAGCCACGACATCCGCGCCGAGGCGCAGAAGGAGGGGATGGCGAAGATGGCCGAGAAATTCCGCGAGGGCGGAGAGATTTACCTGCCGAAGGAGGACAAGAAATGAAAGACGTGATCAGCCAGACCCCCGGACCCCTGTTGCAGGCGCTGCGGGCCGAGCCGCCGCTGGTGCAGTGCATCACCAACTATGTGGCGATGAATATCGCGGCCAATGTGCTGCTGGCCGCCGGTGCCAGCCCCGCGATGGTCTCGGACGCCGAGGAGGCCGGCGAGTTCGCCCGTATCGCCGGGGCGCTGACCTGCAATATCGGCACTCTGAGTGCGCCGTTCCTTGCGGGGATGCGGGCGGCCATCGAGGGGGCGCAGGATGCGGGGCGCCCCTGGGTGCTGGACCCTGTGGCCTGTCAGGCGACCGCGTTGCGGCGCCGGGCGGCGGCCGATCTGGCGGCGCTGAACCCGGCGATCATCCGCGGCAACGCCTCGGAAATCCTGTCGCTGGCTGGCGAGGCGAGCAACGGGCAGGGCGTCGACGGGCGCGATCCGGTGGCGGTGGCCGAGGCCGGCGCGCGGCGGCTGGCAGAGCTGAGCGGCGCGGTGGTGGCAGTGACCGGAGAGGTCGATTTCGTCACCGACGGTGCCCGGGCGGTGCGGATCGCCGGCGGCTCGCCCTGGATGCCGCTGAATACCGCGCTGGGCTGTTCGCTGACCTGTCTCTGCGGCGCCTATGCGGCGGTGGCGGGCGATCCCTTTGACGCCGCCGTGGGGGCGCTGGCGCATTATGCGGTGGCGGGAACCCGGGCGCATCAGGCGGCGGACGGGCCGGGCTCTTTCGGCGTGCACTTCCTCGATGCGCTGCATGCGGTGACGCCAGAGGCGCTGGATGCCGGGGCGAAGATCGCCCTGGTCGCGGCGGTGCCCGCATGAGGGGTTTCGACCTCTCGGTCTATCTGGTGCTCGATCCCGGCCTTTGCGCCGGGATCGGGATGGTCGAGACGGCGCGGCGCGCGGTGGCGGGCGGTGCGACCATGGTGCAGTTGCGCGACAAGGAGGGCGGCACGGCGCGGATGGTGGAAACCGGGCGTGCGCTGATGGCGGCCTTGGCCGGGACGGGCGCGCGGTTGATCGTCAACGACGATGTGGCGGCGGCGGTGGCGATCGGCGCCGACGGGGTGCACGTGGGTCAGGGCGATATGAGCGCGGCCGAGGCACGGGCGTTGATCGGGGCGGCGGCGATTCTGGGGCTGACGGTGGAGCGGCCGGATCTGGCCGCCGAGGTCGATCCGGGGGTGGTGGACTACGTGGGCGCCGGGCCGGTCTTTGCCACGCCCACCAAGGCGGACCACAAGACGCCGGTGGGATTTGGCGGGCTGGCGGCGCAGGTGGTGGCAAGCCCGGTTCCGGCGGTGGCGATCGGCGGCTTGAAGGCGCAGCATGCGGGCGCGGCGCTGGGCACCGGCGCGCGCGGGCTGGCGGTGGTCTCGGCGATTTGCGGTCAGCCCGACCCGGAGGCGGCGGCGCGGGAGATTGCGGCGGCGGTGGCACGGGCGAGAAGAGGCGGTCTTGCCCAGTCGGCGGTCTGAATGCACTGAGGTTCGCACCCGCCCTGGGGGGCGGGTCGGGTGCGAACCGTGGCTGGCGCCCCGGGGGACGTGCGTTCAGCGCGCGGCCCTATGTCCATATCTCATGAAAATGGTGCAGGGGCCCGTGGCCTTGCCCCACATCGAGGCGATCGGCAGCGGCCAGCGCCCCTTGCAGGTAGGTCTTGGCCCGCGCCACCGCCTGCTCCATCGGCATCCGCGGCAACAGCGCGGCGATGGCGGCCGAGAGGGTGCAGCCGGTGCCGTGGTCGTTTGTAGTGGCGATGCGCGGGGCGGAGAAGCTTTGGGTGCCGGAGGGGCCGGAGAGCAGATCGGTGCTTTGCACGCTTCCCGCCAGATGGCCGCCTTTCAGCAGCACCCAGTCGGGGCCAAGCGCGCGCAGGGCAGGGAGGGTATCTGTCATCTCCTCCACTGTCCGGGATTCGGGCTGGTCCAGCAGCACGGCGGCCTCGGGCAGGTTGGGGGTGATCAGGGTCGCCAGCGGCACCAGTTCGGCCCTGAGCGCGGCGACCGCGTCCGGGGCGAGCAGGGCATCGCCGCTTTTGGCGACCATCACAGGGTCGAGGACCACGATACGCGCGCCATGAACCCGCAGCCGGTCGGCGACGGCGCGGATGATGCCGGCATCGGCCACCATGCCGATCTTGACCGCATCGACGCGCACGTCCTCGAACACCGCGTCGATCTGATCGGCCACGAACGCCGGCTCCAGCGCCGCCACGCCGCGCACACCGCAGGTGTTCTGCGCCACCACGGCGGTGATCACGCTCATTCCATAGGCCCCGAGGACGGAAAAGGTCTTGAGATCGGCCTGGATGCCGGCGCCGCCGGTGGGATCGGTGCCGGCGATGGTCAGCACATTGGAAATTGTCATGTGGCGCCCTCGTGTCGTGAGGCCAGCGGGGGAGAGCGCCTGCGCAGCCCGTCCCTTCGCCGGCATGATCCGGATCAGGTTCAAAGGGTCACTGCGCTGCCCGGGATCCCGGCCCGGATATATCGGGTCGGCGGGCCAGCAGAGTCTCAGCCCCTTGTCGGGGCCCCCCTCGGTGCGGCGGAGCATAGCAGGGCGGCGGGCATGTTCAATGGGAGCGGGCGAGGGCCGGGGCGGACAGACGAGATGATATCTGTCAAGCAATATCTATATATTGACAGTGATTGCCGGTAGGCATCTATATGATGTTGTCTTGGTGCCCGCGACTCGATGTGGGTGAAAAAGGGAAGCCGGTGCAAACCCGGCGCTGCCCCCGCAACTGTGAGCGGTGAGCCGAGGCCCGTTGACCCACTGGCGCAATTGCCGGGAAGGGGGGCCAGAGCGTTCGAACCGCGAGCCAGGAGACCTGCCATGACACGGAAACGACACTGGGCGGAGGGCCCGGGGGTGCCGAGTTGTCCGTGATCCCTCGTGGCGCGGCGGTCTGCGTCTCTGTCCCTCGCGTCCCGACCGGCACAGAGAACAGGAGACCCCGATGAGCATCACCGTCTATTCCAAACCGGCCTGCGTGCAATGCACCGCCACCACCCGCGCGCTGACCGCCAGGGGCATCGCATTCGATCTGGTCGACCTGACCGAGGACGACGCGGCGCTGGCGCGGGTCACCGCGCTGGGCTACCGCCAAGCGCCTGTGGTGATGGCGGGCGACGAGCATTGGGCCGGGTTCCGCCCCGACAAGATCGGCGCGCTGGGCTGAGCCGGACCGATGGGCGGGCTGATCTATTTCTCGTCCCGGTCGGGCAACACGGCGCGGTTCGTGGCCCGGCTGGGACGGGCGGCGGCGCGCATCCCGATCGCGCCGGATCGGCCGATGCCCGCCCCGCGCGCGCCCTTTGTCCTGATCACGCCGACCTATGCGGACGGGGCGGGGCACGGCGCGGTGCATAAACAGGTGATCCGGTTTCTGAACGATCCGGAAAACCGTCACCATCTCCGCGGCGTGATCGCCGGGGGAAATCGAAATTTCGGGGCGCTGTTCGCCTCGGCCGGCGATGTCATCGCGCGCAAATGCGCGGTGCCCGTGCTCTATCGTTTCGAGCTGGCCGGGACTGAGACCGACATCGCCAGGGTCAGCGAAGGATTGGACAGATTTTGGAACATGCAGTGCTCGACAGCGACCTGAGCGACGCGGCGCCGGCCAGGGCGATGCCCGCCGAATGGCAGGGGCTGGATTACCACGCGCTGAACGCGATGCTGAACCTTTACGACGACGAGGGGCGCATCCGTTTCGACGCCGACCGCATGGCGGCGCGGCAGTATTTCCTGAGCCATGTGAACCAGAACACGGTGTTCTTTCACTCGCTGGAGGAAAAGCTGCGGTATCTGGTCGACGAGGGATATTACGAGGCCGGGACGCTGGCGCAGTATTCCCCCGACTTCCTGCGACGGATCTGGGACGCGGCATTCGCGGCGCGGTTTCGCTTTCCGACCTTCCTCGGGGCTTTCAAGTATTACACCAGCTACACGCTGAAAACCTTTGACGGAAAACGATATCTTGAGCGGTTCGAGGATCGTGTCGTGATGGTCGCGCTGGCGCTGGCGCAGGGCGATGAGCATCAGGCGATGGCGTTGATGACCGAGATCATCGAGGGCCGGTTCCAGCCTGCGACGCCGACCTTTCTGAATGCCGGCAAGGCGCAGCGGGGCGAGCTGATTTCCTGTTTCCTGCTGCGGCTTGAGGACAACATGGAGAGCATCGGGCGCGGGATCAATTCGGCGCTGCAACTGTCCAAACGCGGCGGCGGCGTGGCGCTGTTGCTGACCAATATCCGCGAGCACGGGGCGCCGATCAAGGGGATCGAAAACCAGTCCTCGGGCGTCATCCCGGTGATGAAACTGCTGGAGGATTCCTTTTCCTACGCCAACCAGCTGGGCGCGCGGCAGGGGGCGGGGGCGGTGTACCTCAACGCCCACCACCCGGACATCCTTCGGTTTCTCGACACCAAGCGGGAGAACGCGGACGAGAAGATCCGCATCAAGACGCTGAGCCTTGGCGTGGTGGTGCCCGACATCACCTTTGAACTCGCCAAGAAGAACGAGGAGATGTACCTGTTTTCGCCGCATGACGTGGAAAAGGTCTATGGCCTGCCGTTCTCGGAAATCTCGGTGACCGAGAAGTATCACGAGATGGTCGACAACCCGAAGATCCACAAGAAGAAGATCAACGCGCGCGCCTTCTTCCAGACCATCGCCGAGATCCAGTTCGAGAGCGGCTATCCCTACATCATGTTCGAGGACACGGTGAATCGCGCCAACCCGGTGGCGGGGCGCATCAACATGTCGAATCTGTGTTCGGAGATCCTGCAGGTCAACGAGGCGAGCGCGTTCAACGAGGATCTGAGCTACAGCCATATGGGCACCGATATCTCCTGCAACCTCGGCTCGCTGAATATCGCCAGGGCGATGGACGGCGGCGATCTGGGGGCGACGGTGGAGACGGCGATCCGGGCGCTGAACGCGGTCAGCGAAATGTCGGCGATCGATTCCGTGCCCTCGATCCGGCGCGGCAATGACGAGAGCCATGCGATCGGCCTTGGCCAGATGAACCTGCACGGGTTCCTGGCCCGCGAGCGGATCCATTACGGCAGCCCCGAGGGCGTGGATTTCACCAATATCTATTTCGCCACGGTGCTCTATCACTGCCTGCGCGCCTCCAACGCCTTGGCGAAGGAGCGGGGGGCGAGCTTTGCCGGGTTCGAGAAATCGAAATACGCCGACGGCTCGTTTTTCGACACCTATGTCGACCGCGACTGGCTGCCGGAGACCGACGCGGTCAAGGCGCTGTTCGATCGCTTCGGGGTCGAGGTGCCGACGCGGGAGGATTGGGCGGGACTGCGCGCGGCGGTGATCCAGGGCGGGCTCTACAACCGCAACCTTCAGGCGGTGCCGCCGACCGGGTCGATCAGCTATATCAACAACGCCACCTCTTCGATCCACCCGATCACCGCCAGGATCGAGATCCGCAAAGAGGGCAAGATCGGCCGGGTCTATTACCCGGCGGCCTATATGACCAACGACAATCTGGAGTTCTACAAGGACGCCTATGAGATCGGGCCGGAGGCGATCATCGACACCTATGCCGCCGCCACCCGGCACGTGGATCAGGGGCTGTCGCTGACGCTGTTCTTCAAGGACACGGCGACGACGCGGGATATCAACCGCGCCCAGATCTATGCCTGGAAGAAGGGGATCAAGACGATCTATTACATCCGCCTGCGCCAGATGGCCCTGGCCGGGACCGAGGTGCAGGGATGCGTGTCCTGTTCGTTGTGATGCCTGGAGCGGTGGGCCGATCGCCCACCCCACCCGAGACCCATAGGGCGGGCGATTTGCCCGCCGCCTTTTCCTTTTGGAGGAGATGCCGATGAAAGACCTGACCCATACCCGCCCCGTGCCCCGCGCCATCAACTGGAACCGGCTGCAGGACGACAAGGACCTGGAAATCTGGAACCGTCTGACCGTCAATTTCTGGCTGCCGGAAAAGGTGCCGCTGTCGAACGATATCCCGTCCTGGTCGCAGCTGACCGAGGAGGAGCAGCGGCTGACCATCCGCGTGTTCACCGGGCTGACCCTGCTGGACACGATCCAGAACACGGTGGGCGCGCCGGCGCTGATGCCGGACGCGATCACGCCCCATGAGGAGGCGGTGCTGACCAATATCGCCTTCATGGAGGCGGTGCATGCGCGGTCCTATTCCTCGATCTTCTCGACGCTGTGTTCGACGGCCGAGGTCGACGAGGCGTTCCGCTGGTCGGAGGAGAACGCGCATCTGCAGCAGAAATCGCGGCTGATCCTCGACGAATACGACGCCGCCGCCAACCCGCTGCGCAAGAAGGTGGCCAGCGTGTTCCTGGAGTCGTTCCTGTTCTACTCGGGCTTCTACCTGCCGATGCACTGGTCGTCGCGCGCGCGGCTGACCAATACCGCCGATCTGATCCGGCTGATCATCCGCGACGAGGCGGTGCATGGCTATTACATCGGCTACAAGTTCCAGCGCGGGCTGGAGCGGCTGTCGGAGGCCGAACGCGGCGAGATCAAGGAGTTCGCCTTTGCGCTGATCTTCGATCTGTACGAGATCGAGAGCCGCTATACCGAGAGCCTTTATGACCCGCTGGGGCTGACCGAGGACGTCAAGAATTTCCTCCACTATAACGCCAACAAGGCGTTGCAGAACCTTGGTTTTGAAAGCCTTTTTCCGGATGAGCTGTGCCGGGTGAATCCGGCGATCATGGCGGCGCTGAGCCCCAATGCGGATGAGAACCACGATTTCTTTTCCGGCTCGGGCTCTTCTTATGTGATCGGCAAGGCGGTGGCGACCGAGGACGAGGACTGGAATTTCTGACGGCCCGGGGCGCGCGGGACCGGACGTGGCGGGCCGGCCTGTGGCGGAATGCGCCTTTTTCCGGCCCGCGCAATCGGGTAAGCGGGTCGTCATGGATTTGACCGTTTCCAATCTGACCATCGCCCGCGGGGGCGTGCCGGTGCTGGCCGGGCTCAGCTTTGTGCTCGAGCCGGGGCGCGCGCTGATCCTGCGCGGGCCGAACGGGATCGGCAAGACGACGTTGCTGCGCACCATCGCCGGGCTGCAACCGCCGGTTTCGGGGCGGATTTCCGGCGCCGAGGACCGCATCGCCTATGCCGCCCATGCCGACGGTATCAAGCCGACGCTGAGCGTGGCCGAGAACCTGCGGTTCTGGGCGCGGGTGTTCGGCGCCGGCGGCATCCAGCCGGCGCTGGAGGCCTTTGACCTGACCACGCTCGCGGGCCGGCCGGCGGGCAGCCTCTCGGCCGGGCAGAAGCGGCGGCTGGGGCTGGCGCGGCTGCTGGTCACCGGCCGGCCGGTCTGGGTGCTGGACGAGCCGACGGTGTCGCTGGACACCCGTGCCGTCGGCCTGTTCGCGGACGCGGTGCGCGCGCATCTGGCCTGGGGCGGCAGCGCGCTGATCGCCACCCATATCGATCTGGGGCTTGAGGCCGAGGTGCTGGACGTAACGCCGTTCAAGGCCGACCTCGCGCCCGCCGCCGGGGCGGACGAGTTCGATGAGGCCTTTCTGTGATCGCCCTGCTGCTGCGCGACCTGCGTCTGGCCGTCCGCGCCGGCGGCGGTTTTGGACTGGGGCTGGCGTTCTTTCTGATCGTCACCGTGCTGGTGCCCTTTGCGGTGGGGCCGCAATCGGCGCTGCTGGCCTCGATCGCGCCGGGGGTGCTGTGGCTGGGGGCGTTGCTGGCCTGCCTGCTGTCGCTGGACCGGCTGCTGGCGCTGGACTGGGAGGATGGCTCGCTCGACCTGCTGGCCACGGCGCCGCTGCCGCTGGAGGCGGCGGTCACCATCAAGGCGCTGGCGCACTGGATCACCACCGGGCTGCCGCTGGTGCTGGCGGCGCCGGTGCTGGGGGTGCTGCTGAACCTGCCTGGCCCTGGTTATCTTTGGCTGGTGGTCTCGCTGCTGGCCGGCACCCCGGCGCTGAGCGTGATCGGCACCTTTGGCGCCGCCCTGACCGTGGGGCTGAAGCGCGGCGGGCTGCTGTTGTCGCTGCTGGTACTGCCACTCTACGTGCCGACGCTGATCTTTGGCGCCGAGGTGGCGCGGCGCGGCGCGGTGGGGATGGAGACGGTGACGCCGCTGCTGATGCTGGCCGGGATCAGCGCCGGCGCGCTGGCGCTGTTGCCGTTTGCCAGCGCCGCGGTTTTGCGCGTCAATCTGCGTTGACCGCCAAGGAATTGAGTTCGCCCGGAGGAGGCCCTAGATAACGCCCATGTCGCAGATCGAAAAGAACAGCTCGCTCTGGTCCTATGCCAACCCCAGGAAGTTCCTGGCCACCACCGAACGGGTGATGCCGTTTCTGTGGGGCGCGGCGCTGATCTGTCTTGTGGTGGGTCTGGTCTGGGGCTTTTTCTTTACCCCCGACGATTACCGCCAGGGATCGACGGTCAAGATCATCTACCTGCATGTGCCCGCCGCGCTGATGGCGATCAACGCCTGGATGATGATGCTGGTCGCCTCGCTGATCTGGCTGGTGCGGCGCCACCACGTCAGCGCGCTGGCGGCGCGCGCCGCCGGGCCGGTGGGCGCGGTGATGACGGTGATCGCGCTGGTTACCGGCGCCATCTGGGGCCAGCCGATGTGGGGCACCTGGTGGGCCTGGGATCCGCGGCTGACCTCGTTCCTGATCCTGTTCCTGTTCTACCTGGGCTACATGGCGCTGTGGGAGGCGATCGAGGATCCCGACACCGCCGCCGACCTGACCGGCGTGCTGTGCCTGGTGGGCTCGGTCTTTGCGGTGCTCAGCCGCTATGCGGTGAACTTCTGGAACCAGGGGCTGCACCAGGGCGCCTCGCTGAGCATGGACGCCGAGGAGAACGTGGCCGACGTGTTCTATATCCCGCTGCTGGTCTGCATCGCGGGCTTTGTGCTGCTGTTCATCGCGCTGGTGTTCTACCGCACCGGGACGGAAATTCGCGCGCGCCGGATCCGGGCGCTGCTGGCAAGAGAGAGGGCGGGGGCATGATGCCGGACCTGGGGAAATACGCCGATACGGTGCTGACGGCCTATGCGGCCTCGATCCTTCTGCTGGCGGTGCTGGTGGCGGCGAGCCTGTGGCGCGGCCGCCGGATGCGCGCCGAGATGGACACGCTCGAGGCAAGGATGCGCCGGGATGGCTAAAAGGATTTCGCCCCTGATGATCATTCCGCCGGTGATCTTTGCCGGTTTCGTGGCACTGGCGGCTGTGGGCATGTTCCGCGAGGATCCCGAGGCGCTGCCCTCGGCGCTGGTCGGCCAGTCGGCGCCGCCGGTGCAGTTGACCGCGTTTCCCGGCCGCGAGGGGTTCGACGATGCCGCCCTGCGCGACGGCAAGGTCAAGCTGGTGAACTTTTGGGCCAGCTGGTGCGCGCCCTGCCGGGTCGAGCACCCCAATCTCGAGGCGCTGGCCGAGGAGGGGATCGCGATCTTCGGGGTGAACTACAAGGACAAGCCGGAGAACGGCAGGAAATTCCTCGATGACCTGGGCGATCCCTATGCCGCGATCGGAAGCGACGCGCAGGGGCGCATGGCGCTGAACTGGGGCGTCTACGGCGTGCCGGAAACCTATGTGATCGACGGCGAGGGCACCATCCTGATGCGGTTCGCCGGTCCGGTGACCCAGCGGGTGATCGAGACCCGGCTGCGCCCGGTGCTGGAAGAGGCCGCCGCGAAGGCCGATTAGGGCGCCTTTTCCCGTCCTCGCATCACAAAGTGCTCCCGCCGGACGCGCCCTGGCTTAATCGCCGCGGTCAATCGCGCTGCGCCAGCTCCTGGCGGCGGGCGCGCAGCCGATCCACGAATTCGCGCAGCAGCGGCACCCGGCGCGGCCGGAAGCTCTGGCCGGTGCGGCGGGCGTCAAGGATCGCGCCCACCTTGAACTGGCGGAAATCCTGCCGCAGACAGCACCAGGCCAGCAGCATCACCACAGTGTCCAGATAGGCCAGTGCCAGCGGCTGGATCTGCCGCGTGGTCACAGCCCCGGAATTGTCGCGATAGGTGATTTCCAGCGCCTCTTCGGCCCAGCTCGCTTCGCGCAGCAACGTCATGTCGACGGCGGGGGCGTGGGGCTGCGCGAACCGGTGCACCAGGTTGATCGCCCTTACCGATTGCCTTTGCTGGCGTTCGGGCAGGGTGGCGGTGATCTTGGTCAGCGCATCGGCCGCTGCGCCGCCCAGGGCCGCGTCGCCCCGCGCCTGTACCTCCGACAGCCCCAGCACCAGCGCCTCGATCTCCAGCTGGGTGAAGGTCTGCGGCGGCAGGGCCGGGTCTTCGGTCATGGTATAGCCCAGCCCGGCCTCGCCCTCGATACGGGCGCCCGCGGCGCGCAGCGCCTCGATATCGCGGTAGATCGTGCGCTCCGACACCTCCATCGCGGCGGCCAGGCGCGCGGCGGTGATCGGTGGCGTCAGGCCCCGGATCAGGTGCAGCAGGCGGAACAGGCGGTCGGTCTTGGCCATGGCGTCACCTTGCGCGGAACCTCATGACGGAATCTGTCAGGAGGAGGGTGGCATATCGCCGCCATCGAAACCAGTAGAGGACTTCATTCGGATGCCGACCCTTTATCATTCTCCCTTCAGCCGTTCGACGCGGATCATCACCCAGCTGATGTTGATGGACCGTCTCGATGCGGTCGACGTGCGCCCGGCCGTGGTCCGCCGCCAGGACGGCTCTGGCCACCATGATGCGGCCAACCCGCATCCCGAGGGCAAGGTGCCCTTCCTGATCGGTGACGATGGCATGGCGATCCGGGAATCGAACGCCATCATGCTCTATCTCGACGAACTCAACGGCTATCCGCTGGGCATCGCGCCGGGGCAGCCGGGGCGCGGCGCGTTCCTGTCGTGGATGTGTTACTATGGCGGGGTGGTGGAACCGGCGATGGTCTGTGCCTTTTCCGGCGAGGTGCATCCCGCCTTCGCAACGGCCTTCCGCTCGCTGACCGAGGTCGGCGCGCAGATCGAGGCGGGGCTGGGCGACGCCCCCTTCCTGATGGGAGAACGGTTCACCATCGCCGATCTGATCATGGCCTCCGCGTTTCAATGGGCGCCCCAGTTGACGCCGGATAACGCGGCGGTGCGCGACTGGGTCGCGCGGGTGACCGGGCGGATCGGAACGGTGCCAGTGATGGAATACGAGGAACAGGCGAAGGCGGCGCTGGAAGCGGCTGCGTAAGAACAGGGGCAGGCCCAATTCGAACCTGTTCGCCCGACCGCCAGGCCGGGCTGCGCCTGCCTTCCCGCCGGCAGGCGCGGCCCTTCTCGCGTTCCCATCAAAGAAAAAGCCCCGCCATTGGCGGGGCTTTCCTGTGTCCGGCGCTGGCCGGTCTTACGACTTGGCCAGGTTCCGCAGCACGTAGTGCAGCACGCCGCCGTGTTCGATGTATTCGATCTCGATGGCGGTATCGATCCGGCACTTGATCTGGATCGTCTTCTCGGTCCCGTCGCCGTAGGTGATGGTGCAGGGCACCTCCTGCAGCGGCTGGATGGTATCCAGGCCGCCGATCGCCACCGTTTCGTCGCCGGTCAGGTTCAGCGATTTGCGGGTGTCGCCGCCGGTGAACTCGAAGGGGATCACGCCCATGCCGACGAGGTTGGAGCGGTGGATGCGCTCGAAGCTCTCGGCGATCACCGCCTTGACGCCCAGCAGCGCGGTGCCCTTGGCCGCCCAGTCGCGCGAGGAGCCGGCGCCATACTGTTCGCCGCCGAACACCACCAGCGGGGTGCCGGCCGCCTGATAGGCCATCGCCGCGTCGAAGATCGAGGTCTGCGCGCCGTCGGGGCCCTTGGTATAGCCGCCCTCGACGCCGTCCAGCATCTCGTTCTTGATGCGGATGTTGGCGAAGGTGCCGCGCATCATGATTTCGTGGTTGCCGCGGCGCGAGCCGTAGGAGTTGAACTCGCGCGGTTGCACCTGACGCTCCAGCAGGTAGGCCCCGGCGGGCGAGGTGGTGGCAAAGGAGCCGGCGGGCGAGATATGGTCGGTGGTGACCATGTCGCCAAGGATCAGCAGCGGCTTGGCGCCCTCGATATTGCTGATGGTACCGGGCTCGGTGCCCATGCCCTGGAAGTAGGGCGGGTTCTGGATGTAGGTCGAGGTCGGCGGCCAGTCATAGGTCTCGGCCTCGGTGGTCTCGACCGCCTGCCATTTCTCGTCGCCCTTGAACACATCGGCGTATTTCGACCGGAACGCCTCGCGGGTGACGGTCTCGTGCACCAGGTCGGAGATTTCCTTGTTGGTCGGCCAGATGTCCTTGAGGAAGACGTCGTTGCCGTCCTTGTCCTGGCCCAGCGGCTCGGACGTCAGGTCGATGTTCATGTCGCCAGCGATGGCATAGGCGACCACCAGCGGCGGGCTGGCCAGATAGTTGGCGCGCACGTCGGGGCTGATCCGGCCCTCGAAGTTGCGGTTGCCCGACAGCACCGAGGTGGCGACCAGATCGCCCTTGGCGATGGCCTCGGACAGCTCTTTCTGGATCGGGCCGGAGTTGCCGATGCAGGTGGTGCAGCCGTAACCGACGAGGTTGAAGCCGATGGCGTCCAGATCCTCCTGCAGGTTGGCGGCCTCGAGATACTCGGAAACCACCTGCGAACCCGGCGCAAGCGAGGTCTTGACCCAGGGCTTGCGGGTCAGACCCAGCGCGCGGGCCTTGCGCGCCACCAGACCGGCGCCGATCATCACATAGGGGTTAGAGGTGTTGGTGCACGACGTGATCGAGGCGATCACCACCGAGCCGTCGCGCAGCTTGTAGGTTTCGCCCTCGACCTCGATGGAGTTGCGCACATCGTTCTGCGCGGTGTTCTGGTCGCCCTCGGAGGCCATGTCGCGGGCCGCATCGGTGCAATCGACGCCGCGATAGTCGCAGACCACCTTGTAAAAGGCATCGGCCGACTGGGTCAGCGGGGTATAGTCCTGCGGGCGTTTCGGGCCGGAGATCGCCGGCACGATGGTGCCCATGTCCAGCTCCAGCGTGTCGGTATAGACCGGGTCGTAGTCGGCGGTCCGCCAGAAGCCGTTTTCCTTGGCATAGGCCTCGACCAGCGCGATGCGGTCCTCGTCGCGGCCGGTCTGACGCATATAGCGCAGGGTCTCGCCGTCGATCGGGAAAAAGCCGCAGGTGGCGCCATATTCGGGGGCCATGTTGGCGATGGTCGCGCGGTCGGCCAGCGGCAGGTTGTCGAGGCCGGGGCCGTAGAATTCGACGAACTTGCCGACGACGCCCTTGGCGCGCAGCAGTTCGACCACCTTCAGCACCAGGTCGGTGCCGGTGGTGCCCTCGACCATGGCGCCGGTCAGCTTGAAGCCGACGACCTCGGGGATCAGCATCGAAATCGGCTGACCCAGCATCGCCGCCTCGGCCTCGATGCCGCCGACGCCCCAGCCCAGAACGGCCATGCCGTTGACCATGGTGGTGTGGCTGTCGGTGCCCACCAGCGTATCGGGATAGGCCACCTCATTGCCGTCCTGATCGACGTCGGTCCAGACCGTCTGGGCCAGGTATTCCAGGTTCACCTGGTGGCAGATGCCGGTGCCCGGCGGCACCACGCGGAAGTTGTTGAAGGCGCCCTGGCCCCATTTCAGGAACTGGTAGCGTTCCATGTTCCGCTCATACTCGCGGTCCACGTTCATCTGGAAGGCGCGCGGGTTGCCGAACTCGTCGATCATCACCGAGTGGTCGATGACCAGATCGACCGGGTTCAGCGGGTTGATCTTCTGCGCGTCGCCGCCCAGGGCCTTGATGCCGTCGCGCATCGCGGCCAGGTCGACCACGGCGGGAACGCCGGTGAAATCCTGCATCAGAACGCGGGCCGGGCGATAGGCGATCTCGCGCGGGTTCTTGCCGCCCTTGGCGCCCCATTCGGCAAAGGCCTTGATGTCGTCCACCGAGACGGTCTTGCCGTCTTCGAAGCGGAGCATGTTCTCCAGCACGACCTTCAGCGCGGCGGGCAGTTTCGAGAAATCGCCCAGGCCGGCCTCGGTGGCGGCGGGGATGGAATAATAGGAAACGGACTGGCCATTCACGCTGAGCGTCTTGCGTGTCTTGGCTGTGTCCTGTCCGACGGTGATGGGCATATCAGGCCTCCTCAGAGAGTCGTGGATCACAGGAATTCGCTGCGCGCGTTCTGCATCAGCGAGGCGCTGCGTTCAATAGCGATCATGCGCGGTGCGGCGATTTTGTATACCGTTGCACACAGATTGTCTTTGCGGCGGCGCCGCTGCTGCCGGCTTTCAAGAATCATTGATTGGCGCTTGAGCGGATCAGCGGCTACACCCGTTGCGGAAACCAGGGGAAATGCACGGACGATGAAACGAGTCACAGCGATCAGTACCGCGATTCTCGCCGCGTTCTGGACGGCATTTGCGGCCCCGGCCGCGGCGCAGGAGCGCGGTCCGGTGGTGGTCGAGCTGTTTACCTCGCAGGGCTGTTCGTCCTGCCCGCCGGCGGATGCGCTGTTGCGCGAACTGGCCGAGCGCGAGGACGTGCTGCCGCTGGCGCTGCATGTGGAGTACTGGGATTACATCGGATGGAAGGATTCCTTTGCCGATCCGGCCAACACCACCCGGCAAAAGGGCTATGCCCGGGCCGCCGGGCGCGACATGATCTATACCCCGCAGATGGTGGTGATGGGGCAGGAGGACGTGGTCGGCGCCCGCTCGATGAAACTGGCCGAGCTGATCATGCACCATATGCAGGCGCCCGCCCTTGTGCTGCTGAGCGCCGGCCGCGACGGGGCCGAGGTGCGCATCAGCCTGCGCCCCGCGTCGGCGCCGGTGGAGGGGCCGCTCGACGTGCATCTGGTGCGCTATGCGCCGCTGCGCCATGTGGAGGTCACGCGGGGTGAGAATGCCGGGCAGAGCCTGGATTACGCCAATGTCGTCGACGCCTGGCAGACCCTGGGGCAATGGGACGGGCAGGGGCCGCTGACCCTGACCTTCGAGGCGCCGGCCGAGGCGGGCGCCCGCGACGCCATTCTGGTGCAGCGGGCCGGGTTCGGCCCGATCCTGGCCGCCGCGCGGCTGCGCTGAGCGCGGGCGGGGGCGACCAGTCCGGGGCCGGGCCGGGCAAGGTCAGGCCGAGGTCAGGGCGCGGTCTGGTCGGTGGCGCCGATATAGGGTTTCCAGCGGCGATGGATCCAGAACCACTGGTCCATGTGCTCGCGGATCAGCGCCTCAAGCCCGGCATTGACCTGGCGCGTCATGCTCACCGGGTCGCTGTGCGCGATCTCGTCCTGCATCACGATCTCGAAATCCAGCCCGCCGGGCTGACGCACCGCATAGACCGGGATGAACGCCGCGTTGTATTTCAGCGCCAGTTCCGCAGGCACGATCGAGGTGACCGCCGGTTTCCCGAAGAACTCCAGCTCCAGCCCGCCGTGGGCGTGCAGGTCGCCGACGATGGCGATGATGCCGCCTTGCTTCAGGTGGCGCACCATCTGGGTCATGCCGCGGCGGCCCTGTTCGAACATCGGCGTGCCGATGGCCGAGATGGTGCGCACGTAATGGGCGTTGAAATAGGGGTTGGCCATCCGCCGATAGAGCGCGCCCATCTGATGCCCGCGGGCGATCAGGTTGGCGCGGGCGGCGTCGTAATTGCCGAAATGCCCGGTGATCAGGACCACCGCGCGCCCCTCGGCGCGGGCGGCCTCCAGCGCGGCGAGGCCGGGCCCGGTGACCGGCGCGCGGCGCGCCCGCTCGATGAATTCGGGGCCGGAGTACAGCTCCATCAGGGTGCGTCCGGCATTGTCGGGCACGGCGCGGCAGAGCCGCCGGACCTCGGCCTCGGGCAGCTCGGGGCAGACCAGGTTCAGATTGTCGCGCACGCGCCGGCTGAGACCCGCCGGCCGGCCAAGACGGCTGACCAGCCAGCCCATTGCCGGGATGCGCCAGCGATAGGGGATCGCCCGGAACAGGCCAATCAGCCCACGCAGCGCCAGGTTCGAGGCGAAATAGCCGGCGCGGTCGGCAAGGGAGAGGGAGGAGGGATCGGCGGGCATGGTGGCGGGTCCGGGCGGGGGCGTCAGCTTCGGAAGGTTTCGCGGTGCCAGACATAGAGCCCGGCCAGCGCGATCACAAGCGCACCGCAGACGGTCCACAGATCCGGCATTTCGGCAAAGAACAACATGCCCCAGGTGGCGGCAAAGATCAGTCCGGTATAGGAATAGGGCGCCAGCATCGCCGCCTCGCCGGTCGAGAAGGCCCGGATCAGGAACATCTGGCCGATGGTGCCGAACCCCGTCACCGACACAATCAGCAGCAGCGCCGGGCCGTCGGGCATCTGCCATCGGAAGGGCACGATCGCGCTGAGCAGCACGGTGCCGACCAGCCCGGTATAGAACAGCGAGGTCCAGGGATCCTCGTCCGGGCCGACGCGGCGGGTCAGCAGCGCATAGCCCGAATAGCAGACCGCGGCCCCCAGCGGCAGCAGCGCGGCGGGAGAGAAGACATCGGTGCCCGGGCGGATCACGATCAGCGCGCCGCACAGGGCCGCGGCGATGCCGGCGATGCGGCGCGGGCCCAGCGCCTCGCCCAGGAACAGCGCGGCGCCCAGCGTGATCAGCACCGGGTTGACCGACATCAGCGCGGCCGCGTCGCTCAGCGGGATCATGCTGATGCCGGTGAAGAAAAAGGCGGTGGCGCACATCAGCAGGACCGAGCGCAGCAATTGAAGTTTGGGGTAGCGGGTGCGCGCGACGCTGCGCAGGCGCGGCGCCACCAGGATCAGCACCAGAAGCATCTGCCCGGCATAGCGCGCCCAGAGCGCCGGCAGAACGCCGACCCGCGGCGCCAGTGCCTTGACGCTCGCGTCCATCAGCGTGAAGCACAGGATTGCCAGGATCATCATCCCGATGGCGCGGTTGCGGATGGCCAGCGCCTCGACCGCGGTCATGACGGGCGTCCCTGTCCGGGGGCGGGCGCGCGGCAGGTGGGTGCGGGGGCGGCTTTGATCATATCTCCGGTGATAGGCCGGAACGGCGGCACTGTCCATTGCCGCCGGCGCGGCGGCGGACAGCGCCGGAAAAGGACGTCGCGTCGCCGCGCAGGTGCGCGGGGGCGGGCGTGGTATCGCCTCAGTAGTTGTAGGTCAGCCCGGTGCGGATCGCCTGACGCAGCGATGCCTCGGCCCAGCTTCCGGCGCCGCCGCGCGCCTTGATCTCGCGCCACTGGGCGATGGCGGCGTCGGTGTCGCCGTCGGCGACCAGGCCCTGGCCCAAGTAGGAGCGCGCCAGCAGATTATCGGGATTTGCCGCGATCGCCTGTCGATAGAAACTGCGCGCCAGCACCCGGTGCCCCATCTTGCGGTGGGTGAACCCCCAATAGGTCAGCACCCGGTCCTCGGTCTGATCGGGCATTGCGCGCAAAACGCCCTGGGCATCGGTATAGCGGCCCGCATAGGCCAGCTCGCGCACCGCGCGATAGAGCGTATCGGCGTCCAGCGCGCTGTCCTTGGGATCGACGCAGGTTTTCGTCTCGGGATCCCAGACCTGAACGCCCTCGCATTGTTCGGTGGTCTCGGTCGGCTTGGGCGGGGTGGTGTCACTGCCGCCCATGCCGGCGGCACCGGCGAGCCCCGGCAGGGCCAGGATCAGGGCGAGGTTCAGGGCGGCCGTCAGAACGAGAGGGCGGGCGGGCATGTGACGCATGGACGAAAGACTCCGAAAATGGACATGTACGAAACGTTTGGAAAAATGCGCAACTTACCGCCGGGCCACCGGGGCCGGCCGCCCGTGCGAAGGATCCCGGCGTGTGCGGGATCAGCTGTTGATCTGCTCGACGCAGGTCTCCTGCGCAGCATCCCAGACCGTGCCCGGCGCGCAGGACTGCGCCTGATGCTCACGCTCGGAGCACATGGCATAGGACAAGGCGGGCAGCGCGATCAGGGATGCGGCGATGAGAAGGGTCTTGATCGTCATGTCATACCTCCCGATAGGACCGATATATCCCCCAAGGTAACCCGGCACGGCCCGCGGTCAAAGAAAAACCGCGCCGCCGGCCGGGCCGGGGCGCGGTTTGCCTCCCGCCTGTGCGGCAGGTTTACTCGCCGAACACCCGCCGGAAGATCGTGTCGACATGTTTGGTGTGATACTCCATGTCGAATTTCTCGTTGATGGCATCGACGCCGAGGGCGGCCACCACATCCTTGTCGGCCAGCAGCTGCTCGCGGAAGTCGACGCGGTCCTCCCAGACCTTGAGGGCGTTGCGCTGCACCATCGAATAGGCGTCCTCGCGCGACACGCCGGCCTGGGTCAGCGCCAGCAGCACCCGTTGGCTCATCACCAGCCCCGGGTACCTGTTCATGTTGTCGAGCATGTTCTCGGGGAAGATCAGCATTTTCTCGACCACGCCGGCCAGACGGTTGAGCGCGAAGTCGAGCGTGATCGTCGCGTCCGGCCCGATGCCGCGTTCGACCGAGGAATGCGAGATGTCGCGCTCGTGCCAGAGCGCCACGTTCTCCATCGCCGGAATCACGGCCATGCGTACCAGCCGGGCCAGACCGGTGAGGTTCTCGGTCAGCACCGGGTTCTTCTTGTGCGGCATCGCCGAGGAGCCCTTTTGCCCCATCGAGAAGAATTCCGCCCCTTCCAGCACTTCGGTGCGCTGCATGTGGCGGATCTCGATGGCGACGTTCTCGATCGAGGAGGCGATGACGCCGAGGGTGGCGAAGAACATGGCGTGGCGGTCGCGCGGGATCACCTGGGTGCTGATCGGCTCGGGCCGCAGGCCAAGTTTCTCGCAGACGTGCTCTTCGACCGCCGGGTCGATATTTGCAAAGGTGCCGACCGCGCCGGAGATGGCCCCTGTCGCCACTTCCCACCGGGCCTTTTCCAGCCGGTTCTTGTTGCGGTCCATCTCGGCATAGAACCGGGCGAAGGTGAGGCCCATGGTGGTGGGCTCGGCATGAATGCCGTGCGAGCGGCCGACGCGCACGGTGTTCTTGTGCTCATAGGCGCGGGTCTTCAGCGCGGCGAGCACCTTGTCCAGATCGGCCAGCAGGATGTCGGCGGCGCGCACCAGCTGCACGTTCAGCGTGGTGTCGAGCACGTCGGAGCTGGTCATGCCCTGGTGGACAAAGCGGGCCTCTTCAGACCCCACATGTTCGGCCAGATGGGTGAGAAAGGCGATCACGTCATGCTTGGTCACCGCCTCGATCTCGTCGATGCGGGCGACGTCGAACTCCACGTCCTTGGCCTTCCACACGGCCTCGGCGTTTTCCTTCGGGATCACCCCCAGCGCGGCCTGCGCGTCGCAGGCGTGGGCCTCGATCTCGTACCAGATCTTGAACTTGGTCTCGGGCGACCAGATGGCGACCATTTCGGGGCGGGAATAGCGGGGGATCATTGGCAGCGTCACCTTTGTATGATTAGGCGGGGATCAGGGTGCCTCATAGACCGCGGCGCCCGCGACGACAAGGCAGGAGCCCGCCAAGCGGACGGACAGCCGGGGCATCGGCGGGCCTGCGCCCGGACGGGGGAGAGGACACATGACGCGCGCGACGCGCCAATTGCGCGATTTCCTGGGCCTCTGGTCGCTGGACCGGCGCATCGAAGAGGCCGGCGGGCGAACGGGGCGGTTCCTCGGTCAGGCCCGCTGGACGCCGGCGGGAGAGGGCGCGCTCTATGTCGAGAGCGGGCAGCTGACGTTGGGCGGGCATCCGCCGATGCAGGCAGAGCGGCGCTATCGCTGGGGCGCGGATCTGACGGTCTGGTTCGAGGACGGGCGGTTCTTTCACGCCGTCCCGCCGGGGGGCGGGGACAGCGCGCACTGGTGCGCCCCCGACCAATATGAGGCGCGGTACGAATTTGACGACTGGCCGGAGTTCCGCGTCACCTGGACGGTGCGCGGCCCGCGCAAGGGTTATCGCCTGACCGGCCACTACCGCCCGCTGCCGGACGCCGGCTGAACGCTGCGCCGACAGGCGGGCCATGCCGCCGGACCGGGCGCAGGATGGTCAGGCGTTGACCGCGCGCTCCATGAAATCCTTGTTCCGGCAATAGTCCGGCGCCGCGTCGAGGTGATCGCAGCGGCCTTGCAGCTCGGCGCAACCGCTCTGGTTGGCGCAGCCCGAACAACGCAGGGCCATTGACCGGACCTGAAGCGCCCCCTGCCTGGGGTCTTGCGAGATTGCCGCGTCAAGGTCCACGCCCAGACGCTCGGCCATGCCGAGCATCAGGTCGGTGCTGTTGGAAAGTCGACGAATAAAGCCCATGCCCATCTCCTGCCGCTATATGAGGGAATGCGTTCAGGTTCCCACCCTTCGGCCCGGGCTGCCTTGATTTGCGTCAAGTTCCGAAGGGAGTGGCCGACGGGTGAGGTTTCACCCCTCGGGTCCGACCAGCACGCTGTCCACCCGCGCGCCGTGGCTGAGGGTGCGGTGGACCGGGCATTTGTCCGCGATCTCCAGCAGCCGGGCACGCTGGTCGTCGTCCAGATCGCCGCCGAGCCGGATTCGGCGGGTAAAGCGGTCGATCCTGCCGGGCGCGCCGTCGCCGGCATCCTCGGCGTGCAGCTTGTCGTGGCTGATATCGACGCTGACGTCGGTGAGCGGCCAGCCCTTGCGGCGGGCGTACATGCGGATCGTCATCGAGGTGCAGGCGCCCAGACCCGCCGCCACCAGCCCATAGGGCGAGAGCCCCCGGTCGGTGCCGCCGACGCTGGCCGGCTCGTCGGCGGCCAGGTGGATATGGCCCGACTGCACGTCCTGCAGGAACCCCTCGGGATCGACCTCGGTCACCCGCACCACCCCCTCGGGGGCGCCCGGGGTCGGCGCGGCGGCGGGCAGATCGACATAGCGCCGGGCCCAGGCGGCGATCACGTCGGCGGCGTATTCGGCATCCTCGGCGCGGCTGATCAGGTGGTCGGCGGTGTCCAGGGTGACAAAGCTTTTGGGGTGTTTCTTGGCCAGAAATATCTTTGCGGCGTTGTCGATGCCGACGACCGTGTCGCGGGGGGCGTGCATGACCAGCAGCGCCGCCTTCATGTCGTGCAGGGCGCTGTCCAGCTGTTCGCCCTGCACATCCTCGACGAAGGCGCGGGAGATGCAGAAGGCGCGGCCGCCCAGATCGACCTGGGCGACACCGTTTTCGGCGATCTCGGGCAGGGCATCGGCGAAATGATGGGTCACATGTTCGGGGTCATGCGGCGCGCCGAGCGTGACCACGGCGCGGACGCTGTCGATCCGGCCGGCGGCGCGGATCGCCGCCGCGCCGCCCAGCGAATGGCCGATCAGCAGCGCCGGCGCCATGCCGCGCCCGCCCAGATACTCGGCCGCCTTCAGCAGGTCGGCGACATTGGAGCTGAAGCCGGTATTGGCAAACTCGCCCGCCGAATGGCCAAGCCCGGTGAAATCGAAGCGCAGCACCGCGATGCCCATCGCCGCCAGCCGCGCCGCGATCCGGCGGGCGGCGGGGATGTCCTTGGAACAGGTGAAGCAATGGGCAAAGAGCGCGGTGGCCAGATGCGGTCCCTCGGGCAGGTCGAGCCGCGCCGCAAGCTCGGTTCCGTCGTGACCGGGGAAGGTGATGCGTTCGCTGGGCATGGGCTGTCCTTTCGTGCCGTCCGGGTCTAAGGCTGGGCTTCGGTGGCGGTTTTATCAAGCCCCGGTCACGGGATAGCGATTGAGGATGGCGGGCAGGTGACGGCAGCGGTGCGCGGGATCGGTTGGGCCGCTGCGGCGGTGACGCTGGCGGCGCTGGCCGCCGGCTATGGCGGGGCGCTGCATCCGGCGGGCGACAGCCTGGCGGTGTTCCGGGTGCCTTTGGCCGTTGCGGCAGGGCTGCTGCTGGCGATGCTGTGGCGGCCGCGCCGGGCGGTGGCGCCGGGGCTGGCGCTGGTGGCGCTGGCGCTGCTGCCGCGGCTCTGGGCGATGTGGCCGGGACCGGGACCGGGACCGGAGGGCGTGGAGGCGCAGGCCGGTCTGGTGATCTATCAGAAGAACCTGCTGTTCAATCTGCCCGATCCGCGGCGTCTGGTGGCCGATATTGCCGCGCGGTCGCCCGATGTCGTGACCCTGCAGGAGGTCAGCCCGCGCAACCGCGCGGTGCTGGCGGCGCTGCGGGACAGATACCCCTATCAGCATGATTGCGCCTATCGCGCGGTGGGCGGCACGGCGGTGCTGTCACGCTGGCCCGCGGTGCCGGGCAGCGCGCGCTGCGCCCATGGGCTGACGGCGCTGCAGGTGGAGACGCCAGCGGGCCGGGTCTGGGCGGTGTCGCTGCATCTGCGCTGGCCCTGGCCGCATCCGCAGGCGGCGCAGCTGGACCGGCTGGGGCCGGTGCTGCGCGCGATGCGGGGGCCGATGGTGATCGGCGGCGATTTCAACAGCGTCGCCTGGTCCGATGCGCTGGCCCGGGTGGCGCGCGCCAGCGGCACGAGGCGGGCGGGGCACGAGGCGGCGAGCTTTGCCTTGCCCTATGGAGGGTTCGGGGTGGCGATCGACCACGTTCTGGCCAGCGGTGCGCGGCCCGGGACGATCGAGGTGCTGGACCGGATGGGATCGGATCACCGGGGCATTCTGGCGCGGGTCACCGTCGCGCCCTGAGCGCCTAATCCCCCATCAGCGCCGGATCGAAGGGGTAGGTTGTCAGGTTTTCGTAGCCGTCGCCGGTGATCAGCACCTGATCCTCGAGCTTGATCGAGAAATCGCCGCCGACTTCGCCGACCGCCGCCTCGACGCAGAGGACCATGCCCGGCTCGAGCGCGTAGTCGAAGGCGCCGGGCACCGCCGTGTCGGGATAGGCCACCAGGGGCCATTCATCGCACAGGCCCACCCCATGCATGAGACAGCCGTATTTCTGCGCCTGGAACCTGTCGTCCAGCCGGTGGCACCCGGCGGTCAGCTCGGGGATGGTCACGCCGGGTTTCAGCCTTTCCATGTTGGTCATGATGTGCTCATGCGCGTGGCGCATGGCATAGATCATGTCCGGGCGCGGTTTGCGGTCGCCGATCCACCAGCTGCGGGAGATGTCGACGCAGATGCCATAGCTGCCGATCAGGTCGGTGTCGAAGGAGACGATCTCGTTCATCTGCACGATGCGGGGGCCGCATTCCTGGAACCACGGGTTGGTGCGCGGCCCGGAGGACAGCAGGCGGGTTTCGATCCATTCGCCGCCGCGGCGGATGTTCCCGGCGTGGAGTTCTGCCCAGATGTCGTCCTCTGACGCCCGGCCGAGCGGGACGTTCACCCGCGCGAAGGTTTCCATCTCGCGCATCGCCGCCTCGCAGGCGTGGCTGGCGCAGCGCATCGCCCGGATTTCGTCCGCTCCCTTGATCGCGCGGGCCTTTTCGGTGACCTCCTCGCCCTCCATGATCCGCAGGCCCTGCGCCTCCAGCGCGCGCAGCCCGTGCAGCATCACCTTGTCGACGGCCAGCCGATGATCGCCGGGCGCGTGTTCGGCCAGCAGCCGGCGCACCTCATTGGCGAAACTGTCCGCGGCCACATCGACCTTGTCGCCGCGATCGAAATAGAACAGGTCGGCGCCCGAGCGCACCTCGGCCACCAGCGGGTTGAAGGCGGACAGGAATGGCGCGTTCTTGTAGTCCCAGATCACCATGTAGCCGTCGGCGCAGAGCAGCACGGCGCGGAACGGGTTGTGGGTGTTCCACAGCTGCATGTTGGTGCTGTCGGTGGCATATCGGATGTTGAGCGGGTCGAACATCAGCAGCCCGCCATAGCCGCGCGCGACCACATGGTCGGTCAGCCGCCGCCAGCGATAGGTCCGCATTGCCGCCAGATCGGGCAGATCAAGCCCCGCCGCAGCCCATTCGGCAAAGGCCAGCCGGGTCGGGCCGATCTCGATCCGGTCGGGATCGTTTGGGGTGCCGTCGCCCAGCGTGGCGCCCCTGCTCGGGTCGATCTTGCGGCTGTCGCGGTAGTGCCGGTTCATTGGCGGCCCTCCAGTCGTCTCGCATCCAGTCTGAAAGCCGGGAATTTGGGCGTCCGTCCCGCCTGCGACGCATGGTCAGGTCGTTTTTGGGCCGACAAGGCGGGGGCAGGGTGCTAATCGGAGGCATGACCGAGATACTGCAGACACGTATCCCCTATGACATTTCCGACCACCACCGGCTGCCGGGCATCCAGCCGCTGGCGCCGGAGGACTGGTTGATCCGCGATGAGGCCTTTGCCGGGCAGATGGCCTATCGCGATCGGCTGCTCTCCGACCGCCGCGAGGCGGTTCTGGCCATGGACGAGGGCGCGCGGGCCGCGGCCGAAGAACTGCTCGATCTGGTGCTGGAGCGGGCCTATCCCGGGGCGGGCGATGCGGTCACGCGTCCGGATGGGGTGTCGGTCGACATCGACCGGAACGATCCGATGGGCACGCTGGGGCGGCTGGTACAAGAGGATCTGTGCATCCTGCAAAAGCCCGAGGGGGCGGAGGAGCACGTGCTGACTGCCGCCGTGCTGTGTTTCCCGGCAAGCTGGACGCTGGAGGAGAAATTCATGCACCCGCTGATCCGCATCCATGTGCCGGTCCCGGAATACGATGGCAATATCGCCGCGCGGGTGCAGCGGCTGTTCGACGGGGTGCAGCCGGGCCGGCCTTTGTGGCGGTTCAACGCGCTATGGTACGACGATCCCGATCTGCACCAGCCGCGCCGCGAGGCCGAAAAGCGTCCCCACCGGCGGGCGGCGGCGGACCAGTATCTGCGCAGCGAGCGGCAATCCGTGCTGCGGCTGCCGCGGACCCGGGCGGTGGTCTTCTCGATCCACACCTTTGTGTTGGCGCGGGCCGATGCCCAGGTTGGGACCGATGATCTGGAAAGCGCCGGCGGCTGAGATCCGGCTGAGACAGGGGCGAGATCCGGCCGCGCTCCGCGGTCAGACCGGCAGATAGGACAGCGCGTTGCTCAACAGGCCCGAGCCGCTGAATGAGGCGACAAAGGCGGTCAGCGCCAGCACATGGGTATTGAGGCGGAAATCCTCGCCCTTGACCAGGTTGACCGCGGCCATCGAGAGGGCCACCGGACCGGAGAGAAACACCAGCATTCCGGTCATCCCCCAGGCGGTGAGCCGGCGGATATCGTTTTCGGCCTGTTCCTCGGGGGTGGCCGGATCAATCATGTCTTCGGAGTCGTCGCGGAAGGCCAGCGCCAGCGATTCCTCGACGCTGAGCAGCGACAACTCCTGTTCGGCTTCGAACACGACGTCGGCCTCGATGATTTCGGCCTGTTCGGACAGGTCCGCCTCCATCTCCTCGACCGGGGCAAAGCGGTTGGATTTCGGCCCCTGGATCTGCGCGTGGCTGTGCACGCGGCGTGGCGTGACGCTGGCGAAGGCGCCCAGGAACTGCGACACGCACAGGATGGTTTCGGGATCCATCCACTCGATCTGCTGGACCGGGTAGGCATCGACCATGCGGTAGAGCATCACCACCATCATCAGCTCGGTGATATCGCGGTCCTCGACACCCGGCGCCACCGGCATCAGGGCAATCTCGACCCGGTGCATCGGCCGGGAGGGCTGTTTGCTCATATGCTCGTGGGCGACGATGCGGCCGCTGTAGGAGGCGGTCTCAAGCGAGAGCTTGATGATATACTGGCTGGTGACGACGCGCGCCTCTTCGGCGGACAGCACGGTCTGACGATCCACCTGGTGACCGTAGTCCTGCAGCGTCCCGGCGACGATCCGGCTGAACCGTTCGATCGCGCCCTCAGTCGCGCCCAGATAGACCAGGCCACCGTGATACCAACCTTCGCGCGTCACTGCGGACCCTCCGATACCGTCAAAACGTTTCGTTAAAATTATTGGCAGATCGAGGAGAAATTGTGTCGAAAACCGATTAACTCTGAGGCACCGACGCGGCGGATCCGGGGCGGGACCGTAGGAAAACAAAGGGTTTACGCGCCCGGACCGGGAAATGCGGCACAAATGCGGCGATTCTCCGTCAGGTAGATTTCGCCTCAGGAACTCAACTGTCGATGCGGGAGGCCATGATCGCAATCGCCTGTTGGTAGACGCCGGCGGCGTTCCACTGTCTGATCACCGCGAAATTCGGCTGCCCCGGCTGATAGCCGCGCCCGGGTTTCCACCCTTTCTGGCGCAGGAAATTGGCGGTCGAAGCCAGCGCGTCGGACATGTCATAGAAATCCACCCGCCCGTCGCCGTTCGCATCCACGCCGTAGGCCAGCGCATTGCCGGGCAGAAACTGGGTATGGCCCAGCTCGCCATGCCTGGCGCCCAGCGTGGCTCCGGTGATGGAGCCCCGGTCGACCAGTTCCAGCGCCGCGAGGGCGTGCGGCACGAAGAACTCGGAGCGGCGGCAATCATAGGCCAGGGTTGTGATTGCCGAGACCACCGGGCTGTCGCCCATGAACCCGCCAAAGGCGGTCTCCATTCCGTGCAGCGCGATCAGGACGCCGGCGGGCACGCCATAGAGGCGCTCCAGCGCGGCGTAGAAGTCGGGGTGGCGCGCCTTGCGCTTGCGGCCCTGCGCCACGATGGTGTCGGCGCCGCGCACCTGCATGAACTTGTCCAGGCTGTAGCGAAAGCTTTTCTGGTTGCGGTCGGCGGCGATGGTGCGGCTGGCGTATTGCGCCTGTGCCAGCGCCTGAAGCCCGCGCGGGCCGACGCCGGCGCGACGGGCCTCGGCGGCGAAGTCCTGTTTCCACGCCTCGAACCCGGCGCCGGTGTTGCCGCAGGGCGCGGCGGCGAGCGGCAGGGGGGCGAGGGCGGCGAGCAGCAGGGCGAGGAGAACGGATTTCATGGCGTGGAAACCGGCTGTGGGACAATTCCCGCAGCTTGCCCGGCCCGGGCCGGCGAGGCAATCGGGAAACGCAGCGCCCCGGGCGTGCCTCAGGCGGCATGCGGCTTGGCCCGCACTCCAACCGTTCCCCTCACGGGGGGGGGAGGCCGGCGCCGGTGATCGACGGCGTGCAGCCGCGCCGGAAACGAAAAAGGGCGCCCGCAGGGGGCGCCCTTCTGCCGTGACCGGAAACCGATCAGCAGCTGTAGTACATGCCGTATTCGACCGGGTGCGGGGTGTGCTCATAGGTTTCCACCTCTTCCATCTTGAGCGCGATATAGCCCTCGATCTGGTCCTTGGTGAAAACATCGCCCTGCAGCAGGAAGTCGTGGTCGGCGGCCAGGCATTCCAGCGCCTCGCGCAGCGAACCGCAGACGGTGGGGATGTCGGCCAGTTCCTCGGCGGGCAGGTCGTAGAGGTTCTTGTCCATCGCCTCGCCCGGGTCGATCTTGTTCTTGATCCCGTCCAGGCCGGCCATCAGCAGCGCGGCAAAGCACAGGTAGGGGTTGGCCGAAGGATCGGGGAAGCGGGCCTCGACGCGCTTGGCTTTCGGGCTTTCGGTCCACGGAATACGGACGCAGCCGGAGCGGTTGCGGGCCGAATAGGCGCGCAGAACCGGGGCCTCGAAGCCCGGGATCAGCCGCTTGTAGCTGTTGGTGGACGGGTTGGTGAAGGCGTTCAGCGTCTTGGCGTGCTTGAGGATGCCGCCGATGAACCAAAGCGCCTCGTCCGACAGATCGGCGTATTTGTCACCTGCAAAAAGCGGCTTGCCATCCTTCCAGATCGACATGTTCACGTGCATGCCGGTGCCGTTGTCGCCGGCGATCGGCTTGGGCATGAAGGTGGCGGATTTGCCATAGGCGTGGGCCACGTTGTGGATCACGTATTTGTATTTCTGCAGCTCGTCGGCCTGCTTTGTCAGCGTCCCGAAGATCAGGCCCAGCTCGTGCTGGCACGAGGCCACCTCGTGGTGGTGCTTGTCGACCTTCATGCCCAGACGTTTCATGGTGGACAGCATTTCCGAGCGCAGATCCTGCGCCTCGTCCACCGGGTTGACCGGGAAATAGCCGCCCTTGACGCCCGGACGATGGCCCATGTTGCCCATCTCGTACTCGGTGTCGGTGTTCCACGACGCGTCGGTCGCATCCACCTGGTAGGACACCTTGTTGATCGAGTTCTCGTAGCGCACGTCGTCGAACAGGAAGAATTCGGCCTCGGGGCCCATGTAGGCGGCGTCGCCGATGCCGGAGGACTTCAGATAGGCCTCGGCCTTTTCGGCGGTGCCGCGCGGGTCGCGCTCATAGGCCTCGCCGGTGTCGGGTTCGACCACCGAGCAGTGGATGCAGATGGTCTTCTCGGCATAAAACGGATCGACATAGGCGCTGTCGGTGTCGGGCATCAGCTTCATGTCGGAGGCTTCGATCGATTTCCAGCCGGCGATCGAGGAGCCGTCGAACATGAAACCTTCCTCAAGGAAGTCTTCATCGACCTGGTCCGCCATCACGGTGACGTGCTGCAACTTGCCGCGCGGGTCGGTGAAGCGGATATCGACATATTCCGCCCCTTCTTCCGAGATCAGCTGGAGAACTGCATCCTTGCTCATTCTGCAATGTCCTTTTCTGTAGGGTCGTTCTGTTTGCGTGTGGGGTTAAAGCGCGTCCGAGCCGGTTTCGCCGGTACGGATGCGGATCGCCTGTTCGACGGTGGTGACAAAGATCTTGCCATCGCCGATCTTGTCGGTCTTGGCGGCCGCGATGATGGCATCGACGGCGCTGTCGACCTGATCGTCGTCCAGCACAACCTCGACCTTCACCTTGGGCAGGAAGTCGACCACATACTCGGCGCCGCGATAAAGCTCGGTATGGCCTTTCTGGCGGCCAAAGCCCTTGACCTCGATGACGCTCAGGCCCTGGACGCCGACATCCTGGAGGGCCTCTTTGACTTCATCGAGCTTGAACGGTTTGATTATGGCTTCGATCTTTTTCATCGGGGGACTCCTCGCAACCTTGTCTCGACGGGTCAGATCACTTCTAAATGGTGCTCACAATCGGATACCGGCCACCGGCAAGGGGGGCTGAACCGGAAATGAGGGCCGTGGTTAAATTTTGAGCGATTCGCACAAAAAATATACAAAAATGAATCGCCGGACGCAGGGCGCGACCGACCAGGGGCCCGCCCTGACCGAGGTGCTGACCGCCGCCGGGATGCGCGCCATCGAACGGGCGGCGATCGACAGCGGCGCGGTCACCGGACTGGAGTTGATGGAGCGGGCCGGGCAGGGCGTCGTGGCGGCGCTGTTCGCGCAATGGCCGCATCTGGCGCAGGGTGGGTTTCGCGCGGTGGTCCTGTGCGGGCCGGGCAACAACGGCGGCGACGGTTTCGTGGTGGCGCGGCTGCTGCGGGGCTGGGGCTGGGAGGTCGAGTTGTTCCTTCTCGGTGATCCCGCGGCGCTGTCGCCGGATACCCGCGCGAATTATCAGCGGTGGCGCGCCTTGGGGGCGGTGCGCCCGCTGGCGGAGTTCAGGCCGGAGACTGCGGCGGCGCAGCCGGCCGGGGGGGCGGGCGCGGCGGCGGGCCGGACCTGGATCATCGACGCGCTGTTCGGCACCGGCCTGTCCCGGCCGCTGGAGGGGGCCTTGGCAGAGCGGCTGAGCCCGCTGGCGGCGGCGGAACTGGGCGCGCGTCCGGGCGTGATCGCCGTCGATGTTCCAAGCGGCCTTTGCGCCGACAGCGGGCAGGTGTTGGGGCTGGCGGTGCCGGCGGATCTGACCGTCAGCTTTCATCGGGCGAAACGCGGCCACTACCTTGCCGCCGGGCCGCGCATCTGTGGCGCGCTGGTCGTTGCAGGCATCGGCCTTGAGGGGGGCGCCCGACGGCGGTCGGGCGGGGCGCGGGTGCCCGGAGACGAGGGTGCAGGGGGGAGCGGGGAAGCGGCCCGCGGCCCGATCCCGGAGCCGCCGGGGGTGAGGCTGGCCGCGCCGGATCTTGCCCGCCTGTCGAAAGCAGCCGGTCATCACAAGTACGCCCATGGTCACGCCCTGATCCTGTCGGGCGGTGCCGGGCGCACCGGGGCGGCGCGGCTGGCGGCGCGCGGCGCGTTGCGGATCGGGGCGGGACTGGTGACGCTGGGGGTGCCGCCCGGCGCGCAGCAGGAGGTCGCCTGTCAGATCACCGCCCCGATGCTGCGGCGGGTGGCCGACAGCGCCGGGCTGTCGCGGGTGCTGGAGGACGCGCGGCTCAACGCGCTCTGCCTGGGGCCGGGGCTGGGCCTCGACCGGGCGCGGGATCTGGTGCCGGCGGCGCTGGAAACAGGGCGCGCGGCGGTGCTGGACGCGGATGCGCTGACGGGGTTTGCTGAGGAGCCGGAGCGGCTGTTCGGCCTGCTGCATGACACCTGTGTGCTGACGCCCCATGACGGCGAGTTCGCGCGGCTGTTTCCCGATCTGGCGAAGCGGTTGAATGCGCCGGCGACCCGCGGCCCGGCCTGGTCCCGGGTGGAGGCTGCCCGGGCGGCGGCGGCGCGTGCCGGCTGCGTGATCCTGCTCAAGGGGCCCGCCACGGTGATCGCGGCGCCGGACGGGCGCTGCGTGATCAGCGCGGCCGCCTATGAGCGCGCGGCGCCCTGGCTGGCGACGGCGGGCTCGGGCGATGTGCTGGCCGGCTTTGTCGCGGGTCTGCTGGCGCGCGGCTTTGCCCCCTTCGGGGCTGCGGAAACAGCGGGCTGGCTGCATGTGGAGGCGGCCCGCAGCTTCGGCCCCGGGCTGATCGCCGAGGATCTGCCCGAGGCGCTGCCGGCGGTGTTTCGCGCGCTGGGCGTCTAGGGCCGCGCGACCGCCGCAGCGGTGGTTTTTTCCTCGCATCGCGGGTTAAGCTTTGCTAAGAGGCGCAGCACGTGCGGCCAGGGCCGCTCCGGGTGCGGGTGTGGCGGAATTGGTAGACGCACCAGATTTAGGTTCGTCGGCTATTTCTCGGAATAACGTCTCCACCTACGGGAAATCCCCGCATGTGCCTACCGGTAACTGCCCGGAAACAAAAAATAAACCCAGATTTCAGGCTGACTAGATGGCTCCACATACGGGACTACTCCGGTAGTGCAGGTCACCACTTTGAGTGACGCGGATCACCGCCTGCGTCACCTCTCCACGAGCGGGAATAAGTCACCGCACGTCTCCATCCGCATTCGGGCTGACCATCTGGCTGTCCTTGAGGCCCTCCAAGCGCGGCACCTGAAGGGCACCGGGAAGGAAATCTCTCGGGCTGATGTGATGGCAGCCCTGATGTTTTCCGGCCTTGAGGCCGTCCTTGACCACGACGATTTCAACTTGAAAGGAAGGGAGTGGTGAAGTCCTCTGACGCTGATCCAACTGGATTGGGAAGTCTTTTCTAGCGCCCTTTGCAAAGTCATGGTCGCCGCGCCTAACTGAACGGCGCGACCGGCCCATACCGGCCACTCACCGGTCGTGCCGACGCCGCAGCGCAGCTTCACGAGACCGGCCATTCGTGAATCTTGCAGCATCCGAGCAGGAGCGAAGGTCAGGAAGGCGGACAAGTGCGCTTTCGCTGCGGTTGCGCCAATGGCCGCTATCGCAGATCAGTGTTCTCTGTCACAAAGCCCATGATCTGCCAAAGACGCTAGGTGTTCAGTCCCGGCATTTGGTGGATCGGATTTAGGATGAATCGATCTGGGTCTGATGTCCAGATTTTACAGATGTATTCGTAG
>NZ_SMUV01000009.1 GCF_004358185.1 Antarcticimicrobium luteum
CTGTGAACCGGCATGCAAGATTGACCCCTGTATTGGGGTAATCGGCGTCCAAAAGTGACCCCCCTGATATTTCTGTTCAGAAGCTTCCTCAAAGGATTGAGGGAGCGATTTGGGGATGTTGGTTGTGGAGACGATTGCGAAGATCAGGCGGGCGCATTTCATCCAGGGGAAGTCGATCAAGCAGATCTGCCGGGAGCTGCGGGTATCACGGAACACGGTGCGGAAGGTGGTGCGGTCCGGGGCAACCGAGTTCAGCTATGACCGGTCCACGCAGCCCCGCCCCAAGATCGACCCGTGGCGGTCCGATCTGGATGAGATGCTGGCTGAGAATGACCGGCAACCCAAACGCCAGCGGCTGACCCTGGTTCGGATTTACGAGGAACTTCGCAACCGGGGTTATGACGGCAGCTATGATGCGGTGCGGCGCTATGCGGCGAGTTGGTCGAAGGCGACCCGGGAAGCTTCCGCCGCTGCCTACGTGCCGCTGAGCTTCGATCCGGGCGAAGCCTATCAGTTCGACTGGAGCCATGAGGTTGTCCTGATTGACGGCGTGACCACGACGGTGAAGGTTGCGCATGTGCGCCTGAGCCACAGCCGGATGCCGTTTGTGCGGGCCTATCCCAGAGAGACACAGGAGATGGTGTTCGACGCCCACGACAAGGCGTTTGCCTTCTTCGGTGGGGCCTGTGCGCGGGGCATCTACGACAATATGAAGACCGCCGTTGACGCGATCTTCATTGGCAAGGATCGGGCCTATAACCGGCGGTTCCAGCAGATGTGCGGCCATTACCTGGTCGACCCGGTGGCCTGTACCCCGGCCTCGGGCTGGGAGAAAGGCCAAGTCGAGAACCAGGTCGGCGTGATCCGCCGGCGCTTCTTCGTGCCGCGTCCGAAGTTCAAATCCTATGCCGAGTTGAACGCCTGGCTGGAGGATCGCTG
Organism: Antarcticimicrobium luteum; assembly: GCF_004358185.1. Taxonomy (GTDB): domain Bacteria; phylum Pseudomonadota; class Alphaproteobacteria; order Rhodobacterales; family Rhodobacteraceae; genus Antarcticimicrobium; species Antarcticimicrobium luteum. The sequence continues at coordinate 940 of NZ_SMUV01000009.1, forward strand.
CCTGGCCTATGCCAAGGCGAACAAACATCCAGAGTTGCGCGACAAGACGATCTGGGAGGTGTTCGAGGACGAGCGCCCGAGCCTTGTGCCTTACGTCGGCCCTTTCGATGGATTCCATGCAGTTCCCGCATCGGTGTCCAAGACCTGCCTCGTGCGGTTCGACAAGAACCGCTACTCGGTCGATGCCCGGGCGGTCGGGCGGCCGGTGGAGATCAGGGCCTATGCCGCCCGGCTGGAATGCTGGCAGGATGGGCAAATCGTTGGCCAGCATGAGCGGGCCTTCGGGCGGGACAAAACCATCTTCGATCCCCTGCATTACATCCCCGTTCTGGCCCGCAAACCCGGCGCCCTTCGCAACGGGGCGCCCTTCAGGGAATGGGAACTGCCGGTGCCAATCCGCCGCGTGTGGCGCAAGCTGGAACGCCAGCCGGGCGGTGACCGGCAGATGGTCGACATCCTGAGCGCCGTGCTGACCGACGGGATTGATGCGGTCGAGGCGGCCTGCGCCGAAGCCCTGTCGCACAATGTCCATTCCGCAGGCGTCGTGCTGAACATCCTGGCCCGGCACCGCGAGCCGCCACCACCCCTGACAATCACTACCCCGGATGCGCTGAAGCTGGCCTGCGAGCCCATTGCCGACTGCAACCGATATGACAGCCTGAGGAGAACACAGAATGGAAAGATCCGAGGTAATCGACGCGATGGGAAAGCTGAGGCTCTACGGAATGAGGGCCGCCTATGACGAGGTCCTGACCACCGCCGTCAAACGCCAGCACGAGCCGCAACAGATCATTGGTGACCTGCTGACCGCCGAGATCAGGGAGAAGCAGGCCCGGTCAGTCAAATACCAAATGACCATCGCCAAGTTGCCGCTCGCCAAGGAACTGGAGGAGTTCGACTTCGAGGCCGCCGAGGTTAACGAGACCCTGATCCGCGACCTGGCCAACGGCGACTTCCTCGACCATCAGCGCAACCTCGTCCTGATCGGCGGCACAGGCACCGGCAAAACCCATCTTGCCGTCAGCATCGCCCGGACCTGTATCCGGGCAGGGCGCCGGGGCCGGTTCTTCAACGTGGTCGACCTGGTGAACAAGCTCGATGCCGAAGCCCGCGCCGAGCGCCAGGGCCGGACCGCCGACCTGATCTCCCGCCTCGACTTCCTGATCCTGGACGAGCTCGGCTATCTGCCCTTCGCCCAGACCGGCGGCCAATTGCTGTTCCACCTGATCAGCAAACTCTACGAACGCACATCCATCATCGTCACCACCAACCTGGCCTTCGGCGAATGGCCCAGCGTCTTCGGCGATGCCAAGATGACCACCGCACTGCTCGACCGGCTCACCCACCATTGCGAAATCGTCGAAACCGGTAACGAAAGCTGGCGCTTCAAGAACCGCGCATAGCGCCAACCCGAAACCCCGCAGGCCCGCCGCCGCTGCGCTATGTGAGGGCTACGCAGCGCCGGGCCTGCTCACCACCAAGGGGGTCAATATTGGATGCCGATAGGGGGTCAAACTTCAATGCCGATTGACA
>NZ_SMUV01000014.1 GCF_004358185.1 Antarcticimicrobium luteum
CCCCGTGGGAGTATCACCAACGGTCAGTAGAGGACCAAAACCTGAACAGAGCGAACTAATAAATGCGGACTCTATGGGGAGCAGGTCAACTGACCCAGCCCGAAATTGTTCCGGAAGGCCAGATACGGGCGACCTTGTTTTCGCGGAAACTGATTTGCCGCTTTCGGGAAAGCCGCGCTGCGGCATCAAGCACTGGCCAATGGCGGCTCTGCGCCGAAAAGGGAGCCCGTCATATTATTCTAGAAGATGTGACATTCCGAAGTTCGTTTACCTGACCGAAACCCCGTGAGCTTTCGAAACCCGGCTCAAAAGCTTGGATAAAATGAAAGGCAAACAGGCTAGAGCAAATCTGGAAGGACCAAAGTGGAACCAATGTGAGTCTTTCCGGAAAATCCATCCGCATACTTCAAAATGTCAGGCGAACGATTTTGGGACATTGCTGAAAGTCGACGTACCATTTTGTTGACATTGGCCTTTGGGAAGCTGCGCTTGTTCGCCTTTCTCCGTGCTTCATTCCAGCCTTGAAAAAAGCCTTGAGAGAGATCCCTTTTTCAAACGAGCGCCGGACCGAAAAGCAGCCCTGTTCCCAGCAGTGCCAGCCCCGACCTGATTGGCACGGAAGCGCGCCCGATCATGGCAAAGGACAACGCCGTCAATCCGACCGCCAGCACGGCAAAAGCCAACAATGCTCCAGCCGGATCTGAGGGTAACCGGATCAGCGCAGGCCAAGTGATCATACCAAGCGGGATCAGGTAAAGGCCGACGCCCAACGCCATGGCGGTCATGGCGACCTTGATCCAGTTTTCATTGATCATACCCGCCGCGATGAAAACCGCGCCGCAGACAGGTGGTGTGATGGTGGACAGAAGCGCGAACCAGAAGACGAAAAGGTGGGCCTGAAGCGGCTCAAGCCCAAGCTTCATGAGGGCAGGCCCCGCGACCGAAACGCAGATGACGTAAGCGGCGGTGGTGGGAACCTCCATCCCCAGAATCAAACAGGCCAAGGCGGTCAGCAAAAGAGAGGCCCAAAGCGCACCGCCGGACCCTTCGAGTATGACCGAGGTGATTTTCACACCCAGCCCGGTAGACCCCAAGACGCCGATGATGATCGACGCACAAAAGATGATGGCGGCGATCATCGACACCTGCCGCGAGGCCGTCAGCAGGGCATCAGCCACGCGGCCGGCGGTTTTCACCGGGTCGAAACGGAGGTCCCCATCCACCAGCAGCAACAGCGCCCCGGCCAGAATGGCCAAGCAGGCCGAGTATTGCGGGGTGTAACCGGCAGCGAACATACTCAGCATCAGAACGGTGAAGGGCACCAGGAAGAACAGCGAGGTGACCACGACATCACGCATTTGCGGGCGATCGGCGGGGTCCAGCCCCTTCAGGTCGAACCGGGTGGCATAGGCGTTGATGCCCACCCAGACCGCCCAGAAATACAATAGCGCGGGCAACAGGGCCGCCCCCATGATCTGGGTGTAGGGGGTGCCTGTCAGTTCGACCATGACGAAGGCCCCGGCCCCCATCAGGGGAGGCATGATTTGCCCGCCGGAACTGGCCACGGCCTCGACCCCGGCGGCAAGCCGCTTGGGATAGCCCAAGCGCGTCATGGCGGGCAAAGTGATCGCCCCGGTCGAAGCGACATTCGCGCTGGCCGAGCCGGAAATCGAACCGAACAAGGCCGAAGACAAAACCGATACCTTTGCCGCGCCCCCCTTCAGACGCCCGGCAGCGGCAGCGGCGACGTTCATGAAACCTTGCCCGGCCTCGCCGGCGTTCAGCACGGCACCGAAGATCACAAAGATGGATACCACTCCGACCGACACGGCGGTGAGGCTGCCCCAGATCCCGCCCTCAGCAATGGTCATGGTGCCCAGAAACGATCGCAGGGGCACGCCGGAATGGCCGAACTCGCCCGGGATACGATGACCAAAAAAGGCGTAAAGCAGCGCTGAGGCCGCCACGAGCGGCAGTGGCCAACCGATAGCCCGCCGGGCGGCCTCGATCACCACAATCAGGAGAGTAAAACCAATGCCGACCTGAAAGCGGTTTTCCAGAAATCCGTATTGATCGCCCAGCATGTCGGCATGCGACGCCACCCAAACGGAGGCAGAAATGCCTATGACACTCAGCACACATCCCGAGATCAGCCGCCAGCGACCAGTGACGCCGAACAGGAACACCCACGGCAAGATCAGCGCCAGGTGCAGCGGACGGCTTACAAGGTTGGGCACAAGGCCCGAAAAGATTAGCCCGATATGAAAGACCACCAGCATGAGCGCCAGTGCGATCCACGCCCATCTCAGCCACAGTGTTTTCGGCAAATCAGCCAGTCCGCTCATATGCACCCTTTCCGACAAGAAAGCCGGGCCATACGCGGCCCGGCCCGTTTCCTTTCACGTTTGGAATGCGCGTTACATCTGGTCTTCGGTCAGTGCGATGCCTGCCTCTTTGTAGTACCGAACCGCGCCGGGGTGGATCTTACCGGTGATGTTGCTCATCAGGCCGGCATCCACACCGCCCCACCAAGCCGCGCCTTCGGCCATCGCGGCCTTGTTATCCCAGTAGGTCTTGGTCAACTGGTAGGCGGTATCGTCATCCATCTTGGTGGTGGTGTGGATGGCACCTTTCACCGGCCTTCGACATCAACCCGGTTCCAAATCAGCCGCGCGTACTCAAGAGCTACGTCGACGACGACAATCCGGATGCCAGCATTGATCTGCATCGCGGCCAGCACGAGAACTATCTCCTCGAAAGCGAAGAGGCCGACCGTATTATCGGAGAAGTGGCTGAAGCCACGAAGAGCTGGAGGGAGGTTGCCCGCCGCCTGGGCGCCTCGGAGCGGGAGATCAAGGAGATGGCCTCGGCTTTCGAGCACGAGGAGGCGGAGAAAGTCTGGTAATGGGGCAAAGGGGCAGCGCCAATCATCCCAAGGTGACGTGGATGCCCCTATCCAGAGACGTATCCGGATTGAGACAGCGCATCCGTCGTGGCCTGAGCGGCTTTCCAAAGGAGCGCTGGCGGGGTAGGCATCGCCAACCTTCGCTGACCCGAGGCAGTTCATGGCTCAGAATGCCACCATCTACAAAGTCGAGCTTTCCGTCGCTGACATGGATCGCCACTATTACGAGACCCACAAACTGACGGTCGCGAAGCATCCCTCGGAGACGGATGAACGGCTGATGGTGCGCCTCGTTGCATTTGCCCTGAATGCCCACGAACACTTGGAAATGACCAAGGGCCTGTCGACGGACGATGAACCCGACGTCTGGCAGAAAAGCCTGAGCGGAGAGATCGAGCTGTGGGTGGCGCTGGGACTGCCCAGCGAGAAGGTGTTGCGGCAGTCCTGCAGCAAGGCCGACAAAGTGATCGTCTACCCCTATGGCGGTCGGGTCGCCGAGATGTGGTGGGACAAGATCAAGGGCAGCGCCAGCCGGTTCGACAATCTCGAAGTGACGAGTTTTTCCGAAGCCGACACGAGAGCCCTGGCGAAGCTGGCCAGTCGCGCAATGAAGATACAGGTCAATATCCAGGACGGAGACGTGATGGTCAGCTTCGACGAGAGCATCGTCTACGTAACGCCGACGAAATGGAAGGGCGCCGCGTAGCCGTTTAGCTCCCGCTTTGGGTATCTAGCATTGTAGCATCGGATATGGTGACCAACGTCACCTCAGGGCCGGCCGCGTCTTTGAGCACCGCAGCAAGATCACAAATGTACCGAGGTTAGCAACAAAGCATCGCGGTCATTCACGCCGGGAGCAACAAGCGGCCAGCGTCCAGCATGGTTTCATTCCGGAAGGCTCAGGAGCCTGGCCTTTGAGTAAGCCGTACAGCATGTGATGAGGCGCAAGCTCGGCTTAACCCAAAATGTCAAGTGATTTCCGAATAGTGATTTAAGATTTTCCAAGCAGGTTCAATGCGCATCTGTGCGCATGACAAGGGACGCAGGCCGATTTCGGCGCCGTCGCCATCTAAGAATAGATAGAACCCTTGCAAGGGTATATAAGAGAGGGGGATTTTGCAACCCAAGATGGGCTTTCGCGATTTCGAAAGTTTTTTTTGCTATTTTACAACTATTTGGACTGTCGGATGGCTCAACACGCAATATGCTGATTGTTCCCAATCAAAGGCGACCGGTATTCTGCCAACATCATGCTGAACAAGACCCCTCATATCGCCCCCGCTGCCTTTTGGCTCATACGCTGATCTAATCTGGATCGGTCTAGGGAACGTTTAGCCTGCCCCCCGCTAGGTCACCCCGGAAAAAGCTCGAATCGTCTCAGCTTGAAATTTGATCTCGAGGTAAGGCTGCGCTCCGAGTTGAACAGGTTGTAGACCGAGGCGTGGACGGCGGAGAATTTCTGCAAACTTCGCATCCGCCTGAAACGCAGCATCGCCCTCTCCCGTCGTCGGAACG
>NZ_SMUV01000005.1 GCF_004358185.1 Antarcticimicrobium luteum
GCGACGGCTATCTCTACCGGGGCCGCACCGGGATCCAGATCACCGGGCGGGGCAACTACCGCGCCTTCACCCGGTGGGTGCGCACCCTCGATCCCACGGCGCCGGACTTCGAGGCGGATCCGGATGCGGCGAGCCTTGATCCCTGGGAGGGGCTGGGCCCGCTCTGGTACTGGTCGACCCGGGGGCTGAACGCTCTGGCGGACGCGGGCGATCTGCGCCGGATCACCCGCCGGATCAACGGCGGCTATACCCATCTGGCGGAGCGTCAGCGCTTTACCGATCGGGCGCAGCTGGTGCTGCTGGGCCATGGCCCGGAGGATCTGCGCGCCTTCCAGCGCGGCGCCGGGCTGGTGGTGGATGGCCGCTTTGGCCCGAACTCCCGCGCGGCGCTGCATGCGGCGCTGCTGGCGCTGCCGCCGATCCTCCCCGCGAGACGAGCCCAACCTTCCGCAGTCCGCGCGCTTCTGGCGCGGATCTTTCCCTGGCTGGCGGCGTGATCCGCCGGCCGTTCCCCCTCAACTCCTGAAACGAGGTATGACCCATGACCCTGAATGACCTTCTGATTCAGCTGCAGCCCGCGCTGATCAGCACCCTGAGCCTGGTTCTGTCGATCCTGATCGGCATTGCCGCCCGCGAAGCCAAGCAGCGCTTTGGCCTCGATATCGAGGCCCGCCACCGCGAAGCGCTGCACAGCGCGCTGATGAGCGGCGCCCGCGCCGCGATCGAGGACGGGCCGGGGGCCGGGCGCGATGTTCTGGTGGAGCGCGCGGTCGCCCATGCGCGGGCCTCGGTGCCCGATGCGATCGTGCGGCTCGGGGCCAGTGACGCGGTGCTGCAGCGGCTGGCGGCCGGCAAGTTCAACCTGGTCGACCTGCCGCTGCGCTAACCCGCCGGCGCCGACCTTTGCGATTGATCCTTCCGCCCCCGGGCGGGGGGATCGGGTGCGTCAACACCCTTACCCACGCAGCCATCCGTTCAAAGCGGCTGCGCCGACATGACCTATCAGAAAATGTCGCCCGACTCTCGCGAGAGTGGTCGCTGCATATTCTGGAATCATCCATGACAACAATGACAAAGGTGCGCCCGGCCGCACCCGTTGCCCCCTGGCTTGGCGGCAAGAAAGCCCTGAGCGCCCGTATCATCGAGCGGATCGACGCCGTCGATCACGCCACCTATGCCGAGCCCTTTGTCGGCATGGGCGGTGTCTTTCTGCGGCGCAGCTGGAAGCCGCAGCTCGAGGTCGCCAATGACTTCAACGGCGAGATCACCAACCTGTTCCGCATCCTGCAGCAGCACTATCCGCAGCTGATGGAGGTGATGCGCTATCAGATCGCCTCGCGCCGGGAGTTCGAGAGGCTGCGCAAGGTGGATCCCGCAACCCTGACCGACCTGCAGCGCGCGGCCCGGTTCCTCTATCTGCAGCGGCAGGCCTTTGGCGGCAAGCCCGGCGGGGTGTTCGGGGTCGCAACCGACCGGCCGCCGCGCTTCAGCCTGACCCGGCTGGAGCCGATCCTCGAGGCCGCTCATGAGCGGCTGGAAAACGTCGTCTTCGAGAACCTCGACTGGTCGGAGCTGATCGCCCGCTATGACGGGGCCCAGACGCTGTTCTACCTCGATCCGCCCTATTGGGGCGGGGAGAACGATTACGGCAAGGGGCTGTTCGATCGAAGCCAGTTCCAGACCATGGCCGAGCAGCTGGCCGGGATCCACGGCAGGTTCATCCTCTCGATCAATGACCGCCCCGAGATCCGCGAGACATTCGCGGGGTTCGAGATGGAGGAAGTGCGGTTGAAATACTCCGTTGCCGCCGGTGGATCGACCGATGCCGCCGAGCTGATCATTGCCAACTTCACGCCCAGGGTTGGGTTGATCTGAGGGGGGGCGCCAGGCCGGTCCGGGGCAGGGGCCTCGGGCTGGCGGGGGGGGGGG
>NZ_SMUV01000010.1 GCF_004358185.1 Antarcticimicrobium luteum
CCCCGTGGGAGTATCACCAACGGTCAGTAGAGGACCAAAACCTGAACAGAGCGAACTAATAAATGCGGACTCTATGGGGAGCAGGTCAGCATATGCTTCCAGATGTCCGGGATAGACTTGAGTTCGGTGATCATATGGGGCCCTCCACTCGTTCCGCCAACCGGACAATCTTGGCCCGAGGCCAGTTTGGCGAAGAAGAACTCTGAAAAAGGCGTGAAATGCGGCCAGGTCGCGGAAAAACTAAACCCTGTTGGAGGGCTGCTCTATTACCCGTTTTTTTGTTGGATAAGCGGGTTACCCATCCTCGCATTCGCTATGTTGGCTCGAGATACGCCACTCAAGCTTACTTGAATATCAGTTGCTAACTACGCACCGGGTCGCCGTCTTTCATCTTCAGTCCGGTCAGCCTGGCCAATTGCTTTTGAGTGCCACGGGCCAGAGTTTCATCGGTTGCTTGCACCAACCGGACATTATGCTCGCCTCTGCCATGCCAAAGCTCAATCCCATGCATGGATACTTCGGCTTTACTTCGGGACGGCGGTAGCACTTTACGATAGACGATCGCGGTATACTCGGAAAGAGGCGCTTGCCATCTGGTCGTTCGAACCGGTGTGTCTCTCCGGTACGCGACCAAATCTGCACCAACCTGCACTACGGTTTTGGTGTGCATGACCCACCACCCCCACGGAATCGCCAGCAATGGAATGGCCGCAAAGCCCAGTACGATCCATCCCCAACTGTCAGGCAACCCCACGGCAACAAGGCCAATCAACCCGAGAATCCCACCGACCACGAACGGGCCGAGAATACCGGCAATGATCAGCGCCAAGCCAAACAGGGGCGTTCCACCGACATAAAAGGTCACGGGCAACCGGGACAAATCCGGGTCGGGCGGAACAAAGGCGGATAGGCTGTTGGTCTTAGCCATGGATCGATCCCGTGGAATGGAGGGTTACGTCAATTATCATCAATTCTGTCAGAGTCGGGCAAATCGCCATGTCCGCTTTTTCCGCAGCCATGTGGCCGCATCTCATTCGCCGCGCGCCGTCCGGCGGGCCCGGATCAGGCTGAGCATCATGCGCAGTGCCGCCAGAGCCAGCCCCAACAGGGCACCCAGAAAACTCGCCTCAAGCAGAAAACCTGCTCGGGCAAAGCCGAGCCAATCCGCATCCCCCTGTCCGGTGAACCGGGGCGGCAGGTTATCGGGTGTCAGAACCGCAAAGGTCACGACAATGGTCGCAACTCCTGCAACGATCGTGGTGACAATCACGGTCAGAAATCCCAGCCGGCACAGCTTGCCATAGACGGCTGCGTCCCGCGCCAGCAGGGCCAGCGCAAGCAGTGGAACACCGATTACCAGCCCCATCCACCAACTGGATTTCCAGCCGGTGATTGCCGCGCCCAGACGGGGCGGGGTTTCCGTATCCATCTGGAACTAACCGAATTTGTAATTGTGGAAATAGTCGGCCCCCAGCGTGTAGGACACCTGATGGAGGATCACACCATAGATCCCCGCCATGAGGCAGGCAAAGGCAAGCATGATCGCGAACTGGGCAATTTTGGGAAATCTCGTCATTTGAACTTCTGTTCGCCTCCAAATTTCCGGGGACATACGTCCTTATGACAGAGGTTGGCCCGCCAACAGTGATTTGGCAAGAACTGTCGATCCGGTTGGGCTGGGTCAATTCAGCCGAAACCAAACGAAGCTGTATCCGCTCATGCCGTCCAAGCATTTGAAACGGAGCTTTCAATACAAATCCACGGCGAAAATATCCCCGCCGCCGCTCTCACTAGGCCGCAATGTCCCGCATTGCGTGAATTCGACCCACTCGATAATTTGCACTCGCAGCGAACGGCAGCAATGGACGGCCGCAACGCAGCGATGGTCAGTGATGGTCAATGGCAGGTCCGGGAGAGCCGAGAAGGGCGGGGAGCTGACCTTCGCTGCGCCAGGATCCAACGTCCGCGATGCGCAGGGAGGGGGCTTTGCAAAGTAACGGTGCCGAGAAGGGTGAAAGGGCAAGGTCGGCCCAGACCGGACATTCAACACATGGTTATAAGCGCTACGGCACAGTATCCCAGAAGCTGACCTTGCGCGTCGTGCGCAGCGTATGATGGTATAAACTGCTTCGAGAACTCTGCTGCTCTATCGTTGGTGCAAAGGCGCCTTCCCGGGGTTTCGACCGTCCGCGGCCAACCTTTTCATTGAATGCTGTTTGCAAAGAATGCAGTCACCTCATCGAGGATCAAATCATGGGTAGGCCCGAAGAATTTGCCACGAGTGACGACATGGGTGCTGCAATTCAAGCTATTGCTGGTTTCCTGAGGGCCGTGGAAGTTTAAGGCAGACTGCGAAACCTCTGAAAACAAGCGCGTATCACAACACTCTTTTTCGCGAGCGTGTGATACACGACATAGGTCCACACGACGTCTTGCTCAAAGCCCAGAGTTCTGGGTGACCTGCTCCCCATAGAGTCCGCATTTATTAGTTCGCTCTGTTCAGGTTTTGGTCCTCTACTGACCGTTGGTGATACTGACCTGCGACCCGACTTCCCTCCAGCCATTGGGAGAATCCGTCGGTTTGTTTCTGGCCTCATGCGGCCAAGGTTTCCAGTCTGGATT
>NZ_SMUV01000004.1 GCF_004358185.1 Antarcticimicrobium luteum
GGCGGAGACGGCCTTGGCGGTGGCGTCCATCGCCAGTTCACCGTCGGTCACTTCGGCAAGAAGGAGAACAGCCATCAGATAATCCCCTTTTCCTTTAGTTTCGCCACCAGCGTGTCGACATCAGGTACGATCTCGCCGGCCTGCCGGGTTTCGGGTTCGGAGGTCTTCACCACCTCAAGGCGCGGGCTGACGTCGATGCCGTAGTCGGCGGCGGTCTTCTCATCCAGCGGCTTCTTCTTGGCCTTCATGATGTTGGGCAGGGAGGCGTAGCGCGGCTCGTTGAGGCGCAGGTCCACGGTGACGATGGCCGGCATCTTCACCTTGATCGTCTGCAAGCCGCCGTCGACCTCGCGGGTCACCACCGCGTGCTCACCCTCGATCTTCAGGTCCGATGCGAAGGTGGCCTGGGACCAGCCCAGCAGGGCCGAAAGCATCTGGCCCGTGGCGTTCATGTCGTTGTCGATCGCCTGCTTGCCGGCAAGCACGAGGCCGGCCCCTTCTTCCTCGACGACCTTCGCGAGAATCTTGGCGACGGCCAGCGGCTCGATGTCCTGGTGCACGTCATCTGCGGCCACCACGAGGATCGCCCGGTCAGCCCCCATGGCCAGCGCGGTGCGCAGCGTCTCCTGCGCCTGTTTCACGCCGATCGACACGGCAATGACCTCATCGGCGGTCCCCGCTTCCTTCAGCCGGATCGCCTCTTCGACGGCAATCTCGTCGAACGGATTCATCGACATCTTCACATTGGCAAGATCGACACCGGAACCGTCCGACTTGACCCGGACCTTCACGTTGTAGTCGATCACCCGTTTCACAGGCACCAGCACCTTCATGGGGTCTCTCTCCTCGCGTCAGGGGCGGCGTGACGCCGCTTCGGGACAGGAATACGATTAATGGTCCTACCAATCAACCGAAAATGAACCCTAATAGGCGAGCGTCAGGGCATCCGCGACGAGTCCGGGACGCCTCTTGCCTTCGATCTCCATCTTGAAATTGCGCCGGATCATCAATCCGCCACGGTCCGGCTCGGCATGGGTCACCTCCATATGCAGCCGCAGCCGGTCGCCGCTTTCCACCGGTTCGGGAAACCTGAGTTTCTCATACCCGTAGTTCAGCGCCCGCCCATGCGCCGTGACCCGGAAGATCTGGCTCGACAGGCCCGGCACCAGCGCAAGCGTCAGCAGCCCGTGCGCCAGGGTCCGGCCCCCCGGCAGCTCGCGCGCCGCCCGCTCGGCATCCAGATGATACCAGTTGTTGTCGCCCGTCACCGCGGCGAACCGGTCGATCCTTTCCTGGGTGATCTCTTCCCAGCCGCTCGGCGAAAACGCGTGGCCGACATGGCCCGCCAGCTCCTTGAAGTTGGAGAGCTCCATCTGCGCGCCCGCCACGACGGATGCGAAGAACGTGATGCCCCGGGTCGCCGCCCTGCTCGACGTGATGATCCTGTCGGACGTGTCC
>NZ_SMUV01000068.1 GCF_004358185.1 Antarcticimicrobium luteum
CTAAAAAAATCTACAAATCTAACAATCCTACAACAATCGCCTCCGACAACCGGCGTCGACTACCGATCCCGGTAACCGGCCCCGAGGAATGACGAAGCGGGGCCGGACCGTCCGGAGGGTCGGCTGCGCATCGGTTGCGCAGGGTCCTGAGAGTGGAATTTAGAGGACATCGCGATGGCGCTTGGAACGTTGGACATTATCGGGCTTGCGGATACGGCCTACGGGCTGATCGAGGATCTGGTCGATCACGGATCGACCGAGGATTTCTGGGGCTCGTTCACCGACAGCAATGAGGCGATCATCAGCAAGCTGGACGAGATCAGCGCCAAGCTGGACGAAGCCGTCACCGAATTGCGCACCACCATCGGGTACGAGATCGAGGATGTTCAGCAACAGAACCTGCTGAGTGCGCTGGCCCGTGCCGAAAATGCGCGCGACCTGCTGTCAAGCGCCGGGACAAGCGATGCGGTCGATCCCAGCACGATCATTTCCGACGCCTCACATGCCTTCCGCGATGTGCTGGCCCAGGCCAAGGCGATTACAGATCCCTCCTATGGAACGGTGCAGGCCGGATCGGTGATCCTGTCCAGTTTCGCGGTCAGCTACGCGCTCAGCTCCCGGCTGGCCGTGGCGGCGACTTTCGAGGCGGATGAAGTCTCGGCAAACAAGATCACCCGCCAGATCGACGATGCGGCCGAGTTCTTCGAAAACCTGCCCACGGTGATCACGGATCTGGCGCAAGCTTCGACCACGATCGAGATCGTCAAGCATTCGGAGACCCACGACGTCGTCTACAACGTCAACGTCTACACCGGACAGGAAGCGACCCACACACTGACATACAGCTACTACACGCTGGATGCGTCGTTCCAATTCGGCGTCGAAACCGTCAAGCAGTCCGTTTCGACCTATAGTGAAGCGGACTTGGCAAACGCCATCGAGCGGGTCAAGGGCATCAAGGAGACTTACCCAAGCCCCGATGACCTGAAGGAGGTCAGCACGGGGCTCACCTTGGACAACCACGCGCTGCCCGAGTCCTTCGATTTTCCTGGCCGACCGGATTACTCTAAAAACTTGATCTTCGTGAACCTCACGACGGCTGACGGCAAAGCGCTGGCCGAACGTTATTTCGAAAAGGCGCTGATCAGCGAAGCGCTGAGCAAGGCTGGGCTTGGGGTCGATGGCAGCGCCAGTCTGGACCTGGCCGCCAAGTACCGAACCCTGACCGATGGCAAGGAGCTGGTGGCCTTCGAGGCGCCGGGTGTGTCGAACGATGCCGAACTGCACGGCACCGCTGGCAATGACCTGCTCGTTGGCAAGGGCGGCAACGATATCATCTGGGGCTATGGTGACAGCGATCTGATCCGCGGCGGCGGCGGCAACGACCTCTTGATCGGCGGCGACGGAGAGGATCGGCTGATCGGCGGCACAGGTGACGATAGCCTCGCAGGCGGTGCGGGCGATGATGCGCTGGAACCCGGCGCCGGCAACGACAGGGTCGTTGGCGGTGGCGGGTTCGATGTGGTTCGCATGGAAGGCAACCGCGAGGACTTTAATCTGACGTACACCCATACGGTGAAAACTTCCGTCAGTGCGGACAACGGTCACGAATTAATCATGGAGTTCACGGGACCAACCGGCGAGGTTGACCAGTTGTCTTATGTTGAGCGTGTGTTCTTCGACGACGCAACGCTGAACGTTCTTTACGGCACCAGCGGCGTTGACGGCGCGGGGCGGGACACCATCAAGGGCGATTTCGAACTGGTGGTCCGTGTCGATGAGGACGGCACCAAGCACTATCGCAAATTCGCGAGCGACGACCTGATCTTTGCCGGCGATGAAACCGGGAGCAAAGGCCCTGCGACGGGAGATGTGATTCACTCCGGCGGAGGGGACGATATCGTGCATGCGGGGGCCGGTAACGATCTGGTCGAGGCGGGTACAGGCAATGACCTCGTGTACGGCGGAGCCGGCGCGGACCGTCTATATGGTGGGGTTGGTAAAGACACGCTCTTCGGCGGCGATGGCAATGACGCTCTGTACGGCGGAGCTGGAGACGACGTTTTCGACGGAGGTGCAGGCGTGGACTATGTCCACTTCCAAGCGTCCGATAGCCGTTACTTGCCTCTGTCCGACGCGCGCTTTGCCTATTCCTTCGCGGAGGGTGCCTTTCTCGTCGAAATGTCGGACGGGACGGACACCTTGCGCGATATCGACAGGATCCGCTTCGCCGATCAGACCGGTATCGTTGTGGTCGATGAGGATGGCAGCTTTCCCAAGATAGACGTGAGCCCGTTTTCGTTCGGTCTCGTCTTTGTCGGCGACGGCGATGACACGGTGATCGGCACCAGCGGCGACGACTTGCTGGTTGGCGGCGCAGGTGACGATGAGATCGACGGCGGCGGCGGCGATGGCGATATCGCCGCGTTCTCGGGGCTCAGCACCGCCTATTCTATTACCTCGGAAGACGGCAAGTCCGTGATCGTCGAGGGGCCGGATGGGCGCGATGTTCTGCGGGGCATCGAAGTCCTGCAATTCGATGACAAGACCATCCCGTTGAATGTGATTGCCGGAACGCCCGACAGGGATACGCTGACGGGCACCGGTGACGACGACATTCTGGTCGGGCGCGGCGGCAACGACAGGCTGATCGGCAGGGACGGAAACGACATGCTGTTTGGCGGCGCCGGCGACGACATCGTCTACGGCGGCGCCGGCGCCGATGTCATGGTCGATGGTGCGGGCAGCGATTTCTATGATGGCGGCACCCCCGACGACCGCGTGGTCTTTTCCGGCCTTCGGGCCGATTTCACGTTCCTTGAACCGGCGGGCGACTATCACGGCAATCACGGGCACCGTGTCAGCCACCATGGCCAGATCGACGAGCTTGTAGAGGTCGGCTGGCTGATCTTCGACGATGCCGAAATGCGCGTCCATTTCGACCGTTCCGACACCGACGCGGCGACAGGCGACCGTAGTGCTGAAGTCTTCTTTGGCTATGACGGCGCCGACAAGCTGATCGGCCGTGGTGGTGACGACGTGGTGTTTGGCAATGACGGAGATGACGGGATCTTGGCTGGCAGGGGCAACGACACGGCCCATGGCGGGCTCGGCGATGACACCGTCAAGATGGGCGCCGGCAGGGACCTGGCGACAGGCGGTCGCGGCAATGACACGCTGATCGGCGGAAGGGGCAATGACAAGTTGATTGGCGGGGCACAGGGCGACTTGCTTGCAGGCGGCAAGGGGAAAGACATGCTCACCGGTGGCGCGGGAGACGACGTGCTGCGCGGTGGCACGGGAAAGGATACCTTTTTCTTTGATGGTGCCTTGGACGAAGGCAGCGACCGCATCCGCGATTTCGACGCTGCCGCCGATACGATTGCGATATCCGGGGTGTCATCGCCGGATGTCACGCTCGATGTGACAACCACCGGTCGGACGACCCTCGATCTGGGGCACGGTACCACGATTGATCTGGGGTTGCTGGATCCGGGGGCATTCACCGTGGACGATATCCTGTTCGTTTGAGATGATGGCGATGTGATTGAGCGGCCCCGTTGCGAAGCAGGACAACGGAGCCGCCCCTTGTTGTGTCGCCCCTCTGGGCCGGCAATGCGCTGTCCGCGTCAGTATGCAAAGATGCCGTAAGCGGACTTGATGCCGGACACTCGTTGCCCGAGCACGCTGCAAAGATGGGCACTCGGGAACTGCATTTGGACCAGGCATGATGTGGCAGCCAATGCGCTGACTATGGACGGAAGCATCATCCCGGCATGGGCAAACCTCAATGCAATCGCAAAAAGCATGGCCCAGCAAGAAAAGGTGACCGGCCAGTGGTCCGCTGCATCTCCCCTCCATTGCGGTAGGAGGTCATTTTATCATGGGGAACGGTGCTTGACAGATCACGCCCCATTACGGAAGCAGGCTTCCTGCGCATTGCTGCCGTTGGTGGAGGGAGCAGCATGCGTGGTCAGGTGTTTGGGTCGGTGAATGGCTGCTTTCGCGTTGGTGGGATGCGCCCCGCGCGCTTGCAGCGAATTCACACTTCCCGCCCGACGTGTCGAAGTACGCGAACGGCCCTAAGCGACCGTTTGCGATATTCATGGCGAACGGCCGGTATGCCGTCCAGAGCAGATAATGCAGTTCAAGGCATCAGGCGAAAGGCCAAGACAGGATCGTAGTGGTGGGCTGCAGCCTATCCCTCTACCAGAGGCTTCTCCTTGCGGGGCCGAACCAGCAGCACGAAACTGCGTGCCCGCGTGATGCCGACGCGTAGGAGTCGCCGCGACGGGGCGAAGCCGGGCGCCTCGTGCCCAAGAAGGAAGTGACTTGAGTGAATGCTTTCCACCATTACCACACCATCGAATTCTTTCCCTTTCGATTTGTGCATGGTCATGAGCGAGACACCCTTCGGATCACGCTCAAGCCAATTAGCTTTTCTTGGTCGAGCACGCTGCGGATTATGCGTGCTGCGCCTTCGTAGGTCGCGCGCTCCATCCAGCGCCCAGCCAGGGCAGTGGCAAGCGTGTCGGACGTGACCCGCGCGGAACAGTCTCACCATGCGCGCATCTTGGAAGATGGCTTTCAGGTGGCTTTGAGGCTGTGACCGTCCTCTTTTGTGGATCGTTGTAGACCCACCTTGGTACATCAATGCCGTCGGGGGGCAGTCACAGCATCAGAGTCTATCAGAGCCGTAGAAAGAGTTCTTCAATTAAGTTGTTGGCACAACATTGTATAAGCAATTAATGTAGTGCAAACGCTCTGTACTACGGAACATGCTTATGACGGGAAAGAATATCGAAAACCTCATCATTTACCACATTCACAGGATTTCCCGTCAGTGGGGCCGACAGAGTGCAAATCTCTACGAACGTGAATTCGGATTGAAACTGTCAGAGGTATGGGTGCTTCAACTGATTGGCGACTTTCCGGATACGACCATCTCGCAACTTACCGGACATTCCCACATGGACAAGGCTGCGATCAGCCGCGCGGTCAGCGGGCTGGAACGGAAAAAGCTGGTGACCAGACTGGCCCAGCCGGACGACCGGCGGCTCATTCGGCTGGCCCTCTCCGCCGCCGGGCAAGAGGTCTATGCAAAGGTCGTTCCGTTACGGGAAGGGCGCCAGAAGCGCCTTGAGGCACGCCTGGACGCCGGCGATCGCGCCGCGCTGTTCCGGGCTTTCGACAAGATCTATGCGCAGCTTGGTTCGGAGGTCGCCGATGATTGATGCACGGCTCAGAGGAAGAACGCCTGAAGGACAGGTCGCCCGGTTCGCCGGGCTGGATGGCTGTTTTTTCGATTATGCGGTGATTGGCGCGGGCGTGGCCGGCTGCGTTCTGGCCTCGCGTCTGTCGGAAAACCCGTCGAAAAGGGTTCTGCTGATCGAGGCTGGAGAGGACATGGCCCCGGGGCAGGAACCCCCCGATGTCCTGGATCCGCTGCCGATCTCCTTCGGCATCCCGGAACTGTCCTGGGCCGGTCTCAAAGCCGAGGTCGGGGTCAGCGCTGCTCATGGCGGCACCCCGCGGTCGCGGCGGTTTCTGCAGGGCCGCGGCGTTGGCGGCGGATCGCTGATCAACGGGTCGATCGCGTTTCGCGGCCAGCCTGACGATTATGATCGCTGGGCCGCACGGGGTGCCACCGGCTGGGCCTGGGAGGACGTGCTGCCCTATTTCCGCAGGCTGGAGGATGATGCGGATTGCAATGGCCCGATGCACGGTCAGGCGGGGCCGGTGACGATCCGGCGAGAGGGACTGGAAAGCTGGAGCGCCTTCAGTCGCGCGCTGGCCGAGGGGGCGAAACGGGAAGGATACGCCGCGCTGGCCGATTACAATGGCGAATTCGGCGACGGCTACGGCCAGGTTCCGATGACCAACCTGCCCCATCGCCGCATCACGGCCGCCAGCGCCTATCTGTCGGCAGAGGTGCGCCGGCGGTCCAACCTGACGATCCTGCCGGAAACCGAGGTTCAACGCGTGCTGTTGGACGGGCGCCGGGTAACCGGCGTTCGGATCAGTCGCGCCGGGGCGGTCGCCGAACTTTCTGTGCGGGAGGTGATCCTCTCCGCCGGAGGCATCTTCTCGCCGCTTCTGCTGCAAGCCTCCGGCATCGGCCCGGCAGGGTTCTTGCGGGGGCAAGGAATTGCCCCGGTCCTCGACCTGCCCGGAGTCGGTGCGGGGCTCAAGAACCACCCCAAGATCGAACTGGCGGTTCATCTGCCCGATGCCAGCCGGCAAGCGGCGGGGTTCCGCGCAATCGGCGAGATCTGCCTGCGCTATTCGTCCAGAATAGGCGCCAGCCAGCCGCATGACATGGGGCTGATGGCGATCAGCAAAAGCTCCTGGCACGCCATCGGCCAGCAGGTAGGGGCGCTGAGCGTGGCGCTGTACGATCCGCGCTCGACCGGCGAGGTCCGCATCGCCGGGTCGGGAGAGCCGCTCAGCGCCGCAAGGGTCACCTTCAACCTGCTGGATCATCAGGAGGATTTCGCGCGAATGGTCGACGGCCTCGATTTCGCGCTGCGGCTGCTGGAGCCGATGCGGGACGCGGGCGTCATCAACGATGTCTTCCTGCCCGATCCTCAGATGGTGGGGCGGTTCCAGCCCCGAACGCTTTCCAACCGCCTTGCCACTGCCGCGATCAACCCGATGCTCAAGCTCGGCCCCGTCCGGAAGGCGGCGCTGGGGCGCTCGATCCTGGACCTGGCCGCGCTACGCAGCTCTGACGGGATGCGGCGCGCGCTGATCGCGGAGGCCACCGGCATGTCGCATCACGTCTGCTCGACCTGCGCGATGGGGGGTGAGGGCGACCCCGCCGCCGTACTGGACCCGCAGTGCCGGGTGCGCGGGATCAAGGGGCTGAGGGTCGCTGATGCTTCGGCCTTTCCGGACATTGTGCGGGCCGGAATGTACATTCCTGTGATGATGCTGGCCGAAAGGGCCGCCGATCTGATCCTTAGGGGCTGACCGGCGGCGGCGGGGCGCGGCCGTCCCCGTCGCGCTCGCTCAGGCCGGTCACGCCGACCACCAGCACGAGAAGCTGTTGGGCGACAGCATGACCGGGGCGTGGTAATGCCCCTGCCGTTCGGGAATCCGCATCCGGATCGCCATCTCCTCGACCACCTGCGGCGCACTGCGGGGGATTTCCCGACCCAGCCAGAAGCCGCCGTTGCTGATGATGAGTTCCAACCGGCCGTCCGCCGCGACGCGTTCCGAGGCGATCTCGCATTGCAGCCGTCCGCCGGCGTCGGTTTCGCCGACAAAGAGAGGCTCTCCGCCGGCTTGATTCCGCAGTTCGATGCCGACACCGGAGGCATGGGTGCCGTCGGTGCCGTTGAGGATATGGGTGGTGAATTTCAGCGTCATTCGATCGAGGCCTTGTCGCGCTTGTCCGAGGTGGCGGCGATGATCGGGCTGATCACGCCGCGAGTCTTGACGTTGATGCAGGCTGGCTTGCCGCTGGCGATGCCGCGTTTGACGGCGGCCGCGATGTCCTCGCGCCGAGTCACCAACTCGCCATAGCCGCCCAGCCCCTCGACCATACGATGGAAGGGAATGTCGCGGAAGTCGGTGGCGAAATGCTGACCGTTCTTGAACAACCGCTCCTGCTGCTGGCTGATCGCGTCGAGCCCGCCGTTGTTGTCGATCACCACGGTGATCGGCAGCCCCTCCTGGAAGCAGGTCTCGATCGAGAGCCCGCCGGCAAGGAAGGCGCCATCGCCCGAAATCAGCACCACGTTGGAGCCGCGGTCGAGGTTCTTGGCCGACATGGCGAAGGGCACCCCGCAGCCGAGCATGGAGTTGATGCCGGGATTCAGCATCCCCGCCAGCCGACCGCCGCGCCAGCCGATCATATTGACCGCGATCTCGGTCCAGAAATGGGTGTTGCCGCCGTCGAAGATCAGCCAGTCCCGCGGCCCCATCGCCCTTTGCACCTCCAGTGCCAGGTCCAGCGGGTGCACCTTGGCGCCTGCTTCCTTCGCTGTCTCGGCAGCGAGGTCGTTTTCCCATTGCTCGACCCATGCGCCGCGCCGCGCGCGCTGCTGGTCGAACCATTGCGGCCAGGCCCGGCCGATGCCCGCCAGCGCCTCGCAGAAGGCGCCCGGATCGCTCAGCAGCAGCTCGTCGGCGGGGCGGTTGAACTCCAGCTCTTCGTTGCTGCCGTTGATGCAGATGACCCGGGTCGAAGCGGGGAAGAACGGAGCGTTCCCGAAGTTCAGCGTGTTGTCCAGCTTACCACCGATCACCAGCACCAGATCGCTTTCGGTGATCGCGGGTTTCGAGGGCGGGTACTGGTGGAAATCGGCGAGCCCCATCCAGGGTTCGGCATCCTCGCCCATCAGCTTGCGGTGGCCGGGCTGGCCGTAGACCGGCAGGCGCAGCGCCCGCGCCGCCGCCTCCAACGCTTTCTCGCCGCCCGACCACCAGACCGAATGGCCCGCGATGATCACCGGCCGTTCAGCCGCCCTGACCTGTGCCAGCACGCGGTCGAGCGCGGCAGGCTCCGGCCAGGCGCGGGCGGGCGGGCGGGCCCCGTGGTCGAGCGGGCGCTCCTCGCGGCCCGCATCCTCGGGGAAGGAGGAGAACATGATATCCACCGGCACGCTCAGATGCACCGCGCCGGGATAGCCGGAGGTCGCCATGGTCCAGGCCCGGTCGACATATTCGCCGATCCGCGCGCCGTCGCGCACCTGCACCGAATATTTCACCAGCGGTGCGGCGATGGCGACGTCGTCGATCTCCTTGAAGCCGCCGGCATTCTCGCGCTTCAGCGTCGAGGAGGAGGTGATGAAGAGGATCGGGCTGCGCTCTCCCAGCGCCTCCATCATCGCCGGCACCGCGTTGGCGAAGCCCTCGGGGCCCACGAAACAGACCGCAGGCTTGCGGGTGATCCGGGTATGGCCGTCGGCCAGATGGCCCGCCACCTGCTCGTGCGGCGTGTTGATCACTGGGATCTGGCATTCCATCATCCCCTCCAGCGCCGGGTTGCAGAACCCGCCGGAGAGGGTGAAGACGTGATCCACCCCTTTTTCCTTCAACGCGCGGGCCAGGATGGCGCCGCCGCGGATGCGTGTCATGTCCTTCATGTGTCAGTCCTTCCGTAGGGTTCGGGCACGGCTCCGCCAGGGCGGGTGCCGTGCCCGCCGGGACTGGACAGGATCCGAGCCGGTTTCAGGGGTCTGGGATGGGGGCGGCCTTCAGACCCGGCCCGCTGCGCAAGGCGGGCCGGGGGACTGCGGCCGCGGTTATTGCGGTTCGATACCGGCGGCCTTCATGATCGCCAGATTGCTTTCAAGCTGGGTGTACATCTCTTCACGCGCCTGCGCCGCGTCGCGGTAGTCGATCGGGGCGAACATGCTGGCTGCGACCTCGCGGAAACCTTCGTTCCCGGCCACATCGGCCAGCATGTCCGACAGCTTGGCCAGCACGTCCTCGGGCAGGCCTTTCGGCGCGATCAGAACGGTTTGCAGATCCATACCGATGGGAATGCCGAGTTCGTTGATGGTGGGAACGTCCGGGCTGCCGATGTTGCGCCGCGCGGTGAGCGCCGCGATCACCTTCATCTGGTCGGGATAGCGGTGGTGGATGCCGCCCGAATAGGCCAGCATCGCCTGCCCGCCGAGCAGCGCGTTGATCACGCCCTGGCCGCCGTTGACCGGCAGGATGCCGATATCGAGATCATTGGCGCGGGCGATCTCGGTGGCGAAAAACCGGGTCGAGGCCGAGACCGGCGCGTAGAGCGTGCCGGGGTTGGCGCGCACATAGTCCAGCATGCCCTGGAAATCGTCGAACGGCGCCGAGGCCGGGGCGACCAGCGCGGAGTCGAAGCTGGTGAGCATCCCGGCATAGTCGAAATCGTCGATCGAGAATGGCACCACCTTTTGCAGCGCCGGGGTCAGGGTGATCGTCTGCGACGGGTTGAACTGCAACGAGTAGCCGTCCGCCGGCATCGCCCGGAGCCCGGCGAGCGCGACGCCGCCCGCTGCGCCGGGCTTGTTGATCACATTGACCGGCACGCCCAGCTCTTCCGACATCGCGGTGGCCAGCGCCCGGCCCAGCAGGTCGCTCTGGCCGCCGGGGTTGAAGCCGATATAGAGCGAGATCAGCTTTTCCGGCCATTCCGCCAGCGCCGGCCCGGCGCCGAGGCCCAGCGCCATCGCCGCGGCCACGACCGCACCCTTAAGCGCGTCGTGGATATTCAGTTTCATTGGCAGTTTCATTGCGTTTTCTCCTCCGATGAATTGAGACGTTTGCCGTTCGCCCGTGCCGCCTTGCCGAAGCGCCAGACGGCCGCCGCCGTCAGCAGCAGGAAGATCAGCGCCAACGGATGTTCGATCAGCCGCGCCGGCTCTCCGTGCAGGATGCGGATCGACTGCCGAAGGCTGAGCTCGACGGCCGGCCCGACGACGAAGCCGATCAGGAAGTTGACCACCGAAAAACCGAGCCGGAGCATCAGCACGCCGAGCACGGCGAAGACCACCATGACCTGGATGCCGAACACCCCGCCGCCCTCGATCCAGGCGCCGACGGCGCAGAGGAACAAGACGCTGGGCACGATGACCCGGATCGGCACCAGGGTGATGCGGGCGAAAAAGCCCTGGAAAACCAGGCCGATGATCAGAAGCGCCAGGCTGGCCGCGATCATCGCGGCATAAATGCCGCCGACCAGCCGCGGCTGCTGCGCGAACATCAGCGGCCCCGGCGCCAGCCCGTGCAGCATGAAGGCGCCGATCAGGATGGCGGCGATGACGCTGCCCGGGATGCCGAGGGCGAACAGCGGGATCAGGCTGGCCGGCACCACCGCGTTGTCGGCGCTTTCCGCCGCGGCGACCCCCTCGATGGCGCCCTTGCCGAAGCGTTCGGGTGTCTTCGAGCGGCTGCGCGCCACGCCGTAGGACAGGAAGGAGCCGACGCTTGCCCCCAGGCCGGGCAGGATGCCGATGATCACCCCGATGCCGGTGCCGCGCAGGATCGAGGGGGCGGCGCGGCGCCAGTCCTCTGCGGTCACGCTGTTCTGTTCGCGGCCCTTGCCGATCTGCATCGTGCGGGTCTGGCTGTCGATGCCGTGGCGGTTGCCCGCCTGCAGGATCATCTCGGACACCGCCAGCATGCCGATGGCCATTGGGATCAGCGGGATGCCGTCGAACAGCCGGTATTCGCCGAAGGTCAGCCGCGGCAGGCCGGTTTCGATCTCCAGCCCGACGGTGGCCGCGAGAATGCCCAGCAGCGCCGCGATGATGCCCTTGGGCAGCGAAGCCGCCGACAGCCCGCCGACGAAGGTCAGCGAGAAGACGAGGATGGCAAAGATATCGACCGGCCCGATCAGCAGCGCGTAGGAGGCGATCGGTTCGGCCAGCACCACCAGAACGATGGTCGCGCTGAGATCGCCGATCACCGAGGAGAACAGCGCCATCTTCAGCGCCTTGCCCGCCTTGCCCTGCCGCGCCAGCGGATAGCCGTCGAGCGCGGTGGGCGCCGAGGACGGCTCGCCCGGGACGTTGAGCAGGATGGCGGAGACTGCGCTGCCCGCGGCGCTGCCCTTGGCGATGCCCAGCAGGAAGGCGATGGCCGGCAGCGCCGGCAGCGTGAAGGTCAGCGGGATGGCGATGGCCACCGCAGTGGCCTTGCCCAGACCCGGCAGGGCCCCCACCAGGTAGCCGATGCCGACCCCGGCGAAGATCCAGAACAGGGTGGCGGGGGTGAGGATGTCCGTCAGGCCGAGGAAAATCTGGTCCATTTCGTCACCTCAACCGATCGAACTGCCGAGGATGACATAGATCAGCACATAGCCCAGAAGCAGCATACCCCCGGTCAGTGCCGACAGCATCACCGGGTTGCGTTCGCCCATCAGCAGACCTCCGCCGGAGACCAGAAGCGCGCCGGCGCCAAGCGGCCCGACGAAGGGCAGCAGCCAGGTCGCGCCCAGCATCAGGGCGGGAACCGCGATCAGCGCCAGAAGCTCGGAGCGGGCGATCCGGTCGATGCCCGCGCTGTGGCCGCGCGCGGCGCGGACCAGGATCACCAGCGCCAGCGCCAGGATGCCCCAGAGCGCCGCCTGCGGCACCAACCGGGGCGACAGGGCGCCGCCGAATCCCTCGGGGATCTGCGCGGGCACGACGAGGAACAACGCCGCGGCCACGAAACAGATCAGGATCGAAGCGATCAGAATGTCGGCTTTTTGCACGTCGCCCTCCCAGTACAACGCAGGTCCCTGTGCCGGATGCTCTCCTCACCCGGTTGTCTCATCTGCTTAGAGGCATGGCCGCATTTGTTGAAATACTATTTCGGCGCGTTACCATGCCGAAAAGGCATGGCTGGCGAACGGGGGTAAGACATGGATATCAAGCTTCACCAGATAAAATGCTTTCGCGAGGTGGTCGAAAGCGGCAGTTTCTCTGCGGCCTCTCGCAGCTTGGGCATAGCCCAGCCCGCGCTGTCCCGGAAGATCGCCGATCTGGAGACGGAACTCGGCAAGCCGCTGCTGAACCGCAGCTCGCGCGGGGTCAGCCTGACGCCCGCCGGTGAAAAGTTCCTGCGCCACTGCCGCCTGATCCTGCTGCAACTGTCCCGCGCGGAACGCGAAATCGCGCTCGACGGCAGCAAGGCCGCGGACGAGGTCGTCTTCGTCGTGCCACCCGCGCTGAGCCTCTTTGTGGCGGCGCATCTGGTCAAGGCAGTGGTGACCGATTACCCAAATATCCACGTGGTCTGCCGCGAAACCCACTGGGACGATGCCCGCCACCTGATGGAGAGCGGCCAGGGCGATGTGGCGCTGGTCACCAACGGGCATCTGTTCGACGGCTGCGAGGCCGAACGCTGCGTGGTCGACAGCCTGTATTTCGGCGGGCGCATCGACGAAACCCACCACGGCGGCGCGCCTGTCACCCTGGAAGAGATCGCCGGGCTGCCGCTGATCCTGCCGGGAGGCAGGTTCCTGATCCGCCGCACCCTGGAGGCCACCGCCCGCGAGAGGGGGCTCGACCTGAACATCCGGCACGAGGTGAATTCCGTACCGCTGCTGGCCACCTATCTGGAACAGGGGTTGGGATATACGATTTCGATCTGGCAGACCTTCTTCGACGGGGTGGCGCGCGGGCGTATGTTCGCCCGGCCGCTGCACCGGCCCAACTTTCAGCGGATGCTGACCATCGTCTCTCAGTCGCAGGCCAACCAGAGACCGGCGGTGTCCATCGTCCACGATTACCTGCGGCGGCGGGTCAGGGAGCTGCACCGCGCGGGGATTATTCGCGGGAGTGAATGACAGGGCTTGTTGCTCGATTTTTCAATGCGTGACGTGGGTGCATCTTGACCGATGAACCGCAAAGATCCGCTTGGCCGCGTGACGCTGCTTGCGATGGACTGCCTTATCCGCGTCCAGCCAGCTGTCGATGATATCGGTGAACCCGTCCAACTTTGGACGCTTGATCGACGCACTCCGCCGATAGCCAGGCGGCTCAGAGAAGGCCAGCATCTTCCCAATCGTCCCACGTGACATCTTGAAATGCTGCGCCGCCGTCCATGCGCTCATGCCCTCGGCGCACGCCAGACGAACCTTGGGATGTAATTCCACGGTATAGATCTCCTCGCCCTCCCTGCTGCCGCACGGAGGGAAAAGTGGACGGATTTTACTCCGCCCGCAGCAGGACTATCCCGCCGCTACGGTGGGCCAATTTTGCACCGCCGTTTTCATTTCCTGCACGCGCATCAAGCGCCAGCTATCGGATCAGGCCGTTTTTCATGGCTTTGTTGCACAAATGGAGGTCTGACCGTACGCCCCCTTTCCCGGGACGGACCTATCCCACGGGCTCAGTGACAGGGATGCCGAGAGCGGTGTAGCTGTTCAGCACAGCGATGCGGACCTGCAGTTCGGCGACCTGTCGGTCGAAGTCCCTAGCCATCAGAGATTGGCCGGCAGTTTGATACAGTTCATCTTACTCTCGACGCGGCTTCGGCGGTGATATCCGCTCCATCGTCGCCACAGGGCACGGCCCAGGTATCGCGACGCATTGACCGCTTCGTCGCGGGCGATAGCGCCGGCGCTTGTGGGTTTCCACGGCTTGGCGTTCCTGCGCGGCGGGATGACAGCGGCAGCGCGTCGGGCGGCGATCGCCTCGTGACATTCGCGGGTGTCATAGGCGCCATCGGCTGTCACTGATCCGATCTGCTCGTCTGCCGGGATCTGGTCCAGAAGTTCAGGCAACATGGGTGCATCACCAATGTTGCTGCCGGTGATTTCGACCGCCCGAACCTCAAGCGTTTCCTCGTCGATCCCGATATGTATTTTGCGCCAGATACGGCGTTTCGGGCCGCCGTGCTTGCGCGCGTTCCATTCGCCTTCCCCTTCAGATTTGATGCCGGTGCTGTCGATCAGCAGATGCAGCGGGCCCTTGGCGCCGCGGTAGGGGATGTTCACATTCAGCGTCCGCTGGCGGCGACACAGGGTGCTGAAATCCGGTACCCGCCAGTCCAGCCCGACCAGTCGCAGGATGCTTTCGACGAACCCGGTGGTCTGCCTGAGTGGCATGCCGAACAGCACCTTCATTGACAGGCAGGTCTGGATGGCGGCATCGCTGTAGGTCTGCTGTCGGCCACGCCTGCCTGTCGGTGTGGCATCCCAGCTCATCTCGGGATCGAACCAGATCGACAGCGATCCGCGTCGCTTCAACGCTTCATTGTACGCCGACCAGTTCGTGGTCTTGTACTTCGTAGGGGCCCAACTGCTCATGCTCTCCAGCTATCATGCTGGATTCCCGAGATGAATCCCAGAAGAGGATTTGTGCAACAAAGCCCCTTGCCGATGTAGCGCATGACGTCGGGGTCGCCGCAGATTGCCGCGAATGGCGCGTGATCATCAGGCTTCCAACCTCGTAGCAGTAGACGCTCTGTTTCGATCATGTGCTGTGTCATGTTGCGCTTTAAGCACATTAGCCAATGGCAGAAAAGTCCGCAAAGCGGCGGTTCGTGGCGTCAGTCCCGAACGTCTACAATCGAGGCATGGGTTCAAGAGTGAGAGCAGGGTTGGTTCCTTTGCGACGGGTTGAAGGCTGGGAGAGTGGCTCCCGGCGCCTGTCGCGGGAGATAGCCGATGGGCGTTGTGGAAGTTCTGGATCCGGTCGCACCGACGCGGGCCGGTGGCTGGAAAGTGGATGTCAGCCGGGGGGAGCGGAACGGGCGGGTGTCGTCCGAATGGTTCAACCGGCCCGATGATGAGCGGTATCTGTCGCTCGACGATCTCTGGGCCAATGTGAAGGGCCGCTCCGAGCGCAGCCGGAGCCGGGTGGTGCAGACGGCGGACATCCGGGTTGAGGCCGCGCGCGATAACCCCGAGCGGTTGCACCTGATGTTACCGAAAGCGCAGAAACCGGTGGCGCCCACGCACTGGGCCTTCGGCCAGCTTGCCAGCATCGTCGGTGCCCCGGCATCCTACCTGCGGCAGCTTCCCGCGCCTCTGGCGGGGATCAACCTGCAATACGGTTTGACCAACCACCGCGCCGAGCAGGTGAAGACCTTCGAGACCGAGGATGGCCGCACGGAACTGCGCGCCGTGACCGGTCCCGACTACGGCCGCATCCATGACTTCGAGCTTGTCGAGGCGGTGCAGCGCATCGCGGGCAACGGTACGGGTGACACGCGATGGAAGGTGCCGGGTGTGCTCGACTGGTCGACCGGGGTCTACAATCCCGATGTCGAGATCAGCCGCGACACCACCACGCTCTACGCTTCGGACCGCGACGTCTTCCTGTTTCTGGTCGACGATCGCAACCCGATCGAGGCGGGCAAGCTGCCAGACGGCTCCCCCGATCTCTACTTCCGGGGCTTCTATTGCTGGAATTCCGAGGTCGGTGCCAAGACCCTCGGTATGGCGAGCTTCTACCTGCGGGCGGTGTGCCAGAACCGCAACCTCTGGGGCGTCGAGGAGTTCCAGGAGATCAAGATCCGCCACTCGAAATACGCCGCCACGCGTTTCGCGCATGAGGCGGCGCCAGCGCTGACGCGGTTTGCCAATTCCTCACCGCAGGGGTTCATGAACGGGATCAAGGCCGCGCGGCAGCAGGTCGTGGCGCGCAGCGACGAAGACCGCGCGGATTTCCTGCGGAAGCGGGGCTTCTCGAAGGCCGAAACCGGCAAGATCATCGAGAAGGTGCTGATGGAGGAAGGCCGCCCGCCCGAGAGCATCTTCGACTTCGTGCAGGGCATCACGCGGCTTGCCCGCGACAAGACCCAGCAGGATGCCCGCCTCGACATGGAGGGGCGCGCCAAGAAGCTCCTCGACCGGGTCGGCTGACGTCCAGCCTGACAAAGCGACCGGCCTCACGCGTGGCGGTCGCAATTTCCCCTTCCACGAGCGCACCGCTCCCCCGGCCCGAGAGAGCCGGGGGCTTCGTGTGCGCAATCCTGCGAGAGGCCCATGACACCCCAAGAAGAAACCGTCATCCTCGAGGCCCGTGACATCCTCGGCCGTTACCTTAGCCAGAACCCGGTCATCGGAAGCTGGCAGGCGCTGATGGACTATTGTGCGCTGACCGTCCGAGGTCCCATCGAGCGATTCCATGTCCTCTATCTCGACCGCAAAAACCGCATCATCGCCGATGAGCTTTTGTCGACCGGAACAGTCGATCATGTCCCCGTCTATCCGCGCGAGGTGATCAAGAGAGCCCTGATGCTGAACGCCAGCGCTCTGATCCTGATCCACAACCACCCCTCGGGCGATCCGACACCGTCGGAGGCCGACCTCAGCATGACGAAGGAGATACAGAAAGGGTGCAAGTATCTCGGCCTGACGTTGCACGACCACATCATCGTCGGCGCCGGGACGGAACTGAGCCTGCGGGCCCTGGGCAAGCTCTGACGCGCCTTTCGAACCTGCCGCCGTCACCCTTTCGAGGAAGAGGGCGGGGGTTTGGTCTTTGACGGTTTGAAGCGGGGAGAGAGGCTCTCCGCACCGTCGGAGATATGCCCATGTTCGACCTTCCTTTCCAAACTCAGCCGGAAACGCAGAAAACTGGTTTGCCGCCGAGCCTCCTGACCGTTTTTGCAGATCAAGACTTGCCGTTTGCGCTCACGACGGCTTGCCATGCGCCCGCGGCTCTCATGTCCGGGCAGGCACAACCCAAGGTACTGGAGCGGTTTGCCACGCTGGCCGAGGCCATGCAGGGGGCAATCGTTCACGCCGAAGATATCACACCTGAAGACGCTCCGCGCATCCTGGCAATCCTCGATCGGGAGGGCCGCCTCGTTCTGGCCGGGGCTACCAATGATGGCGGGGTCGCATGGTGCCACCCGGTCTCGGATGCCGCCGAAGCCCGTGCCGTCGTGTCCGAGGCCAGCCAGACCCGCGAGCAGGCCATACGAGCGGCCAAGTGGCATGAACATTGCCTCGCGCGAAGGCTGCGGCACCACGCCGATCTTCTCGATGCCCGTCTTGTCGATCCGCTCTGGCGCGCCTTCGCGTCTCGCGCCCTGCAGATCGCGGCGTGACGTCCAAGAGTCAGAGAAGGGCAGGGGAGGATGTGAGCCTACGAGGACGAGAGAGCCTCGGGGTTCATATCCTGTCCCTCATTCCGGAGTTTCCAATGTCCAAGATCGAACCCAACCTGGCCGCGCCGATGGCGCCGTCTAGGATTGATTTCGCCGCCGTGCTGGCCCGGCAGTCCGAGCGCGACGCGCGGATCGCAGCTTTGCGACCGGCCAACAAGGAACGCCTCTTCGATGGCCTGTCTGCCGCGGGCATCACACATGTGACTGTTTGTTTCGACGGCTATGGCGACAGCGGTCAGGTTGAGAGTATCGCTGCCTACGCTGGCGACGCCGAAGTCACTTTCCCCAAGACCCAGATCGCCTATGCCGCATTGACCTGGGACGACCCGGAGGTCGAGATGCGGGCGCTTTCGCTCGAAGATGTCGTGGAGCAACTGGCCTACGATTTGCTGTCTGACACCCATGGCGGTTGGGAAAACAACGACGGGGCCTACGGCGAGTTCTGCTTCGACGCAAGCGTTCGCACCATCCACCTCGAGTTCAACGAGCGCTTCACCTCGTCCGAACTCACCACCCACGATTTGTAAGGGGGCGGCGATGGCACATCCCTATCACCACGCCCTCTCCTCTGTGAAGAAATGGGGCGGCACGGTCGACTGCTACATGGCCGTGCATAGCTGGTTCGACCAGAGCAAGGAGATCACAGCCGATTTCCGGCATCGGGCGCTGCGCCACCATGCGGAGGGTATTTTCATGGCCGAGACGATTTTCGGTCCGACGATCACGCTTTCGACCGGGCGCATCATCCCGACCCGCTGGGTCGGCGAGCAGCATGTGAAGGAAGACCTCGGCTTCATCCCAAGTTTCGCCGACTGGGTGAAGGCCATCCGGCCCGAACCCTGGATGGGCCGGTCCGAGCGGATCGAAGCAAAGGTCGACCCGCATCTCGCCTCGCCCGTGGTCGAGGTGAGCTGACATGACCGATCCAGCCTATCAGCGCCTCGGCCTGCCGCTGACGGCGTCGCCCCAGACAGTTCTGCGCGCGGCGGTCCGGGCGCTGCACCCCGACACGCGCGCCGTGCGCAGCTTCCGGACGGCGCGCAAGCGCTTCTACCGGCAGATGCTCTGTGCGCATGCCGCGCGGCAGGCATCGGGCGACAATCCGACCGGCTGATCGCTTCCAACCAACCCTTCATCCCAATCCAGCGCCCGGCCCCTTGGCCGGGTTTCTCAATCTCAGGAGGTCCCCATGGCGGATTACTTCACCCATTTCTCATGCCTGATCGACGTCGGCAGCCCCGACAAGGCCGCGCGCGCGCTCGCGCTGTTCCAGAGCTTGCGCGCCGCGGATCAGGACGCCGATGACCCGGAGGTCTCGGGCTTCACTCTTGCGCGCCAGGACGCGCCTGAAGGCAGCACCCTCTGGATCCATGACGACGAGCACGGTGATGTCGAGGCGGTTATCCGCTTCGTGCTGCGCTTGGCTGAAGAACTCGACCTCGCAGGTTTATGGGGGTTCCAGTACGCGCTGACCTGCTCTCGTCCGCGCCTCGACGCCTTCGGCGGCGGCGCGCATATCATCGATCTTGGGGCGCGCAAATCCATCGGCTGGACCAGCACGCAAGAATGGCTGGCCGCCGCGCTGAATGGGGAGGACGTCGATGCCTGAAGTCATCTGCACAACAGTCTACCAGTTCCCGGAACTCTCGGATGCGGCGAAGGAAAAGGCGCGCAGCTGGTATCGCGAGCTTGGGCCCCACGACGACTGGTGGGACGCGATCTACGAGGATTTCGAGCGGGTCTGTGAGATCCTCGGCATCCGTCTGAAGACCACGCCCGTCCGCCTGATGGGCGGAGGGACGCGGGCTAAGCCCTGCATCTGGTTTTCAGGATTCTGGAGCCAGGGGGATGGGGCCTGTTTTGAAGCATACCTCAGCCACACCAAGGGCGCGGCCGCGCGCATCCGGGACTATGCGCCCCAGGACGCCACGCTGCACAGAATCGCCGACCGGCTGCAGGCCATTCAGCGGCGGAACTTCTACCAGCTCGCTGCCGAGGTCAGCCACCGCGGTCGCTACTACCACGAATACACCATGTCCGTGGACGTCACCCGCAACAGCCCGACCTGGCAGCCGACCACCGAGGACGCAGAGGAGATAGTGACCGAGGCGCTGCGCGACCTTGCCCGCTGGCTCTACCGCCAGCTTCAGAACGAATACGACCACCTTACCTCGGACGAGGCCATCGAGGAGGGGATCATCGTGAACGAGTACACGTTCACGGAAGGAGGGCGGCGATTCGGGTGAGTGCGCTACTTTCGAAGTACTTTCCCGACCGAACTCTTGATTTGTACGTCAATGTGGCGTACATGATGGATGGAAAAACAGGAGGCGACCATGCTTGGTTTCCACGACACCACGCGCGCGATCGATGAGCGCAACGAGGCCCGGATGAATTTCCGGACGAAGCCGCGCATCAAGACAGCGATTCAGCAGGCGGCAGCGCTTTCTGGCGTCGACGATTCCGTCTTCACCATGAATGCCGCCTACCAGGCAGCGCTGGCAACGATTGCAGCACATGAACGGACGGTGCTGCAGCCGGTCGATCATGACGCGTTTTTCTCGGCACTCGATACTCCGGCAGCGCCGACAGACGCCTTGCGCTCGGCCTTCCGTCGGCATGGCAAAACAGTTGTGTCGCAGTAGATGGCTGCATCACAACCGGCCTCTTACATCATTGAGCCGTTCGATCCAAAGAGACATGATCGAGCGGCTTTTTCTTGCGGCGTCGAACAGGTCGACAACTACTTCCAGAAGACGGCCAACAAGCTCGCCAAGACGGACAACGTCCGGCTCTATGTGATGGTCGATCCTGCCGGCACCGTAATCGGTTTCTATGCTCTCAATGCGCACGCTGTTCACTTTGCGGATTTACCTGAAAAGTTCGCGCGAACACGTCCGTCGCACGGCAATATCCCGGCCGCATACATCTCGATGATCGGGCGTGATCAGAAGTTCAGTGGGGGCGGTTTTGGCGGCGATTTGCTTGTCGATGCCCTCCGCCGGATTGCAGTTGCCGCAGATGCCATCGGCGTCGCTGTCGTCATGCTCGATGTTCTCGACTGTGGCGATCCCGACCGCGTGGCCCGCCGCAAGGCGCTATACGAAAGCTACGGCTTTCTGCCGCTCGCATCGAACCCGCTGAGGATGTTCTTGCCAGTCAGCGTCGTTCGAAAGCTCATCGCTGAAGAGTAAGCAGTGCAGATGAAGGACGCGGCGCTCACCGAGCTGGCCGGGCTCGGACAGGCGGTTGACCGCGGTTGAAGTCCTGAAGAGCCAATCTGCCAGCCTATAGGCTGGCAACTACGCTCAGTTTGCCAAACTACGGTGTGGCAAGCGCTCCGGACGGCCGCACAGGGCGTCACCAGCCGGTGCCGTCCTCACCTGTTCCCGTCGATCCACTTCGACATCAGGCCCTTGTCGCGGAAGCATTCGTCCGGGACGGCGCGGCGCTTGATCCGGGCGAGTTTCTCCGCGAAGGCCACCTGCTTGGACGTGGGCAGTTGGTCCATGTCCGATACCGGCTTCAGCCGGGCCTGCGCCTCGATCCAGGCACTCAAAGATCGCCGGTCTTGCTGAACCTCCCAGGGCAGGAGCGTCCGGTTGCGCAGGGCGAGCGCCCGCGCATAGGCGATCTGCTTGGGCGTTGCGGGCAGGGCGGCCGTGGTGCTTTCCATGGTGGAACCCCCTTTCTGGCTTGGTTCAGAAAATAGAACATAACAGGAACAAAATCAAGCTAAGCGTCCGGGCCGCGTCGGTCCGAGAGGAAGAGGGGGGGCCGGGGAAGATCAGGCCTGAGGGTGCCCGAGAGAGGGCGTCCGGGCCTGTCCCTTTCCCTCATTCCGGAGTTTTCCAATGACCTATCTCGCTCCCGTTGCGCCTCCAGTTCCTGTTCCGACTGCTGAACCCGCGCCCGCAATCCTCGCCGTCGCCGAGGCACTGCAGCCTGATCTCGCCCAAGGCTTCCAGATCCGCCGGGGTTTCTTCCTCGGCGATGGCACTGGGGCGGGCAAGGGCCGTCAGTCGGCCGGGATCTTGCTCGACAACTGGGCCCGAGGAAGACGCAAGGCGCTGTGGATCTCAAAGAGCGACAAGCTGCTGGAAGATGCGCAGCGCGACTGGTCGGCGCTCGGGCAGGAGCGCCTGCTGGTCACACCGCTCTCGCGCTTTGCCCAAGGCCGCGACATCCCGCTGACCGAAGGCGTCCTCTTCACCACCTATGCGACGCTGCGCTCGGAAGAGCGCGGGGCCAAGAAGTCCCGCGTCGACCAGATCGTCGACTGGTTGGGCGCGGATTTTGACGGGGTGATCCTGTTCGATGAAAGCCACGCCATGGCCAATGCCGTCGGCGGCAAGGGCGAGCGGGGTGATACCATGGCCTCGCAACAGGGCAGGGCGGGTCTGCGCCTGCAGCATAAACTGCCCAATGCCCGCGTGGTCTATGTCTCGGCCACGGGTGCAGGCGCAGCGCCGCCTTCAGCGTGAGCAGGACGGCTCCGAGGTGAAATCCACCGAACTCGAGCGCCTGACGGCCGAAGGCCTGACTCTCGTTGAACGGCGCAACTGCATGGACATGATGCGCGATCACGCCGCCACCGAGTTCGTCCATCACACGGGATCGACCTGGCGCCCCCGCACCGGATCAATCGTGAACCGCCAGCACATGACCGCCGCCCTGATCGACAGCCGCGACTTCCTCGCCGCCAAGCGCCGCGCCGAGACCGAGGTAATGCTTCCCGCAGGCCCCAAGGTCGCCCTCACCGGCGGGACCGATTTCAACGATCACCGCCTGATCTGGGGCAAGCTCGACCAGGTCCGGACCAAGTATCCCGACATGGTCCTCCTGCACGGTGGCAGCCCGAAGGGCGCAGAGCTCATCGCCGCCAAATGGGCCGAGGCTCGCAGCGTGACGCAGGTCGCCTTCAAGCCCGACTGGACCAAGCACGCCAAAGCAGCCCCCTTCAAGCGCAACGACGCCATGCTCGATGTGCTGCCAGTGGGTGTTGGGTATCTTACCCATTTCGGCCACTTCCGACAGCAGCACATGCAGCACAAAGGGATGATCTGGGACGTGGGGCTGATCACCTTCTTGCCTAAGGCGGACCATGAAACCACCGAGGACGCCTGCAATGCGGTGATCATGACGATCCAGATGGGAATCCCGGTTGCGCGGATCGAACTGCTGGATGCGCTGTCTGTACGTGCCGTGAACAGCTACTCCAAGCTCGACCTGCCTGAAACGCCGCATCTGCTGCTCGAATTTCATGGGTCCGAAACCTCGGTGGCCGAACAGGCCGAGATGTTCGGCGAGATCGCTGCCGATTGCGGTGGCACCGAGTTTCTGTGGACTGCAAATGCCGAGGACCGAAACAAGCTTTGGCAGGCCCGGCACAACGCCTATTGGGCAAGCCTCACCCTACGCCCCGGCGCCAAGGGACTATCAACCGATGCCTGCGTGCCGATGTCGCGACTTGCCGAATGTGTAACCTCGGCTCAGAGCAAAGCACGAGAGCTGAACCTGATCGCTCCCATCGTCGGACATGTCGGGGACGGGAACTTCCACACCTTACTTTTGATCGACGTCGGAGACCCCGAGGAAATCTCTCGCGCCGAGGAATTCGTCGGCTGGCTGAACGATCTTGCGATTTCCATGGAGGGCACCTGCACCGGCGAACACGGGATCGGCCAAGGCAAGAAGCGCTATCTACAAAAGGAAATGGGACCGATGCTGGACTATATGGCGCAAGTCAAATCGGCGCTGGACCCCAAGGGTATCATGAATCCGGGCAAGGTTTACCCGCGGAGCTGATCAACCGGCCGCCGGCGTCGCTTTCGGGGCATCCAATTTCGCGATATCGGAGATCAAATCCCCTGACCGGCGCTTCGGTCAGGGGGGCCGTCTGCAAGGCGCCCAACGGAAGCATGAGGCCCCTAGGGGAAACTTCGGTTACAACTTCCCACTGTCCGGCTGAACTTGCGCGGACGCAATCACTTTGCAAAGTCAGTTAACTGCGCAAAGCCGTCAATGGTCTGATTCGCAGCTAAAGACCGCTTCCAGCCGATTCTGTGGAAAAACACCCGTTCGCGGGCGCAGAATTCCGCCGCTTGAGTTGGGCGCGAGCGCCTTTCCTATGAGGCTTTTCGCGGTTGCTGCGGTGCGGGAAGGATCTTGGCCAGTTTGCGGAGGTTCTGGGCGGTGGCGGCGAGGAGAAATTCGTCGTTTGCGCCACATGGCCCACGCAATCGGAGCCGTCCGAGGCTGAGGATCCGCTTGAGATGCGCAAAGAGCATCTCGACCTTCTTCCTCAGCTTCATCGAGATCACGTATTGCTCGGTCTTTGCTATGTCCCGAGCAACCTGCCGGGCGTCTTCATGTTCCTCGCGGGTGATCTTGCGTGCGTCTGCGTTCGGGCAGCATCTCGCCTTGGATGGGCAGGCCTGGCAGACTTCTTTCAGCGCGCGATATCGGGCCGTGCCCTTGCCAGTCGCCCCCCGATTGGGGTCCGAGTAATTGCGGCGGAATTGCTTCAACTCGTGGCCCTCTGGGCAGATGTATTGATCGTTCCCGGCGTCCCATTCGAAGTCCGCTCGGGTCCAGGTCCCGTCATTACGTCCGGACTTGTCTAAGACCGGAATGTGCGGCGCGATCTTGCGATCGACAAGCCAACCCAGCATCGGCGCGGTGCCGTAGGCGGTGTCGGCGATCAGGCGCTCGGGATGCAGGTCGAACTTGTCCTTCACCCGCCTCAGCATGGTCTTGGCCGATCCGACCTCGGCTTGCCGGATTGATCTCGTGGCCTCCACGTCCACGATAACACCATGGTCGGTGTCGATCAGGTAATTGTCGGAGTAGCTGAAGAACGCCGGGCCTTTACGGGCAGCGGTCCACTGGCTGGCCGGGTCGGAATGTGACGTGAACTTCGGCTGGACCTCGCTGGCGGCGCCGAAGGCAGCCTCATCCAGCGTGTCCAGATACTCGCGAACGGCGCGGGGCGCATCGGCTGGATCGATTTGTCCGATGTCCCAGTCCTCTTTCGGTGTCGAGT
This sequence comes from Antarcticimicrobium luteum, assembly GCF_004358185.1. Lineage (GTDB taxonomy): Bacteria > Pseudomonadota > Alphaproteobacteria > Rhodobacterales > Rhodobacteraceae > Antarcticimicrobium > Antarcticimicrobium luteum. The sequence continues at coordinate 24,590 of NZ_SMUV01000068.1, forward strand.
TCTGCTTGTTGGCATCGGCCTCGATCAGACTGGCATCGATGGCCATGCGCTGCCCGCTGACCAGGCCCTCTTCAATGCAGCGTGCGACGGTCATCTCGAACAGGTGGCGCAGCAATTCGCTGTCGCGGAAACGCCCGTGCCTGTTCTTCGAGAAGGTCGAGTGATCCGGAACCCGGTCTCTCAGATCGAGGCGGTAAAACCAACGATACGCCAGGTTCAGATGCACCTCCTCGCAGAGTCGCCGTTCGGACCGGATGCCGAAGCAATAGCCGACCAGAAGCATGCGGATCAGCAACTCGGGGTCGACGGATGGGCGCCCCATGTGGCTGTAAAAGTCGGCGAGGTAGGCCCGGATCCCGGTCAGATCGACGAACCGGTCAATGGAGCGCAGCAGATGATCCTGGGGGATGTGATCTTCCAGCGAGAACTCGTAGAACAGCGATGGCTGCGCCTCCTGCCTCGGTCCCATCATCGCAAATCCTCCCGCCCAATGCGGGAATTGAATCAGCCCGATGCCCCTCGATCAAGCACGAGTTTTTCAACGGAATACGCCCTCTCGACCGAACGGGCATGGTCAGCACGGGGCCAGAGCGCATGTCGAGTTTGGGCTGACACCATCCGCATGCACCCGCAGCATCTAAAGCAAGAGCATCGGGCGCAATGGGATTCTCACGTCATTGGCAAACCCCGCAAGCGGGGCCGGGCTGTTGAGGCTTTGCCCTGAATTCTGATCCCGCCGTCTCCCTGTAGCAATATGACCTGGCAGGTCTCATCCTGAGCCATGCCAAGACGTTTGCCACATGGTCGCCATTACGATCCGCTTTCAGCCCTCACGGGTCTGCATCCCTTTTGCAAGGCAGGCAGCGTCACAACCTTTCGCCTTTGCAACGATCACTGTCTCGCTCCGTGCGCTCGCGAGCATTGTAGGGCTGATGGCGGTCTATCCCGCGTCATCATAAGGCACGTACCTCAAGTTTGCGCCGTCCGCCTGATCAAAGCCATCGGACCATCTGGTACGGCGCATGCCGCAGATCCATTGGAACACTACGCCGACCTCGACATCTTCACCATCTACTGTCGCCCAAATAACTTCGACGGGGTAACCCGCATAATTCTTCATGCTCAACTCCTGACCTCCATTTGGTCGGAGCCGCAGTTATCAGGTGGCAGGTATATGCCTGTACCTATATGCTTAACCAACACAAAACGGAGTTTACAAACTTGCTTTACAGGCCTCTACATATTGCGCTCTTTCTGGGCGCGGCTTCATCGGCTGTCGCTGCCGAGTGGGAGATCGGCTTGTCGCGAGGTCTGGAGACCTATGCTGCGACTGCAAACCACGGAGCTGTGCTCTTAGTTTGCGATCCTGACCGTGTCTACAACCCAAACGTGAGCCATGCGTACTTTTTGTCGCGTTTTGACGATGACCAATTCCCGCAACAAGTTGTTCTTCTCGCGGCGACCGGAGAGCAGGCTGCCTTTTCTGTGCAGGACGGGATCGCAACGCAACGCGATGCTGATCCAGCCGAATGGGCACAGCTCATCGACATGATTGAGGCGGGCGGTCAAATCGCTGTCGTGACTGCACGCGATGCCTTTACGCTGGATCAGGACGCGCTGCCCGGGCTTCGATGCCGCTGATCTGTTGAGCGAGCTCTTCGATCTCGGATCTGAGCAGCGCCTTGCCGAATGCGGATAACAGTTGCGTCACCCCATAGACTTTGAGCGGGTCATCAATGCTTGTCTGCAACGCCGCCACATGGGCGGCGTCGAGCCTGATCATCGATTTCATGAAGGGGGCACCAGTGCCTTTGGACTCGGCCAGGCGTGGTCGTGCAGCGGAGGCAACCTCATGCCAGGTCGCGGTGTTGCGCAGTTTTTGCATGCGGGCGCGAACCGCTTTTACCAAGGCACGCCGAACGTAGTCCGGATCAAGGCCAGATCGTTCTGCTAGCGCCTCAATCCGTGCCTGATCCTCAGCTCCGATGCGCACGTAATAGGTTCGAGACTGCCCTCCGGTGCTATTACTGCAAGCATCATCCCCCAACGGCTGGGTGGATACCCCTGAGTTGATGCGCGCCGTTTCAGCCGAGGCTGCCTGTTCCCCTTTCCGGGGTTCTTTCTCGTCCACCGAATTTGCCGCTAGGCCTTCTGTCGCGACCACTGCCGCCGTACTCTGATTGAACGCGGCATATTTCGTGGCGCTCGTGGCGAACTGCCGCGACCGCGCCAGCCTGTCTTCGTTCGAGACAGCGGTCCCGGACCGGCTTGGAATCTTCCTAGCCATTGGCGGAGTCCACCATGGCCTCGATGTCGCAAAGGACATCGCCGCACAGTGTCAGGGCTGAGGAAAGATGCCCTGCCTGCAACCGATGACGAAGATCCTGTTCATAAATGTCCCGCACGTATCCCAGCGGTCCGGTCAACGGCATGCGCTGGATCGCAGTGAGATGGGGCACCGGCGTGGGCAGAAGTGGCAGGGTGGAAATCACCTCGAAGACTTCGAGGTCCTGCCGGTGAACCCTGCGTCTTGCTGCATCACGCTCTAAGTCATCGCCTGCGGCTCTTTATCATTTCGCAGTCGATCCCCGGTCTTGAGGGCATCTACGGCGAAACCGACCGCCGCGCGCTGCAGGCCGGTGCGGGTGTACAGATTTACATGACCCCGCAGGATGATCGCACCGCCGACGTGCTGTCCGCAGCCCTCGGCAAGCGCACGATCGTGGGCAAGACCAGATCACAGGCAACCGTGCGTAAGCTCTCGGAGAGCGCAAATATTAGCCGTCGCTCGGAAGAACGGGCGCTGGTATCCCCCGCTGAATTGCTGCGCTTCCCGCTCGACAAGGTCCTTGTCCTGCCTGAGGGGCAATATCCTATCAGGGCGGATCACATCCGTTACTATGCCGACCGACATTTTGCGGAGATTGACAAAGCACGGCAGGGGCATGCCTTGCCCTATCCTCCTGCTGCAGCGCCAATCTCGAGCAGGCCGAAGAAGATCAAACTGGAGCGGCCCTTAGGCAGTGCGCCAGAAGCGATCTCCATGGATGACAAGGAGCTGGAGACTGTCGTGCAGTCCTATGCTGGAGCGCTGCGGGAATATGCAGAGATGGCAAAGGCGCGGCCAAAGAGAACGCGGTCAGCTTCCGGCTTTCGGCAAGACACAGCCGAAACTGCCGGAATTTCTTAACCTTCTGACTTACCAGAGCGCCAGGAAAATGCAGACCTTTATTCTGCCAGATCGTCGAGCGCGACGTCGAGGGCATTCGCCAATGCGCGCAGTGTTGTGACCGAACCTTGTTTGCGACCGGTTTCGATCTCGGTCACGGTCACGCGGTTTACGCCCGCCTTTGCAGCCAGCGCTGCCTGTGTCAGGCCACGCAAGTCCCGGTAGACGCGCAGGGCGTTTTCGCCATTCAGCAGGCGATTTACGAATTCCGCAGGCACAAGCTCTTCCTCTCCCGCCGCCAGCGCTGCCTTGGCACGGTCAAAGCTCTGCAAATCAGCCAGATCCTCAGCTGCAGCCTGCAGGCGGTCATACTCTTCGCGGGGGATCGTCACCATTTCGTTCATGTCATACCCTTTCAGTCATAGATGCCGCCGCGGGGCCCTATATCCAGAATAGCCAGGACATTGCCCTGATCATCCATGATAACACGCCAACCGCCTACCCGTAGCCGAATGCCCTCTCGCCCCTTGAGGGACTTCACATTGTTGGCCTGCGAGCCTGGGTCTTGCGCATAGGCCTCGATCTTGGAGCGGATCAGTGTGGCAGTGTTCACAGGTATTCGGCGCAACGCTTTGATCGCGGCTTTCGTATAGCTGATCTGCTTCATGATGTAGCTTTGGGCGACATATCCGCCAAAGTCAAGTAAAATGTCGCCCAAAGCTACATTTGCGCTCGAAATGAAACGATCGCGCAACCTGTTCTGTGATGCCGGAGATAAATCTACTTTTGGCGCTGTTTACGCCGAAGGCAGACCTCGCCACTGAACTCAGGTTCGCCATATCCCCTCCGGGTTGTTGTCTCGGTAAACCAATTCATTTCCCTTTACCGGGTGGAGTACTCTGCTGAGCAGCATTGCGGTACACAGGGTCACATCCGACGCGGACCAACAGATCCCTTCAGGGAGTCGGGCTATCCGGCACCCACACCTGTTCGACCCCACGCCGCCCGTCCTTCCGCCCAAGCTGTACCACGACGTCGATGCTGGACGCAGCATAGCGCCTTACCTCCTCAAAACTCATATTGATGCCCACCGACATGACCATGAGGGCAAGGCGGTCGAGCGCCTTCTGCGCGGTATCGGCGTGAATTGTGGTGAAAGAGCCGGAATGGCCGGTGTTGATCGCGTCGAGGAAGGTCTTGCACTCATCGCCGCGCAGCTCACCAAGAATGATCCGGTCAGGACGCATGCGCAAAGAGGTCTCGAGCAACTTGGCCGCGGTGCGTTCGCTTGAGGGGATACGGTCAGCCTTGAGCATCGCGCGATTGGGTTGCGGCGGGAAGAGCTCAAACGCGTCCTCGATGGTCACGATACGCTCCGTCTCGGTCACCAGCGCGAGAAGCGCCCGAGCAAAAGTCGTTTTGCCCGTGGACGTACCGCCGCTGATCATGATGTTCAGCCGCTCATCGATGCAGAGTTTCATGGCGGCTCGAATATCCCCTGCCTGGGTCAGTGCGATCACCCGTTCGGCTTTTGCCTGTCGTTCGGCGTCCAGGTCCACCAGTGCACCGTGCAACAGGCCGATGTCGCTCAAGGTGAGTTGGTCTTCACTATAGCGGCGCAAGGTGATCGACGGCCCGCCATCCACGACCGGTGGATAGACGACCTGTGCCCGGATCGGTTTGCCGTTCATCTCGATCTTGCCGGAGACCAGCGGCTTTTTCTCGCTGATCTGTCCGTGGGTGGCGCTGGCAATGGACGTTGCAAGGTCCCGAGCTTGCGCAGGGGAGTAGAACAGGCCCTCGAGGCCAACCATATGCTCAGCCCCCCGCGTTTCCACCCAGACCTTTCCATCGGGATTGATGGCTATTTCGACCACGGCGGGATCGGAGAGCGGTGCAGCCAGCGGTTTTAGATATGTTGAAAGAAAACTGGTTTTTTCTGCCGCCTGGTTCATGGCTGGCCGCCTGTGCATTTCAGGTTTGTGTTGCGTCGAAACACGCTGCCTCTCCCTTCGGTCGAACGCGTGTTTCGACACATGATTATTTTGTCGAACCTGAAACGCACTTAATAGAACTCGAGATCACGGTCGGCGATCACACTGATCGCAGCACCCGGCTGGACCGAGATAACCGGAGGCAGGGTGGCATATTCGCCGATCACCGCATCGGTGGCCTGCGCAAAACTGCCCGCGACATCCTCTGCAATTTCTGATCTGGTCTCGGAGCTGGCCTCGGATGCGGCGATTGCCGGTCCTGCGCCGATGATCGAGAGCAATGCGGCTGTGCCAAAGCGCAGCCCAAAGCGGGAGTTCACGGAGCCCGTCACGCCCGACCGGCCCTGATCGTCCGCGCCAAATGCGGCGAGCTGAACCGATTGCCCCTCGGGTGTGACGATGCGTGACCAGCCAACCAGAATGCGGGCCTGGAGGTCTCTGCGGCCTGTCAGATCAAGGGGCCGCAAAGCCGTCGATGATGGTCTCGGCCGAAAAGATCAGCACCACGCCGACAAACACGGCGACGAAAATCGGCCAGTTGAGGCGCCCGAAAAACATCATGACACCGGACCCCACGAGAGCGAGCACGCCGAGGCCACGACCGATCGGACCCGTCACCGCGTCGATGATGTTGTCGATCATGTCAGAGACGGGGCTGAGGTCCTGCGCGAGCGCCGGGGCGGCGGCCAACATCAGCAACGCGGCCAATGCCGCCCGGGTATAGTCAATACGTTTCATATCTGGTCTCCGATGGATTGGGCATAGACGGCCATGACCTTGCGGACATGGCCTTGGGTTTCGCGGTAGGGGGGCACACCGCCGTGACGCGCCACGGCTTCGGGGCCGGCGTTATAGGCCGCGAGCGCAAGCTGCGGTGTGCCGAAACGATCAAGTTGTGTCAGCAAGTAGCGGGCGGATCCATGCAGGTTTTGCTCAGAATCATGCGGATCGACTCCAAGCACGCGCGCGGTGTCCGGCATCAACTGCCCAAGCCCGATTGCGCCGACATGCGACCGCGCGCCTGGATCAAATGCGCTTTCAATAGCGATGTTGGCGCGAAAGAATGCAAGCCAGTCGCGAGAGGTCATCCCGGCCCTGCGCAGGGCCGGGTGGTCCGCATAGACCGAGCCCACATCGAGGATCATAGCCTCGATTTCGGGACAACCTGATGGGACCTGAGATTTAGAAAGTCGTGGTGAAGAAAGAGGGGCTACCTCAGCACGTGCGACAACGTCGCTTTGCTCGGGTTGAGGCCTTGCGAAGTCGAGAACGCTGCTGGTCAGTCGACCAGCACGCTCTGGAGCATCGAGATCGATAACGGATTGTGCATAAGAGGAAGGGCCTGAAAGACCCCAGAGAACGAGGCTAGCCGCTGATAGGATACCTTGTCGTCTCAAACTCCCACGTGCCTCTCTCGCCCTCTCGGAGGGGGCAACTGAACACCTTCGCGCCGAGCTCCAGGCAGAAGCTCATGAGCCCTGCTGCGGTCTTGAAGACGCGTGGTTTCAGATCCCGGTTGGTCACATAGACCGACCGGTGCACACCGCCTTGACCGTCATTGGAGCAGACGAAAACTGTCCAGCCACCCCTATGCGTATTGCCGCCCTTTTCCGGGGCTTCAACGCATTCCACCTCGATCCATGCCCCACCCTCGATCGCCTCTTGCATGTGCGATGTTAGGATCACGGGGTATTTTGTTCCTGCCATTTTGCCTCCGAAGGAAAGAAGTTCCTCCGGAAGTAACCTGCTTTTGCACCGCTTCAAACAGTGTATGTCACAGGATATGCGGCGGCGTAGCGGAAAATATGTTAGAGGGTCAATAGATATCTTTTGATTGATTGCGATATTTTTTCGGTGATAGGTCGAGCACACGATTCGCCCCCAGATTGTCGGGAGACCACCAGATGTCGCGGTTACTGGTATGTACCACACTCATCGTCCTTGCGATCCCAGCAAACGCCGAGACGCTGGCGATGGACTGCGTGTTGCCGTTGCGGCCGGCGCTGTCGGCTTCGCCTGCGCTCCTGAACGAGTACGGCGACGACATCAGAGCCGAGTTCAACGCCTACTTCGATGAGGCACAAACCTATTTGAATTGCCTTGCTGGGGCATCGGCTTCTGCGCAGGCCGAAGTCCGTCTTGTGCTTGACGCTTACCGGGAGATGTTCCAATGAAACGACGCACAAAATATGTCAGTAATTGTGACTCAATTAACATAAGTCTTATTATACGACAACAGGTTAGCGGCGGCGCTCTGTCATGAGGCGGCTCCTCTCAACGGCCGCGATCATCGCAATCGGCCTCATGCCGCTTGCTGCCAAACCCGCTACCGCACAAGGCTACCAGATCGATTGTGCAATCCTCTTGTGCCTCGCAGGCGGTTGGCCGCCTTCGGTCCCATGTGCCCGCGCGCGCGCAGAGTTTATTCGCCGCATTACGCCCTGGCCGGTAGAGCCACCGCTGCAGATCTGGCGCTGCCCAATGCGTGCGGCGTTGGAAGCGCCGGACCCGGTCGAGCGCCTCTACAGGTTGGCGGGGTTTAATCCCGGGCCAGCAGTCTCCCTGCCCCCTGAGCGAGAAACGCTCCAGCTCGCCCAAGCTGTCGGGCGTGGTGCGGATATCGACGTGACCGACCCAGCGTTTGATTTCATCCGCTCCATCGATGTTTTCCAAGTCACTGCGGAACAAGACAGGGGCCGTGGCGAGTGCAACCGATATGCTTCCGTGCGGCACGGCACCTATGATCAGGACGGCCAATTTCGGTGGCAAAACAGCTCTGTAAGCGCCCTTCCTCCAGCTTTCCGGGGGACAGAGCGGTACAGTCAGAATTGTCCCTCGATCTGGGTCCGCGCTGTGTTCGTGGATTGGAAGGACCTTGAGGGCACCTATGGCTTCGAACAGGTCAACTATTGATCTCAAACAGGCACAAGGAATCGAAACTGAGTTCATGACACTCCCAACCCTGCTGCGGTTTTCACGGACGACGAGCGCCACCTGCTCGAACACGCAACGCCGGACAGAAAGCGCCGGCACCGCACGACTTTGAGTTCTATGTTAGGGCAGTCGCACGGCTCGGCGGCTATCTCGACCGAGCTTCCGACGCGCCACCGGGAACGACCGTCACCTGGCGGGGCTTCTCACGCCTCGCTGACCTCGTAGAGGGAGCCCGCATGGCAAAGCCGCCTCCGGACACGAACGCGCCCGATCAGCGATCATGCGGAGGAAGCGGTGTTGCGTGGCTTTCCTCCCCGCCAGCTGAAACAGCTCCTGCAATCCGACATGTGCCATGGCATGGATCACCCGATTTATTCCACAATCTTGATAGAAACGGTTGAGCGTCGCGATCGTGTTTTCGTCCGGGGTGCGTATCAGCATCATCGCATGGGTCTGCACGGCCATTCCCCCCGCCATCGGGCGCCAGCGCTGAGCGGTTCCGGCGAATTTCCGGCCCGTCACGATGACGTTGAACCGGCCATCACAGAAGGCCCCGGACACGGCGCCATAGCGGGAGGGTATGCCCGCATCGGAAAGCGCCTCGCAGATCGGCGCAGTCAGTCGTTTGTATGCGTCCTCAAGTGTGGATGCCGCGCCCTGCGGCTCTCGAAACATTAGCGTCAGATTGACGATACCTGGCCCCTGCGGAACCAGATCGCCGCCGGTGGCCCGCAAATGAACCGGCCAGCCAGCGTCAGCGGCCCGCGTACAAGCGCGAGCGAACCCGGGAAGCCTGGCCATCCTTGCTGGCGCGACCAGCGCAGGTTCGCAGGACCAAAGCCGGGCGCTGGCGGTGCGGCGTCCGGCGGCAATGTCGGCTAGGCAGCTTGCCTCCCAAGCCAATGCATCGGCAAGAGCAAGGCCTCGCACAGGGCCCGCCACCTCCGTCGTGGCGGTCATGTGATCTGCCCGATGACATCCCCCTTGCGCACGATGTCATCGATTTGTTTGCTGATCTTCAGAACGCCGTCGGCCGGCGCTGTCACCTCAAACTGCGACTTCTCGACCATGATCTCGGCGATCAGCGCCCCTTTGCGCACGGTCGCGCCGTCACTTGCCAGCCAGTTGGTAATGACGGCTTCCATGCCGTCATCCTGCCACAGACCCTGTGGCACCTTCACCTCGGTTGCCATCCGTTCGCTCCCTCACTTGGCCGCGATTTGCTACATCTTGCGATAGGCGGCGACGATCTTGTCGGGATTGGGCAGGCAGAACTGCTCCATGTGCTTCGCATAAGGGATCGGCACATCCGGAAAGGTGATACGCGCCGGTGACGCTTTCAGCTTCGAGATGTCATGCTCGGTCACGGTGGCGATGATCTCACCCGACACGCCATAGCTGTGGTAATCCTCATCAACCACGATCAGGCGGCCAGTCTTGGCGACCGAATTGATCACCGTCTCACGATCCAGCGGGACCAGCGAAACTAGGTCGACGACCTCGGCGCTGACGCCATCTTCGGCCAGCTTGTCGGCGGCTTTCAGCGCGTTATGCACCCCCATGGCAAGCCCGACCAGCGTCACGTCGGTGCCTGCGCGAACGACTTTGGCCTTGCCGATCTCGACGGTGTAATCCTCTTCGGGAGTGTTGACTGTTGCGCCGGCCTCGGTGCCCAGCCACCCCATGCCCTGCAACCCCTTGTGGAACATGTAGACCACCGGGTTGTCGTCGCGGATCGCGGCGGTCATCAGCCCCTTGGCATCATAGGCGTTCGAGGGCGAAACAACCTTCATGCCGGGCAGGTGGGCAAAAGTCCCGTAAAGGCACTGTGAATGCTGGCCCGCATCCGAATAGCCGCCTCCGGTCGAGGTCATCAACACCATCGGCACCGAGGCGTTGCCGCCCGCGAAATAGGTGTTCTTGGCCATCTGGTTGTAAATCGCGTCAAAGCAGACGCCGAAGAAGTCTACAAACATCAGTTCGACGACGGGCCGCATCCCGTCCATCGCCGCGCCCACCGCGGCACTGATGAAGCCGGTTTCGGAAATCGGAGTATCGCGCACACGTTCCTTTCCGAATTCCTCGAACAGGCCGCGCGTATTGCCGAAGATGCCGCCGAAACCGGCGATATCCTCGCCCATCACGAAGACGGTCGGGTCGCGGCTCATCTCCTGCTGCATTGCCTCGGCCATCGCGCGGGCAATGGTCAGGCGGCGCTCGTTGGTTGGTTGGTCAAGCATGGAACAAATCCTTTCATACCACCCGCCGGTGAAGGTCGGAAAATCAGACGTAAACAGCAGTCAGCGCATCGCTGTCCGGCGCATACTCGCTGTTACGGGCATAGGCGATCGCCTCGGCCACGCGGGCCTCTGCGCGGTCTTCGAGCGCATCCAGGTCCTTGGCCGCATGCCCGTCAGCAACCAGGCGTTCGCGCATCCTGGGGATCGGATCCTTGGCAAACAGCGCGTCCTTTTCGCCCTCGGGGCGATATTGCTCGGCGTCCCCCATGAAGTGCCCCGCCAGCCGGTAGGTTTCGACCTCGATCAGCGTCGGCCCATTGCCCTCGCGGGCGCGCGCAATCGCCTGGCCTGCGATATCGAAGATTGCATGAGGGTCGTTGCCGGGAATGTAGTGCCCGGGCATACAATAGCCCGCTGCGCGCACGTCATTGCGGGCCACGGCCGTGGATTCGGACTTCGGCACGGAAATGCCCCAGGAATTGTCCTCGATCACGAAGACCACCGGAAGCGTCCATGAACCAGCAAGGTTGAGCGCCTCATGAAATGCGCCCTGGTTCGCGGCGCCCTCGCCGAGGAATGCAACCGCAACCCCCGGCTTGTTCTGCATCTTGCGCGACAGGGCAGCCCCGCAAGCAGGGCCGCAGCTTTCGCCGATGATGCCGGAACAGGCGAAATTCACCGCCGGATCGAACAGGTGCATGTGGCCCCCCCGTCCGCCAGACAGGCCGGTCGATTTGCCAAAAATCTCGGCGGCCATTTTTTTCAGATCGACGCCCTTGGCGATCGCCTGATGGTGTGGGCGATGGGTTGCGGTCACAATGTCGTCGGCATCCAGATGCGCGCAGACACCTACAGCGACCGGCTCTTGCCCGTTCGACAGGTGCATCTCGCCAGGGATCGGCCCATTCGCCATGTTGAACGCAGGCGTCTTGCCTTCGAGATAGATCTTCTCGATCGCCTCTTCAAAACGCCGGCTGACCACCATGTTTTCGTACATCCACAGTGACTGTTCTTTCGTCGGTTGCATGTGAGTCCTCCCTTTTGTTCGGTTCGTGTGCGGGCGCGTGAACCTCAAAACACTATGCCGCATCTCACCTTCCGCATCACCGCAGATCAACGGTCGGCCCGCCGCGCCGCCCGTTGCAAGGCTTTCTGTTACAAAGCGTATTGCTCGCGCGCGAATTTGCCGATCCCGGCGGCGTCGAGCGCCGACAGGGGCGCAAGGAACGTCACCTGGATCACACCCGGGGCACGTCCGATTTCGATCGCGCCGTTGATGGTGGCGCGGTTGCGCACCTCCGGGACGGTCATGCCAAGCAGGTCGGCGGCGCGGACCAGCCCGTTCTCGATCGCCTGGTTCAGCGTCGGGCCGGTGCCGATGACCGAAATCGGCGCCGACTCCTCCAACCTTTCGATGTTCCACTCGCGGGCCAGCGCCACGGCCTTTGCCTTCTCATCGGCATCGAACGGTCGGGCCATTGGCGGCAAGTCCTCGAGGCGGGGAAACAGCACCGGACCGGAAAGCGTGCGGCCCTTGACCACCTCGACCTGAAGCGTGACGCTGCCGGCCACGTCCATCGTGTGCCCCGCGATCTCTCCATCGCCCTGTCCGGCGTGCATGTCACCGATATAGACCCCGGCACCCGGCACCTTGACCGGCGTCAGCAGGATGGCGCCGTCGCGGACCGCGTCGATGTCCATGTGGCCATCGGTTCGATGCGCGTCCAATTGCTCTGCCGTTACCGCATATTGGTGCGGAGCGCCGATCAGGGCTGCGCCAAAATCACCGGCATTATGCGAATCCGGCAACGGCATCGACGGCGTTGTGCCCAGTTGCCCCAGAAACGGCCGCATCCGGACCATCACTGTCGGCATGTCCGACGGCGCATAGACGAGAATGGGATGCTGAACCGAATGGTCGGGCAGCGCCGCATAGTGTTCGGCATTGTGCGCAATCTTTTCGGCCGCGTCCTTGGGCATGGTGACACCGACGCTGCGGGTTTCGTCGAAGACGACGGTGTATCCGTGAACCACCTCGAACGGCTTGACGGGATTGCCGCACTTGTCGCAGCGCACCGCGTCCGGCCCAATCCCCTCGATATGGGTTTCGGGCCAGAGCGCGTCGCAATGCGGGCAGCGGGCCGCGACGTAGGGATCGCCGAGGCAGAACCCTTCGGGTGACGAATCGTGCCCCGATGCGGTGGCGATGGCGGTTACGGTGATGTCGCGGATGCGGATCGCCAGCGCATCGCCCGGCTCTGCGCCGTTCACGTAGACCGGTTTCGTCACCTCATGCCCGCCGCGAAGGCGCGGGGTGATCATCGGCCCCCAGCATCCCGGAGCGGTATTGGCGATGATCGTGCCGCCGTCTTCAAGCGGGCCCAGCATCGGCTGCGACGGGTCCAGAATGCCGTTGGTGAATTCCTGCACGACAAGACTGCGCTGCGCAGCGCCGGTCGCAGACCCTGCTTGATCTTTTGACATGGGTAGTCTCCTATCCGGGATTGGAACCAGTCAGGCTGCGGCCGAGGCTGGTTCACGAAATCGATCAGCTGCATTCTGCGAAACCGCCATGAGCGCCGAAGAATGCAGCCGCGGACGGCGATCCGCAGCCAGAAAAGGGACCGTCAAACAGGTGTACCCTCGGCCGAAGATGACGTTGAGTCAATTGGTTTGGGGGCCTGATAGGCGGTGGATCGCGGAGGGCACTGTCAGAGAAACCCGACTTGCAGCGGCGTGCACGATTGGCAAGGGCGATCCAGGACGAAGTGATTTTGGGACAGACGGGACACCATGGTACAGACGAAACACCCGCGTCCGTAGCGGGGCGCGGGCGCCTCGGTCGCGGTTTGGAGACCGGCATTCGATTGCACGTCAACGCCCGCCCGCCCGGCGCTGTGGCCACATCCGAGAAATGCGGCCAGTCGAACCGGGACAGGGCGAGGTCCATGCTCCGGTCACGAAACTGAAAATGGGCGGACTCATTGCAGACAAAGCCGATCGGATTCCGTTTCAGGCGGACCGCAGTGTTGCATTCGTTCGGCGGCGTTGTCGTTCGTGGACAGCCCCAATACCCAAATCATCCGGTCAAGACCGGGTCTCTTGCCCCGTCCTGTAGGCCGCAACGATAGCCTGCCGAATCTCGGGCGATTGCGCATCAATCGCCGCTGCAAGATCGCGCAGTTCGCGCCGCGCTCCGTGCAGTTGATCCAGCAGCGACAAAATCACGGGCATGGCATCGATCGGCAGCGCCATCTCCTTGCGCAGATCACAGACAAGCCGGATGCGCGCCACGTCCAGGTCGTCAAAGACCGGGCCGTTCTCGCCCTCGGCGGGCTTGATCCAGCCCTCGCGCACCCAAAGTCTGAGTTCGCGCAACTCTATCCGTGCGACCCGCGCCACGACATCGTGTTCGTTCAGCATTACAGATCCCTCCAGAGTACTGCCCGCGGATCCTGCGCGTCATGATCGCGCCAGCGCTGCGCGATCGCTTCCATCTCGGCATCGATCCTGGGCGGCGTCACGATCTTCAGCCGCACATACTGATCGCCCGGCGCCCCCTTGGCAGGCTTGATGCCACGTCCCTTCAGGCGCAAGCGTTGCCCCGATGACGCGCTTTTCGGCACGCTCATGGAGACCTTGCCCGAGAGCGTCGGCACTTCGATCCTGGCTCCCAGGATGGCCTCGTCGAAGCTGATCGGAACCTCGACCTCGATATCATTCCCATCGCGCGTGAACACCTTGTGCGGGTGCACGCCGATCTCGACATGGGCATCCCCCGCCGGGCCGCCGCCAACGCCCGGCTGCCCCTTGCCGTGAAGCCGGAGGGTCTGGCCGTCGCGCACGCCCGCCGGGATGGTCAGGTCGATGGCGCTGCCGTCGGGCAGCGGCACGGCGCGCTTGGCGCCCTTTGCTGCATCCATGAAATCCACGTCCAAGTGATAGCGCAGGTCGGCGCCGCGCGCGGCAAAACCCTGGGCACCGCCCCGCGCCTGGGCCCGCGCGCCGAAGATGTCGGAGAACACATCCGACAGATCCTCGAAATCGCCGTAGCCCGCGCCGGAGGTATAGCGCCCTCGCGGATCTGCGTCGGCGTGATCGCGGTAATACTGCCTTTGCGGGCGCTCCTGACCCGAGGCGTCGATCTCGCCGGCGTCGAAACGCTGGCGCTTCTCGGCATCACCGATGATGTCATAGGCGGCGGCCACGGCCTGAAACCGCGCCTCCTTGGCCTTGTCGCCGGGATTGATGTCGGGATGCAGGGACTTGGCCAGCTTGCGATAGGCCTTCTTGAGCTCGGTCTGAGAGGCGTCCTTGGCGACGCCAAGAACTTTGTAGGGGTCATCTTCCATTCATCGTGACCTTTGTTTCATTCGAAGTTTCATTGCGCAAACCACGCGCCAGGTCACGCAATTCCGCCTGGTCCAGTGTTTCGACCTTCAACAGGCGATCAGAAGACCTGTTCAGAATATCGCGATTTGCACTCAGGATTTCCAGTGCCTGCTCCGAAACCTCCCGCAACAGCTCGCGAACGGCCTCGTCCATCGCCTCGGCTGTCGCCTCGCTATAGCTGCGCTCGATGTAACGCGGCGCCTGGCCCTCCAGAAAGCTGCTTTGCTGCGTTTCGTAGCTGACGCTGCCCAAGTCCGGATCCATGCCATATCGCGCCACCATCGAGCGGGCGATATCCGTGGCGCGGGCCAGATCATCGGCTGCCCCGGTGGACAGATGATCAAACACCAGCTTTTCCGCAGCGCGCCCGCCCATCAGAACGGCGATCTTGTCGCGCAGTTCCGCCTCGGTCATCAGGAACCGGTCTTCGGTCGGGCGCTGGATGGTATAGCCAAGCGCGCCGATACCGCGCGGGATGATCGACACCTTGTGCACCTCGTCCACACCGGGCAGCGCCATGGACACCAAGGCATGGCCCATCTCGTGATAGGCGACGATCTTGCGCTCGCGCGGGTTGATCAGGCGGTTGCGCTTTTCCAGACCCGCCACGATGCGTTCAATCGCACGGGTGAAATCGTCCATGGTCACGACATCGCCGCGCCGCCGGGTGGCCAGAAGCGCGGCTTCGTTGACAAGATTGGCAAGGTCAGCCCCGGAAAAGCCGGTGGTAAGGGCCGCGATGTCGTCAAGGTCGATGTCGGGGGCCAGCACGATCCTTTTCATGTGCACCTTCAGGATCTGCACCCGGCCCTTGCGGTCGGGCCGGTCCACCAGAACCTGCCGGTCAAACCGTCCCGCGCGCAGCAGGGCCGGATCAAGGATCTCGGGCCGGTTGGTCGCCGAGAGCAGCACGACCCCTTCGCTGGGATCAAAGCCGTCAAGCTCGGACAGAAGCTGGTTCAGTGTCTGTTCGCGCTCGTCATTGCCACCCTGAATGTTGCCCGCGCCGCGCGCCCGGCCCAGGGCGTCCAACTCGTCGATGAAGATGATTGCCGGGGCCGCCTTGCGGGCCTGCTCAAACAGGTCGCGCACCCGTGCCGCGCCCACGCCCACGAACATTTCGACGAATTCCGAGCCGGAGATGGAGTAGAATGGCACCCCCGCCTCTCCCGCGACGGCCCGCGCCAGCAGCGTTTTGCCGGTCCCCGGAGGACCAACCAGAAGGATCCCCTTGGGCATACGCGCCCCAAGACTGCCATAGCCCTTGGGGTCTTTCAGAAAATCGATGACTTCCTGCAATTCGGTCTTGGCCTCGTCCACGCCGGCGACATCGGCAAAGGTCACCTTCGTGTCGCTTTCGACGTAGATCTTCGCCTTGCTCTTGCCGATCGACATCAGGCCGCCCATGCCCTGACCGCCGCCGAGCCTGCGGATCGCGAACATCCAGATCCCGACAAAGAACAACGCGGGCAGAACCCAGGACAGAAGCGTGGTGAACCACGTGTTTTCGACCGCACCGGTATAGGTGACCCCGGTCTCGTTCAGCCGCTCGGCCAAATCAGGCGCGACAGGCGTGGTGACGAAGCCGGTCTTGCCATCCTGCGGGCTGGTGAAGATGCCTTTGATCGTGGTGCTGCCAATCGTGACGTCCTCGATTGCCCCGTCTGCCAGATAGGTCTCGAACTGGCTGTAAGGTATCGCCTCGATCGTCTGGCTCTGAACCCACAGATCGCGGAGCAGGACAATGCCCATAATCGCAATGAAAATGTACCAGATGCTGATTTGATTTCCGCGGTTCATCAGGCGTCCCCTGTCGGTGCATCGCGTGCGTTGTTGTTCCGGCGTCTTTGCAGGATCGATCTCGCAGGCAGCATCAGCCGCACTGTCGCCAAGAAAACCAATAACCTGAACACGACACTGTTGTCTTCGGACTTCTGCGTCATCTCGGGGTCCGGTTGCCAGCGCAATGCTGATTGCCGAAACGCTTAACAGGGTGCTGAAAAAGTCGCCGTGCCGAAACGGTTTTCCGCTATCTGGGGTGTCCCCCTTGAGCGTAATGCGCCGTCGGTGCGAACGTCACGTACGCCTGATGCCTGCTTTCGGCTTCATGCGGCCAACAGCCGGGGCAGACGGGCGAGATTGTTGGCCGTTATCGTCAGAATGAAGCGGGATCGCACCCGCTCGACGCCGCGATACATAGTCTGAGCCATGCCGCCGACGGTCTTGGCCCAGCCAAACGCCTCTTCGATCCGTTTTCGGTGCTTAAGGGACAGAGCATAGCCCCTGTGCCGGGTGGTGCGGCCATCGATTGCTGAATACCGCGATTTCTGCGCGACATGGGGTGTAACGCAGGCCTGTCGCAGATCAGCGAGAAACTTGGCAGCGTCATATCCCTTGTCTACCCTGAGGATCAGCTGGCGGGTTGCTACTTGACGGCTCCCATGGACAGGCCACGCACCAGCCATTTCTGCCCGAACCAGCCGAGGATCACGACGGGCAG
Source organism: Antarcticimicrobium luteum (assembly GCF_004358185.1). GTDB lineage: Bacteria > Pseudomonadota > Alphaproteobacteria > Rhodobacterales > Rhodobacteraceae > Antarcticimicrobium > Antarcticimicrobium luteum. The sequence continues at coordinate 41,819 of NZ_SMUV01000068.1, forward strand.
TGCCGCCAGTGTGCCCGCTGCCGACATCTTGGCGTACCAGAGCCCCTGGGCCGACATGAAGCTAATCATGTAAAGCGGCACCGTCGCGGCCTTCGTTGTCGTCAGCGTGAGCGCCAGCAGGAATTCATTCCAAGCAAAGATAATCGCCAGAAAAGCCGTGGCGAGAACGCCGTTTTTTATCATAGGCAACGCGATCAGGATCAGCTCCTGGATGGTACCGGCGCCATCCATGCGCCCGGCATCCAGAACGTCGGCTGGTAGATCCTGAAAAAACGACCGCATCATCCAGACCGCAATCGGCAGGTTCATGGCGGTATAGAGAATGATGAGGGCCAGCACGTTGTCGAGCAGGCCGAGAAACCGCGTCGCAAGGAAGATCGGAATGATCACGCCGACTGCCGGCAGGAAGCGGGTCGAGATCAAGAAGAACAAGACATTTCGTTTGCCGGTGGTCTGCGGCAGGGTCAGCGCATATGCTGCCGGAGTCGCTAGCAGCAACACGATGAGCGTAGAAACCAGCGTCGCAATCGCCGAATTGATGAAATACGGCATGAAATCGCCAGCAAGGATCAGCTTGTAGTTCTCAAGCGTCGGCGTGTAGGCCAGTGGAAAACCGCTCAGGGATTCCGGCACCGGCACAAAGGCTGGCGGCATCTTCGGCGCCTCGACCTCGGTCTTGAATCCGCTGGTGGCGAGATAGAGAAACGGAAACGACACGAAAAGCGCCACCGCCCAAGCGAGTACCGTCCGTATCATGCTTGCCCGTTCGATTCCCCGCGTGGCCGCGGTTCTGCGTTGCCAGAAAACCATTAGTCCAAATCTCCCATCAGGCTGCCGAGCAGTTTCAGAAGGTAAGTCACTATAATGATCGTGCCGAGCACGGTCACGACTGCCATGGCCGCCGCGTGGCCAATATCGAAGCTATAGAAAACGCTCTGATAGATCAGGAAGGGCACGTTAGTCGTTGCAGTGCCGGGCCCACCTTGGGTCAGCATGAAAATGACATCAAACTCGTTGACGATGAAAATCGATCCGAGCAGAGCGCTGAGTTGCAGGTATTTTTTCAAATGCGGCAGAACGACAAAGCGGATTTCACCCAACGGACCGGCGCCGTCCATGCGGGCCGCCTCTCGCTGGTCGTCGTCGAGCGCCTGAAGCCCGGCAAGGATGATGATCATCATGAACGGGGCCCAGCGCCAAACCAGCACAGCCACGACCGAAGCGACTGGATACATCCCGATCCAGTCGATCGGGGCGGCGCCGAATTGCCGGACGATCCAGTTAACCACGCCAAAGATCGGGCTAAGAACCGTGTATTTCCAGGCCAGCGCCCCGATGATCGGCATGATCAGGAACGGCGTGATCAGCAGAGTGCGCACAATACCACGGCCAAAGAAACGATCGTGGACCAGCAGCGCATATATCAATCCCACCAGCAGCGACAGAAGCACTGCTCCGACTGTGAAGGTCAAGGACGTCACAATCGAGTCCAGGAACCGTGTGTCCCGGACAATGTCGACGTAGTTGCCGAACGCGTTGAACGCGGTGTTCTCTGGTCGTTGGAGGTTCCAGCGAAACAGGCTGTAGATGACTGTCAGGATGAATGGCGCCTGCGTGACGACGATAACGACGAGGAGGGCCGGCGCAATGAGCGGATTGCGCCAGATCCACAACCCGAACCGCCCGAGGATCGGAATGCGCCCGAAAAGGGCCGGATTGGCTTCTGAAGTCATCTATACCGCCTCATTCATGATTGTTGCAGCCGGACCGCTGCCTGTGAAAAATAGGTGCGCGCGCCCGGGCAAAGCAGGGGCCGGGGCGCGCGCTTTGTCGCCTAGTTCTTGTAGCCGCCGTTCACGGCCACGTCCTCGGCATACTGCTGGCATTTGGCGATCGCCTCGTCGGCGGTCTGCTGGCCAACCACAGCGCCGGAGAACTCCTGCGTGCACCGGTTGCCCAGGTCCTGGAATTCCGGGATCTGGATGTACTGGTTGCCGGTGTACGGCGTGTCGTCGTAGTGGGTGCCATTCACCCCGTCGACGGTTGCCAGCGTCCGGTCTAGGACCGCCATGAACGGCGTGGCGAACTCCGAATAGGGCGAGCCGTCCTCATACTGCGACTGGCGCGCCGGTCCGGGCATGTTGCCCCAACCCTTGATCGGGGCGGCGTAGGGGATGTAGTCGGGCCCCGTCACCCATTTGATGAAGGCCAGCGCCGCCTCTTTGTTGTTGGCGCTGGTGGGGACCGCCCAGGCCCAGGTCCAGAACCAGGCGCTCGGTTTACTGCCCGCCTCCTTCACCGGCGCCATCGCGACTGCCATGTTCTCGGCAAAGGGGTTGGTGTTCGGATCGAAGAACACCTGGGACCAGGAACTGTCGTCGAACAGCATTGCCGCCTGGCCGGTGGTGATCGCCTGGCCGCATTCCTGATTGCCAAACTGGGTAACCCCCGGCGGCGTCGCACTCTGCAAGGTATCGATGTAGAACTTGATCGCGGCGGAGGTCTCCGGCGACGTGATCTGGGCATTCCAGTCCGCGTCATACCAGCGCCCGCCGAATGTGTTGATCACCGTTCCGAGCGGGGCACCCATCTGCCCCCAGCCGGGAAGGCCGCGCAGGCACAGACCATACTGGCCCGACGCCGGATCGTGCAGTTGGCTGGCGATCTCGACCACCTGATCCCATGTCGGGGCCTCGGGCATCGTCAATCCCGCGGCATTGAGCCGATCCTTGCGGTAGTAGAGCATCGAGGCCTGCGCGCTGCCGGGGGCCGCGTAGAGCTTCCCGTCATGGCTAAGGCCGTTGAGATAGGCTTCGAACACGTCATCGGCCTCATAGGCCGGATCGTCCATGATCTCGTCAAGTGGCTCCAGCCAGCCGGTGCGGCCCCACATCGGCACCTCGAACGGCCCGGTCGTGATCAGGTCATAGATGCCGCTCTGGGTCGTGACATCGGTGGTGATCTTGGCCCGGACCTCGTTTTCCGGGACCAGCTGGAATTCCACGTCGATGTCGGGATAGAGCCGGTTGAACTCCGGCAGAAGATCCTTCAGCGCCACGAACTCGGCATTGTTGACGGCGCCTATGACCAACCTGCCGCTTTGCGCAAAGGCGTCCTGCGCGCCGAATCCGGCAACCAGAATTGTTCCTGCGGCCAGAGCCGCGCGGAGCACTCCGCCGCTCGTCCTCTTTCTTCCAATAACAGTCAACATGATCGTATCCTCCCTTTGGGTTCTTGTCATTTCTCGGTTCAATTTGATTCTGCGCGATACTCTGTCACCTCTTGACGGCGTCGCGGTCGTCGCGGTCGATTCGCGCCACCCAGTCCGACCCTGCTGGCAGAGCCGGTGCACCCGATCATGGTGGCCGACAGAGCTCGCGGATCCTTTTCCGCGTTTTCCGGTCGATCGCCATTCGGTGTTCCATTTCTTCAATCCCGTGTCGTAGCATTGGCTGTCGCGTCTGCTGTCTCCGCAGCTCGATCAGTTCCTTCGCGGTAACGCGTTGCCGGCGGCATCGAAGCGGTGGATTCTGTTCGCGTCGGGGGTCACGAAGACGGTGTCGCCGAAGTTGACGGCCAACTCGCCCGCCACGCGCACAGTAAGCGGCCCTGCGCCAGACACGTTGACATGCAGAAATGTGTCTGAGCCCAGATGCTCCACGATTCCGACGGCGCCCTGCCAGGCCCCGGCGTCCTTCGACAGCGCGATGTGTTCCGGCCGCACGCCGATCGTTGCCGCATCGTGTTGCGCTGCTTTTTCACCAGTAATGAAATTCATTTTCGGAGAACCTATGAAGCCGGCGACGAACAGGTTGCGCGGCTGGTTGTAGAGCTCCATCGGAGAGCCGACCTGCTCAATGATGCCGCTGCGCAGAACCACGATCTTGGTTGCCATGGTCATGGCCTCGACCTGATCGTGTGTGACATAAATCGCGGTCGTTTGGAGGCGCTGGTGAAGCTCGGAGATTTCCAGTCGCATGTTTACCCGCAGGGAGGCATCCAGGTTGGAAAGCGGTTCATCGAACAGAAATGCTTTGGGCTCCCGCACGATCGCACGGCCGATGGCGACACGCTGGCGCTGACCGCCGGACATTTGGCCGGGGCGCGCATCGAGATGGCCCGTCAGGTTAAGTGTTTCGGCGACCGTCTCGACCTTGCGGGCGATCTCCGCCTTGCCGATTCCCGCCATTCGCAGCGGGAAGCCGATATTCTCTCGTACCGTCATGTGCGGGTAAAGCGCGTAGGATTGGAAGACCATGGCGAGTCCGCGCCGCGCGGCGGCAACCTGCGTCACGTCGGTTCCATCGATCGCCACCGACCCGGACGTCACGTCCTCCAGCCCCGCGATAAGGCGCAGCAGCGTGGTCTTGCCGCAGCCAGACGGGCCAACGAAGACGACGAACTCGCCCTCTTCGATATGCAGATCCAGCGGCGGTATCACCTCCAGCGCGCCGAAATGCTTGGTCACTTTGCTTATTGTGATACTTCCCATCGGTCAACTCCCGGCGCAGTGGCCAATTGGTGCGTTTCTCCGGCGCGCGTTCTCGCACGACGGTCTTACTCGGTGCGAAGGATTGGCGGGCATTTCGCCAAGGCGGGCGCACCATGTCCGCCGGGCCCGTTGCGGCACGGCGCCGGCTGTCTGAAACCTGTATTTCGCTTTGCTGAACGTCACGGGAGCCTCGCTAGTGATTGTGGCGCGGCGGTGTGCACACGACCTGGCGGAACCGAACAGCATCTTCGATCACCGCGCCATCGCGCAACTGGCCGACGGTCTGGCGGTAGAGCGCCTGCCAGGGCGTCTGGCTTTCGGGCACGGCGGGCGTGGTGCCCTCCTCGCCCCGCCTGAGAAACTCCTCGTCGGACAGCAGCGCGTCGCAACGCCGCGTGTTGAGATCAACGCAGATCCGATCGCCGGTGCGCAGCAGGCCGAGATTGCCACCGGCGGCGCTCTCTGGCGAGGCGTTCAGGATCGACGGGCTGTCCGATGTGCCCGACTGCCGGCCATCACCGATTGTCGGCAGGCTGGTGATACCCTGACGCAGAAGCGCGTCGGGCGGCTGCATGTTCACCACTTCAGCCGATCCGGGCCAGCCAAGCGGCCCGGCGCCGCGGATCACCAAGATCGTGCCCTCATCGATCTCGAGCGTCGGATCGTTGATGCGGGCGTGGTACTCCTCGGCACTGTCGAATACGACGGCGCGACCCTCGAACACACCTTCCTGACCGGGGCGGGACAGGAAGCGGCGGCGGAACTCGTCTGAAATCACGCTCGTTTTCATGATCGCGAAATCGAACAGGTTGCCTGACAGGACCATGAAGCCCGCCCGCTCGCGCAGTGGCTGGTCATAGGGCCGGATAACGTCGCGGTCGCGGGCCTCGCGGCCGTCAAGGTTCTCGCCCAGTATCCGGCCGGTCACGGTGAGCGCATCGGGGGCGATCACACCGGCCTGCATGAGTTCCCACATCACCGCCGGCACGCCGCCGGCGCGGTGAAACCGCTCGCCGAGATAGCGCCCTGCGGGCTGGACATCGGCAAGAAGCGGCACGTCGTATCCGTGCGTCTGCCAGTCGTCGGGGGAAATCTCGACCCCGGCATGACGGGCGATTGCCACAAGATGCGGTTGCGCGTTGGTCGATCCGCCGAGCGCGGAATTGGTCACGATGGCATTCACGATGGCCGCACGGGTCAGGATCTGCGACGGGCGCAGGTCCTCGTCCACCATCTCGACGATCCGTCGGCCGGTTCGATAGGCCATCTGCCCGCGTTCGCGATAGGCGGCGGGGATGGCGCCACAGCCGGGCAGCGACATGCCCAACGCCTCGGCCAGAGAATTCATCGTCAGCGCCGTGCCCATGGTGTTGCAGTGCCCCGCCGAAGGAGCGCTGTCGGCGGCGCGGGAGATGAATTCGTCCTCGTCGATTTCGCCGGCGGCCAGTTTGCGCCGACTTTGCCAGATAACGGTGCCCGAGCCGACCAGCTTGCCGTCATGCCAGCCGTCAAGCATCGGACCGCCCGACAGGACGATCGCCGGGATATCCACCGTCGCCGCGGCCATCAGCGCCATCGGCGTGCTCTTGTCGCAGCCCGTGGTCAGCACTACGGCGTCGAGCGGATAGCCATGCAGGATCTCCACCAGCCCCAGGTAGGCGAGATTGCGGTCGAGCGCCGCGGTCGGGCGGCGGCAGTTCTCGAAAGTGGGATGCACCGGGAATTCCAGCGGTATGCCGCCGGCATCGCGGATGCCGTCGCGCACCCGGCGGGCAAGATCGATATGGATGCGGTTGCACGGGTTGATGTCGCTGCCGCTCTGGGCGATGCCGACAATCGGCTTGCCCGACCGTAGCTCTTCAGGCGTGAGCCCGAAATTCATGAACCGCTCGAGGTAGAGCGCCGCCATGTCGATGCGCTCGGGATCGTCGAACCAGTCCTGCGAACGCAGCCGATGTTTTTTCGTTTGGCCGGTCATCGCGTTTCTCGGCTCCTCTGCTCCGAAACCGCCGCAGCAGCACCCGGGCCCGGCTGCACCGCCTGGTCCAGCGCGAGGATCAGGCCCGAATGGTCAACGTCGCCCTGTCGCTCGATCAGCCGTGCAAAAGCGTCTTCGAGCACCCCGCTGAACGGCAGGGAAAGCCCGAGTGTCGCGGCATGTCGCCGGGCGTTGCGGATGTCTTTCAGATGCGTACTCGACCGACCGCGCGGCGTGAAGTCGCCGGCGATCATCCGTGGCGCATATTGAGCAAGGACCGTGCTACCGGCCAGCCCGCCACCGATGAGGTCGACAAACCGCTCGAGATCGAGGCCGCCTGTCCGGGCGAGCGCCAGCCCCTCGGCGACGCCGCCGATGGTCAGGCCCACAATGATCTGATTGGCCAGCTTCGCCACTTGGCCGGCGCCCGAGGGCCCCAGATGCAATGCCCTCCCCAGCGGTGCGAATATCGGGCGGGCGCGATCAAAATCCTCTGCCGCGCCGCCCACCATGATTGCAAGCCGCCCCGCTTCGGCACCGGAGGTGCCGCCGGACACCGGCGCATCGAGGTGGCGCAGGCCGAGCGTGGCCAGCCGGTCCGCATGTTCGCGCGCCTCGAACGGCGCGATTGAGCTCATGTCGATAGCAAATGCGTCGGGCGTCATCGCCTCGGCCGCGCCGCGAACGAAGAGCACATCCTCGACGGCGGCACCGTCGGTTAGAATGGTGATCACCACATCGGCCCCGCGCACCGCCTCGTGAACGTCCCGGGCGATCCGAAGGCCGCTGCAGTCGATGCGGTCGAATGCGGCGGGACTGCGGTTCCACACCGTGACCTGCCCGAAGGCATCGGCCAGGCGCCGCGCCATCGGCGCGCCCATCAGCCCCACTCCCAGCAGAGCGATCGATGTGTTTGCCGCGCCGCTCATGCCTCGCACCCGGCGCGCTTATGCGCGATCAGCGCCATCAACTTGCGGTCGCGCCAGCGTTGCCGCTCGCCCAGCAGGTCGCGCGGGAGCCGCTCGGCGCGGGCCTGCTCCAGATCGTCCACTAGTGCGCCGCGCCAGGGGACCGGATGCTGATCCTGCGCGATGCGCTCATAGGCCAGACCATAGCGCCCGATATAGTCGCGAATCCCACCCGGCGCGTTCAGGTCGATCGTTTCGAACGGGCCCATGAACGACCAGCGCAGGCCGAGCCCGTCACGCACACCGGTATCGACGTCCTCGGCGCTGGCATAGCCCTCGGCAACAAGCCGGAAGGCTTCGTGCAGCAAGGCGCCCTGCAGGCAATTCATCACGAAGCCTTCCGCCTCTTTCTTCATCACGATCGGGGCCTGGCCGCAGCCGCGCATCAGCTTTGACGTGCGCTCGACGGCTTCGACGTCTGTCCAGGGCGCCGGCACGATCTCAACCGCGGGAACGAGATAGGGCGGATTGATCGGATGGACGACCAGGCAGCGGTGGCGACCTGGCAGGCCCTCGGTAAAGCGTGAGGGCAAAATTGCCGAGGAAGAACTGGCAATCACTGCGCCGTCTCCGGCCGCCGCGTCGAGCGCAGCGAAGACCTCGCTCTTGGCCTTGACCCGCTCGGGCGTGCATTCCTGTACATATACCGCCCCGTCGAGCGCGCGCTCCAGATCATCTGTCGGGACAATCCGATGCGTCACTGTCGATTCGGTCTGGCCGCTCAGAAGATCGTGCGCATGCAGCCCGGCAACCAGATCGCCAATCTCGGAAAGCGCAGCATCGAGCACCGAAGCGTCCGTGTCATACAGGTGCACGTCATGACCTGCCCGCGCAAACGAGATTGCCCAGCCGCGTCCGACAATGCCCGCGCCAACAATGGCAATCTTTTCTTTGGTCATATCTCTCCCCTGCCTTTCGGTCACCGCGCGCCGTTTTGTGCGGCGCAACTCTGGTTGACTGGTCTACCTGTGATACCACCTTTCTTGATTCTCCAGGCCCTGTCAAGCACTCAAAATTTTTCCTTTCTGCGCGCCGGAGTGTACTCAGGTCTTGAACGGAATGGCACCAATACACTGTTAAAATTACCTTTTCTTGGCCATATCTTCTTTTGATCGATAAAGAATATCATTGCATATCGTGGCCGGAATAACCCCTTACTTGACAGGATACAGCGCTTCTCGTACGACCTTGGTATCATAATTATAGCGATGATCGCGCGCATGCTGTTCTGCAAGCAGGTCGATCTTCGGCCAGATCACGGACGCGAGTACAGCCATGCCCCGTTTTGCTGCCAACCTGTCGATGATGTTTCCCGAGAGCCCTTTCACCGATCGATTCGCATGTGCCGCACGCGATGGTTTCGAGGCGGTCGAGTTCTTGTTTCCCTACGAATGGCCCGCCGCCAAACTGGCCGACCGGCTATCCGAGCACGGGCTCACCCAGGCCCTGTTCAACCTGCCGCCCGGCAATTGGGAGTGGGGCGATCGCGGCCTTGCTTGCCGGCCCGAACGCGGGGTCGAATTTCGTGAAAGCGTTGATCTGGCTCTGGAATACGCGCGCGCGCTCGATTGCCCGCGGCTCCATGTAATGGCCGGGCTGGTCGCGGATCGCGACGACCGCGAAGCACTGCACACGACCTATATCGAGAACCTGCGCCTTGCTGCCGACCGCGCCGCAGCGCAAGGGGCAACGGTGCTTGTCGAACCGCTCAACCCGCATGATATGCCCGGATATTTCCTGGCGAGCGTGCCGCACGCGCTCGATGTCATTGCCGAGGTCGGCCGGCCCAACCTGAAACTTCAGGCCGATATCTACCACATGCAGCGCATCCAGGGCGAGCTGGCCAGCACCCTCGCAGACCATATCGACGTGATCGGACACGTACAGATCGCCGATACGCCTGGCCGGCACGAGCCCGGCACCGGCGAAATCAATTACCCGTTCCTGTTCGCAACTCTTGACCAGCTTGGTTACGACGGCTGGGTCGGCTGTGAATATCTGCCGAGCGGCGGTGCGGGCAGCGCGTCGGGCTGGATGCGTGATTGGCGCAGACACTAGCGCCCCGGACGCGCAATCGCGCGATACCGGAAAGCGGACTTCCGGCACGGTCGGTTCGAGGTTAACGTAGAACTTTAGAAAAAGAGGCAGCGCAAAGGCATGGGTCGAAACGACATTCGCCGCAGAAAACTTTACGAGGAAATTGCGTCCGAGATCGAACGGCGGATTCACGCCGGCGATTACGCGCCGGGAGATCATCTGCCCTCGGAGCGCAAGATCATGGAAGAATTCGGGGTCGGGCGCCCGGCAGTGCGCGAAGCCCTGTTTGCATTGAGCAAAATGGGCCTCGTCCTGATCAGGAGTGGCGAGCGCGCCGTCGTCACCAGTCCCACGCCGGACGTGCTTATCCAGGAATTGTCCGGCGCAGCCCGTTCGCTGATGGCCACCAGGGACGGCGTGCGCATGTTCCAGGATGCTCGAGTTCTGCTCGAAGTCGCGCTGGTTCGTCACGCGGCCGTCAATGCCACGCCGGACGACATCGCAGAGCTCAAGGAGGCGCTGGACGCGAACCGAGTGGCGGTGAACGATCGGCATCGCTTCAACGAAACCGACAATGCCTTTCACGCCCAAATCGTTTCGATCGCGCGCAATACGGTGATCGATGCGACCTACAGCGGCCTGTCTGAATGGCTATTCGAGCAGCGCCAGATCGCCATGCTGCACCCCGGGTCTCCGCAGCATGCCGTCGAGGCCCACACCCGCATCTTCGAGGCGATCGCCGCCAAGGACCCCGACGCCGCCGAGGCAGCGATGCGCGCGCATCTTGACGGCGTGATCAAACAATACTGGTCGGTCTGGGAGGCGCGTCTTTCCCTGACCGAATAGCGGCCATCATCTCCCCGGCCGGCCCGCCATCACCGGCGACGGGCGATACACACTGCACGGTCCGGCCAGCCGCAAGCCACGCGGGATTTCCATGCAGAAGCCAGCATTCCGTCTTGACTCAAGCGTCGTAGCGCGAAAAAACTGGTATGAAAGGTAGGCCAATGCGTTGGGGAAGTCTCACGATAGGCGGCGCGATGCGCGGCGTCACGCCCAGGCCGGTACATGGCCGCTGCGGCCATGTACCGGGGAAACCATCGCAGGCAACCAAGGCACAGGGAGGTAGCACAGTGCATAGACCGTTCGAGGAATCGTCCTGGCTTTCGGGATCCATCATGCGCGCCCGCGGGGCGGCGCAAGGCCGTGTCGGCCGCACCCACCGGCTCGATGAAGCCGCGCAGAGGGACTTCAAATACACGCTTGGCCCATACGCCGATCCGGTGCTGGAGGTCGCGCCCGGCGACCGTATCGTGGTCGAAACGCTGGATGCATTCGGCGGACGCATCCGCTTGGAAAGCGACCGGCCGTCCGAGATCCTCGAGATGCCCTTCGGCAACCCGCAGAATGGGCCGATCCGGGTCGAGGGCGCGAAGAAGGGCGACGTTCTGGCGATCTATATCGAACGGATCGTACCGCGCGGCGATCAGCCCCGGGGCACGACCTGCCTGATCAACGAGCTCGGCGGGCTGGTCGGCACTGACGTCACGGCGATGCTGAACGATCCGCTGCCCGAGAAAGTACGCAAGGTCGTGGTGGACGAGAACTGGGTCTACTGGAGCGACCGTCTTCGCCTGCCCTACGAACCCTTCATCGGCACGATCGGGCTTTCGCCACAGATCGATTCGATTAGTTCGCTGGTGCCGGCCAGCCATGGCGGCAACATGGACCTGCCTGAAACCCGGCCGGGCAATGTCATTTACCTGCCGGTACGTGCCGAAGGCGCATACCTGTTCCTCGGCGACGTTCATGCGACTCAGGGTGATGGCGAGCTTTCGGGCAATGCCATTGAGCACCCCAGCGAAACCACGATCGTCGTCGACCTGATCCGCGACTGGCAGATCAACTGGCCGCGCATCGAATCCGAAGACCGGATCATGTCAGTCGGCAGCGCCCGGCCGATGGAGGATGCCGCGCGCATCGCCTATCGCGATCTCGTCGAATGGATGGCCGATGAGTTCGGGCATGATCGGCTCGAGGCCTACATGCTGCTGAGCCAGTGTGGCCGGGTGCGGTTGGGCAACATGGTCGACCCGAACTACACGCTGTCTGCCGGGATCGAGAAGCAGCACCTGTTCGGCAATGTCTGAGCCGACACGCACCACGGGAGGTGAATGATGAGCAATCCCCTTACGCATGGCACGCTTCTGGGGCGGGTCTGGCGGCCCGGCATCGGGCCCTGCGTCGTGACGGTTCGGGACGGCGCGGTGGTGGACATCACCTCGAGCGCCGCGCCCACCGTACGCGACGTCTGCGAATTGGACGACCCCGCCGCCCATGTCCAGGCCGCGCCGGGCGACGCCTTGGGACCGCTCGCCGATCTTCTGGCGCAGGACGCCGACGAGGGCGACGCGCTGCGCCTGCTGGCGCCCTGCGACCTTCAACCGATCAAGGCCTGCGGCGTGACCTTTGCCGGCTCGATGATCGAGCGCGTGATCGAGGAGCGCGCCGCCGGCGACCCGGCCCGCGCCGAAGCGATCCGCGCCCGCGTCGGTGCCGCGATCGGCCAAAGCCTTCGCGCAATCCGCCCCGGCTCGCCCGAGGCGTCGACAGCCAAGGCGGCGCTGATCGCCGAAGGGCTCTGGAGCCAGTATCTCGAGGTCGGGATCGGTCCCGACGCCGAAGTCTTCTCCAAAGCACAGGCGCTCTCTTCCGTCGGCCAGGGCGCGCGGATCGGGCTGCACCCGGCATCGGCATGGAACAACCCCGAACCCGAGGTGGTTCTGGCGGTCTCCTCGGCCGGCCGGATCATTGGCGCGAGCCTCGGCAACGATGTCAATCTGCGCGATATCGAGGGGCGTTCGGCGCTGCTTCTGTCGAAGGCGAAAGACAACAACGCCTCCTGCGCGATCGGCCCGTTCATCCGCCTATTTGATGACGGCTTCACACTGGACGACGTGCGGCAGGCCGAGGTTGCACTGACGGTCGAAGGTCCGGATAGCTTCGTGCTGAAGGGCCATTCTTCTATGGCTGAAATCAGCCGCGACCCGGCGGATCTCGTCTCTCAGGCGATCGGCCGTCATCACCAGTATCCCGACGGGCTGATTCTGTTTCTCGGGACGCTTTTCGCGCCAACCGAAGACCGCGACACCCCGGGCGGCGGCTTCACGCACAAGATCGGCGACGTGGTGACGATCGCCTCCGAGGGGCTGGGGGCGCTCCGCAATACCGTCGATCTTTCAACGAAATGCCCCGAATGGACCTTCGGCGCCCGCGCGCTGATGGCGAATCTCGCGCACCGCAAGCTGATCTGAAGAAGGAAGCACAATGCTTAGTGGCAATCACCTGATCGCCGGCGAATGGGTCGGCGACACCGAGACCTTCACGAACATGCCGATCGACGGCACGCCAGATTCCTTTGCCGTGGGCCGGCCCGAACATGTCGACCGAGCGGTGCGCGCCGCCGAAACGGCCTTCGCCTCCTATGCCGGGCTTTCGCGCGCCGCGCGGGCAGCCTTCCTGCGCGCCATCGCCGAAGAGATCGAGATGCGCGCGGCCGCGATAACCGAGATCGGCACCAGAGAGACTGGTTTGCCCGCGGCGCGGCTTGAGGGCGAACGCGGCCGGACCACGGGCCAGCTGCGCCTGTTCGCCGATCATATCGAAGCGGGCGACTATCTCGACCGCCGCCACGATCCGGCACTGCCCGACCGCGCGCCGCTGCCGCGCCCCGATCTGCGCGTGATGCAACAGCCGATTGGGCCGGTCGCGGTGTTCGGAGCGTCGAACTTCCCGCTGGCGTTTTCAGTCGCGGGCGGAGACACGGCCTCGGCACTGGCAGCGGGCTGCCCGGTCGTGGTCAAAGGCCATTCGGCCCATCCCGGGACCGGCGAGATCGTGGCCCAGGCGATTCTGGCGGCGATCAACAGTCAGGGGATCGACCCGGGCGTTTTCAGCCTTGTGCAGGGCGGAACCCGCGAGACCGGGCAGGCGCTCGTCACCCATCCGTTGATCCGCGCGGTCGGGTTTACCGGCTCGCTCGACGGCGGGCGGGCGCTGTTCGATTTGTGCGCGGCGCGGCCTGAACCGATTCCGTTCTTCGGCGAGCTCGGCTCGGTCAACCCGATGTTCCTGCTGCCGGCCGCGCTTGCCGCGCGCGGCGGCGAGATCGCATCTGGATGGGCAGGATCGCTGACCATGGGCGCGGGGCAGTTCTGCACCAATCCCGGGATCGCCGTGGTCATTGATGGCCCGGATGCCGACGCCTTCGCCGAAGCATCGGCAGTGGCGCTGTCGCAGGGCGGGGAACAGGTCATGCTGACCGACGGCATCGCCACAGCCTACCGCGCCGGGCGCGATCGTGTGGCCGGCAGCGCGGGGGTGCAGGAGCTGCTGACCTCGGTCTGCGACTTCAGGAACGCTACCCCCTACCTCTACCGCACCACCGGCGCGGCCTGGATGACAAACGAGGTGCTGGGCGAAGAGGTCTTCGGGCCGTTCGGTCTGATCGTTTCGGTTGCCGATGCCGATGAGATGCAGGCGGTCGCGGCAAGTCTGAAAGGCCAGCTCACCTGCACCTTGCACATGGACCAGGCCGACACAGACATCGGCCGCGACCTGTTGCCGACCCTTCAGCGCAAGGCGGGACGGGTTCTCGCCAACGGTTTTCCGACAGGGGTCGAGGTTTGCGACGCGATGGTCCATGGGGGGCCCTATCCTGCCTCGACGAATTTCGGACATACCTCGGTCGGAACACTGGCAATTCGCCGGTGGCTTCGGCCAGTCTGCCATCAAAACCTTCCAAATGAACTCCTTCCCGCTGATCTGAAGTGATCCGATAGCCGGCCCATCCCGTCTTTGCGACCACACGCCCTCTTGAGCTTGACCCTGCAGACCACGGAGCAGCGGCACCCGGCGGTTTCGTTGATCGGTAGATCCGCATCATACGGACACCGCGCCACTATCCCGTTCCCAAGGCCGAAACGCCGGGGCAAGCTGATCACATCTCCCGCAGACGCGGCGGATCGAAAGGAGGAACAGGATGATGGCGAGCGCCATGGCGCCGCAACGAGGGGTGGCCCCTGCCAGGTGATTGGTGGAAATGTCGCCGAGGAAGGTGATGATCATCGCTGCCCCCGTTTCCAATCATCGCGCCGCGCATAGACTGCGACAGCGCTGCCCATTAGCGAGGAATCAGACCGGCGAGACCCAGTGGCGGCGGGCCGACCCTGTAGGATCGCTCCGCTATTTTTCAGGCGTGTAGGCGGTGGCCTTGATTTCGATCTTCAATTCCGGCCGCGCCAAACCGGCTACCTCGATGATTGTCCAGGTCGGAAACGGCGCCTTGATGTAATCGGCCTTGATGGCGACACAACCGGCCAGATTGTTTTTTATGCCCACGTGGTAAGTGATCAACTCCACCACATCATCCATCGACGACCCAGCGGCTTCGAGCACGATCTTCAACCGGTCAAAAGCATTGCGGATCTGTTCTGAGTCACTTTCCGGAATCGAGCCATCGGGGTTCAAGCCGATCTGCCCCGCTGCATAGACGAAATCACCGGCGCGCACGGCGGCGGAATATCCGAACTTGTCGAAAATACTGCTGCCATCGGGTGATTTGAACGCCGGATGATCGGGGTTTGTCGTGATCTTGGTCATGGTTTGGGTTCCTTGTTTTACAGTCTTGCGTTCTTGGGAAGGTCGAGGTCCAGCAGCAGGCGGCCAAATGCCTCACCGATGGGATCCTCTTGCAAAAGAAAATGCGAACTCATCGCATGGATGTCCCGGAACAACCGCTCAAGCGGGCTGCCGGACGGCAGCAGGCTGCCGCCCACCGAGCGGAAGACCTTCTGCGCTTCGCGCAGCGCAAGAGACGTGGAGGCTGCTAGTCGCATCCGGAACATCGCGCGGTCCTTGAGGCTGATGCTCTCCCCCGCCTCCACGCGCCGCGACAGAGCGGCGGCGCCCGTCACCAGACCCTCGCACAGCAGGTGTGTTACCGCTGTTCCCGACCCAACGGCGATCTGTGCGACGCGATCCTCGACCTGGGCCTGCCCGGTACCGGACGCGACGCGGGTGCGGACCGTGTCCGTATAGGTTTCGACCACAGCCGCCGCGACCCCCAGTGTGGGCGCCGCGACCGACAGCGCAAAGGCCGAGTTCAGAGGGTAATGGAAAATCATGCCGTCGTTGCTGCAATCCGGATGGCGCCCCCCCTCTTGCAGCACCTGCCAGTCCAGCATCCGGTGCGCCGGGACAAACACCTCTTCCAGCGCCACGTTCTTGCTACCGGTCCCGCGCATCCCGAGAACCTGCCAGGAGGCATCGTCGATTGAGAATTCCTCCTGCGGGACCAGAACCAGCGCCGGACGCGGACCGTCGTTTCCGGGGACCTGGATCAGCAACCCCACCCACGAGGCGATATCGATCCCCGAGGCATAGCGCCATTTGCCCGACAGGCGAAGGCCGTCCTCGGTCGGCGCGACGATGATGTCATATCCAACTCCACCGGTCAGCATTGGCACGATTGCCGGACGCCCGCCGCCAAAGACTTCGTCCTGTGCCCGGTCCGAGAATTTTCCAACCATCATCAGGTTCGCCGCCACCAAACCGCTCAACCAGGCCGATGACGCGCATCCGCGTGCGACCTCGAACACCGCAAGACTGGCTTGCGAGGGGCAGAGTTCATATCCTCCATAGCGCTTTGGGACGGACATTTTGAACAACCCGGCTTCCACAAGCTTCTCGGCGACATCCGGGGGTAGGCGGTTCGCCTCCTCGATTCGGGTTGCCTGGTTTTTCAGCCACGGCTGCAAACCGCGTGCGGCCTCAATCGGGTCGCCGGCCTCTTGATGGCAGTTCGCCACCATTGGATTTGACATTTTTCTTGGACCTCCAGACTTTCGATGTAGCGCAGGCTACACAGCCCCGGAGGCTTGATCGGTATCCTTGGATACACTGCAATTTTTAAAAGGAACGAAAATGGAATTGAACCCCAATGGCACTTGGCTGATGTCGGACGAGTTGATGGGTTCGATGATAAAGGACAGTGGTCTGTTCCTGCGCCGCAGGTTCAGGAAGGACGAAGAGATCTATGCCCAGGGAAGTCTATCCTCGAAATTCTATGTCGTGGTCTCGGGTCTGGTTCAGATCGCCATGATCCGCGAGGACGGTACCGAGGTGATCCTAGAACTGATGGGACCACAGACTGTCTGCGGTGAGGGCGCCGCCATCGACGCGCTCCCCCGCTTTTCCGGTGCTACGGCACTGGAGCCGACGGAACTTCTCGAATTCGATGCCGGCAAGCTTGCACAAATCGCGGCACACAGCCCAGAGTTCGTTGCCGCCGTCCTCCAGGTAACCGCCCTGAAACAGCGGGTACTGGCGGTGCGGCTGGAACAGCTTTCCTCGCGGGAGCCTGAGACAAGGATCCTCGAAATGTTCGGCCGTATGGCGCGGATGTTCGCTGAGACCCGCGACGACGGAAAACTGATCGTACCAAAACTGACACATGAGCAGATTGCGGCAATGACAGGCAATACCCGCGTGACCGTCACCCGAACTCTTGGCCGACTGAAGGAGCGCGGAGAAATCGCCATCATCGACGGGCGGATCCTGCTGATCTCCGATCGGTTCCGGGACTGAGCCGGTAACGGGAGATACAGACGAGTCGGCGCGATGCGCGCCAGAATGGGCCCATACCGAAATTGCGAACGGGTACCCCTATGCATTCCCAAGATTTTCCGACTCTGGACCCCATGTTGTTCCGCTCTCTGATCGGGCGCTTCGCCACTGGCGTGGCGGTGATCCTGGCAAAGGACGACGACCGGCCCTGTGGCATGACCGTCAATTCGTTGACCTCGGTCAGCCTTGATCCGACTCTGCTGCTGTTCTGCGCCCGCAATGAAAGCAGAAGTGCTGATACGGTTCTGCGCGTTGGGCGGTTCTCGGTGAACATCCTCAAGCGCGACCAGACCGAGATTTCCAACGCCTTCTCCGGACGCGGCGATGTGGCTTCGGTGCCCTTGTTACGGGACCGCGGCTTCCTACGGCTGGCGGATGCGTCGGCGGTATTCCTCTGCGATCTGCATGAGGTTTTTCCAGGCGGGGACCACCGGATCATCCTTGGCCGGCCGGTGCACATGGAGGCCCCTGAGGGTCAGGTCGATCCCCTGCTGTTCATCGGTGGCCAATATGCCCAGTTGCCGAAACCGCCAACTGACCGTCTGACATGTTGAATCGAACCCGGCCCCGCCAGTGGAGGGGCCGGGTCTCGGAGCCCTAAGGCCCCTAGTGAATGGAGTTGGGAAGAAACAGCGTTACCGCCGGGATGCCCAGCAGAATGGCCAGCCGGATCAGATCGACAATCCAGAAAGGCGTCACCCCGCGAAAGATCGTGGCGATCGAAACATCTTGCACCACGCGCTTGAGAACAAAGACATTCAACCCAACGGGCGGTGTAATCAGGCTGATCTCGACCACCACGACCACGACGATGCCGAACCAGACCGGATCGAATCCCAGCGCCACGACGACCGGAAAGAACACCGGCACGGTCAGCAACAGCATCGACATGCTCTCGAACACGCACCCCAGCAGCACGTAGATCAGGATGATCATCGCCATGACGAGAAAGGGCGAGGTTCCCCAGTTCAACACCAAGGCCTGCAACTGCGATGGCAGGCCGGCCATGTTGACGTAATTCGAGAAGATCCAGGCCCCGATCAGCACCGCGAAAAGCGAGGCGGTGGTTGTCACGGCCTCGGACAACGCCGACAGCATGTCGCGCAGGCTCATCTGCCTCCTGAACAACGAGATCAGGAAAGCCCCGGTCGCACCGACGCCCGCCGCCTCGGTCGGCGAGAAGGTGATATGGATCGGCCAGAAGTTCAGCGCGCCGTAGAGCCCGCCGATCACTATGAAGAACAGCAGCAGGATCGCCCAGACCCCGCGCAGCGCATGCAGTCGCTGACGCATGGTGGAGCGCTCTCCGGCCGGCCCCGCCGACGGGTCGCGCCAGACCGCGAAGCGAACGGCGACCAGATAAAGCAGGATGCCGAGCATCCCCGGCACGATACCGGCAAGGAACAGCTTTCCGATGCTGGTCTCGGTCAGAAGCCCGTAGATGATCAAGATCACGCTGGGTGGGATCAGGATGCCCAACGTACCGCCCGCCGCGATGGATCCGGTCGAGAGCGTATCGTTGTAGCCGAACCTCCGCATCTGCGGCATCGCCACCCGCGACATGGTCGCCGCCGTCGCCAGCGACGAACCCGAGATCGCCGAGAAGCCGCCGCAGGCGACGATGGTCGCCATCGCAAGCCCGCCACGCAGATGCCCGAGAAACGAATAGGCGGCCTCGTAAAGCTCATCCGCCATGCCGCCCTTGTTGACGAAGAGGCCCATCAGCACGAAGAGTGGCACCACCGTCAGGCTGTAGTCCTGCGACGCATCGGTGATCAGCCGTGCGGCCATCGAGATTGAGGCCGACATGCTGGTCTCCATCGCGTAGCCAAGGACGCCGACGACGCCCATCGCTATGGCGATCGGTACACGCAGCAGCGATAGGGCCAGAACGGCCGCGAGGCCCAAGAGAGAGGTTACCATTCCTTTGCCTCCCGCCGTTCAAACCCAAAGGAATACCCGGTCAGCAAAAGCCACAGCCCGGCAATGGCGAAACAGGCTGTGGTCATCACCATGAAAGCAAACACGCAAAGCGCCGGCAGATATGTTGGGATATGCAGGAATTCTGTCATGTCGTCATAACTCTTGCTGCGCATCGCGAGCGTCAGGATCTTCTGGTCGGGCCAGACCATCAGCACAGCAGAGCCGATCAGGATCAGCCCCTCGATGCGGGCGAACCCGACCCGGTCCAGTACGGGCGCCAGCAGATCCACCGCCACATGGGTGCCGCGCAGGGTCACCTCGGGCATGGCGGCAAAAACGACGAACATCAACAGGATGCGCGACAGTTCGGTCGTGGCCTCGATCGGGGCATTCACCGTCGACCGCAGCAAGATATCGAAAAAGGTCATGACCATCAGCAGCATCAGCGCCGCCATGGCCAGCCCCTTGGGCAAACGCACCGCGGTCACAAGGACCGCGGTGACAGTGTTCCGAAAGGATGACATGCGCTCTACCAGCTCATCACTTGGCGATCAGCGACAAGATCTCGGCATAGGCAGCCTCGGGATCTGCGCCTGCGTCGCGGAGGCTGGCAAAGACCTTCTCCTTGACGCCCTCGGCAAGTTTGGCGAAGGCCGCTTGATCCTCGGGGCTGGCGACGATGATCTCGTTGCCGGGCGTGTCGAGCGTGGCCTGACGACCTTCGAGGTCGATCTCATCCCAGACGGTGCCGGCAACGCGCGAGGTGTCGAGGCCGAAAACCGTGTCGAGCGCAGTCTGAAGGTCCGCGGGCAGCGCGTCGAATTTTTCCTGGTTCATCAGCAGCGCAAAGGAGCCGCGATAGAAGCCACCGGGCATTTCGTACATAAAGGGCGCCACCTCAACCAGATTGTAGCTCTTGCGGCCCTCGATTGTCATCATGCTGGCATCCGCCGCCTTCGAGGCAATCGCCTCATACGAACTCGGCGCAGGCAGTTGGATGCGGCTGGCCCCCAAAAGGCCGACAACCTCGCCAGCGACACCGCCGCCGGTGCGGATCTTCAGGTCGGCAATATCGGACAGCTGTTCGATCCTGGAGGCCGAAGCGAGCTGACCCGGACCATGGGTCATCAAACCGATCAGTTTCACCCCGCGGTGTTCGTCCAGCCCGGCAAAATGGTCCTGATAAACCTGCCAGTAGGCCGCCGAAAGTGTGGCGGAATCGGCATCATACCCCGGCAATTCGATCATCTGGGCGGAAACGAAGCGGCCGGGATTATAGCCGTGGAAAATCCAGGTTAGATCCGCGGCACCGTCGAGGATCATGTCAAACTGCGCGGGCGGCGGCGCAAGGTTCAGTTTCAGGTCGGTCGTGATCCGCCCATCGGTTGCCTCTTCGATGAGTCTCGTGATCTGTGGCCACATCGAAACATTTATCCCTGAGGTCGGCGGCCCCCAGCTTGAGATCGTTAACGTATATTTGGCTTCGGCCTGGGCGGACGCGCCTCCCAGGCCGAGCGCCACCGCAATCGCAGCAACAATCGGTTTCAATTTCATGATCTTCTCCTTGTTGGACCAGTGGTTTGTTATCTCGCCTCTGGCGGGATCAGCGGCCAGGGACGGGTTTCTTCGAAAAAGGCTGCAAGGTGCAACAACAGATCCTCCCGACCGGCCTGCGCGGTGAGTTGCACTCCGATGGGCCGCCCGTCGCTGTGACGTGCAAGCGGCAGCGACATCGCCGGAAGGCCAAGTACATTCTGCGCGACGGTGTGCTGGAAGGCAGGCGCCATGCCGCGCTCAATATGGTCGCGGAAATCTGTGGAGGGCGTCGGCAGATCGGCGATCCGGGGCGCGGCTGCGGGGGTCACCGGGCTGAGCCAGATGTCATAGGCCTCCAGCGCCTCGCCCATCTGGCGACGGCTCCGGTTCAAGTGATCGATCGCAGCAAGAAAGTGGGCCAGATCGATGCGTCTCGACCACTCATAGGCGGCCAATGCGACCGGACCGAAAACGGTTTCATCGATTTTGCGGCCCTGTGCCGTCGCCACCCGGTCGGATTGATCCGCGAAGCCCGCGAGCCAGACCTCGGTCAACGCGACAAGGCTCTCAATTCCGTCCAGCGGGTCGCCGAACTCTTCCACAAAATGGCCCGCCTGCTCCAGAAGACCTGCGACATCGCGAAGTGCCGCGGCGGTTTCAGGCTCGACCGGAATGCCCATGCGACCTTCGACAGAGACCGCAATGCGCAACGAACCGCCCACACCACCGTTCCCAAGTGAGGCCAGAAACGATCCTTCCGGCGTCGGGATACGGAACGGATCACCCGGAAAGGGGCGTGATAGCGCATCGAGAGTGGCGGCCGCGTCCCGTACCGTCCGGGTCAGGAACATGTTGGTGGCAAGGCCAAAGCCGCCTTCATCCTTTGCAGGGCCTGAACTGACGCGCCCGCGCGACGGCTTCAGCCCGACACACCCGCACCAGGCCGCAGGAACGCGGATCGAGCCGGCAATGTCCGAGCCATGGGCAACTGGCACCGCGCCACTGGCAACCGCTGCTGCGGCCCCGCCGCTGGAGCCTCCCGGCGACCGCTCAGTTGCCCAGGGATTGCGCACGTCGCCGGTCAGCAGGTTGGAAGTGTGCCCTTCCAGCGAGAACTCCGGCGCCGAGGAGACGCCGATCACATCCATCCCGGCCCGCTGAATCCCGAGGCCGACATGGCTGCTTTGTGCGGATGTCTGACATTGATAGAGGCGGCTTCCAAAACAAACCGGGTCGCCTGCGATATGACCGTTGATGTCCTTGATCAGGGTCGGAACCCCGCAGAGCGCACCGTCTTCCCGCGTTGGCTCCGAGGCATCAGCCTTCAACGCCAGGGCAAAGTTGAATTTCGCGTTTGCCGCAGCAGCCGCCCGCACAGCCGCTTCATGGACCTCATCACGGCCAGCCTCGCCGCTGCGGATCATTTGCGCGAGGGTTGTGGCGTCGGAACGGGAATAGGTTTCGGGGGTCATACCGGAAAAGAGCCGCGCGTTGTTGTTGCTACCCGCCCCCATAGTTAGCCGGCGCCCCCCAAACCTGAGGTATACTGAGATACAAGATCCGGAACTCGGGTTCAGATGCGCGAGTTGTGGCTCCGGCCAGAGCAACCCGACCTCGCTCCGTTCGTCGATGAAATCCGTGCGCGCTGTGCCAGTGAAGGGCTCAATCCTCCAGCTTATGTCAGCGTGGCCAAGCGGATCCCGCACCTGTTCACCCACGAGGAGATTGCACGTCGCAGGCTTTCCGGCGGCAAGTATCTTCATCGCCTGAAACTTCGTCCGGGATGCATCAGTGCGAGACAGGCCCTCGACGTCGTCCAGATCGACCACAGGCCCGCGGATATTCAATTCATAGAGGTAGTCGACGATCACCACGTTTTCGTGGGACGTCCCTACCTGAAACGCCCGGTGGTAGGACAAGACACTCATCCGATGCGAAATCGCGGTGAGGGTGGAAGGGGGCCAAATCGGCGAAAGCACAGCTGCGGGAAATGACCCATGCCCGGCACAACACAGCGGCCAGGAAATCATCTCAGGATCAGGCGACGGATTTGGTGCCCTCGTGTCGATGCTATTGAACCCACTTGTTCAATGTCGAATGCCCAACCCCAAATCTGATGCCGCTTGTGGTCTTGTCAGACCAATGGTCGTTGCGATTCGTAAAGCACCACGACGAAACTCGTCTGTTTAGTTCGTTGCCATTCTCGGTCTCCTTCATAGCAAACATTGCTCGAAAGAGACCGGAACTAAAACGGGGCAAGACCAGGCACAGACCCGCCATGCTCGGCTCCTGGCCAATCTGTTCGCTCCTCTATAGCGAAGCCGCGTCGTCCCCCTGTCCCCCGGGAAGGGAATGCCTGGGGTCTGGACCTCGGTAACGGGACCAGCCAACGCGCGCTATCGGAGCTGTTTCAAGCCCATCAGACCCGCGATCAAGTTCCTGAGCGTCTCCGAGGTCCCCGCGGCAATGGTGGCGCTGCGGGCATCGCGGAAATGCCGCTCCATCGCATATTCCCGGCTCAGCCCGTAGGCCCCCATTAGCTGCACCCCCTCGCCCGCCACATGGACATAGGTTTCCGAAGCGAAGAGCTTGGCCTCGGAGATCTCGCGCAGCGCGTCCTCGCCCCGCGACGACAGCCAGCTCGCCCGGAGCATGAGCATCCGTGCTGCATCGACCCGTGTCTGCATATCCGCGATGCGGTGCGAAATCGCCTGAAAGGTGCCGATCGGCTGGCCGAACTGCTGGCGCTCCATCGCATAGGCGGCGATCAGGTCAACCACCCCCTGCGCCCCACCGCAGCTGCTGGCGGCGGAAACCGCGCGCTCGTATTGCAGCCCCGACATCAGGCATTGCCAGCCATGACCCTCGCCGCCGATCAGCTGATCCTCGGGCACGAAGGCATCCTCGAAAAAGATTTCATAGGTCCCGCTGCAGCGCCGCCCCAGCATGTCGAGCTTGCGTAGCGTCACCCCCGGCGCCCGGGCATCGATCAAGAACATCGAAACGCCGTCCCGGTGCGACACCGTCTTGTCGGTTTTCGCATAGAGGCAGAGATAAGCGTCCTTCAGCCCCGCCCCGGTGACCCAGAGCTTTTGCCCGTTCAGAAGATAGCCGCCCTCGGTCCGGCTGGCAAAGGTACTCATGGCGGTGGCGTCGGAGCCCGCGCCGGGCTCCGAGATGCCGATCAGCATCTTGATCTCGCCGCTCAGCAGCGGCGGTAGCCAGCGGCGCTTCTGCGCCTCTCTGCCGTTGCGCAGAATGTTGAACCCACAAAAGATCGCACTGGAATAGGGCATGCAGAGGTCGGCACTCGACTTGGAGAGTTCCTCGACCAGCAGGGCCACATCCGCCGCATCGCCACCTAGTCCGCCGTATTCCTCGGGGAACGGAAACTGGATCAGCCCGGCCTCGGCCCATTTGGCGTAAAGCTCTTCGGGATACTGGCGGTCCAGATCCCATTTGCCGATCTCGGCCGGATCCGCATGGCGGCTCATCAGCGTCGATGTGGTATCGAGCAGCATCTTTTGTTCTTCGGAAACGGAAAAATCCATTACTCCTGCTCCTTCCTGACAGAAATCAGCGCATCGACGGCGCAGACGCCGTCCCCTTCGGGGTAGGCAAACAGCGGGTTGATCTCGACCTCGGCCACCTGCGGATGGGCCGCCGCGAAATCCCCCAGTGCGCAGACCGCACGGGCGATCGCAGGCAGGTCGCAGGGTGGTGCCCCCCGGAACCCTTTCAGAAGTGCGGCACCATTCAGCCCCTCCAGCGCGGCAATTACCTCGGCCTCCGAGCAGTCGGCAGACAACAGCCGGAGGTCTTTCAGCAATTCGGCCTGAACCCCGCCAAGCCCCACCAGCACGACAGGCCCCCAAAGCGGATCGTCGCGCGCGCCCGCGATCAGCTCCACCCCCATCCGTGCCATCGGCTCGATCAGCACGCCCTCGGACGTCACCCCCGGCGCAAGGCGGGCGATATTGGCATGGAGTTCTTCATAGGCGGCACGCAGTGCGGCCTCGTCCTTCAGGCTGAGGAACACACCGCCCACGTCGCTCTTGTGCGGCAACGCGGCCGAGAGCACCTTCATCGCAACCGGATAGCCCAGATCGGCAGCCGCGGCGGCAGCCTCATCCGCGCTGCCTGCGGCGCGGAACGGCGGCACCGGCAGACCGGCTTCGGCTAGCAGCGTCTTGGACTGCGCCTCCGACAACGTGCCCTCGGGCAGATCCGCAGCCGCCGGCGCCGGCAGGCGGCGCGCCTCGGCCCCTGAACGGGGCGCAGTCAGAACCGGCAGCGCCCGCACCACCCGTTCGGGCGAACGATAGAAGGGAATGCCCAGATCGCGCATCTGCCCGATCAACTCCTGCCCGATCTCGGCGTCGTCGCCGACCATGGCGAAGATCACCGGCTTGGACGGACGGTAAGCCCGGAGGATTTCCAACAGCGGCGGCAGCTTGCGTTTGGCCATGGTGCGGCTTGTCAGGCTAATGCCGAACATGATGGTGCCGATCCGGTCGTCGACCTCCAGCGCGGCGACCGCCTGCCGGTAGATGTCGGGATTGATCATCGCCTGTGCCGTCAGGTCCAGCGGATTGGTCGCATTGATGAACCCCGGCGCGATGGCGGCGAGCGCCTCGGCAACCGCGCCTTCGGGATGCGGCAGCGGCACATGTTGCTCTTCGCAATAGTCGAGCAGCTGCGCGCTCAGAGCACCGGATTCGCCGATTACCCCAAGCCCCGGCGCTGACGGAAAACCATACAGCTGGACGAATTCGGTAACGTCGATCAGCTGCTCGATGGTATCGACCAGCGTCACGCCCTTGGCCTGCGCTTTGGCGCGCATCACCGCGTTGTCGCCGGCCAGCGCCCCGGTGTGGGTGCGCGCGGCCTCGCGCGCGGCACCGGATTTGCCCGGATGCAGCATCACGATGGGCTTGCCGATGTGCCGCGCGCGCCCGGCCAGCGCCAGGAACCGCTGCGGGTCGCGCAGCTGTTCGGCAATCATGCAGATCACCCGGGTGTCGTCGTCGTCGAGCAGGAATTCGAGGAAATCCTCGATCCCGTTGGCCGCCTCGTTCCCGGTCGAGATGGCATAGCTCACATCCCGCTCGCGCCCGTGAAAGGCGCCGCGCACGACTACGGCCATCGCCCCGCTTTGCGAGATCACGCCGATTCCCGGCCCGGCGATATCGCGCTGATCGGTGGCGCTGAAACTGAGGTGGATGGCATCGACGTAATTCATCATGCCGAGGCAGTTGGGTCCTTCGACAACCATCCCCGCCGCATGGGCGATCTCGCGAATACGCTCTTGCGCCTGCCGGCCGTCTTCGCCCAGCTCGGCGAAACCGGCGGAAAAGATAATGATCCCGCCCACGCCCTTGGCGGCACAGGCTTCGACCGCCGGCAGAATCGCCTTGGCCGGCATCGCCAGAACCACGCAATCGACACCCTCGGGCAGCTCGTCCACCGAAGCGACGGTCGGCCGCCCTTCGATCTGGGCCTCCTTGTGGTGGATCACATGCAGAGCGCCCGCGAACCCGTAGCGCGCGAGATTGTCCAGCACGATATTGGCAAGTGATTTCTTCTTCGCCGATGCCCCGGCAACCGCGATGGACCGCGGCCGGAGCAGGCGCACGATGGATGGCCTGACTGTCATTCCTGTCCTCCCTGTGCCGGCACGCGTCCGCCCTCGCGGTCGCGCACCGGCACCGTTTTCATCCAAAGCCCGGGATCAGTCCCGCGAATAGGCGCCAAGGCCCGGCTTGTAGGTCTTGTCTTCGAGGAACTGTTTGATCCCCTCGTGACGCCCTTTCTCCGGATCCATAAAGGTGGTCTGGTCGCCCTTGGCCATCAGGTATTCGCCCGCCTGTTCCCAGTTCATTTCCTGGATATAGCGATAGCTCAGCTTGGTGTTGCGCAGAACCAGCGGGTTCTTCTCCAGCAGCACTTTCGCCACCTCGCGGGTACGCTCCATCAGCTTGTCGGCGGGAACCGATTCATTGACCAGCCCCAGTTCCTTGGCTTTCTGGCCTTTGAAAGTCTCGCCGGTCATCATGTAGTAGAGCGCCTGGCGGTCGTTCACCAGCGTCTGCACCGCCTTGGGCACCACACCGCCGGGGATGATGCCCCAGTTCACCTCGGACAGACCATAGGTCGCGTCGTCCGAGGAGATCGCCAGATCGCAGCAGATCAGCGGCGTAAAGGCACCGCCGAAGCACCAGCCATTGACCATGGCGATGGTCGGCTTGCCGTACATCATCAGCCGTCGCCACTGCCAGTCGCGGTTCTCGCGATAGGCGCGCTTGCGGTGCAGGTCGGTCATGCCGTCGGTTTCGCGGAAGAACCCCTTGAGGTCCATACCGGCGGAAAACGCATCGCCTTCGCCAGTGAGGACGAAAACGCCGCAGCGATCATCCAGCTCCAGCGCGTCCATCACCTCATTCATCTCGATGGCCAGCTCAAGGCTCATCGCGTTGCGCTTCTCCGGCCGGTTGAGACGCACCCAAGCGATGCCGTCCTCAAACTCCACCGTCACGTTCTTGCCGCCCGGCACACCTTCAGCAGTCTGTCTCATGGGACTCCTCCAAAATTCAACCCCTAACTGATACAATATCAGTTAGGCTTATAAATTAATACGAATCCGAATTCTCCCTGTCAAGCCGCCGTTGCACGGCATCTTTCGGGCGCAAGGACAAACGGTACGGCAATGTCAGGCAACGGAATTATTGCCGAAACGAGATGGCATAAATCGCAAACTCATCTGTTTTTGAGATGTTTTTTTGCTTCTACCCTGCGCCCGAAAGGCGGTTTGCGCCGAATGAAAATTTCAGGAGAGACAGAACACATGAAGATCGCACGTTTCGACGGAGGCAAGATCGGGGTCATCGCCGGGGAGGAGATCACCGACGTCACCGCGCTGTGTAATGTGGATGCGGCAGAATGGCCGCCGGTCGGCCCGCTGCGGATGATCGCGGAGTTCGACGGGCTCAAGGAGAAACTGGAGGACGCCGTCAAGACCGGCCCGGCGATTCCGCTGGCCGATGTGACGCTGGAAACCCCGGTGCCCTGGCCGAACAAGCTGATCGCCTATCCGGTCAACTACCACGACCACGCCAAGGAGATGACCTCGACCGGCCTCGCCAATATCCAGGGCTTCTTTCTCAAGGCCAACTCTTCGATCATCGGCCCCAATGACAAGATCGCCACGCCGAATATCGCCGGGCGCGAATTCCACCACGAATGCGAAATCGCGCTGATCATCGGTAAGACCTGCCGCGATGTCTCGCCCGAAGAGGCGCTGGACTATGTCTTCGGCTATTCCTGCCTGATGGACATCACCGTGCGCGGCAAGGAAGAGCGCGTGATGCGCAAATCCTACGACACCTTTACCCCCATCGGGCCGTGGATCGTGACCGCGGACGAGATCGCCGATGTGGCCGATATCGAGATGAAGCTCTGGGTCAACGACGAGCTGCGCCAGCATGCCAACAGCCGCGACCTGATCGTCGACATGCCCGACATGGTGTCGATCGCCTCCTCGGCCATGACCCTCTATCCCGGCGACATCATCGCCACCGGCACGCCCGCGGGCGTGGGGCCGATCCAGCCCGGCGATACCGTCACCATCGAGGTCGAGGGCATCGGACGAATGTCGCTGCCGGTGGTGGCGGGCGACTGCGGCGCCAATGTGGTGTTCGACAAACCCTATGAATTCAAACGCGGCATCTGAGACCAAGGAAGGATCCATCGCATGAGTACGATCGACGATATCGCCAAGTCCAGCGGCTTGGACGATCTTTACCCCCTGTTCGAACGCGAGCGCTATACCGCCGGCTGGCACAAGAAACGCCGCTCGCTGTGGAAGCAACCCGCGACCGAGTTCCGCCCGCTGCACTGGTCCTACCGCGAGGCCCATGCCGCGCTCGACCGCGCCAGCCTGTGGATCGACACCGAACTGGCCGAGCGTCGCAACCTGCTGATGTTCAACCCGGTGGGCGACAACGACTATGACACCGTGCGCACCCTGGTCTGCGCCTATCAGCTGATCCAGCCCGGCGAGCACGCCCGCGCCCATAAACACACGCCGAACGCGCTGCGGCTGGTGCTGGATGCGGGCCCCGAGCTCTTTACCGTAGTCGATGGCGTCAAGCTGCCCATGGTTCCCGGCGACGTTCTGCTGACACCCGGCGGTTGCTGGCACAGCCACTACAACGACGGCAAAGAAACCGCCTGCTGGATCGACTTCCTCGATGTGCCGCTGGTGCACCGGCTGGAGCCGATGTTCTATACCGAACATCCCGACACCTATCAGACCGTCGAGCAGACACCGCAGGCCCATCCCTTCTGGTTCAAGCGGGCGGAGATCGACGCGGCATTGGCCCAAGCCACCCCGGATACCGCCGGCATCCGCCGCCACGTGCTCGATTCCCAGGAACATATCCTGACCATGGAGCTGACCTGCATGGCCCTGCCCGCCGGAGCAACGCTCGGCCCGGTGCGCGATACGGTCAACCGGATCTATGCCGCCACCAAGGGCAGCGGCAGCTTCCGTAGCGGCGATACCGAGTTCCGCTGGCAACGCGGCGATGTCTTCGCCGCACCGGCCTGGGCCCGCCACGAGATCACCACGGACGAGGACAGTGACCTCTTCGAGGTCTGCGACAAGCCGGTGATGGAAAAGCTGGGCTTCCTGATCGCCGAATAAGCGGCGCTCCAACCGAAAACGCGAAACGGCGCCCCCCGCCGCCGGGGAGCGCCCTGAGCTTACACGTCCGCAGCAAGCGGGAGGGATCATGAAAAAGAAACTGCATGTCATCATAGCCGGTGGCGGGATCGGCGGGGCGGCGACGGCGCTGGCGCTGCTGAACAAGGGGTTCGACGTCGATGTCTACGAACAGGCCCCCGAACTGGGCGAGGTCGGCGCCGGCGTCCAGATCAGCCCGAACGCCAACCGGGCGCTGGATCACCTGGGCGTGTTCAACGACCTGGCGCGGCTGTCGTCCAATGCCGACGACAAGGTCGTGCGCCTGTGGGACAGTGGTAAAACCTTCGAAATGTTCGATCTGGGCACCGAGGCGCTGGAACGCTACAGCTACCCTTACCTGACCGTGTTCCGGCCAGATTTGCTGCAGGTGCTGGTCGATGCGGTCCGGCTGAAAAAGCCCGACGCCATCCATCTGGGCCGCAAATGCACCGGCTTCGCCCAGACGAAGGACGGCGTCGGCCTCAGGCTCGACGACGGCACCGAAGTGACCGGCGACGTTCTGATCGGCGCCGACGGGGTGCATTCCACCATCCGTGCGGCGATGTTCGGCAGCGCTCCGGCAGAGTTCTCCGGCATGCTGGCCTGGCGCGGCGTGGTGCCGATGGAAAACCTGCCCGAGCGGATGAACCGCAACCGCGCAACCGTTTGGGTCGGCCCGCATGGCCATGTGGTGCACTACCCGCTGCGCGGCGGCAAGCTGATGAATGTGGTCGCCACCGCCGAACGCGACGACTGGCGGGTGGAATCCTGGAGCGCCCAGGGCGACAAGGAAGAGTTCCGCGCCGATTTCCAAGGCTGGCACGAAGACATCCAGACCCTGATCGAGGCGGCACCTTCGCAATTCAAATGGGCGTTGATGGTGCGCCCGCCACTGCAGATTTGGGCCGAAGGGCGCACCGCACTGCTGGGCGATGCCTGCCACCCCACCCTGCCGCTGCTGGCGCAGGGCGCGGTGATGGCGATCGAGGATGCGGTTGTCCTGGCGAAATGTCTGGAAAAATACACCGACGATCCGGTTCGGGCGCTGCGCCGCTATGAGGAACTACGCAGCCCGGTAGCCAACCGCAAGGTGCAGGGCGCCAACGAAAACCTGCGCCGGTTCCACAACGAGGCGTTCCTGCAGGCCGATACCGCCGCCGATTTCATCGAAACTGAATGGGGCCGCGCCGCGATCCTCGACCGCTACGATTGGATCTTCAAGGACGACGTCACCAAGATCGAGGTCTGATGCCCCCGCCTCGCCGTACCCCGGCGGGGCGGATTGCCGGAACGGCCAGGTTCAGCGGAACAGGAACCGCCCACGCCAGTAGCCGCCGTCTTTCAGCGCTTGCAATTTTTCCAGAATGACACCGCGCACCGCTTGCACCGCGCGGCCGGAATCCTCCCGCTTCGGCTCGCCCAGCGACAGTGTCCAGGACAGCCGCGGCATGGTCTCGATCACCTCCAGCCTGCCCGCGTTCACATCCTCGTAGACCGCCGCGTAGCTGAACATCGTGCACCCCAACCCCGCCTGCACCATCGCCTTGGTCGCCCGGATACCGTCGACCTCGAAGGCTAGGTTCAGTTTCAGCCGCCGCTCTATCGCCTGACGCTCGATCAGGCTACGAATGCTGTGGCTCTTGCTCGGCAGGATCAGCGGCAGCTTCGGCAGGTCCGAGAACCGCACCACCTTGCGTTCGTTCAGCACCGGAAACGCCGACCGCCTGTCCTTGGCCACGATCAGGTAGACCGGTTCGTTGATCAGCGGCGTTATGCTGATATCGGAGCGTTCTTCCGGCTCGTAGAGCAGCGCGAGATCGACGCGGCCGCTGACCACCAGGTTGTGGATCGCTCCGCTGAACCCCTCTAGCATCCGCAGGTGCACTTCGGGAAACCGTTCTGTCACCTCCATGGCAATCAGCGGCGCCAGGACCTGGGCCGTGGTGGGCGGCATGGCCAGAGTCACCTCGCCGCGCGGCTCGTCGGAATGCTCGACCATCTGCCGTTTTACCGCGTCGATCTCGGCAAAGATCCCGCCCGAACGTTCCAGAAGCAAATTGCCCTGATCGGTCAGCCGGACGCCGCGTCCGTCCCGCTTGACCAAGCGGATGCCGAGTTCCGATTCCAGTCGCGCCACCCGTCGGCTCAGCGCCGACTGTGCGACCCGCTGTTCGGCCGAGGCCCGTGAGAATCCGCCGGCCTCCGCCACCCAGACAAAGGCTTTCAGATCGTCGATATTCACGCCTCCGTCCCTCCGCGCGCATCGCCGTCGGGCGAGAACCCGGTTTGATCGATCAGCGTCCTTGCGACGCGGCGGAAGGCGGCGATGTCCTCCGGCGCGACATCTGTGAAGATGCGATTTTCGAAGCGGTCGATCGTTGCATCGCACCGATCCAGTGCCGTAGAGCCCTCCGCAGTCAGTCGCGCCACCAGCGCCTTGCGACTGTCGGGTCCGATGTGACGCTCGATCAAGTCCTTGTCCTCCAGATCCTTGACGATCTTGATCATCGACTGCGGCTTGACCCGGTACCGCCGGGCAAGCTGCGCCGAGGACAGCCCGTCCCCGGCGCGGATCAGGCTGAGAATGGAATACTGCACCGACGTGATCCCCAGCCGGGCGAGTTCGGAATCCATCTGTTCGCGGATCACGTGATAGATTCGGGCAAGGAGATAGACGGTTCTTGGCTGCGAGTTCATTCTTCAGGCCGGGCATTGGACGCCTTGCGCGCCGGATGTGGAATTGGTCTTCAACGTTACTGTGGCCGGATTGTCCATACAACGCCCGCCGCACCCTGTTGTCGCCGCCCGGATCGGTATATGCACCAAAAGGCTGGGAAAGCCGCATCCGTCTGGGAGGACAGAAAGCAGATGAGCACCGAAAAGCCCGCGAAACCCGAACAGAGAGTGGCTGCGCTGGAACGCGGTCTTCAGGTGCTGAACTGCTTCCTCGGCGATCGGTCGCAACTGTCGCTGACGGAGATCTCCGAACGGACAGGCCATTACAAAAGTACCGCCCTGCGGCTGTGCAGCACCCTGCAGGACCACGGCTTCCTGCACCGCAATGCCGACGGGCTCTACAGTCTGGGCGCGGTCGTCGGCGAGCTGGGCAACAGGTTCTACTTCGGCAACCTGATCGACCGGGAGGCCGTCCTGGCCAACATGCGCCGGTTGCACAGCGCCTTCGATGAAACCGTGGCCTTCTATATCCCGCTGGGGCTTCAGCAGATGTGCCTTTACCGGATCGAATCGCCGAAACT
Source organism: Antarcticimicrobium luteum (assembly GCF_004358185.1). Lineage (GTDB taxonomy): Bacteria > Pseudomonadota > Alphaproteobacteria > Rhodobacterales > Rhodobacteraceae > Antarcticimicrobium > Antarcticimicrobium luteum. Next base: position 74,439 of record NZ_SMUV01000068.1, read on the forward strand.
CGTGCGCGCCTCGGTCAACGAGGGCGACCGGATCCCGATTGGGTGCAACGCCAGCGGGCTGGTGATCGAAGCCAGCCGGGGCCGCCAGGGTGCGGTGTACGACTCGGTGCGCGAGAACGGCGTCGCGTTTTCCTCCGGCGCGGTCTCCGAGGGCGCCTCGGCGGTCGCAGCCCCTTTGCTGGCCGAAGATGGCGACCTGATCGGCGTCTATACTATCATCGGCCCCGACCAGCGGTTTGACGCCGGGCAGGTCGAGCGGATGATCGGATTGCTGAAAGAGATCGTCTCTTCTGACCCGGCCTGACATCTGCACCCCGATCCGCGCTCAGCGCCGCAGGCGGCGCAGTAGACCGCCTCTCATTACCGATCCGGTCAGATCGTGGCCGACGATCTCCTCGGCCAGCCGCGCGCAATCGATCAGCGCCTCCAGATCGACCCCGGTCTCGATCCCCAGTTCGTCGCAGAGAAATACGAAGTCCTCGGTACACAGGTTGCCCGCCGCCCCCTTGTGACCGGCGAATGGACAGCCGCCCAGCCCGCCCACGGCGGCATCGAACATATCCACGCCCATCTCCAGCCCGGCCCAGGCATTGGCCACACCCATACCGCGGGTGTCGTGCAGATGCAGCGACAGGCGAAGGTCCGGGAACCGGTCACGCACGGCTCCGACCACCCGCTTGACGGTCAGCGGCGTTGCCCAGCCCATTGTGTCACCCAGGCCCACATGGCCCAGCGTCTCGCCGTGATCGCTGGCAAGGGCCAGCAGTTCGCCCACCCGGTCCACCACCCGCGCCACCGGGATATCGCCCTCGAAGTTGCAGCCGAAGGCCGCCGAAACGAAACCGCGCCGCACCGGCACACCCGCCGCCTGATACATCGCGATCAGCTCGGGTTGCGCCGCATATTGCTGCGCAGGTGTGCGGTTCTGGTTGCGCATGAGAAAGGCGTCCGAGGCATAGAGGTTCAGGCTGCCCTCCAGATCCAGCCCGCCGGCTGCGGCTGCCCGCTGAAACCCGCGGGCATTGAGCCAGAGCGCAGTATAGCTGACCCCTTCGCACCGCACCATGCCGGTGACCACCGCCTCGGCATCGGCCATGCCCGGCACCCGCCGGGGATCTACGAAGGACACCACCTGGATATGGCGCAACCCGCTGTCCGACAGCCGGTCGATCAGGCGGATCTTGTCGACGGTGGATATCGCGGCGGATTCGATCTGGAACCCCTCTCTGGGGCCCTCTTCCTTTATATGGACGCGGGTGGGAAAATCGCTCACGGTTGTACTCCGGTTCTGGCTGCAGCGGGTATTGGGCCCTGACAACGGGGGGGCACAGCGCAGTCCGCCCCTTCGGGCCAGGCGCTACGCGGGTTTGGCATTGATATGTACAGTTTCATCTCGTAGAATGGTATTACGCTTGGTGAGAAAGATGAGGCATCAGCATGACAGCGAAAAACGGTGTCGCCGCGGTCGAGCGCGCGCTTTCGATCTTGGATGCGTTTCGCGACACCGACGGCCGTCTTAGCCTTACGGAACTGGCCCAGAAGACCGGCCTGTACAAAAGTACGATCCTGCGCCTGCTCGCCTCGCTGGAGGCCTACGGCTATGTGCGAAAGCTCGACGACCGGGGCTATCAGATCGGACCCAAATTTGTCGAACTCGCCGGTATCTATCAGGAAACCTTCCGAATTGGCGATATCGTTATGCCGATGCTGGAGCGCATCGTGAACGAGGTAAACGAGAGCGCCTCTTATTTCGTGCGGGAAGGCAAAATGCGCCTGTGTCTGTTCCGCGTCGATGCCCGGCAGGAGATCCGCGACCATATCCGCGTCGGCGACACCCGGCCGCTGGACCGCGGCGCAAGCGGCAAGGCGCTGATCCGCTACAGCGGCAAGCGTGCCAGCGATGCCGGTCGCGACGGTCTTGTCTTCACCTCCTTCGGTGAGCGCAACCCGGACATGGCGGCGATGGCCGCACCGGTGTTCGGCCTCGGCAATACGTTGTCGGGCTGCATCAACATCTCCGGCCCGCGCACCCGCTTTTCGCCCGAGCGGGTGGCCGAGATCACACCGGTGCTGCAACGCGCGGCGGTAGAGCTGTCGATCCAGGCGGGCGCATCGCCCGAAATCCTGAAACGGCTGCTTCCGGCCGAAAAAGATCCCCGGTCCTGACATCGCGGCCTGGCTCAGATCACGCCGCTGTCACGAAAATTTTTGCGATCTGCCGCGGTGACCCCGATCTCCTGCAAAAGGCCATCCGTGTCGGCCCCGAGCGTCGGCGGCGCCCAACCCGCAGCCGGCTCGCAATCGGACAGGCGATACCCCGCCCGCACTACACTGAGACGGTCGATCCCATCCACGCTGCTGTCAAGCTGCTGGATCAGCCGCCGCCCGGCAATCTGCGGATGCGCCAGAATGTCGGGTATGCTCATTACCCGTCCGGCGGGCACTCCGACTTCGTTCAGCGTCCGCTCCCAAGCCTCGGCCGGTTGCGTGACCAGGCTGGCCTCGATCTCGGCATTGAGCGCAGCACGGTTCGCCTTGCGCGCCTCGCGCTCGGCAAAACGCGGATCGGATGCGAGATCGATCCGGTCGATCACCCGACATAGCGTTTCGAACTGCTGCTGCCTGTTGGCAGCAATGTTCAGCGGGCCGTCTCCGGTACGGAAGGTGCCGGAGGGCGCGGCTGTCATGTTCTCGTTGCCGATGGGCGCAGGGGTAACCCCGGCCAGAAGATAATTTGAAACCACCCAACCCAGCGCCACAATTGTACTGTCCAGCATCGACACGTCGATCGCCCGCCCCATGCCGGTCGTCCGCGCCGCAAGCAGTGCGCTGACGATGGCGAAGGCGGCGGTCATCCCCCCCAGCGTGTCGCAGAGCGGATAGCCCGCCCGCAGCGGCGCGCTGTCGGCATCGCCGGTGATGCTCATCACCCCGGACATGCCCTGGATGATCTGATCATAGGCCGGGTTGCCGCGTAGCGGCCCCTCCTGCCCGAAACCCGAGATCGCGCAATAGACCAGCTCCGGCCGCCGCGCCCGCAGCACCTCCTGCCCCAGTCCCAGCCGCTCCATCACCCCGGGGCGGAAGTTCTCGACCACCGCATCCGCTGTATCGACAAGCTGCAGGAACAGCACCTTGCCCGCCTCGGATTTGAGGTTCAAGGTCATCGATTTCTTACCGGCGTTCTGCGCCAGGAAGGACGCGCCCATCTTCGCCGTGTTCAGCTCCGGCCCCGCGCCCAGCTCCCGCGCCAGATCACCACCTTCGGGGTTTTCGATCTTGATGACCTCAGCCCCCAACAGGGCAAGCTGATAGGTGCAGAACGGGCCTGACAGCACATTGGTCAGGTCGAGCACACGAATGCCCTGCAAAAGATCGGCCTTCGGCAATTGGTCGGTCACGGGAGGGGATGCCTTTCTCTAATTGGGGAAACGGGGCTGCGGCGCGCTCAGATCGCCGTCGCCATCACGTCGTAATTGTACAACCAGTGATACCTGTCGCGGATTGGGCTCTGGCTCCATTCCCGCTCCAGATAGGCCTGCGCCTCTTCCTTGGTGGCCAGTTCGGAGCTGTGGAACCGGTCGGTGTTGTCGCGCGCGCCCCGCACCATCCGGGTGGTGCGCCCGACCCGAGCCGCCTCATAGCGGCGCAGCGCCTCGAAAGGATCGTCGAATTGTTCCAGGCAGCGGCCCAGAACGACCCCGTCCTCGATCGACATCACCGCGCCCTGCGCCAGGAACGGCAGCGTCGCATGGCAGGCATCCCCGGCCAGCGTCACCCGGCCCAGGGTCCACTGTTGCAGCGGCTCGCGCTCCATCAGCGCCCATTTCAGCAGCGTCGGCGCGGTTTCGATCATCGCCTGCACATCCGCGTGCCAGCCTTCGAAATCCTTCGCGCATTCCTCGGCCGAGCCTTCGGTGTACCAGGATTCCACCTGCCAGTCGTCGCGCTCGATGGTGCCGACGAAATTCATCAGCTTGCCCGCCCGCAGCGGGTAATTGACCACATGGCCGCCCGGCCCGGTCCAGGTCGAGCCGACCATCTTCTGCATATGCTCGGGCAGGCGTTCCATCGGGATCACCCCGCGCCAGGTGATCATGCCCGAGAACCGCGGTGGCTCGGTGTTCCACAGCCGGTCGCGGATCACCGATTTCACCCCGTCGGCCCCCAGCAGCACATCGCCGCGCGCAGTCTCGCCATCCTCAAGGATCAGGGTCACGCCATCGGTGTCCTGCTCCAGATCGGCCACCCGTCGGCCCAGGTGGATCCGGCCCTTTTCATGGGTCTTCACCCCATCGACCAGCGCGCCGAGCAGATCGGGGCGATAGACGGTCAGGTAGGGATAGCCATATTGCTCCGCCGCCTTGTCGTCGAAATTGAACATCGGCCAGGCATCGCCGCTGTTCCACAGGCGGAACTCCTTGCGCTCGGGCTTGCAGGAGAGCTCCCGGAGCACCCCCAGAACCCCCAGCTCATCGAGTGCGCGGGCCCCGTTGGGGCTGATCTGGACGCCCGCGCCCACCTCGCCCAGTTTCGGCGCCTGCTCGAACACATCCACCTCGAAACCGCGCCGCAACAGGGCCAGCGCCGCCGCCATGCCGCCGATACCGCCGCCGGCGATCAGAATTTTCCCAACTTTAGCCATCTGTCCTTTTCCCTTCCGTTTCGGGTCACCGGCCGCACGGACCGGCCCCTGCTCACTCGAAATTGCCGCGCAGCCAGCCCAGCTTTTGCAGCATCGGCGCGTCGGTCACCCGCAGCAGCACCGCATCCTCGCTGGCCATGTGGCTGTAGGGACGCCAGGCCGGCACCGCGATGGTGTCGCCAAAGCCCCAGTCGAACGTCCGGCCGCCGACCGTGGTTGTCCCCCGCCCTTTGACCACGGCGAAGATGCTGTTGGCCGTGGTCTGCAAATCGCCGCTGCGCGAACCTGCCTTCAGTTCCTGCATATGCAGCCCGATGGTGGGCAGAGCGGGACCGCCCAGCTCGATGGATTTGTCGGCCTCCGGCGTCGCGTTCGAGGGCGCCTCGGCCAGGCGTCGCCGGGTCTCTTCCCAGCGATAGACACCGTCGGCCTGTTCGCGATCGCTGACCTCAGCCTCAAGCCGGTCGGGGTGGCGTTCGAAGAACATCGGCTCCAGCAGATGCACCAGCGGCACATCGAGGAAATCCATCCAGTAGCAATCCTCCGAGCCGACATTCTCATGCGAATGCCAAGCCCAGTTCGGGGTCAGCAGCACATCGCCCGGGCGCATTTCCACCCGTATGCCGTCCACCACCGTATAGGTGCCGCGCCCTTCAAGGATCAGCCGCAGCGCATTGGGCGTGTGGCGGTGGGCATAGGCCCGCTCGTCCGGCTTGATCATCTGATAGGCCGCGACCAGCGTGCGCACGGTGGGGTAAAGGTTGCCCTCGGCGGGGTTGGTCATAGTCAGGTTGCGCCGCTCGGCCTGTTCGGTATCGATCAGCCGCCCGGCCGCGTCCAGGATCGGCCGCACCTGAGCATAGGACCATTGCGCCGGCTCGAAATTCTCACGCGGCACGGGCCAGAGCGCCGGCTGCACCCGGTGCCAGCCGCCCTCCATGCTGAGCGAGGAAAAGGCGGCGTACAGCTCATCCAGACTGGAAATATCGGCGCTCATGGCTTCAGCTCCTGCTTGATGATGTCGGGCTCATAGGGCTTGGAAAAAACCTCGGTCTGGCCGCGATGGCCCTGAATGACATCCACCGTCATCTCGCCGACCTGTTCGATGCGGATACGGATGCGGTCGCCGCCCTCCACCTTGCCGACGCCCTCGGGCGTTCCGGTGGCGATGATGTCGCCTGGATAAAGCTTCATCACCGCCGAGGCGGTCTCGATCATACCGGGGATATCCAGCACCAGATCGCGGGTATTTGCGCTCTGACGCAGCTCGTCGTTGACCCAGAGCTTCATCTGCAGCTCTTCGGGCGTCGCCACCTCGTCGGCGGTTGTGATCCAGGGGCCGACCGGGCAGAAACTGTCATAGGCCTTACGGCAGACCCGCTCCTCGCGGCCGCGCACCACCATGTCGAGCAGGCAGGCATAGCCGAAGACGTAATCCTTCCAGTCCGCCCGCGCGACGCCGCGCGCCTCGCGGCCGATGATGATCGCCAGTTCGCTTTCGTGATGGGTCTCGCGGCCGGGCAGATCGGGCAGCTCCACCGGCTCCCCCGCCCCCGACAGCGACGAGTTCGGCTTAAGGAAAAACCCCTGCTGCGTGGCGCGATAACCCGCCTGCATCTCACGGCCATGGGCATGGTAATTCACCGGATAGGCGATGACCTTGTTCGGCCAGGGGATCGGCGTGCGCAGCACCACATCGGACAGCCGGTGGCGCGTGCAGGACGCGAGCCCCGCCTCGATCTTCGGTTTCAGCGCGGCGAAGTCCGCGATCACCTTCGGCATGCCGACCGGCGGCCAGGCCGCTGCGTCCACGCCGCAAAGCACGGTGATGTCGACGATCTCCTCTGCGTCGACATATCCGATTTTCCCGTCGTCAAATCTGGCCAGTTTCATCTTTGCGGCTTCGCCTCCTCACGATGTTCTATTCTGCAGAACGTCATTCTAATTTAATAATGCGAAAAAACGATGTCAAACCCAAAGGACATCGCCCGGTAATTTACCCAGGCCCGGCCGTCGGATATCCGGCGGCCGGGCCAGGGCTTCGTTTCAGAACTGAAGATCCGGCAGGAACAGCGAGATCTGCGGGAACGTGAACAGCAGAAGCAGGACAATCGCCTCGCACAGCAGGAACCAGGTCACCCCGCGGAAGATCTGCCCCAGCGACACCTGCGAGCCCACCACGCTTTTCACCACATAGACATTGAACCCGACCGGCGGCGTCAGCAGCCCGATCTCGACCAGCTTGACAACCAGAACTCCGAACCAGATCAGATTCAGCCCCGCCGCATCATAGAACGGCAGCAGCACCGGGATCGCGATCAGCATCACGCCAAGCGGGTCCAGGAACATCCCCAGGAACAGGAAAAAGACGGTGGTCACGATGAACAGCTCAAGCGGGCCGGCGATATAGGATTCCGCCATCTGCCCGAGCCCGTAGGCAGTCCCGCTGATCGCCAGAAACTTGGTGAACAGCGAGGCGCCGATGGCCACGATGAACACCTTGGCCGTCGTTGCCGCGGCCTCCTGCAGGCTGTCCATCAGGGTACGCCAGTTCAGCCGGCGTTGCAGCAGACCCACCAGCAGCGTCACCGCCGACCCATAGGCCCCCGCCTCGGTCGGGGTCACCAGACCGCCGTAGAGACCCACGGTGATGCCCGCCACCAGCAGCAGAACCGGCCAGGTTTCGAACAGCGCTTTCCATTTTTCCGAGCTGTTGATCCCTGCCGTGCGCGGCGCCAGCTCGGGTTTCAACCAGCAGCGGATGACGATCATCGCGGCAAAGACAAAGGCGGTTAGCAACCCGGGCAGGACGCCAGCCAGAAACAGCTTGGCGATAGAGACCTCGGCGAAGACGCCGAACAGAACGAACAGGATGCTGGGTGGGATCAGCGCCCCAAGGGTGCCGGCGCTGGCCACGACGCCGGTCGCCAGACCCTTGTCGTATTTTGCGCTCAGCATCTCAGGGATCGCGATCTTGCCCATCGAGGCCGCCGTCGCCGTGCTGGAACCGGACGCCGCCGCAAAACCGGCGCAGCCGAAGTTCGTCGCCACCGCAAGCCCGCCGGGCAGGCCCGCCAGCCAGATCCGCGCGGCGCGGAACACCGACGAGCTGATGCCGGTGAAATAGGCCAGCGCGCCCATGAAGGTGAACATCGGGATCGCCGACAGCGACCAATGCGCCGAAAACTCGAACGGCACGCTGCGGATCACCGCCAGGGCGACGTCGAGCCCGTTCAGGTAGTAGATGCCCAGGAACGATACCAGAAACAGCGCCATCGCAATCGGTACGCGGGCCGCGATCAGGAGCAGGACAGCCCCCAGCGCCACGCCGCCCGTGGTCAGTTCGGATGCATATTCGCTGATCATTTGATTGTCTCATCTTGGTGTCCGGCCAGCCCGAACCGGGACAACAGGCGGGAAAAACTGACCAGGGCCATCAGGGAAAAGCCGATCGCCAACGACCAGCGCGCGGGCCAGACCTGGATCAGGCCCTGTCCGGCTTCCCAGACCTCTTTCGCCTGCGTCTTGGCCACGGCCTCTTCGATACTGAGAACCGCGATGCCGGTGAACATAACGAAGAGCAGAACCTCGACCGCCGTATCGATCTGGCGCTGCCGGTGCGACGACAGGCCGGCGGTGAACAGTTCCACCCGGATATGATGGTCCTTGAAATGGACGTAGGCGAGCGGAAAGGCGATCACCGCGACCATGTAATAGGCCGAGACGATCTCGATCGTACCGGTCAGCGGAGCGCTGAACAGATAGCGCATGATCACGTCGATGGTGATGTGCACCATCATCAGCGCCAGCGCCAGCGCCGCCAGCCAGTTGGACCAGACGGCTAGCCTGCGCACGAGGCCGCCCTGTCGTTCGTAAGTGCTTTGCATGATGTATCCCAATCGAAATCCCGGGCGCGCCCCGATACCGTTGCGCGCCCGGACCACGATACTGTGTCGATCAGTTCATACCGAACGTATCGGGATCGAGTTTGCTGTAGACCTCGCGGGTATAGGCTTCGCCGACTTTTTGGGGATCGTTGCCCGTGGTCTCTGCGATTTCCAGCCATTTTGGATAGAGGTTCATCACCGTCTCGACCAGCTGGGCGGCATTTTTCACCCCGCTGGCTTCAGCCGCAGCGATCACCTCGGCCACCTCGGCCTCGCCGAAGGCCTTGAACAGCTCTTCGAAACTACCGTCGCCTTTGGTCGGCTTCAGACCAAGCTCATCGGCCTGGGACAGCAGTTCCTCATCGGGTTTCAGATAGGCGTCGATCGTCGAACGCGCGCTGAGCTCGCCCATATGCGACAACATCGCAGCCCGCGCCTCGGTGGACAGCCCCTGCCAGCGATCCTTGTTCATCACCACCAGGCCCAGCCCTTTGACATAGCCCATCGGGACATTGACGATATTCGGCGCCGTGTCGACATAGCCATAGGAGGTCATCCAGGCGAGCGGCCCGATCAGGCAATCGAGTGTGCCGCGCTGGATTGCCGAAACGCCTTCGTTGGCAGGCATGTTGATGGGCGTCCCCCCCATCATGTTGACCAGACGCGCCAGAGCGCCCACCGCGCGGATCTTGCGCCCTTTCAGATCGGCCACCGAATTCGCCGGATCCTTGCAGAACATGCGGTACTGGCCGCCCGACCCCGTCGCTAGCGGAACGGTGTTGTTGTCAGTGTAGTTGCTCAGGCACTGCGGGCAATGCAGATACATCGCCTCAAGCACCGCGCCGGTGCCGGCCACCACATTGTCGCCAAAAGCGATAAACTGGAAGAACAGGTTGATCTCAGGCAGCTCGGTCCGGTTGTAGACCGGCACGACAAAGCTGAAGTCCGCCAGACGGTTCTTGGCCCCTTCGAGCGATTCTCGTGCGCCCAGAAGCTGCCCCCCCGGAATGACGCGCACCTTGAAATCGATATCCGGATCCGCCTTGAGGTCCTCGAGCAGCGGCTCAAGCGCCCGATCGTAAAACGGATGTTTCGGCGCCATATAGGCCCCGAAGGTCATAGTTTCGGCCACCGCCGGCGCGGCGACACAGGTCACCGACAGTGCCGCGGCGGACAGGCCCGCCCTCAAACGGCGTCCAGTTGCAAATCCCAGCATATTTTCCTCCCTGGTCGACATGTCTTATTCAGTTTCCGCGCCCCGCTGGGGAACGGTCAGCGAAGCTCACGATCCCTCGCATTATTCTGCATAGTAGAACTGTGTTCTATATTTAACGCAGCTATTGCATGAGCCGTCAAGGGAATCGAGCATCGCTTGGCGATAGGTTACGGATTTTTTTAATCGCAAAAATGGATACAAATGCGATATAAGGTATCTCGAACCGGCATGGGTTTTACCCGCTGCGCCGCCCGACACCGGCCCGCCCCCGGCTCAGGCCCCGGTTGCCCGCTCCAGAATACGCAGCGCCTGCGCGCCATCCGCACCGCCGCAATCGTCCCCGCGCCAGGCCACATGTCCATCCGGACGGATCAGCACCAGCTTGCGACGATAGAGCTCGCAAACCGCGGGCTCGACGATGCGCACGATATCGAGCGGGATACGACGCTCGGCCGCGGCGCGCTCGAAAGCCGCGGTCCCGGTGCCGCCCGGCCCCAACACGAACAGCACAAACCCCCCGCCCAGATGATCCAACGTCGAACGCCCGTCGCCCAGCCACAGATGCGGCGCGCGCGCGCCCGGCTCGGCGGACTGCGAAAACAACATGACCTCGGCAACCGGCAACTCCCGCCAGTCAAGCTTCAGCGGCGTACCGTTCGCTTCATGCACGACAAGCCGCTGCCACTCCCGCAGGAAGGTCGGATCGCCCTCCGCCCGGGCACCCCGGCCGGGCCCCGGCTCCGCCTCTTCCTCCGCGACACAGATTGGCGAATTGCGGTAGACATACCCCAAATCGATGCCGTTCTTGTACCATTCCCGCAGCATCGTCGCGGCATAGGTCCGACCGACCCGCGCGCGCAGCCGGGCCCCCTCCGGCGTCTGCGCCAGCAACCCCGGCACCTCGCCGACCGAGAGGGTCCGGTAGAGGTTGCCTGAGGCCTCGCGGATTGCCCGGAACCCAACCGGGCGGCGCTCGGCCTCGTAGCTGTCCAAAAGCGCCGGCCCGCCCCAGCCCTGCAGAACCGCCGTCAGTTTCCACGACAGATCGACCGCATCGGCAATGCCGGTGTTCATCCCGAACCCGCCTGTCGGCGAGGTGATATGCGCCGCGTCCCCGGCAAGAAATATCCGCCCCGCGCGATAGCGATCCGCCAGCAGTTCCTTGCGCTGCCAGGGCAGGATGTCGAGAATCTCGAATTCTATCCCCGCGCCAAAGGCGCGCCGGATCTTCGCCTCGACCTCCTCCGGCGCTGGCTTGCACGCCTCGGACCCGCCAAATATCTGCACCCGCCAGATGTCCTGGCCGTTGATATGGGAGCAGGTCGCCCAGACCCCCTCCTCGCCCACGAAGAAAAAGCGATAGCCGGGCAGGATATGGGTGCGCGCGATCAGGTCCGAACAACGGATCAGCACGTTGGTGGAATAGTTCAGGAAGCCCAGCCCGGTCATCCCGATCCCCATCGCCTCGCGCACGAAACTGCCACCGCCGTCGCAGGCCACAAGATAACGGCCCCGCCGCTCGACGCTCTCGCCGCTACGGTTATCGCGGCAGGTCAGCGACACGCCCTCACCGTCCTGCGCCACCGCCGTGACCTCGCATTCGTAGTTGAGCGAGACCCGCGCGCCATGCGACCGGGCGAAATCGCGCAGGATCAGGTCAAAGAAGTTCTGCGGGCAGCGCAGCCGCGGCTCGGGGCTGACCTCGGCACCGGACAGCTCGGCCCCGCCCGAAGGCCGCACAAAGGATTCCCGGCCCAGCTCATAGCCGTCGAAGCCGGTCAGATAGACCATGTCGTTGGGATGATCGGCCGGAAACGGAAAGGTCTTGGCCTTTTCGGCGACCCCCCAGCGACGGCAGAACTCCATCGTCCGGTTGCTGATGCCGTCCATCTTGGGTTGCCGGATGGCCCCGTCGGTCTTTTCGAACAGCGCGCAGGACACCCCGCGCGCGCCGAGATCCCCGGCCAGAGCCAGACCCACCGGGCCACCGCCCACAATCAATACATCCACCGGCTTCGTGTCACCCATGTCTCCCCCCTCGTCCTTTTCAGTGGCTTCGCACCCGGGCTCGACAGGGCGCAAAGCTGGGTCTCGAACCGCCGTCCCGAAGGGCGGCGGAGTTTCAGATCTGACGTTCCATCTCGATGCCGGTCACCGGCTTCTTGTCGGCACTCCAGCGCTCCAGAATGCGCCGGGCGTCGCGTGCCGTACACTCGTCCGGGACGATCTTGCGGTTGGTCAGCTCCAGCCGGTGGCCGTTGGGATCGAAGAAATAGATCGACAGGCACAGATGCCCGTCCTTCGGCCCGGTGACCTTGATGCCGTCGTCCTCCAGCCGCTTCATCATCGACATCAGGGTCTCGCGGTCGGCCACCTCAAGGGCAAGGTGCTGCACCCATTCCGGTGTGTTCGGGTCGCGACCCATGTCCGGCTCTTCCGGAGTTTCGAAAAACGCCACACAACTGCCGTCCTGCATCGCCAGGAACACGTGGATATGCGGACAATATTCCTTGGTGGACTGCACATGGCTGTCGGTCACCGCTGCGACCAGTTCCATGTCCAGATACTTGTTGTAGAACTCCACGGTCTCATTGGCGTCGCGGCAGCGATAAGCGACATGGTCCAGTCTCAACGGCGTCATAGGGGGCCCTCCTCTGGCTCGACAAAAACAGAACTAGATGTTCTATTTCTATAAATATCACCTATTCAGGTTTTGACAACAAGCAATTTCCCCTCGTCAAACACGCCCGATCCATCTACTAACGGAACCTTCAGTTCTATTTAATTCCGGCACGACCAGGGAGGTTCCGCAATGCCCCACACCCTCAGCCACCTGCTGACACTTCCGGTGAAACCGGGGGGATTCATGGAAAGCCAGAGCGGCATCCAGCGAAACCGCCCGGTGATCTTCTGCCGATTCGAAGAGCCTTCGCCGAAAGGCAAGCTGGCCTTCGTCCTGACCCACCCGACCAGCAATTTCCACAACCACTACCTGATCGAGCCGCTGCTGAACCGGGGCGGCGCGGTGCTGGCGCTGAACACCCGCTATTCGGGCAACGATTCGATGCTGCTGATGGAACGCGCGGCGATGGATCTGGGCGCCGGCATCCGTTTCCTGCGCGGCCGGGGCTACGAAAGGATCATCCTGATCGGCAATTCCGGCGGCGGCTCCCTGGCGGCCTTCTATCAGAGCCAGGCCGAGACCCTGGGCTTCGCCGACACCCCCGACGGCCGACCTCTCGGCATCACCGCCGGGGACATACCGCCGGCCGACGGCATCGTGCTGACCTGCGCCCACCCGGGCCGTGCCGAACAGCTGCTGACCAAGATCGACCCGGCGGTCACCGACGAGGCCGATCCCGAACTGAACGATCCGGCGCTCGATATGTACAATCCGGACAACGGCCCCGCCTATGCCCCCGCCTGGGTGGAACGCTATCGCGCCGCCCAGGCGGCGCGGATCGACAGAATCACCGCCCATGTGCTCTCCCGTCTGCGACAGCTCGACGACACCCGCCCGCCGGAGACCGCCGACGAGGCCTTCGTCATTCACCGTACTCAGGCCGACCCGCGGCTGCTGGACCTGTCTCTGGATGCCAACGACCGCAAGGCGGGCTCGATCCAGGGCGCGGCAGCGCACGCGAATTACGCCGCCAACGGGCTCGGGCGGTTCTGCACGCTGCGCTCCTACCTCAGCCAGTGGAGCCCCGCCCACAGCCGCGCCAACGGACCGAAGCGGCTGGCCGAGACCGCCTGCCCGGTGCTGCTGGTGGAGCATACCGCCGACCAGACCGTCTTTCCCAGCCACATGCGGGCATGGGCGGCCGCCTGCGAAGGGCGCCAGACCTACCACGTGCTGAAGGGCGCGCCGCATTATCTCGACAGCCATCCCCATCTGATCGACGAAACCGCCGATCTCCTGCTTGACTGGGCCGGCTAGGCATCTCCTTCCAAGATCGCTCGCATGCCCGCATTGTTCTTTTTCGGCGCAGCGCCCGCCGCCACTATGGCGCGGCCGTCCGAGGCGCGCGCCGCGCGTTTCGGGACCGGCGCCCAATCGAACAGCGACGGGAGATCCCAGAGTGAGCTACGCCGACCTCAAAATGCATATTGCCGGGCAATGGATCGGCGCCGACCAGCGCGACAGCCTGGCCGTTCACAACCCTGCCACCGGCGAAGAGATCGGCCGCCTGCCCTGCGCCACCCCGGAGGATGTCGAGGCCGCCGCCCGGGCGGCGGCGCGCGGCTTTGCCGCGTGGAAGGCCGTATCGCCCTTCGACCGCGCCAAGGTGCTGCACCGCGCCGCCGCCCTGCTGCGTGAGCGCGCCGACACCATCGCCCCGATCCTGACCCGGGAACAGGGCAAGCCGCTGGCGCAATCGCGGCTGGAGGTGATCACCTCAGCCGAGATCATCGAATGGTTCGCCGAAGAGGGCCGCCGCACCTATGGCCGGGTGATCCCCGCGCGGGCCCCGCAGGTCCGGCAGATGGTGGTCAAGGACCCGGTCGGGCCGGTCGCCGCCTTCACCCCCTGGAACTTCCCCATCGGCCAGGCGGTACGGAAGCTTTCCGCCGCGCTCTGCACTGGTTGCTCGATCGTGCTGAAGGGCGCCGAGACCACCCCCGGTTCGGTGATCGAACTGGTCCGCGCCTATCTTGATGCGGGCGTTCCAGCCGAGGTCATTGGACTGATCTCCGGAGATCCGGTCGCCATCTCCGCCCGGCTGATCGCCCATCCGGAGATCCGCAAGGTCTCCTTCACCGGCTCCACCGCCGTGGGGCGGCATCTGGCCGAACTGGCCGGACGGCACATGAAGCGCAGCACGATGGAGCTCGGCGGTCACGCGCCGGTGCTGATCTTCGACGATGCCGACGCCGCCGATGCGGTGGACCGCATGGCCGCCGCCAAATTTCGCAACGCCGGCCAGATCTGCATCGCCCCCACCCGTTTCCTGGTACAAGAGCCCCTGTTCGATACAGTCGCCGCCGAGATGGTTGCGCGGGCCGAGGCGCTCAGGCTCGGCGATGGCATGAACCCGGGGACCGACATGGGCCCGCTCGCCCACGAACGCCGGGTCGTGGAGATCGAGGCGCTGGTCGGCGATGCCCTAGACAAGGGCGCCCGCCTGCTGGCCGGCGGCAAGCGCCGCGGCAACTCCGGCTGTTTCTTCGAACCCACGGTGCTCGCCGACGTGCCGCCGGAGGCGCGGATGATGCAGGATGAGCCCTTCGGCCCCGTAGTGATCCTCAATTGCTTTGCGGAGGACGATACCGCCTTTGCCGAGGCCAACCGCCTGCCCTATGGCCTCGCGGCCTATGGCTTTACCGCCAGCGCCGCCCGCGCCGACCGCATGATGAGCGAGATCGAAAGCGGCATGGTCTCGATCAACCATCAGGGCCTGGCCCTGATCGAAACCCCCTTCGGCGGCATCAAGGATTCCGGCTATGGCCACGAAGGCGGCTTCGAAGCCCTCGACGCCTATCTCAACACCCGCTTCCTGACCCATCGGAGCTGAGGCCCGGAGCCGATCCGCAACCGCCCCACGGCGTGGCGGTTGCAGCCCACTGTTGGGTTCGGTCACGGCGAAGCAGGCCTTGTGGCCTGCCCTTCCGCCATGGGCCGGATCATCCGTTCCTTTTCTTCATCGGTGCCGAATTCCGCGACCGGGTTGAGCCGGAAGAAGTGGATGTACCCGCGCTCGCAGCCCTCGTGATCGAGATCGTCCGGAGCATTGGCGCGGCATGAGCGGAGCTTGTCTGTGATGATCCGCTTGGGAACAGATCCCGCGCGTTTCATCAATTTGCGCAGAAGCCGTTTGGCGGCCCGTTTGTCCCGCCGGGACTGGAGGATCTCGTCCAGAACGGCGCCATGTTGATCAACGGCGCGCCAGAACCAGAACGTTTTGCCGGAAATCTTCACCACGACTTCGTCAAGGTGCCAGATGTCGCCGGGGCGGCGCTGGCGCCGCCGCAGGTTCCTCGCGATCTGCGGCCCGAATTTGGCCGTCCAGCGCCGAACGGCTTTATAGGACACGTCGATGCCACGTTCGAGCAGCATCTCCTCGACCTCACACAGGCTCAGATTGAACCGGACATACAGCCAGACCGCGTGGGCGATGATCGAGGGCGGAAACCGGTGCCGCTTGTAGCTGATGGAAGGTGTCTGCATCGCTGTGATCTACGTTGCAATCAAAGAGCAGGCAATCGCCGCCCGATTAACGTGATAACGCCGTTTCGACATCTCTGATCTCCTCTTTGTCGAAGATCAGCAGACTGCAAATCGTAGCTTATGTCAGTGTCCGAATTTCTGGGGGTAGCTCACCGGCAGGCGCATCCCGCGATCCGGGCGCCGGGACGCGCGCCCCGATTCTCCGGGGTTCTGACCGCGGGGACCGCTTGCGGCCCGCGCGAAAATCCGTGGATCAAGGTGGCCAGATCGGCCGCGACCCCGTTCAGGGGACAGCTGCGGAGGTCCGGCCGCGCCAACCGAGGGTAGTTGCCCCCGGTTGGTCGCCATCGTTTTCCGCCGCCAGCCGGGCCGCGGCAACGTCCGCTCAACTGTTGGGGCGCACCCGCGCGGCGGATTTGTCGGCAAAGGCGGCCAACCGCGCCCGCGCGTCGGGCTGGGTGTTGACGATCCCGGCCACCACGGATTCGGCATAGGCGGCGTCCAGCGCCGACATGTTCTGCACGTGGCTGATCGCCGAGCAGATGGCGAAATTGGTCAGCGGCAGGTTCTGCGCCGCGCGGCGCGCCAGTTCCATCGCCTTGTCCAGGCTGGAGCCTTCGACCATGTATTGCGCCAGACCCAGGTCGACGGCCTCCTGCCCCTGATAGACGCGGCCCATCAGGATCATGTCGATCATCCGCGCCTTGCCGATCAGGTCGGCGACCCGGATGGTGGCACCGCCGCCGGTGAACAGGCCGCGCTGACCCTCGGGCAGGGCGAAATAGGTGCTCTGGTCCATCACCCGCACATGGGCGGCACTGGCCAGTTCCAGCCCGCCACCGACTACCGCGCCCTGCAGCGCCGCGATCACCGGAACGCCGCCGTATTCCATCTTGTTGAAGGCCTCGTGCCAGCGCAGGCAGACATGCATGAAATCGGCCGGGCTGCGGTCGGCGTCATGGTGTTCGATCAGATCGAGACCGGCGCAGAAATGGTCCCCGGCACCGGCCAGAACCACCGCCTTGACCCCGGCTCGCGGCGCGGCGGAAAAGAATTCGACCATCTCCTCGACCGTGGCGAGATCAAGCGCGTTGCGCTTTTCCGGCCGGTTCAGGGTGACGACCCAGACGCCGTCCTCCTGCGGGTCGAGGGCCAGCCGGGTGTAGCGGGAGGTATCGATTTCAACGGTCATGGTTCAGTCCTTTCAGATCTGGCAAAGCGGGGTCAGAGCAGCGCGGCGAGCAGGCTGTCCGCCCCCTCGGTGATGCGCAGGCGCTGGGTTTCGGTTTCGGGCAGGATATGGTCGGCATAGAACCGCGCGGTGGCGATCTTGGCGGTCATGAAATCAGGCTCTGATCCGTTTTCCAGGGCCCTTTCCGCCGCCAGCAGCGATCGGGCCAGCTGCCATCCCGCCATCAGGTTTCCGGCCAGCATCAGGTAGGGCACGCTGCCGCCGAAGGCGGCGTTGGGATCGGCGCCGCCGGTGTGGCAGAGGTGATCGACCACCGCCTCGAACGCGCCCCGCGCCGCCGTCAGCCGGGTGGCCACCAACTGCGCGACGGGACTGCCTGCCGACAGATCGGCCTCGGTTCCGGCGATCATCGCGGCCAGCCGCCGGGCGGTGGCGCCGCCGTCGCGCAGGGTCTTGCGGCCCAGAAGGTCGTTGGCCTGGATCGCCGTCGTGCCCTCGTAGATCGGCAGGATGCGGGCGTCGCGGTAATGCTGGGCGGCGCCGGTTTCCTCAATGAAACCCATGCCGCCATGCACCTGCACCCCCATCGAGGCGACCTCTACCCCCATCTCGGTGCAGTATCCCTTGACCAGCGGCACCATGAATTCGGCCAGCGCCGCCGCCTCGGGGCAGCTCGCGGGTGTTTCGTCCGGATGCGCCAGCTCCTGCCAGCCCGCGGTGGCGGCGGCCATCGCGCGCCCGCCTTCGGTCAGCGCCCGCATCCGCAGCAGCAGCCGGCGCACGTCGGGATGATGGATGATCGTCACCGCGTCGCGGGATGATCCGTCGACCGGGCGGCTTTGCACCCGCTCGCGGGCAAAGGCCAGCGCCTGCTGATAGGCCCGTTCGGCGATGGCGATACCCTGCAGCCCGACCGCATAGCGGGCGGCGTTCATCATCACGAACATATAGTCGAGGCCGCGGTTTTCCTCGCCGATCAGATGGCCGGTCGCGCCCTCATACTCCAGCACCGCCGTCGGGCTCGCCCTGACGCCCAGCTTGTGCTCGACCGAGACGCAGCGCACCGCGTTGCGGGGGCCAAGGCTCCCATCCGCCTCAACCCTGTATTTCGGCACCAGAAACAAGCTGATCCCCTTGACCCCCGTCGGGGCGCCCGGGGTGCGCGCCAGCACCAGATGGACGGTGTTCTCCGCCATGTCATGCTCACCATAGGTGATGAAGATCTTGGTCCCGGTGATGCGATAGCTGCCGTCGGCGTTCCGCTCGGCGCGGCTGCGCACCAAGGCCAGGTCGCTGCCGGCCTGCGGCTCGGTCAGGTTCATCGTCCCGGTCCAGCGGCCCGAGACGAGCGGCGTCAGATAGGTGGCCTTTTGCGCCTCGGACCCCGCCGTCAGCAGCGCCTCGATGGCGCCGTCGGTCAGCAGCGGGCACAGCGCGAAACTCATGTTGGCGGCGTTCAGGATCTCGGTCGCTGCCGCCCCGACGGCGCGCGGCAGGCCCTGACCGCCATAGGCCTCGGGGTGTTGCAGCCCCTGCCAGCCCATCTCGACGAACTGGGCATAGGCGGCGGCGAACCCCTCCGGCAGGATCACCTTGCCGTTCTCGATGCGCGAAGCGGCCCGGTCCCCCGGGGCGTTCAGCGGCGCGATCCGGTCGGCGCAGAAACGTCCGAACTCTTCAAGCACCGCCGAGACATCGCCGAGATCGAGCCCGGCGTGCTGCGGCAGCCCGGCGATCCCGGACCAGCCCGACAGATGTTCGATGTTGAAAAGCAGATCCCTGACAGGTGCGGTGAAGGTCATCGGGCAGCCCCCTGAATGCGTTTGAGTGCCATATAGAAGGGAAAAACACCGCGTACTATCTCCTCCATGGACGCTTAATTTGCAAAAAGTGACAAATTCCGGGATGCTGACCGAACCATGACCCCAGCCCTCGTGCCCGCCCAGACCCCGCCGGTTCTCTCCACCGTGTCCTTCGCCTTTGTCGAGGACTGGCTCTCGGCGCTCCGGGCCTATTGCCCGCCGCAGCAGCTGGCGGAGTTTCTGGAGCAGACCGGGCTGGCCGCCGCCGCCAGCCAGCCGCGCGCGCGGGTGACGCATGACCAGATCGTGCGCCTGTATCAGCTGGTGGCGGTCGGCACCGGGGATGAGATGATGGGGCTGTGGAGCCGGCCAATCCGGTCGGGCGGGCTCAAGATCCTATGTGCCTCGGTGCGCGGGGCCTCGTCGCTGGCGGCGGCGCTCTATCGTTTCACCACCTTCTGGAATCTGCTGCTGGACGACCACCGGCTGACGCTGGAGGAGACCGGCGAGGCGCTGCGCCTGTCCATCGTACCGCGCGGCGCGGCGGTGCCGCAGCGGTTCGGGCAGATGCTGCTGTTGAAACTGGCCCATGGCATCGCCTCATGGCTGGCCGGGCGTGAACTGCCGCTGCGCGAGGTCGGTTTCGTCTTTGCCCGCCCGGGGTTCGCCGAGGATTACCCGATCCTCTTTCCCGCCCCGATCCGGTTTGCGCAGCCCTGTTCGTCGATCAGTCTGGACCGGGCGCTGGGGGCGCTGCCGGTGGCGCGCAGCGAGGCCGAGATGCAGGACTTTCTGATCCGCGCCCCGCGCGACTGGATCTTTACCGGCTATCGTGAACATGCCCTGCCGCTGCGCCTGCGCGAGTTGCTTTTGTTATCGGACCGGATGAATGTGAACCTCGGCGATGCCGCCCGGGCGCTGAACCTGACGCCACGCACCTTGATGCGGCGGCTGGAGGCAGAGGGCACCTCGTTTCAGGATATCAAGGACGGGCTGCGCCGCGACATCGCCATCCGCGACCTGACCCGGGGCGGCAAGAGCCTGGAGGGCATCTCGCAGGACATCGGCTTTGCCTCGGTGGCGAATTTTCACCGGGCGTTCAAACGCTGGACCGGGGTGACCCCCGGCGCCTATCGCCGGGACCTCCGCTGAGGCGAGCAGGGGGGGCGCGCCGCGACACGCCGTATTCGGGAGGAGCCGAGGAAGGCCCGGCATTCGGAGTCAACAAATGTCATAAAAAGCCATGGATTTTCGCAAGGTGGGGGGTGCCTGCCGTAGACCTGGACAGCCGTGCGGTATTCAAAATCATATCAATGATATAGCGCTGCATATGACCGAAAAAACGGGCTGGCGATCCGGGCATTTCCGGGAAATGCGGCGCTGAACCCGGTCAAAAACCGCGAACCATGGTTCCGGATCTGGTCGTCCCGGACCTGCGGAATATAATCGCCGACGGAAATGCCCTCGGCCAACGTATGAAGGTCATACCCGAGCGGTATTGCGGGCAGGACTGTCCGCGTCCTCCTCCACGAAGGCCAATACCATGAAGAAAATCAAGATCACCCTTTGGGCCATTCCCGCGGTTCTGTCCGTGCTCTGGCTCGCCGCAACCCTTCCCTTTCCTGACGAATTGAGCGTCATCGGTGTCCGCAACCTGCTGGTCCAATATACCGGGGTGCTGAGCATCGGCGCGATGAGCGTCGCGATGATCCTGGCCCTGCGCCTGAAATGGCTGGAACCCTGGCTGAACGGCCTCGATAAATCCTATCGGCTGCACAAATGGCTGGGCATTTCCGCGCTGGTGACCTCGATCCTGCACTGGCTTGCCACGCAGGGGCCGAAATGGGCGGTTGGCATGGGCCTGCTGGAACGGCCCAAACGCGGTGGCCCGCCAGCGGGGGCAGAGGCGTTGCCAGCCCTGCAACAGATTTTCAAAAGCCAACGCGGCACCGCCGAGATGCTGGGCGAATGGGCGTTTTACGCTGCGGTTCTGCTGATCGCGCTCGCCCTGATCAGGCGGGTTCCCTATAAATTCTTCGTCTCAGCTCACAAGCTGATTGCCGTCGCCTATCTGGTGCTGGTCGCCCATTCCACGGTGCTTCTCGACTTCGGCGCCTGGACCCAGCCCCTGGGCATTCTGGTCGGCCTGCTCATGGTCGGCGGCGTGATCGCGGCGGCGCTGGCGCTGAGCGGGCAGATCGGCCGGGGCAACCGCGTGGCGGGCAGGATCGTGACCTTTCGGACATTCCCTGAGGTGCGCAGCACCGAGGTCAATATCGCGTTGCAGGACGGCTGGACAGGACATGACGCAGGCCAGTTCGCCTTTGTGACCTTCCACCGCCACGAGGGCAGGCATCCGTTCACCATCGCCTCGGCCTGGGATCCGGCAACGCGCGAGATTGCTGTCATCACCAAGGGGCTGGGCGATTATACCGACGTCTTGCCCGAAACGCTCACCCCCGGAGAAGAGGTCGTTGTCGAGGGGCCCTATGGCTGCTTTACCTTTGATGATGCGCGCGAGCGGCAGATCTGGATCGGGGGCGGCATCGGCATCACCCCGTTCATCGCGCGCATGAAACAGCTGGCGCGGGTGCCGGGCGAGAAAACCGTCGATCTGATCCACAGCACGAAAGAGATATCGCCCGAGGCGCTGGACCTGTTGACCGCCGATGCTGAGGCGGCCGGTATCGACCTGCACATCCTGGTCGATGACCGGGACGGGTTTCTCACCGGCGACCGGGTTCGCGATCTGGTGCCCGAGTGGACGGCGGCCTCGGTCTGGTTCTGCGGTCCGGCCGCCTTCGGGCAGCGCCTGCGCGGCGATCTGATCGCGAACGGCCTGGCGGCGGGCGATTTCCATCAGGAGCTGTTCAACATGCGCTGACTGCCGTCCAACCCCGGGGTGCCGCCGTAAAGGCTCGCATCGGTCGAACCCCGGGGACTCGCGGCGCTAACCTGTACGGGGTCAGCGCCGCGGGGCGCCGGCCTCGCTCACAGGATTGCGGGCAGGTTCAGGTTGTGCGCCTTTGCGCAGTCCACCGCGATCTCGTAGCCCGCATCGGCATGGCGCATCACCCCGGTGGCCGGATCGTTCCACAGCACCCGGGCGATGCGCGCATCGGCCTCCGGGGTGCCGTCGCAACAGATCACCATGCCCGCATGCTGGGAAAAGCCCATGCCGACGCCGCCGCCATGGTGCAGCGACACCCAGGTCGCCCCCGAGGCGGTGTTGAGCAGTGCGTTCAGCAGCGGCCAGTCCGACACCGCGTCGGAGCCGTCGCGCATGGATTCCGTCTCGCGGTTGGGGGAGGCGACCGAACCGGAATCGAGGTGGTCGCGCCCGATCACCACCGGCGCCTTCAGCTCGCCGGTGCGCACCATCTCGTTAAAGGCAAGGCCCAGCTTGTCGCGCTGTCCCAGACCCACCCAGCAGATCCGTGCCGGCAGCCCCTGGAACGCGATCCGGTCGCGCGCCATGTCGAGCCAGTTGTGCAAATGCGGATCGTCGATCAGCTCTTTCACCTTCTGGTCGGTCTTGTAGATATCCTCGGGATCCCCCGAGAGCGCGACCCAGCGGAACGGCCCGACCCCCCGGCAGAACAGCGGCCGGATACAGGCCGGCACAAAACCGGGAAAGGAAAAGGCGCGTGCGAACCCCTCTTCAAACGCCATCTGGCGGATGTTGTTGCCATAATCCAGCGTCGGGATGCCGGCGTCGTGAAACCCCACCATCGCCTCGACCTGCGCACGCATGGAGGCGCGCGCCGCCGCCGCGACGCGCTTGGGATCGCTCTCTTGCCGGGCGCGCCATTCGGCCAGGCTCCAGCCCTGCGGAAGATAGCCGTGAACAGGGTCATGCGCCGAGGTCTGGTCGGTCACGAGATCGGGCCTCACCCCGCGTTTGAGAAGCTCGGGGAAAACATCCGCCGCGTTGGCGATCAACGCCACGGATTTCGCCTCGCCGGCGGCAGTCCAACGCTCGATCATCGCCAGCGCCGTGTCCAGATCGCGGGTCTTTTCGTCGCAATAACGGGTGCGGATGCGGAAATCGGCGCGACTCTCGTCGCATTCAACGGCGAGACAGCACGCGCCGGCCATCACCGCAGCCAGCGGCTGTGCGCCGCCCATCCCGCCCAGCCCCCCTGTCAGGATCCATTTGCCGGTGAGATCGCCGCCATAATGCTGGCGCCCGGCCTCGGCAAAGGTCTCATAGGTGCCCTGCACGATGCCCTGCGCGCCGATATAGATCCACGAGCCGGCGGTCATCTGACCGTACATCATCAGGCCCTTTTTATCGAGGTCGTTGAAATGGTCCCAGTTGGCCCAGTGCGGCACCAGGTTCGAGTTCGCGATCAGCACCCGCGGCGCGTCCCTGTGGGTGCGGAAGACGCCCACAGGCTTGCCCGACTGGACCAGCAGCGTCTCGGTGTCTTCGAGGGTTTTCAGCGTCTCGACGATCAGATCGAAATCCCTCCAGGTCCGCGCCGCGCGCCCGATGCCGCCATAGACGACAAGCTCATGCGGGTTTTCGGCGACGTCCGGGTGCAGGTTGTTCATGAGCATCCGCAGCGGCGCCTCGGTCAGCCAGCTTTTTGCGGTCAGCTCGGGGCCGGTGGGCGCAAAGATGTCGCGGGTGTTGTGGCGGGGATTGGTCATGTCTCTCTCCCTGGGATCGGGCCAGCAACTGGCCGGAAATGGTGATGCGCCGGGCGGCGCCCGGTGTCTGGCTCATGTCGTCGCCGCCAACTCGGGCGCCAGCCCGGCCAGCCTGCGCAGGATCGCGCCCAGCGGGATGCGCAGCGTCGCGGCCTTGAGCGGGTCGTAGGCGAACGGCGGCGCCTCGGCGGTCAGGTGGGTCGATTGCGCCAGCTCCATCTGGATCGCGTGCACGCCGTCCTCGGGCCGGCCGTAGTGGCGCGTCGTCCAGCCGCCCCTGAACCGCCCGTTCACCGCCAGCGTCCGGCCGGTGACTTCACATAGCTCGCGCACCACGGCCTCGACGCGCGGATCACAGGTAACACCCAGATTCGTGCCTATGTTGAAATCGGGCAGGGTGCCATCGAACAGGAACGGGATACGGCTGCGGATCGAATGGCAATCGTAAAGGATCGCCACCCCGTGGATCGCCCTGACCCGCGCGATCTCGGCGGCGAGCGCTGCGTGATAGGGGACGTGCCAATCGGCCAGACGCCGTGCGGTTTCGGCGGCGTCGGGGACCTCGGTCCAGATCGGTTCGCCATCGAAATCGGTCAGCGGGACGAGCCCGGTGGTGTTTTGCCCGGGATAGAGGCTGTCGTTCCCGGGCCCCCGGTTGGCGTCGATCACATAGCGATGGAACAGTGCGCGCACCGTGGTCGCCCCTTTCAGCAGCCCGCCATAGAGCCGCTCGACGTGCCAGTCGGTATCGGCGAGGACCTGTCCCCGCGGGGTCAGCCGGGCAAGGATCCGGTCGGGAACATGGGTGCCGGTATGGGGCAGGGCAAGGATGACCGGACCCTCGCCCCGGGTGACGGCGACCGGGGTCACGGGCGCACCTCGTCCAACAGGGCATCAGGCAGCGCGTCCAGCAGCGCGCCCGATCGGATCAACTCGGCCGCCGCCTCCAGATCGGGGGCGAGGTACCGGTCCTGGTCCAGCGGCGGCACCGACTGGCGCAGCCGGTAGATCACCGCCATCAGCGGCGCCGAGGTTTTCAGCGGCGCGCGGAACTCGACCCCGGCACAGCCGCAAAGCGCCTCGATCCCGAGAATATGGGTCAGATTCGCGTTCATCCGTCCGAGCCGCCGCGCCCCATGCGCCGCCATCGATACGTGATCCTCCTGATTGGCCGAGGTCGGCGTGGAATCGGTGGAACAGGGCGTGGCGAGATGCTTGTTCTCGCTCATCAGCGCGGCCGAGGTCACCTCGGCGATCATCAGCCCGCTGTTGAGCCCGGGCGAGGGCGTGAGAAAGGCGGGCAGATCGTGGTTCAGCGCGGGATCGACCATCAGCGCAATGCGCCGCTGCCCGATGGCGCCGATTTCGGCAATGGCGAGCGCGATCTGATCGGCGGCAAAGGCGACCGGCTCGGCATGGAAATTCCCGCCCGAGACGATCCGGTCCTCGGCGATCAGCACCAGCGGATTGTCGGTCGCGGCGTTGGCCTCGATCTCCAGCGTGCGGGCCGCCTGGGTGAGAAGGTCGATACAGGCGCCGGTCACCTGCGGCTGACACCGGATGCAATAGGGATCCTGAACGCGCTGGTCGCCGTCGCGGTGGCTCTCGCGGATCTGCGATCCCGCCATCAGCCTGCGGATCGCGCGCGCGGCGACGATCTGGCCGCGATGGCCGCGCAACTGGTGCACCGCGTCGAGAAAGGGC
The DNA here is from genome assembly GCF_004358185.1 of Antarcticimicrobium luteum. Lineage (GTDB taxonomy): Bacteria > Pseudomonadota > Alphaproteobacteria > Rhodobacterales > Rhodobacteraceae > Antarcticimicrobium > Antarcticimicrobium luteum. The sequence continues at coordinate 99,710 of NZ_SMUV01000068.1, forward strand.
GCGGTCGAGCCCATGACCGCGTCGGTGGCCAGCGCCGAGGTCACCAGCGCGCTGCGCGCCAGCCGGAAGGCGTCGAACAGTCCGGCCAGCGCAAAGGCGGTAGAGACCTGGGTGCCGTTGATCAGCGCCAGCCCCTCCTTTGCGGTCAGGCTGATCGGCGCCAGTCCAGCTGCCGCCAGCGCCGCCGCCCCGTCCATCTCCTGGCCCTGAAACTGCGCGCGGCCCTCGCCGATCATCGCCGCCGTCATATGCGCAAGCGGGGCCAGATCGCCCGAGGCCCCGACCGAGCCCTGAGACGGGATCACCGGCACCACGCCCCGGGCGAGCATCGCCTCGAGCAGCGCCACCACCTCGGGGCGGACGCCGGAGGCCCCGCGCCCCAACGACAGCAGCTTCAGCACCATGATCAACCGCACGGTCTCGGGCTCGATCGGCTCGCCCACGCCGCAGCAGTGCGACAGGATCAGGTTGCGTTGCAGCGTGGCTGTGTCCTCGGCGCGGATCTTAATCGAGGCCAGTTTGCCAAAGCCGGTGTTGACGCCATAGACCGGCGCGTCGCCCCGCGCGGCGGCGGCGATGCGCGCGGCGGCGGCAGCGATCGCCGGGCGGGCGCTGTCGTCAAGGCGCACGGCCAGCCCGGCGCGCCAGACCTGTTCCAGCTGGGCCAGGGTGGTGCGGCCGGGAAACAGAACGCAGTCAGACAAATTCGCCTCCGTGGATGCGGGCGTGAAGGGGGTTAAAGCCGATCCGGTAGGCCAATTCGGCGGGGTGGGCGACATCCCAGACCGCCAGATCGGCGCGCAGGTCCGGCGCGATCACGCCGCGATCGGTCAGACCCAGCGCCCGGGCCGCGTTGCGGGTCACACCAGCCAGACATTCCGAGGGCGTCATCGAAAACAATGTCGCGCCCATGTTCAGCGTCAGCAGCAGCGAGGTCAGCGGCGAGGTTCCCGGGTTGCAATCGGTTGCCAGCGCCATCGGCACGCCGGCCGCGCGCAGCGCGGCAACCGGCGGCAATCGGGTTTCGCGCAGGGTGTAGAAGGCCCCCGGCAGCAGCACCGCGACGGTCCCCGAGGCCGCCATTGCCGCGATCCCGTCGGCGCCGAGATATTCCAGATGGTCCGCTGACAGCGCCCGGTGCCGCGCCGCCATCGCCGCCCCGCCCAGATCGGACAGCTGCTCGGCGTGGAGTTTCACCGGCAGGCCGAGCGCGGCGGCGCGGTCGAAAACCTGCGCCAACTCGTCAGGGCCGAAGGCGATGCCCTCGCAAAACCCGTCCACCGCATCGATCAGCCCGTCGTCATGGGCGCGCTCCATCCCCGCGATCACCACCTCGCGCAGATAGCCGGCGCGGTTGTCGGCGTATTCGGGCGGCAGCGCATGGGCGGCAAGCCAGGTGGTCACGACGCGGACCTTTCGCGCGCGCCCGATCCGGCGCGCCGCGCGCAGCATCCGCAGCTCGGCCTCGATATCCAGCCCGTAGCCGGATTTGATCTCAATCGTGGTGACCCCCTCGGCCAGCAGCGCATCGACCCGGGGCAGGGCCAGTGCAACCAGCCCATCCTCGCTCGCCGCCCGCGTGGCGCGCACGGTCGACAGGATCCCGCCGCCGGCGCGGGCGATCTGCTGGTACCCGGCGCCTTCAAGGCGCATCTCGAACTCGCGCGCGCGGTCGCCGCCAAAGACCAGATGCGTATGGCAGTCGATCAGCCCCGGCGTGACCAGCCGGCCGCCAAGATCCCGGCGCGGCGCACCGGCAAAGCGCGCCGGCAGGTCGGTTTCCGGCCCGGCCCAGGCGATCCGATCCGCGTCGATGACCAGACAGGCCGCCTCGACCATCCCGTAGCCGGGAGAGCCCTCGTCCATCCGAGCAATTTTCACGTCACCGAGAATCTGCATGGCGCGCCGTCTCCGGATTGTTTTCCGTGCTAATATGTTTAGACTTATATGTGGTCAATGTCTAAACTTAATTGATGCTTGAAAACAATGGGACGGGAAGATGACGGTGCTATGGGCGGAACGGGCGCTGTTGCCCGATGGCTGGGCGGACAATGTCCGGGTCACGCTGGACGATGCCGGGCGGATTACGGGCATCGCCCGGGGCGCGGCGCCGGCGGGGCAGCGTGTCGAGCTGTTGTTGCCGGCGGTGGCGAATGTGCATTCGCATATCTTCCAGCGCGCCATGGCCGGCCTGGCAGAGGCGCGCGGGCCGCATCCGCGCGACACCTTCTGGACCTGGCGCCGGATCATGTATCATTTTCTCGATCATCTGACGCCCGACGATGTCGAAGCGATCGCCGCGCTGGTGCAGATGGAGATGCTCGAGGCCGGCTATGCCACCAATGTCGAGTTTCACTATCTGCATCACCAGCCGAGCGGCGCACCCTATGCCAATCCGGCCGAGATGTCCGAGCGCATTGCCGCCGCCGCCGCGCGCAGCGGGATCGGCCTGACGCTGTTGCCGGTGCATTACCAGTTCGGCGGCTGCGACCGGCGCCCGCTGGGGTCCGGCCAGCAGCGGTTCGGCACCACGCCCGAGGGGTTCGCGCGGCTGCTCGACGGGGCCGAGGCGGCGCTGACGGGGCTGCCTGCCGATGCCGGGATCGGCGTGGCGCCGCATTCCCTGCGCGCCGTCGCGCCCGAGGGGCTGCGGTTCTGTACGCAATTGCGGCCGGATCGTCCGCTGCACCTGCACCTGGCCGAACAGATCCCGGAGATCGAGGAGGTGCGGGCCGCCTATGGCCTTCGTCCGGTCGAATGGCTGCTGGAGAATTTTGCCCCCGATCCGCGCTGGACACTGATCCACCTGACCCACATGACCGATTCCGAGACCCGCGATCTGGCCGCCACCGGGGCGCTGGCCGGGCTGTGTCCGATCACCGAATCGAGCCTGGGCGACGGTATCTTCAACGGCGTCGCCTGGCAGCGGGCGGGCGGGCGGATCGGCTTTGGCTCGGACAGCAATATCCGCATCTCGCTGGTCGAGGAACTGCGGACCCTGGAATACAGCCAGCGCCTGCGCGAGCGCGCCCGCGCCATCTATGCCACGCCCGACCGCTCCACCGGGCGGGTGCTCTATGAGGCCGCGCTGGACGGCGGGGCGAGCGCCGCAGGACGCGACACCGGGGCCATCGCACCGGGCATGTGGGCCGATCTCTGCGCCGTCTCCCGCCGCAACCCGGTACTGGCCGGGCGTGACGGCGACGCCATGCTCGACAGTCTGATATTTTCGGGCGGCGCGGGGCTGATCACCGATGTCTGGGCCGCCGGGCGTCATCTGGTGCGGGACGGACGGCATATGGACCGCGACCGCATTGTGTCCGATTATCTGACCTTTATCGGCAAGCTGCAGGAGAGATTGTGACAGAGCGCGAGGCCCTCCCGAGCGGCGGCAAGGCCGCCTATATCACCGAAGAGGTGCGCCGCCGGATCATCGAAAAGGAATGGCGCCAGGGCGAACGCATTCCCGACGAGGCGGAGTTGGCCGCCGAATTCGGCGTGGCGCGCGCCACGGTGAACAAGGCGTTGCAGATGCTGGCCGAGGAGGGGCTGCTGGACCGCCGCCGCCGTGCCGGCACCCGGGTCGCGGTCAACCCGGTGCGCAAGGCGAGTTTTTCGATCCCGATCGTGCGCGAACAGGTCGAGGCGGCGGGAATGAGCTATAGCCACCGGCTGATCTCGCAAAGCCGCAGCCCGCTGCCGGAGCGGCACGCGGCGCGGCTGGGCCTGCCAGCGGGCGAGGTGTTGATTCATCAGCGCGCGGTGCATTACGGCGACCGCCGTCCGTTTCAGCTTGAGGATCGCTGGATCAATCCGCGCGCGGTGCCGGGCATCGAAACGGTGGATTTCCACCATATGAACGCCAATGAATGGCTGGTCCGCAACGCCCCCTATCTGCGGGCGGAGCTGAACTTTTCCGCCTGTTCCGCCGGGGTGCGCGACGCCCGGCTGCTGGAGACGAAACCGGAGCAGGCGCTGCTGATCCTCAACCGGACCACATGGAACGACAGCGGCCCGATCACGACGGTGCGGCTGGCCTTTCATCCCGGCTATGTGATGACGGCGACGACCTGAACGCCGGAGGCACCCCGCGCGCCCCGGTCAGGGCCGCAAGGAACCGGATCCGGTCTTAAGTGGCCGCGTCCCCGCGCTTCACCCGGAACACCGCAAGATAGAGCGCGGGAACGAAGACCAGCGTGATGACCGTGCCGGCGATGATGCCGCCCATCATGGCAAAGGCCATCGGCCCCCAGAAGACCTGGCGCGAGATCGGGATCAGGGCCAGACTGGCCGCCGCCGCGGTCAACAGGATCGGGCGCGCGCGGCTGTCGCTGGCCTCGAATACCGCGTCCCAGGCGCTGCGTCCCTTGTCGCGCAGAACCTCGATCTCATGGACCAGGATGATCGAGTTTCGGATCAGGATGCCGACCAGCGCCAGCACGCCGAGGATCGCCACGAACCCCAGCGGCGCGCCGGACAGCCCAAGCGCGATGACCACGCCGATCAGGCCGAGCGGCGCGGCGCAGATCACCACGAAGGCCAGCCGGAAGCTTTGCATCTGGATCATGATCAGGGTCAGCATGATCAGCGTCATCAGCGGCACGACAGCGGCAATCGGTCCCTGGCTGTCGGCGCTGGATTCCACGGTGCCGCCGACCGTGACGGCATAGCCGGGCGGCAGCGCCGTGTCGAAGGCGGCGACCTTGTCCGCCAGGTCGCTGACAACGGTCGCGGGCTGATCGTTCGTGGCGATGTCCGCCTTGACGGTGATCGTCGGCATCCGGGTGCGCTGGTGGATGACCGGCTGTTCGGTCCCATAGTCGAGCGTGGCGACCGAGCGCAGCGGAATGGTCCTGCCGTCAACGGTGCCCAGTTGCAGCCCGGCCAGCGCCTCGACCGACTGGCGCGAATCCGCGTCGCCGCGCGCGACGATATCGACAAGATAATCCGCATCGCGCAGCTGGGTCACGCTGGCGCCGTCATAGATCGCGTTGAGCGAGGCCGCGATGTTGCGCGGGGTGATGCCCAGCTGGCGCGCCTTGTCCTGCAGGATGTTCACCCGGACCACGCGGGCCGGTTCGTTCCAGTCCATGATGGTGTTGGTCAGGCGCGAGTCGGTGGAAATCAGCGCCGCCAGTTCGCGGGCGCGATCGCGCAGCACCGCGATGTCCGGCCCGCTGATCCGGTATTGCGCCGGGCGGCCGACCGGGGGGCCGACCTCAAGCAGTTTGACAAAGGCATCGACGCCGGGAAACTCGTTCCTTGCGACGGCGTTCAACTCGGCGCGCAGCGCGTCGCGGGCCTCGATCCCCGGGGTCTGGATCACGATCTGGCCGATGTTGGGCTCGGCCGTCAGCACATCCAGCGACAACAGGAAACGCGGTGCGCCCCGGCCGACATAGGACGACCAGAACAGCACGTTCTCATTGTCTTTCAGATGCGCCTCCAGCCGGTTCATCTGGGTCCGGGTTTCCGTGATCGAGGCGTTTTGCGGCAGCGTCATGTCCACCAGCAACTCGGGCCGGTCGGAATTGGGAAAAAACTGGTTCTCAACGAACCGCATGGCCCAGATCGACGTGGCAAAGGCCGCAACCGTCAGGACCACGGTCAGCCAGCGAAACCGCATCGCGGCGCGCAGCAGGGCATGAAACGCCCGCCGGATCCGGCCCGGGCCGGCATCGACATGTTTCATCCTGGCCGGCAGAAACGTCACCCCCAGAAGCGGCGCGAACAGCACCGCGACGATCCAGCTGACCAGCAGCGACACCGCGATCACGACAAACAGCGAAAAGGTGAATTCCCCCGCCGCCGACGAGTTGAGGCCGATCGGAATGAAGCCCGCGACGGTGACCAATGTGCCCGACAGCATCGGAAAGGCGATCGAGGTCCAGGCGTAGGAGGCCGCCGTCGTCAGGCTTTCGCCCCGCTCCAGCCGCGAGATCATGGTCTCGATCGCGATCATGGCGTCGTCCACCAGCAGCCCGAGGGCGATAATCAGCGCGCCAAGCGAGATCCGCTGCAGGGTAAAGCCGAAATAATCCATCACCAGAAAGGTGATCGCCAGAACCAACGGGATCGTCAGTGTCACCACTAAGCCGGCCCTCATGCCCAGGCTGACAAAACTCACCGCCAGAACGATCAGCACCGCCTCGAGCAGGGCTTGCAGGAAATGGCCGACCGCGTTGTCCACGACCTCTGGCTGATCGGCGACCTGATGGATGTCTATGCCGATCGGCAGATCGGCACGGGCTTGCGCGATCACCGCCTCCAGCTCGGCGCCGAAGTCGATGATATTCGCGCCCTTGCGCATCCCCACGGCCAGACCGACGGCCTCTTGCCCGTTAAAGCGAAACAGTTCGGTCGGCGGATCGACATAGCCCCGCCTGATGTCGGCGACATCGATCAGCCGGAAAAACCGGTCATCGACCCGCAGGTTGATGTCCTCGAGACTGGCGACATCGCTGAATTGCCCGCCGATGCGCACCAGGACACGCTCTTTGCCCGCGTCGATGACCCCCGATGGCACGATTGCGTTCTGCGCCGCCAGCGTCTCCTGCACCGCCTGCTGGTTCAGCCCCAGCGCCGCCAGCCGTTCGGTGGAAAACTCCAGATAGATGGCCTCGTCGCGGGTGCCGAAAATCTCGATCTTGCCGGCGTCGTCCAGCGCCTGAATGGCGCGGCGGGCGCGTTCGGCGTAATCGCGGACCTCGCGCGGGGAAAAGCCGTCCGAGGTGAACGCATAGATATTGCCAAAGACATCGCCGAAATTGTCGTTGAACCGGAACCCGGCAAACTCTTCGGGGAAATCGCCGCGAATATCGCCCATCATGTTGCGCACGGTCTGCCAGATCCGCGGCAACTCGTCAGCCTTGGTGGTCGGCAGCAATTCGAGATAGACGATCGCCTCGCCCGGGCGGGTGACCGATCGGGTGAAATCCAGCTCTGGCAGGTCTTCCAGCTTCTTTTCTATCCTGTCGGTGACCTGGGTTCGCGTTTCCTGCACGTCGGCCCCCGGCAGCGCGCCGGCGATGACCATGACCTTGATCGAGAAATTAGGGTCTTCCTCGCGCCCGATGTTCACATAGGACAGCGCCCCCGCAAGGACCGAGATCACCATCAGGAACCACACGAACGACCGATGGTTGAGCGCCCAGTCAGACAGGTTGAAACGTTTCATTCCGACACGCGTGGGCCGACGAGCTGCCCATCCTCAAGTGAATTGATGCCTTTGGTGACGACCTCGTCGCCCGGAGCGAGGCCCCGGGTGATCTGGACAAGCGGGCCGATTGTCCGGCCCAGCGTGACCGGGGTGCGGTGGACCGTGTCGGTGCTGCGGTCCACGACCCAGACAGCGGCGGCCCCGTCCGGGTCGAGGATGGCCCTGCGGTCCAGGATCACCCCTACGTCGGCGCCGGCCGACGGGCTGACCCGCACCAGCGCGCCAAGACGGAATCCCACAGGCGGATCGGTCAGGGTCAGATGCAGGCCGCGGGTCCGGGTGGTGCGCGCGGCGACCGGATCAACCCGCGTCAGCGTGGCCCGGGCCGTCACCTCGGGATTGGCGGTGAGGGTGGCGTCGAACACGGTGCCGATGCTGAGAGTGGCCGCATCCTTTTCGACCACGTCGATGGCGATCTCGCGCGTCCCGGTGCCGGCCAGCCGCACCACCGGCTGTCCCCCCGTGAGAGAGGCGCCGGCCTCGGCAAAGACCTGGGTGACGACGCCATCCTCGGGGGCCGTCATGGTGGCAAAGTCGCGCATGTCCTCGGCGCGCGCCAGACCCGCCTGCGCCTGTTCCAGCCGCGCCTCGGCCGCCGTCAGCGCCCGTTCGGCATCCTCCAGCCGCGTGGCGCTGCCAACGCCGCTGGCCGACAAGGTGCGGGCCCGCTCCTCGGCGTTGCGGACGGTGCGCAATTGCGCGGTCGCAACGATGACGCCGGCCCGGGCGGCGCGGACGTCGGCCTCCAGATCCTCGGGGTCGAGCCGGGCGAGGACATCGCCAGCGTGAACCAGATCGCCGACCTCGACCGGCCGTTCCGCGATGGTGCCGCTCATCGGGAAACCCAGGTCGGTCTCGGTGCGCGCCTCGACAATTCCGACAAAGCTGATCCGGTCCCCGGCGCGGGGGTCGGCCAGTTCCGAGACGACCGGACGGGGCGGCGGCGCGGCGGACGGGGCCGTGTCTTCGGCAAAGGCGGGCAGCGCAAGCAGGCAAAGAAGAACTGCGATCCTCATTGGCTGACCTCCGCCTGACGAACCACCCGGCCGGGGTAGAGCAACTGCGATCCGCGCGCCACGACGAGCGCGCCATCCTCCAGCCCGTCGGCAACGATGACCTGTCCGGTGGTGAACCGGGCGACCGTGATCCGGCGAATCGAAACCGCCATCGTGCCGGGATCCACCACCCAGACCGCGGGGCCCTCTGCGGTGGCAGTCAGGGCCGTGTAGGGCAGGGAAATGCGGGTCGCGCCCTGGATCCATCCGGTGCCGCGAACGGCATCGCCATAGGCCAGGTTCGCGGGCGGATCGAGGACCGAGACGGTGACCTCAACGGTTCCGGTGGTCGGATCCACCAGCGGCGAAATCTCGCGGAGCTGGCCGGCGAAACGCTCGGATGGATGCTCCAGCAGTGTCAGATCGATGGCCTCCAGCGACAGATCTCTGGTCAGCAGGACCTCGGGCACATCGAAGATCGCGTCGATGCCGCGCCCGAGGGCCAGTTCAATCACCGGCTGCGCCGCGCCGACCACCTGCCCCGGCTCGGCCATGCGATCGATCACGGTGGCATCCGTCGGCGCCAGCAGAACGGTGTCCTCCAGCGCGGTTTTCGCGCGGTCGAGATCGGCCTGCGCCTGGGTCAGGACCCCCTCGGAGATCCGCAGCGCGTCCTCGGCGTTGTCGCGCGCGGTCCGGGTGGTTGCGCCGCGTTCCAGCAGGGCCTCCTGACGCAGAAGATCCTCGATCGCCTGGCGGTGGTCTGCCTCGGCGGTCGACAGGCCGGCCTCGGCGGCGCGCAACGCCTGTTCCTGCTGCACCGAATCCATCCGCGCCAGAGGGGTGCCCTGCGCGACGATGTCGCCCTCCTGGTACAGTACTGCGCCGACCCGGCCGCCGGTGGGAAAGGACGCGCTGAGCGTGGCGCGGGCGACGACCTCGCCGGTGAGAGAGTGGCTTTGGATGTCCGGGGCCGGGGTGGCGGTCACCAGCTCCACCGCCAGCGGCTCTTCGGCGCGGGCAGGGGGAACGGCCAGCGCCAGCAGGAGAAAGCCCGCCGCCGTCAACCGGCCGGCCGAGCGGACGATGCCCGGCGCGATCAGGCCGGGCCAGCGCCCGGAACCGGCGGCCCGGAGATATGAGAACCCCCTCATTTCATCAACTCCTGCGTATAGCCGCATTCAATGATGTTGCGGCGGACCTTGTGCATCATTTGACCTAACGCCCCGATCTCAGCGGCGGACAGGCCGGTGACGGACCGGAACATTTCAGCCGACAGCGCCATGATATGAGATTGCAGCGCGCGGCCCTTGTCGGTGACGTCCAGCAGCCAGGCCCGCCGATCCTCGGGGTCGCGCCGGCGGCGGATCAGGCCGGCCTCCTCCAGACGATCGGCAATCGCCGTCAGGGTCGAGGGCAGGACCAGCATCTCCTCGGCCAGGGAGCCCATTCTCATTGGCTCGGTCAATCGGATGAGCATGAGAATATCATTCTTGGGGACGGTTTGATCCAGGTCCGCCGCCTCGATCCGCGCCTCCAGCGTTTCGTGAAGGAGGTGGATGGAGATCATCAGATCTATCTCCGGGGACATGGCGTCGGACCTCTTGTTGCACTGGCCAAGGTGCCGCGGATCATCGGTTCGCGACACCATTTATTTCATCAGATGAAACATTTATAGATTGAAGTAAAGATGCCGGGGCGATCATGCAAGGGCCGCTGACGGGATCTCCCGGTCAGCGGCGGCCGTTTTGGATCGCATCGCTCAGAATCTAGCCGTTTGCTGCGGCGGCGTGAGCCTCAGTGCGTCCGCGCCCGGTGCGATGCGAGCGGAATGTCGATGTGAAAGGTGGTGCCGAGGCCGACGCGGCTCTCATAGGAAATGGCGCCGCCCATACGCTCGATCAGCCGCTTGGCGATGTGCATCCCCAGACCGGTGCCGCCGGAGGCCCGCGTCGACGAGCTGTCGACCTGATCGAACCTGCCGAACACCTTGTCCTCGGCGTTTTCCGGAATGCCGATCCCGCTATCCCGGATCGACAGCCTCAGCGTGGCGCCTGTCGCGCTGACGGAACATTCGACGACACCGCCTTCGGAAGAGAACTTGACGGCATTTGACAGAACGTTTCCGACCACCTGCTTCAAACGGAAGGGATCCACATGCACCCGGCTGTGCGCATCATCCGAGACGACGGAGAGCCGGACGTTGGTCTGAGCGGCGTACGCGTCGTATTCCTGTACGGTCTCACGCAGGAATTCGGTTGGGTTCACCTCCTGAAGATCAAGCTTGATCTCGTTCAGGTCGAGTTTCTGAAGATCCAGAATGTCGTCGATCAGCTTTTGCAGCCTGATGCTGTTTTTCTGGGCGATCCCCAGCAATTTTCTCACGGGCTCGCTGACATCACCGGCGACGCCATGAAGCACCAGGTCCAGCCCGCCCCTCAGAGAGGTCATGGGCGTGCGCAATTCATGGCTGATCACCGCAAGAAATTCGGTCTTTGCACGGTTGGCGGTCTCGGCCCGCTGCAGGGCAACCCGCAGCGCCTCGGCCGAGCGTTCCCTTTCGGTGATATCGACCAGGGACACCGACCAACCCAGCAGATTGCTTTTGGTCTGGATCGGGCTCGCAATCAGGAGCGCGCGGGGATCATAGATACGGTTTCCGTACCGGATCGGCTCGGCACAGGTGAGTTCACCCGTTTCCGCGAGAAAACTCAGCATCGGGCCGATCTTTTCCAGGTGGCCGAGCGATCCGCCGCGCTCTGGCATCTGGTCCCCGAACAACTCCGTCGCGGCCGAGTTTGCGCCGGTGAACCGACCGGCGCCATCCATTATGATCACCGGGTCGTGCGTGGCGTAGAACAGCAGATCGCGACCCAGCGCCTCGGTATCCATCATCCGGTTGTTCACAAGCAACCAGCTGAAGGAGATGAGCGCGCCGCTGAACATGAACGAGGTCGGATCGAATCCGAGGATGGTGAACCCCCAGCGGACATAGGCCACATTTGCCGCCAGCGGGGCGATGGTGATGAGGATCAGGACCGCCAGGAAGGGGCGGATGTTTCGTTCGGCGTTTACGAAGGCATAGGCGAGAACGCCCAAGGCACTCATCACAAAGACATAAAGGCCCGCGGCGATCACATAGAACAGCGGCCCGTGCACGAAGACGACATAGGCCTCGGCCCCCTCGGTCACAAGATGGGTATCGAGGTCATACAGCAGGTGGTGCTGACTGTTGGTAACGGCGATCGCGCTGACCAGAAACGGCAGGCCGACGTAGCACAAAAGGCGGAACGGATTGCTCCCCCCTTTGGTGTTCACCGTGTAGTCGAACAGAAAGAACGCCCAGGCCATCGGCAACAGCGTTATCGCAGGCCAGGCCGCCAGCGCCCAGCTGACCTTGCACGACAGGCCCTGCGAGGACATCTCGAACCCGACGACGAAGATCCACCACAGCATTGCGACGAAGGACAGAACAAAGGCGGGTTTTCCGGCAAAGCGATGATTCCGCGCCACCCAGACAAGCACAAGCGCGGCCACCGCCCACAGCGTCGCGACCGCGGCGGATACGACCGTGAAGTCCAAATTCGTCAGGCAGGTCATGGTCCACCCTTACAGATCAGCTTTGCCTGCCGCGCCGCGTCGGGCCGGGGCGATGCTGCGATTGCGGCATTTCGGTATACACATCTATTCGAATTGCTCACAACAGGCAGCAGTCCTTTGTATATTAACCAATATCAATGGGGATTTGACTGTCGAAGATGTTGAAAAAAAGGCAAAATTGCGGAACCTGCTGGTCCGTCTACCTGATTTCAGGCGCCTTGCGCCGCCCTTTTTTCGGCACTTGACCCGCGACCGGAATGGGTACCGGTCGCGCGGCGTCCGGCACCGATGCGCCTTTGTTCAATCGGGTCTGTTGCATTAATCGATGTCAGATTGCAGTTTAAGTTGCCCCACAGTTTCGAGAGGCCAATCATGCAACGCAGTCCTTTCAAGCATCATCGCTTTCCGCCTGACGTGATCTTGTGCGCCGTACGTTGGTATTGCCGCTTCGCGCTATCATGCCGTGATGTTCGTGATTTGCTGTCAGAGCGTGACATTGATGTGGATGCCTCCACGATCCACCGATGGGTGCGCAAGTTCGGACCTGAGATTGCGAAGCGATCATTCAAGCATCGGTCATGGCGGGGCTTAAACTGGCATGTCGACGAAACCTACATCAAAGTGGGTGGAAAGTGGCGGTACCTTTGACGTGCGGTTGATCAATGCGGCCAATTTGTAGATTTTCGTCTCACAGCGCGGCGCGATCTCAAAGCAGCAAGGGCGTTTCTGAAGCAGGCCTGCGAGAATGCCCGCCTGTACCAGCCTCGCACGATCACCACGGACAAGGCACACAGCTATGTACGCGTAATTGGTGAAATGAACCAATTTGAGCTTCCAGGCGAAGGCATACTGCACAACAATCGCAAGTGGGAGAACAACCGGATCGAGAGCGATCATGCCGCCCTCAAAAAACTCATCACACCCATGCGCGGCTTCAAGTCCCGGTCATCTGCAAAAGCTACTCTGCGCGGGATCGAAGCGATCCGAACCATCAAACGCGGTCATGTCTATGGCAAGGACCCAGGGATCACAGGCGAAGTCCGTTTCGTGGAAAGCCTCTTCGGGATGGTCGCGTGAGCGCGGCGTTCTAACCAGCCAAATCCTAGGCTGAGACAAATAATGCAACAGATCCGACCGGCGAGACACCGCGCGCCTTCCGCGAAAGAATGCGGCGCGGCCCGCCGGCCGGATTGACAGCGGCCCGCCGCCGTTGCTGCGCCGGGCCGCCGGCGACGGTCTCAGACCGCCTCGAGCGCGATGGCGATGCCCTGCCCCACACCGATGCACATCGTGGACAACGACTTCTCGCCCGGCTTCAGCTCCAGCATGGCGGTGCCGGTGATCCGCGCGCCCGACATCCCCAGCGGATGCCCCAGCGCGATCGCCCCACCGTTGGGGTTCACCCGCGGATCGTCATCGGCGATGCCCAGTTCGCGCAGCGTCGCCAGCCCTTGGCTGGCAAAGGCCTCGTTCAGCTCGATCACCGCGAAATCCGCCTGCGTCAGGCCCAGCCGCGCCATCAGCTTTTTCGAGGCGGGCGCCGGGCCGATGCCCATGATCCGCGGCGGCACCCCCGCCGTCGCCCCGCCCAGAACGCGGGCAATCGGGCGCAGGCCGTTCCGTTCGGCCGCCTCTCTGGTCGCAAGGATCAACGCCGCCGCGCCATCGTTCACCCCGGAGGCGTTGCCCGCCGTCACCGTGCCGTCGGCCTTGACGAAAGTGATCAGCTTTTGCAGGTCTGCCGGCGCGGTCTGCGGACGCGGATGTTCGTCCATGTCCACGACGAGGGGATCGCCCTTTCGCCGGGGAATGATCACCGGGGTGATTTCCTTTGCCAGGCGGCCGCTGTCCATCGCGCGTCCCGCCTTTTGCTGCGACCGCAGGGCAAAGGCATCCTGATCGCTGCGGGAAATGTCAAAGTCCTCAGCCACGTTCTCGGCGGTTTCCGGCATGGAATCGACGCCGTATTGCGCCTTCATCAGCCTGTTGACGAAACGCCAGCCGATGGTGGTGTCATGCACCTCGGCCGCGCGGGAAAAGGCGCCGGTCGCCTTGGGCATGACAAAGGGTGCCCGGCTCATGCTTTCGACGCCACCGGCCACGATCAGCTCGGCCTCGCCGGCACGGATCGCCCGGGCGCCGGTGATGATCGCATCCATCCCCGACCCGCACAGCCGGTTGATGGTGCTGCCCGGCACCGTTTCGGGATAGCCTGCCAGCAGCAGCGACATGCGCGCCACGTTGCGGTTGTCCTCGCCCGCCTGGTTGGCGCAGCCGAAGATCACCTCGTCGACCGCCGCCAGATCCAGATCCGGGTTGCGCGCGGCCAGCGCCCTGAGCGGGATCGCCCCCAGATCGTCGGGGCGCACCGCTGACAATACGCCGCCGTAGCGGCCGATCGGGGTGCGGATATAATCACAGATAAAGACGTCTTGCATCACAGGGTCTCCGGTACAATCAGGTCGGCCGGCCCGCCGTCGGTGTGCAGGGTCGCGCCCGTCACCGCCTGCAGGTCCGCCATGGAAATCCGGGGCAGTTTTTCGCGCAGCACGAAATGCCCGTCCTCGACATCGATCACCGCCAGCGAGGTGTAGACGCGCGTCACGCACCCCTTGCCCGTCAGCGGAAAGCTGCATTGCTCGACCAGCTTGGGCTGGCCGTCCCGGGTCACGTGGTCGGTGACGACCGCAACCCGCTTGGCGCCATGCACCAGGTCCATCGCGCCGCCCACCGCCGGCACGCCGCCGCGCCCGGTGGACCAGTTCGCCAGATCGCCGTTCTGCGCCACCTGGAACGCGCCGAGGATCGCCACATCCAGATGGCCGCCGCGCACCATGGCGAAGCTGTCGGCATGGTGAAAGAACGCTGTGCCGGGGCGGACCGTGATCGCCTTCTTGCCGGCGTTGATACAGTCCCAGTCCTCCTGCCCTGGCTCGGGGGCGGGGCCGAAATCCAGCACGCCGTTTTCGGTGTGAAAGATCGCCTGCCGGCCTTCGGGCTGGAATTGGGCGACCATCTCGGGAAACCCGATGCCGAGGTTGACATAGGCGCCGTCGACGATGTCCTGCGCCGCGCGCCATGCGATCTGGGCGTTGGTCAGTTTGATCTCGCTGATATCGGTCATGGGTATACCGCCCCCTCGCGGTTGAGCACCTCTTCCTGCGCCGGGTTCGTCACCTCGACGACGGCATCGACGAAAATCCCCGGTGTCACCACATGCTCGGGGTCGATCCCGCCGAGCGGCACAATGCGGCTCGCCTGCACGATGCTGCGCCTCGCCGCCATCGCCATGATCGGATTGAAGTTCCGCGCCGCCATCCGATAGGTCAGATTGCCGTGCGGGTCGGCGCACTCCGCCTTGACCAGCGCGTAATCGGCCTTCAGCCAGCGTTCCTGAATATAGGCGTGCCCCTCGAACTCCTCCACCGGCTTGCCCTCGGCCAGGTCGGTGCCATAGCTGGTGGGCGTGTAGAACGCCGGAATGCCCGCGCCGCCGGCGCGAATGCGTTCGGCCAGCGTCCCCTGCGGCACGATCTCCAACTCGATCTTTCCCGCCTTGTAGAAATCGTTGAACACCGTGGGATCGGCGGAACGCGGAAAGGAACAGATCAGCCGGCGCACCCGGCCCTGTTCGATCAGCGCGGCCAGCCCGACATGCCCGTTGCCGGCGTTGTTGTTGATGACCGTCAGATCCCGGGCGCCCTGATCGATGAGGGCGTGAATCAGTTCGAGCGGCGCGCCCGAGCCGCCGAAGCCGCCGATCATGACGGATGCGCCATCGGGAATATCGGCGACCGCCCCGGCCAGAGATGAGATTGTTTTGTCCATGCGGAATCCTCCTGCCCGGCAGTGCTAGGCGCAATTTCAGGTCGTTTCCAGACGTCTCGTTCGCATATTGACATTTGTTCAAAATGTCGGTCGTCATGGTCGCATGGTGAACAGAACCGACCTCATAGGCTCTCTGGCCAAGGGGCTGAGCGTGCTCGAAGTGTTTGGCGGCGATACCCCGCGCCTGTCGATCGCAGAGGTGGCCGAGGCGACCGGGCTGGACCGGGCCACCGCGCGGCGGTGCCTGCTGACCCTGCGCGAGCTCGGCTATGCCGATTTCGACGGAAAATATTTCCAGCTCACCCCGCGGGTGCTGCGGCTGGGCACCGGAGCTTTCGCGGCGATGCCGTTGCCGCAGATCGTGCAGCCCTGGCTGGACCAGCTGTCCGAGCGGATCGGGCAATCCAGTTCGGTTTCGATCCTCGATGAGACGGAAATCGTCTATGTCGCCCGCGCGGCGCAGCGGCGGGTGATGTCCATCGGGCTGATGCCGGGATCGCGCCTGCCGGCGCATTGCGCCTCGATGGGGCGCGTGTTGCTCGCGGCGTTGCCGCCGCCGCAGGCACGCGCGTTGATCGACAGGTCGGACCTGACACCGCGCACGGTCAACAGCGTCACCGACCCCGACGAGATCATGGAACGAATCGCCCAGGTCCGGACCGACGGCTTTGCTGTCATCGAACAGGAGGTCGAGATCGGGCTGCGCTCGCTCGCGGTGCCGGTGCTGAACGCCCGCGGCCTCGTGGTCGCCGCGCTCAACACCGGCCTGGCCGCCTCCGATGCGGATCTCGTCCGCGACTACCTGCCCGAGCTGCTTCGGGTACAGGTCGGGTTGCGCAAGACCCTGACCTGACGCTCGACACGGTGTCCGGGCTGACATCGCGGATCGGCCTTGCCCGCCGTTGCGCGGCGAAAGACAGGGCTCCACCCGGTTCGTTCCGCAGTCATCCGCCAGTTTCGCCGCGCCGGGTCGGGCCCGGGTCGCCGCGCCATCCGGGTTGCCGCACCATGGCGCAGGAGACGGTCTGCCGACCTTGCGCACCGCGTCAGACGCACAAAAGGCGGTCGCCGGAAAGCGGCCTAAATCCGGGCGCCGCCGGTCTCACCTCTTTGCCTCAGGCCGAAAGGTTCGCTCCGCCGTTCACAAAGACCACCTGCCCGGTGATGAACTCTGCGGCGGGAGAAGCCAGGAACCGGATGATCTCGGTATAGTCCCTGGGTTCCACCGCGCGACCCGAGGGGTTGCTGTCGCGGGCGTGGTCCATCAGGCTTCTGGTTTCATCCTCGCCAAAGATGTGCCGGACGGCCTCGGTGCCGACAATGGAGGGCGCGATGGAGTTGATGCGAATTCCGCGCGGCGCGAGTTCGGTCGCCATGTAACGGATCAGCGCCTCTGTCGCCGCCTTTCCGACACCGATGGCCGCGTAGTTCTTCACGACGATCCGGCCCCCCCGGCTGGTGAAAAAGAAAATCGTCGACCCGCGGTCCAATAGCTCGTCGAGAGTCTGAACAAGGTAAAGGATCGACAGACTGTTGGTCTCTACCGCCCGGGCCATCCTGGCCGGGTCGGATTGCAACACCGGGACGGCATAGGCGTCGACCGCGCAGTGAACGGCCATTTCGACCCGCGCGCCGTCATTGCGGACGGCGTCTGCGATCTTCTGGCATCCTTCGACCGTGCCCGCGTCGGCCTGCACGACGAGCGTTCTGGCCCCGCGGTCCCGCACCTCCCGCGCGGTCGCCTCTGCCGAAGCACCATCGGAATTGAAGTTGATGACGATGGTTTTTCCCGGTTCGGCAAAGGCGAGCGCGACGTCCCGGCCAATACCCTTTGAGCCGCCTGTAATGACGATTGCCATGGTGTGAATACCCTCCAAAATCATCGTTCGATATAGCATAACGAAATCGTAGTGCAATATTGCCCTATACATCGAGCCCCTTCGCAACCTAAACTTGGAAAAACCGAAGATGCCTGCCGGAGACGCGCGAAATGACCGACTGGACGATACCCCGCACGACACCTCTGGCGGTGATGACGGCGGACCTCGGACCGCCGCAATCTCATGGCGAGACACCCCGGGGCAATCGCAAGATCGTCCCGGTGACCGGGGGCACGGTGGAGGGGCGGATCAACGGACGGATTCTGCCGTTCGGAGGGGACTGGGCCCTGACCCGCACCGACGGGGTTCTGGAACTAGACGTGCGCCTGACGATCGAAACATCCGAAGGGGCGCTGATCCATGTCACCTATGCCGGCATGCGGCACGGGTCGGCGGCAGACCTCGCGGCGCTGGCACGCGGGGACCATGTCCCGCCGGAGCGCTTGTATTTCCGCATCCTTCCAAGGTTCGAAACATCCGCGCCCGCTTGGCTCTGGCTGAACCGCATTCTCTGCGTCGGATATGGCGAACGGTTGAAAAGCGGACCGCGCTACCACTTGCACGAGATATTGTAGTACAATAATTGCCAATACGGTGTGCCAACCGGTTTTCCAAAACCGCATTGGTCAAAGGCAGAGGACCGGAACGTGAAGAAAAACGAAGCGCCTTCGGCTGACACGACGACAAAACGGGTTCTTCAGAGTTCCCCGGACATCGTGTTCAACGCAATCATCACTGGAATCCGAAGTGGATCTCTGGTCCCGGGGCAGCGATTGGTCGAGGCCGATCTGACAGAGAGCCTGGGCGTCAGCCGTGGCCCCGTGCGCGAGGCGCTGAAACGGCTGGCCGCGGAAGGGGTTGTCACGCTGAACGCCAACCGCGGGGCCTTTGTCCGCGCCCTCAACCGCAAGGATGCGGATGATTTGCTGCGGGTGCTGGAAGTGAACTGCGCGCTCGGCGCCCGGCTGGCCGCCCGCAAGATCGAAGAGGGCTATATGCGGGCGGAGTTCGAGGCCGCGGCCGAAGAGCTCCTGTCGCATGAGGCCAGGGGCGATTCCCACGATTTCATCGAAGCGCGGCGCAAATTCTATGACGTGCTGTTCATGGTGACCGACAACATGGAGCTGCACAGGATCATTCCGCTGATGAACATCCATCTGCTGCGCCTGCAGTTCCAGACCCGGGTATCCGAAGCGGACCGCAAGAAACGGTTCGACGAATACCGGGCGGTGATCTCGGCGATCCTGACCGCGCAGCCCAAGCGGGCCGGGCGGCTGATGGCAATCCATATCCGTCGCACGCGCCTTTCGATCTCGCGCCTGACGGATGATGCCTTCCGCACCGGGCTGACCCGCGCCGACGGATAATGCGTCAGTCCGCGGACCACGTCCCCATCAGGATCACTGGTGTCACCCCGGTGAAATTCGCAATGTCCGCCTGGGTTTCCGCGCCATGTGCGGTCAGCGCGGCCTGAGCGGCCCCGGCGTCGTCAAACCGCAGCTCGGCCACCAGCTGGAATGGCGCCGACGGGTCGGCCTCGCTCGGGCACCAGTACCCCAGCTCCCGCATCCCCATCGGATCCAACAGACGCCGCACCAGCGGCAGGTGGCTGGCGCGATAATAGTCCAGATCGACAGGACCACCGGCCGGATAAAGCACCGTAACGATGTACATCCCCGCCCCCTATAGCCGCTCGAACAGGGTGGCATTGGCCAATCCGCCGCTTTCGCACATGCTCTGAACCCCGTATTTTCCGCCGGTTTCATCCAGCGCGGCAAGCAGGTTGGCCGTCAGACGCAGGCCCGAGGCCCCGACAGGATGGCCAAGGGCAATCGCGCCGCCATATCGGTTCACGCGGTCGGGATCGGCTCCGATCTCCTGTTGCCAGGCCAGAACCACGCTGGCGAAGGCTTCGTTGATCTCAAAGGCGTCGATCCTGTCGGCGCTCAGGCCCGTGCGGGCCAGCAGTTTGCGGGTTGCGGGAATCGGCCCCGTCAGCATCATGACCGGGTCATCCCCGACCACCGCAAAGCCAGTGATTGCCGCCCGCGGGGAAAGGCCAAGTTTCGCCGCCGTCGCCTCCTCCATTATCAGCGCGCAGGCGGCCCCGTCGGTGACCTGGCTGGAGTTTCCGGCCGTCACCGACCAGTCGATCCGCGGGAAACGCCTGGCCATCTCTGGATCTTCAAACGCCGGGCGCAGGCTCGCCAGCTTCCCGAGGCTGGTGTCGGCGCGGATCCCTTCGTCCCGGTCCACGTTGCCGACCGGCATGATATCCCGGGCAATCCTGTCGCGGGCGCCCTCCGCGCGATTGTGCGATCTGAGCGCGAAAGCGTCCATTTCACTCCGCCCGAGCTGCCATTCCGCGGCGATCAGTTCGGCAGAGATACCCTGGTGCACCATGCCGGCGGGATAGCGCGCGTGATACATCGGGCCCATGTTGTCCTTGCCCATGCGGTTGGATTTCGCCGACACCCGGCTCATCATCTCGACCCCGCCGGCAATGACGATGTCATATGCCCCGGCGATGACACCCTGCGCCGCAAAGTCCAGCGCCTGCTGGGCCGAGCCGCATTTGCGGTCGATGGTCAGGGCCGGCACGCTTTCCGGAAGGCCTGCGGCCAGAACCGCCTGCCGCCCGATATTCGCGGACTGCTCGCCGACCTGAATGACGCAGCCGGTGATCACGTCCTCGATCAGGGCCGGGTCGATACCGCTGCGGGCCACCAGCGTCTGCAGCACCTGCGCATAAAGGTCCACCGGATGCATATGGCTGAGTGCGCCCCCCTCCCGGCCACGGCCGAAAGGGGTCCGCAGAATGTCGACGATCACCGCGCGGCGCATCGGATCAGGCCTCGCGCCGCAGCGACAGGTTCATCTGCGCCGACCTGATTTGAACCGCCGGGACGCTGGCAAGCTTCATCAGCTTGCGCACCTGATCCAGCTCCGGCGAGGACAGCAGCGGGAAATCCTGCCGCACCGGGCCCGCCGCCCGCATCCTAGCCAGCGCGGGTTCGGGCACCAGCGCCCTGAGGATCAGCTCGTCCGGGTCGGTCGTACCATACTGCTTTTGCAGATCCTCGATGGAGGGCTGGGGCGGCGGGCTCGCCAGAACCTCCCTGGCCCGCGAGGAGGTCATGATCTGGTCCAGCACATTCCCTTCGATCGGCGCCACCGTTTCGCCGTAGTATCCGGCGGCATATTGAATGACCTCGTCGGGAATGACCGAATAGCGTTTGCCCGTGACCACGTTCAGCACGGCAAGGGTTCCGACCAGTTGCGAGAACGGTGTCGCCATTCCGGGATAGCCCAGCTCGCGCCGCACCCTGGCGGTTTCCTCAAGCACATCGTCCAGCCGGTCCATCATGTTATGCTGGGCCAGTTGCGCCTTGAGCGTCCCGGTCATGCCGCCCGGAATCTGGTGATGCACGGCCAGCACGTCGTATTCATTGTGCTGATCGACAAGGAATCCGGCGGCGTGGCCGACGGCGCGGAAATGATCCTCGACCGGCTTGAACAGGCTTTTGTTCAGGCTGTGCGTATGGCCAAGCGTTTCGAGGTTCTTCACCACGCTTTCGGTCGAGGGAACCGAGGGCCCATTCGCCATGGGGCGGGAGGCGGTATGCAGGATCGTCACCCCAAGCTCCACGGCGTCGAGATATGCCTTGCCCGACAGGCCAAGGATATTGTTGGCGTGAAACTCCATCGGTTTGCCCTTGATCGCCTTCTGGATCGCCGGGACGAGGGTTTTCAGACGCTCCTTCTCCAATACGCCTGCGGTGTCATACAGCAGGATCGTATCGATATCCGGCGAGGCGGCCATCTGGCCCGCCTTTTCCGCAAAATACGCATCCGTGTGAACCGGAGACTGCACGAACATGATCGAGCCGGCGACTTCGGATCCGTATTCCTTGGCGACCTTGGCCAGCCGGTGAATCTTGTCGATGTTGTACAGCACGTCATAGATCCAGAAAGACCGGATGCCATGTTCGTTGAGCTGCCGCATCCAGAGATCCATCAACGAATCCGGCGTCACCCCAAAGGTAACGGACGCATTGGAACGCATCCCCCCGCGCAGCCGTGTGCGCGGCATGGAATTGACCAGCAGGTCGAGCCCTTCCCAGGGGTTTTCCTGCGCGTGCTTGATCAACACCTCCATCAGCGACGATCCGGCAAGGTCGATCACCCGGAACCCGGTGCGGTCAATCAGTGGTGAAACGGGCAGAGCCATGCCCGCCTGCATCCGCATGCCCCAGAGGCTCTGCTGGCCATCGCGCATGGTCTCGTCGAGAAATTCAACATGGGCCATCTGTCTCTCCTTCAGGCGGTTTCGAGCGCGGGGAGGACGCGGTCCTCCAGCCAGCGCGTGGTGATACGGTTGGACCGGAAATCCGGGTGGTCGATGATACGGGCGGCAAAGGGCAGCGTGGTCTTGATGCCCTCGATGCGGAAATCGTGGATCGCGCGCAGCATGGCCTCGATCGCGTCGTCGCGGGTCTTGCCCCGGGTGATGAGCTTGCCGACCATGCTGTCATAGAAGGGGGGAACCAGATCGCCGGGGCGGATATGGCTGTCCAGACGGATGCCCGGCGTGATCGGCGGTTCCCAGCCCGTGATCCTTCCGGGGGCGGGAGAGAACCCGTTTTCCGCATCCTCGGCATTGATCCGGGCCTCCAGCGCGTGGCCCTCTACCTTGATCTGGTCCTGCGTCAGTTGCAGGCCGGCCCCGCTCGCCGCGAGTATCTGGTGACGGATCAGGTCGACGCCGGTGATCTCCTCGGTGACGGGATGTTCGACCTGAATGCGCGAATTCACCTCGATGAAATAGAAATCCTCGCGCGCGATGTCATAGAGGAACTCGACCGTTCCGGCGCCGCGATATTTCGCGTGGGCACAGAGCCGGACCGCCGCGTCGTGCAACCGCTCCTGCAGCGCGGCCGGCATGGCGGTGACCGGGGCTTCTTCGATCAGTTTCTGGTAGCGGCGCTGAACCGAACAATCCCGGTCGCCGAAATGCAGCACGTTGCCCTCGCCGTCGCCGATGATCTGCACCTCGACATGCCGAGCCTGTTCGACGAACCGCTCCATGTAAAGCCGCCCATCGCCAAAGGCCGCTTCGGCCTCCCGGCTGGCTCGGGTAAAGGCGCTGGCCAGACCGTCGGCGGACCGGGCCAGGAACATCCCCTTGCCGCCCCCCCCGGCGCTGGCCTTCATCACCACGGGATAGCCCAACTCTTCGGCCGCGCCGGCCGCGTCGCCGGCAGTGTCGATCATGTCGGTGCCGGGGACAGTCGCCACCTCGGCGGCCCTGGCCACGGCAATGGCCGACAGCTTGTCGCCCATTGCCTCGATGGTTTCGGGCCTGGGGCCGATGAAGGTGATCCCCTCCTCTGCGCATCGGCGGGCCAGATCGGGCTTTTCCGACAGAAAGCCATAACCGGGGTGCAGCGCGTCGCAACCCGTGGCCCGGGCCGCATGCAGAACCAGGTCCGCATTGAGATAGCTTTTGGTGGCCTGCGAGGGGCCCAGAACCACGGCGCGGTCGGCCATCTGCGCGGGCAGCCCGTCGCGGTCGGCCTCCGAAACGCCGAGGACGGTTTCCAGCCCCATCTCCTTGGCCGTGCGCAGCACCCGTAGGGCGATTTCACCCCGGTTGGCCACAAAAATGCGGGAAATGGACATGGCTCAGACCTCGGGCTCGATCCACATCAGCGTGGCACCGAATTCGACCATTTCGCCGTCTTCGGCGACGATCTCGCGGACAATGCCCGTCATGCCGGCGCGGATCGTGGTGAACAGCTTCATCACCTCGACAAGACAGACCTCGGTCTCTTCGGTGACCTGGCCGCCGAGGGTCACATAGGGATCCGCCTCGGGGCTGGGGGCGCGGTAAAAGGTTCCAAGGTTGGGCGCCTTGATCGCCACCCAGCCGGTGCGGTCGGCGGCGGCGGCGGTCTCGACGCCACCCCCGGACGGCGGGGGAGGCGCCGCGCGATCCGGGGGTGATGCCGGCCCTGCGACCGGGGCGGGCGGGGCCGCAACGGCTGTCGCCGGGCCAGCCGCATTCGGATCCTTGGAGAGGAACATCTCTTCATCGCCAAGGGTCAGATGCATCTCCTTCCAGTCGGACTCTCCGAAAAGCTGGACCAAGGCTTCGATGTCAGTTTGTTTCAGTGTCATGGCTTTTCGGTCTTCCCTGTTGGATGGGTCATTCGGTGGCCGAGACGGCGACGGTGTCGCGATCCTCGGAAGGTCGGGCGCCGCGAATCGCGGCCAGCAGGATGGGCAGGCGCGGACGCCCGACGATTGTTTTCAGCCCGGCACGAAGGCCGGCGGCGATCCCCTTGTCGTCGGCCAATGCGCCGCCCCCGGCGATGTCGATGCCGGTAAGCAGCCGCGGCAGGTTTTCGATTTCGCTGCCGCCCTCGACGCGGTTGAGGTCCAGCGCCCCGCCGAGGGCGTCTTCGGGCAGGATCACTTTCACCGGGCTCAGCCGTTCGGCGATGCGGGTCAGGCGAACCAGGCCGGACAGGGCCGTCTCGTCCGGTTCCTGCACCGGCAGTTCGCCGTCGAAAATCAGCCCGCCGCTGCCGTCGACGGTGACCTTGCGCCCGGCCAGCGCGGTCACCGACCCCTCGCCACAGCCCGTCACGCAGGGCACACCAAGCGCCCGGCTGACCACGGCGGCATGGCTGGTCGAGCCGCCCCGTTCCGTCACCACCGCCAGGGCGGCGATCATGCCGTGCAGATCGTCAGGACTCGTCGTGGCGCGGGCAAGGATCACCGCCTCGCCGTTCTTCGCGCGCCGCTCGGCCTCGTCGCTGTCCGTCACCACGGTGCCGATGCCGATGCCCGGCGATGCCGCCTCCCCCCGGGCAAGTTGCTTCGCCCGGGCCGAGGCGCCTTCGGGCAGGCGGGGGGCCAGCAGGCTCCGCACCTGGTCCGGCGTGATGCGGGACAGTGCGGTTTTTTCGTCGATCGTGCCCTCGTCAAGCATGTCGCAGATGATCTTGAGCGCCGCCTCTGGCGCGCGCTTGGCGGCGCGGGCCTGCAACAGGTAGAGTGTGCCGTTTTGCACGGTGAACTCGATGTCCTGAACGTCGCGGTTTTCGATCTCCAGCATTCGGGCGGCTCGCAGCAGGGCGTCATGCGCCTCCGGCAGCGCGTCCAGCATCGTGTCCAGCCGCTGCGGGGTGAACTTGCCCGAAACCACATCCTCGCCCTGCGCGTTTGCCAGAAACTCGCCATATACAGTGGGCTCGCCATCAATCGGGTTGCGGGAGAACATCACCCCAGTGCCCGAAGTGCCGCCCATATTGCCAAATACCATGGCCTGAACCACCACGGCGGTTCCCAGATCGTCGGGGATGTCGTGATGCTTGCGATAGCGTTTGGCGCGGCGGGAATCCCAGCTGTCGAACACCGCGCGGACCGCCGCGTGCAGACGATCCGCCGGATCGGCGGGCAGAGTGCGCCCGCTGGCGGTCTCGATCCGCGCCGCCCAGTCCTGCGCGGTCTCGTCGTTCGAAAACTCACCGGCCTCGGTCTTGAGAACGATATGGGCATAAAGCTCATGGAACCGCCGGTGGGTGTCGCGGGCAAAAACGGGGTCACCGCATTCCTCGGCCAGGGCCGTTTCGGTGTCCGGCGTGATCCCCATGTTCAGCACGGTGTCCATCATGCCCGGCATCGAAATCGCGGCCCCGGAGCGGACCGAGACCAGCAGCGGCGACGGTCCCCTGCCATAGGTGCGCCCGGTTTGTTGCTCAAGCCAGGCGATGCCGTCCGCGATCTCGGCCTCGAGCCCTTCGGGATAGTCCTTGGAGCCGCGATAGGCGGTACAGGCTTCGGTTGTGATGACAAAGGCGGGCGGCACGGTCAGGCCAAGCGCGGCCATGCGGGCAACCGACCAGCCCTTGCCGCCGATCAGGGTTTTTTCGGGCAGGTGCGAGCCATCGAGTTTCAGGGTCCAGCGGGTCATCGGCCTACTCCAAACGCTCGCGCCCGAGAACGCGGATCAGATCTTCGTGCATTTCGAACCAGGCGGTGTGGTAGCTCATGCATTTCGCGTCCGAGACCCACTCCACATCGCCATCCTCGGCCTTTTCCAGCGCGGTCAGCAGCAGATCCTTCCAGACCGAAAGCCGGGGCAGACCCGCGGCCAGCCGGTCAAGGATCGGTTCGGCGCGTTCATGCAGATCGCCCAGCCTGTCGATGATCCGGGCGTCATGGTCGGGGTCGGAGTGATCGTTGGGCATGGACTGCCCGCCGACCTCGATCGTCTGCCATTCCGTGATCAGCGATTTGAGCTGTTCGTTGATGCGCTCAAAATCATCATAGGTTGCCTGAAAGGCCGCATCCGCGCGTTCATCCGCGAAATCCCGGGAATAGGCCGATTTCAGCGCGATCTGCGCGGTCGGGGTGAGCATGTATTTCTCACCGGATTTCATCGCACGTCCGCTGGTCACGGCCGCCGACAGATGTGTTTCTACGGCTTCCTCGGACAGGCCGGTGATCCGGGCGACCTCAGCGGCGCTGCCGTGTTTTTTGATCGCCAGCCCGTGCAGAGCCAGTTGCGGTGCTTTCATCATTCGGACATCTCCTTTGATCTGGCGTGCGCGATCAGTTCGTCGCGCACCTTGCGGCGGAGAATTTTTCCCGCGCCGCTTTTGGGCAGGTCCGGCCAGACCTCGACGCCCTTGGGACATTTATGACCCGCCAGACGCCGTTTGGCGTGGGCCAGCACCGCGTCGGGATCAAGGCCCGCAGCCCCGGACACCACCGCATAAACGCGGTCGCCCCATGTCTCGTCGGGCAGGCCGATCACCGCGGCCTCGACCACGCCCTCGACCTCAAGCAGGACATCCTCGACCTCACGCGGGTAGACGTTGTAACCACCGGAAATCAGCATGTCGTTCTTGCGGTCCAGGATGTAGAAAAACCCGTCTTCGTCCATCCGCCCCACATCGCCGGTGTGAAGCCAGCCGTTGCGAAAGGTTTTTTCCGTCGCTTCGGGCCGGTTCCAGTAATAGGCCATTGTCTGCGGGCCACGGCAGCAAATTTCGCCTGTCTCGCCGACAGGCACCTCGTTGTCGTCGTCGTCCAGCACCCGGACCTCGACAATCGTGAAGGGGCGCCCGCAAGAGCCGATGCGGTCATGATCCTCGGGTTTCAGGCAGGTGATGACCATCGGGCTTTCGGCCTGCCCATAGCTCTGAGCGAAGATCTTGCCAAATCGCGCTTCGGCACGCCGCAGCACGCTTTCGGCAATGGGAGAGGCGCCATAGGCGATGCGGCGGAAGTCGAAATCCGCGGCTTCACAGTCGGGATGCGCCAGGATCATCGACAGCATGGTCGGCACCAGAAAGGTCAGGGTGGCGTTTTCGGCTTGCGCCATCCCGATGAACTGTTCGGCATCGAACTTGGTCATCGTCAGGCTGCGCGCGCCGCGCACGAGGGCGGGCAGGAAAAAGGCGCCCGAGGCATGGGCGATCGGGGCCGCATGCAGAAAGGTGTCCCCTTCGCGGATATCGGGGATGAGATCGGTCAGAAAGGCCGAGAGTTCGGACAGCTCGCCGCGTTCGGTCAGCGTCACGGCCTTGGGTTTGCCCGTGGTGCCGCCGGTATACCCCATGCGGTAGGGCGCATCGAGCGCGCGGACAACCTCGCACGGCGCGGGGTCACCGGTGGCGATCATCTCTTTCAACTCGTCCAGGGGGATCGCCATCTCGACCGGCATCTCGTCGGACCCGGCATGGATCACCGCGCGTGACTGGCTGTCGGTCAGTTTGTAACTGTGGTCATCTATCGTTTCGCGCGTGTTCATCCCGACCCGCACCAGGCCGGCTTTGGCCAGCGCGTAATAGGCGATGATGCACTCCATGCAATTGGGCAGCAGCACACCGACCCGGTCCCCTGGCGTCAACCCCCGTGCCAGCAAGGCATTGCCCAGCCGGTCCGTGGCCGCGTCGAATTCCGCATAGCTCAGGGTGCGGCCATCCTGCACGAGGCAGGGGGCATCCTTGAATTGGCGCGCGGCGCGCCGGATCAGAGATCCGATTTGCATTGTCGATTTCCCATGTGTCCTGGTGCGGGAAGGGCGCAAGCCCTTCCCGGTGGTCCGTCTGTCCCGGCCCCGAAGGGGCCGATCCTGGTAAGATCAGTCGCGCAGGGCCTCGACCTCGTCGCGGGTGAGGGTCGAGCCCTTGCCCGCCAGCTTGCGCGAGCTTGCCTGCGTGATCCTGTACAAGCTGTCGGCCTGGTCGCTGCCGGCGTGGTACTTGAGCCAGGTGTCACAGAGAAACCGTGTCTCGGGCGCCACGGCCGAAGGGGTGAATTCCTGACTTTGCCTGTTGTATTCGGCCAACGTCATCTTGCCCCTGGTGGTGGTATAGACGTCGTCTTTTTCCGGCAGATTGGTGATCCCGGGATAAAGGGGACCGGCCGTCGGCGTATAGGGTTCCCCCGACAGCACAGAGTAGGGGATGGGCGTATACATCCGCGTTGGGGCATTCGAATGCATCATCATCGAATAGTCCGACAGCTTCTGGCTGGGGTTGGACAACAGACCGACCAGTTCGCCCAGAACATCGCGGCCGTATTCGTCGTTCAGCAGCGGGCGGAAGCGTTCGGCACGCTCGTCCACCTTCATCCAGTCGTCCACATCGTAGACCCCGGCAATATGCGCCAGATCCTTGATGATGGCGAAATAGGTGATCGCGCCGGCATCCATCATCTGGTCGCGGCTGTAGCCTGCGATCCGGCGCCAGAGGTTGTTCATCGCCTCTTTGACCTGCCCATCCAACCGCTTGAACGTCGCGATCAGCTCCTCCCGGCTGTTCATACCCAGCGGCATGTACCCTTCGGACAGGTTATCCGAGGCATAGAGGCCGACGCCGACCAGTTTCTCGGCCGAGAATTCAGGTTCGGCTTCGAAGCTGCCCCAGTCGTCGACCAGGTAGAAATGGCAGTCCTTGGCGGCCATGGTGACGGTGATGTTGTTGTATTCCACCCCCTTGGCGACGCCGTCGAGCCAGGGGAAATCGCTTTCGGCGAGGTCCATGAAATCGCGAACGATCATCTCGGAGGTATCGGACAGCTTGTAAGGTCCGTGGTTGTGCAGGCTGATCCGGCTTTCGCAGGAAATCAGGAAACCGTACTGCGACGCCGAGGCCATGAACTGATGCGCGGCCTCGTGCAGCTCGTCTCCG
This sequence comes from Antarcticimicrobium luteum, assembly GCF_004358185.1. Lineage (GTDB taxonomy): Bacteria > Pseudomonadota > Alphaproteobacteria > Rhodobacterales > Rhodobacteraceae > Antarcticimicrobium > Antarcticimicrobium luteum. The sequence goes on from NZ_SMUV01000068.1 coordinate 128,442, forward strand.
GCCTCACAGGAATAAAGGTCGGAATGAAACACCTGCGCCTGCCGCTCAGACAGGGTCTGACCCCGGTGCCCGTATTGCGCGCGGCTGATATGGCCGTCATTGCGATGCAGGGACAGCTGGAACCGTTTCCAGAAATCCATCACGTACATCACGTCCTCGATCGCATCCGTCGGCTTGATGACGCCGAGGTTGATCAGCCATTCCCGGCCCAGCAGGTAAAAATTGGGCAGACCCCAGCTGACCCCGGGCGCGCGGTGCTTCATCGCCATTTCGCGGGAACGGTCGCCCAGCTCCTCGGCGGACATGCGCGACTCGATTTTGCGCAGAAGCGACGGATAGCGGTAAAAGGCCATCAGATAGCTGAGCATCATATAGGACGGAACCGGGAACAGCTTGGATTCCTGAACGGTCCGGGTGACGCAGAGCCAATAGCTCTCATCGACGTTCTGCTGGATTAGATTGTTGGTTTCCAGCAGCTGGGTGTAATTGAGTGGCATTGCCATGTGTTTTTCCTCCCTTGGCCTGGATCAGCCGGCCGCCGCGACGCGCCAGACCTTTGCGGTCCGGTCAACGTTCTTCTGGTAATCGGCAGCGGTCTTGGGGGCCGCGGTGCATTCGATGCGCACCGTGTCGCCCTGTTTCAGGCCGCTGATCTTGGCGTTCATCACGCAGGGCACGCCGTATTCACGGGTCAGGATCCCCAGGTGCGAGCGGGTTGACCCACCGGCACAGATCACGCCCTTGAACTGCTCCAAGATCGGCGCGGTCAGCGTGCCGCCGGAATCGTCGATGATGGCGATGGTGTTTTCCGGCACCCCCTCTTCGAGGTATTTCATCACCTGCATGGGCGAGCGGATATAGCGGGCGATGCCCTCGCAATCCTGTGGGTAACGGGCCACGTTGTCGCCCTGTCCGCGCTGTTCGAGATCGCCTTGCGTCCCGGTCACCGCATCCTCGTGCTCGAAACTGAACGTGCCCATGTCATCGTCGCCGACACCCTCGATGGGTTTGTAGATGTCCGGCCGTTCCTGCGGCGAAATCGCCGCCGACCAATCGAACAGATGGCCGGCGTCCAGCAACTGCCGCTCGACCCCGGCAAAGTCTTCGGCGGTCAGCAGCCCATAGGATTTGTCGAAAACGAAGCTGTCCCAATGCCCACCCGAGGCGTCCAGTTTCCGCCGGACCAGATCCTTGACGGCGGCGTGAAACGCCTCGACTGTCGGCGAGGCATTCGCCTCTCCAAACTTGTCGGAATCAACGTAGAGTTTTGCCATAGTTCCCTCCCCTATCGCGAACCCCCTTCCTCCCCGGGGTTCGCAGAACCAAGTTTGCCGTGTTTCGCGCAGGGCTGTCAACGATGTTAAGACAAAATTGTCGAACAATTTTGATTGCCTAAACTTCCTGCGGAAATATCCTTCTTAAGCAGCGACTTAATAACTTTCCCCGCCGCATTTCTGGGCAGCGTTTGGCGCATTTGATAGGCCTTGGGGCGCTTGAAACGGGCCAGCCGGTCAAGGCACATCGCATCGAGTGATTCCGCTAGGTTGTCGCCCGCCGCCTCGGGCGCCGGAACAATCAGTGCGACGACCTCCTCGCCCCATTCCGGGTCGGGCCTGCCGATCACCGCGACCTCGAGAACTCCGGGATGGCGGGACAGCACATCCTCGACTTCTCGGGCATAGACATTCATTCCGCCGCTGATGATCACATCCTTGAGCCGATCAAGCAGGATGAGCCGGCCGGCCACGTCGAACCGCGCGGTGTCCCCGGTGTGCAGCCAGCCATCGCGCAGCGTTTCCCGGGTTGCCTCGGGGCGATTGAGGTAGCCCGACATGACCGTGGGCCCACGCACGCAGACCTCTCCGGCCTCGCCCTGCGGCACCTCTCGTCCGCCGGGATCCAGCAACCGGACCGCCGTGGCACTGCGCGGTATGCCAACCGATACCAGTGCCGCGTCGTCGTCGGCCGCGACGGCCTCGGCGATCGCGGCCTTGGCCATCGCGGTGATCGTGCAGGGCGTTTCGCCCTGGCCATACCCGTTCCAGAGCCTTGGTCCGAACGTCTCCACCGCATCGCGCACATCCTGCGCGAGCACAGGTCCGGCGCCGGTCAGAACGGTGCGGATATGACCGTCGGCCAGATCGCCGATGCCATCCCGGCGCATCCGGGCCAACAGGGGTGTGGGCGCAAAGAAGCTCACCGCGCGGCGTGCCTGCAAAATGTCGCGCATCGCCCCGGCCTCATAACCTCCCGAGGGCATCAGCACATGTTCCGCACCGCGGGCGATGAAACTGAGGCCGAACAGCCCCGACGCATGCGAGGTCGCGGCCAGATGCAGAAGGCAATCCCCGGATCCGACCGAATCCACATCGGCCAGATAGGCGGTGGACATCGCCAGCAGGTTGGCATGGCTCAGGCAGGCGCCCTTGGGGGCGCCGGTGGTGCCCGAGGTGAAAAAGATCCAGGCCGTATCGTTCAGCAGGCAGTCCGCCAGCGGGGCGGGATCCGCGGCCTCGGCGCGCGCGGCCTCCGTCGAGCCGTGTTCGAGAATGGGCAGATCGGGGCAGAGCGGCCCCAGCCCGTCGGCGATCCCGGGATCGCAGATCGCCAGGCGCGGGGCAAGATCGGCCACGATCCCGGCCATTTCCCGCGGATGCAGCGTCGCGTTCAGGGGCGCCGCAACGAAACCGCCCCACCAACAGCCGAACAAATAGGTGAAGTACCGGTCGTTGTTCTTCATCGCCAGCATCACCCGGTCGCCGGGCATCAGTCCACGCACCGCCAGATACGTCGCTATTCCGGCGGCCGAGCGGGCCAGCCCGGCATAGTCCAGCCGGACCTCGTTGCCGACGGAAATCGCCGGTCGGCCCGGATGCAGCCGCGCCGATGTGGCAAGCAGATAGGCAAGGGTCACGATGCGGCCTCGTATATTGTGATGCCGATGGCGGCCTCTTCGACGCCCATCAACCCGCCGCCATTCTCGGCCAGGGCGATCCGCGCCCCCTCGATCTGACGTGGCCCGGCCTCACCGCGCAGCTGGGTGACAAGCTCCCAGGTCTGAGCAAGCCCGGTCGCACCGATCGGGTGACCCCGGCTTTCCAGCCCGCCCGAGGGATTGAAGGGAATGCGCCCGCCAAGTGTCGTCGCGCCGCTGTCCGCCAGCGCGCCGCCGCCGCCAAGCGCGGTGAATCCCAGCAGTTCGGATTGCTGCAACTCGCCAAAGGCCGTCGCGTCATGGCATTCCACGACATCAATATCCGCCGGTCCCAGCCCCGCGATCTCATAGGCGCGCGCAGAGGCCTGGCGCGAGATGTGGCTGGCATAATCCTGCGCCGCGCGCCGCCCCCCGTGCATCAACACCGCCGCCCGCAATCGGACGGCCCGCGCGGCATTGACCCGCGCCAGCCCCCGCTTGTTGCAGACCACCGCCGCCGCCGCACCGTCGGAAATGGCCGAACACATGGGCAGGGTGAAGGGCCAGGCGATCAGCCGCGCGCCGAGAATTTCCTCGACCGAGAACGGCCGGCGAAACTGCGAGCGGTCGTTGTGCACCGAATGCCCGTGGTTCTTGGAGGCAATCCGGGCGATTTGCGCTTCGGTCGTGCCGTACTCGGCCATGTGCCACTTTGCGAACGCGGCGTAGACATCCATGAACACCGAGTGCGGGGTCTCCCGCGCGGCGGCCTGCGGCGGTGTCGGGGTGCCGAGACCCAGATCGGTGAGCCGACCGATCACCCGATCCCGCTCGCCCCGCTCCCAGCTGCCCTCGAACGCGGTCATCGACACCGCGCTGTCGGGATGCACCATCTTCTCGGCGCCGATGGCCAGCGCAATATCACATACCCCGGTCTGAACATGCCCGATAGCAAGGTGCAGCGCGGTGGTGGCGCTGGCGCAGGCGTTCTCGACATTGACGATAGGAATGGGGCCAAGCGGCACATCCCGCAGGGCGATCTGGCCACGGATTCCATATTGCCCTTCGATCGCACCCTGCACGGCATTGCCGAAAAAGGCCGCGCCCACGTCCGGCGCGCCGAGGCCCGCATCCGCCAGCGCAGCGCCCACCGCCGTTTCGGTCAAATCCCTGACAGATTTGTCCGGGTGGCGGCCGAACGGGGTCATGCCGACCCCGGCAATCCAGATATCCATGTGATCCTCCCTGAGACCGGCGGTGTCCCGACCGGCGGCTTTTCGTCTTCCTCGCGGAATCATCTAGCATACCGTCAAACAATTATGTAGGACAATTTTGCAGGAGGAAGAGAAATATGGATAGTTTGAAGAATCACAGGGTGCTCTTGGTGAATGACGATGGGATCGACGCGGACGGCATCAAGCTGTTGGAACGCGTGGTCGGACCGCACAGCAAGGAAACCTGGGTTGTCGCCCCCGCCGAGGAAATGTCCGGCGCATCGCATTCCATCTCGATGCACCTGCCGATCCGGCACCGGCAGATCGACAGGTATCACCACGCGGTCAAGGGAACGCCGACAGACTGCGCGCTCATGGGAATCTACGAAATTATGCCCGAACCACCCAGCCTGCTGTTGTCGGGCATGAACTGGGGCGCCAATCTTGCAGAGGATCTGACCTATTCCGGCACCGCTTCCGCCGCGATGGAGGGGGCTCTGCTGGGTGTGCCCTCGGTGGCGATGAGTCTGGTCCACGCCTTTGAGGATGTGCATTGGGCGACGGCCGAGAAATTCGCGCCAGAGGTGCTGGACGGCATCCTTTCAGCAGGGATCGCGCCGGGCACCTTCGTCAACGTCAACTTCCCGCCGGTGCCGCCGGACGAGGTCAAGGGGATCCGCATCTGCCGGCTGGGTCAACGCCCGCCGGGATCGTTCAAGCCGACCAAGCGCAGCGATGCGCGGCGCAAGGACTACTGGTGGATCCAGATCATGCGGGTTGAACATGAGATCGCCACCGGGACCGATCTGGAGGCAATCGAGAACAACGAGATCGCGATCACGCCGATCAAGCTGGACATGACCGCCGAGCAGTCCTTGCGAAGTCTCGAACAGGCCTTCGGGTCCTGATGTGACGGGATCAGCCTGCGGGTTCGCTGAGAAGCGCCCGCAGGTGTTTCCGCTCAGGCTCGTCCAGCCCCGCCTCGGCCATCCAGGCATTGCGGGGGCCGTGCAGCCTGCGCAACTCTTTCAGCGCCGTGTCGATATAAATCGGCATCGCACTGGTCAGCATGTGCAGGGCGGCCGGGTCGACCCCACCGGGGAACATGAAACTCACGTCGCGGCGGAAGGCGTTGGTCAGCAGATAATCCTCGACGGCGGTGGCATCGTCACACCCCGCCGCCAGCAGCGCCAGCGCCGAGCCCCATCCCGTGCGGTCCTTTCCGGACGTGCAGTGAATCAGCACCGGCTGACCGTCCGCTTCAAGGATCATGCGGAAAAAAGGAGTGTACACGGCGATATGCCTGCGCGCGAACAGCCGGTAATGGTGCGTCACTTCGACCTCGATCCCGGCGGCATCGATACTGCCCTCGGCCAAGCGGGCCAGCATGTCCCCGGTCTTTTCCGGCAGGAATCCGGGGTTCAGAATCTGCATCTGGTGGCCCTCAGGCAGACGATCGGGTTTCTTGCCCGCCTCCTCCGGCAGCCGGTAGTCGCAGATTCCGAACAGACCAAGACCCGACAAACGGTCGAGATCCGCCTCGGTCAGGTCGGACAACGAATCACTGCGATAGACCCGATTCCACCGGGTCTGACGCCCGGGACCGGCCGGATATCCACCCAGATCCCGAAAGTTGGCGGCGCCGTCAAACGGCAGGCTTCGAAGGTTCGGCATGGTAAGGCCTCCGTTTGGCTCACTTTCTTCCGCCCACTGACGGTCTCGATAGCGGCAGAGTAGGTCATTCCTTATTGTTAGACAATCTTGTCATGCAAAACCGTTGACCACTGACTTGCAACTCGACTAGGCTCTGCCCCATCGAACCTGATCGCAGACCCGGAAAAGCCGGGCAGAGGTCAGGGGGCAACTTGCGCCGGGAGGGGCGCACAGGGAGGACCACATGACAAACTTTTTGACGAAATTCGCCGGCGCCGCCGCGATAGCGGCCGGCATGACCGCAGGTGCCGCCCAGGCGCAGAATGTGAAACTGGGCGTGGTTGCCGTGAACTACAATTCACCCTCGATCCAGTTGCAGGCCGACAGCGGCATCGCACGGGCCCGGGAACTGGGCTGGGAGGTTGAGCTGTTCGACGGCCAGGGCGATCAGGTGGCAACCAACAACGCGGCGATGGCCTATATCGACCGCGGCTTCAATGCGATCCTGAATGTCGCCTCGGCCAATACGCAGATGAGCGGCGTGATCAAATACGCCGGCGAAAAGGACGTGCCCTTCGTCTCGACATTCTCGGGCCTTGTGCCGGGCATTACCGCCGACGTCGGATCCAACAACACGGCCGATGGCGTCATCGCGGCGACCGAACTCGTCGGCCGCATCCAGGGCGAGGGCCATATCGCAGCGCTCAACTGGAACGTTCTGCCCGCCCTGATCGAGCGCCAGCGCGGGCTCGAGGCCGTGATGGCCGGATATCCCGGCGTTGACATCACAAAGGTCGAAATCAAGGTGCCCGGCCAGGTGGACGATGCCTATGCGCAGACGACCAACCTGCTGCTGGCCAATGACGATATCAAGGCGATCTGGGTTGGCTGGGATGAACTGGCGGCGCCGGTGGCACGCGCCATCGAACAGGCTGGCAAGGAAGGCGAGGTTTTTGTCGTCAGTCAGGACGGTATCCCCGAGGTTCTGGAGCTTGTGCGCCAGGGCGGGCCGGTCGAACTGACCGTTGCCTATGACGTGCACCGCATGGGTGTCGTCGCGGTGGATGTCATCGACGAGGCGCTGAAGGGCAACATGCCGTCGACTTCGCTGCTGACACTGAAGCCCTGCCTGGTGACGCAGGACACCGCGCCGGCCAAAGGCGCCGCGCTCGATTTTTCCTCCTGTAGCCTTTTCTCGGGCGAGTGACCGCGGTCTCCGGGCGGCAGAGGACGCCGCCCGGAGCCTCAAAGCAGGACAAACCCATGACAGCGCAAGATATTCCTGCGGCCAGCGGCTCGGACGCCGCGATCCCCGCACCCGGCCCCGACAGCGCCCGGGAGGTGCTCACGATCAAGGGCCTGACCAAACAGTTCCCCGGCACACTCGCGCTCGATGACGTGTCCTTCGGGGTGCGTCAGGGCGAAATCCACGCCCTTCTCGGCGAAAACGGGGCCGGCAAATCGACCCTCATCAAATGCATCTGCGGCGCCTATTCGGCGACCGGCGGCGACGTCCTGATCGAGGGAAAGCCGGTCCAAATCACTAGCCCCGCCGACGCCGGCGCCGCAGGCATCGCGGTGGTGCACCAGCACATGAACCTCGTGCCGACCATGAGCGTCGCCGAAAACCTGCACCTTGGCGAAAAACTGCCCCGTCGGGCGGGGCTCCTGAATTGGTCAGAGGTCCACCGCCGCGCGCGGCAGGTGCTGGACCGTGTCGGCGTCGATATACCGACAACGGCATTGATTTCCGAGTTGAGACCGGAGCAGCACGCGATGATCTCGATCGCGCGGGCGGTCTCGGCCGAGGCCCGGATTATCATCCTGGACGAGCCCACCAATGCGCTGCTGCCGCATGAGGTCGAACGCCTGTTCGACCAGATGCGGGTTCTGACCCGCAAGGGCCATTCCTTTCTTTATGTCAGCCACCGTCTGAGCGAGGTGTTCCAGATTGCCGACCGCGCCACCGTGTTGCGCGACGGCCGTCTGTCGGGAACCTTCGACCGGAGCAATATGACCCATGCCGGTATCGTCGGCGCAATCGTCGGGCGGGACGGCGCGCTGGCCGAACGGCGGGTGCGCAGCCATTCGACTGACGGCACATTGATGCGCGTCCAGGATCTGTCCGGGCGCCGCGCCGACGGCATCTCCTTCGATCTGGCCGCCGGCGAGATCGTGGGCATCGCCGGTCTGCCCGGGTCGGGCGCAGATGAAACAATGAACCTGCTGTTTGGCCGCCGCCGGTCCACCCGCGGCGGAATCGAGATCGACGGCAAGCCTGTCCGCCTGCGCGATCCAGGCGACGCCATCGCCGCCGGCATCGCCTATGTGCCCAGAAACCGCCTTGCCGAGGCGGTCTTTCACGCTGACAGCGTGCGCGCGAACGTGACTCTGCCTAGCCTTGCCAAATACCTGCGTGAACCGATCCTCCGGCTGGTCCACAGGGGCCGCGAAGACGAGGCCGCCAGAGAGGTGACGGAACGGATGCGCGTGCGGATGCCCGGCATCGAGGCCTCGATCGACGATCTGTCGGGGGGCAACCAGCAAAAGGTCGTTCTGGGCCGCTGGCTTTCCACCGGGGCCAACATCTTTCTGCTGAACTCTCCGACCGCCGCGGTGGATGTGGGCGCCAAAAAGGAAATCTACGACCTGATTGACGAGCTGGCCCGCGAGGGGAAAGGCATCGTCTTTGCCTCGACCGAGCTGGAAGAATACGCGCTGGTCTGTGACCGCGTCTTCGTTTTCGCCGCCGGTCGCGTAGCCGGAGAACTCAGGGGTGAGGACGTGACCGAACCCAACATCATGACACTCGCCGCCGGAGGAGCACTCGCCGCATGACCGCAACAACTTCTGATAACTCCGCCGATCCGCAGCCGCGCCCCTCTTTTGACTGGATCACCTTCCTGTCTCGCTGGGGGACGCTGATCTCTCTCGGTTTGCTGATCATCCTGTTTTCCATCGGGCGGCCCGAGGTCTTCATGACCCTGCGCAACATGCTCAATATTCTCAATCAGGTGTCGATCCTCGGGATGATCGCCTTTGGTCTGACCATCTGTCTGGTCGTGGGCCTGTTCGACCTGTCCATCGGTGCCATGGCGACCTTTGGCGGCTATTTCGCGGCGCGTTTCCTGATGGAACTGAACGTCGAAAACGGCTTTGCCGTGGTGATCGTCATTCTCGTTGTGCTGGCTCTGGCGGCGCTGATCGGGATGATCAACGGGGCGCTAATCGCATATCTGGGGATATCGGCGATCGTGGAAACCCTCGCGATGAGCTTCGTCGCCACCGGTATCATTCTTGGCATCTCAGGGGGGCGCACGGTCTATGCAACGGAAATCCCCGAGGCCTTTACCATCATCGGACAGGGCAAAATCGCGGGCATTCCGAACCCGGTTCTGATCCTTCTGCTGCTCGGATTCGTGCTGTGGGTGTTTCTTGAACACACCCAGACCGGGCGCAACATGTACGCCCTTGGCGGCAATCGCGAGGCCTCGCGCCTTTCCGGGATTTCCTTTTCCCGCTATGCGCTGATCGCCATGGCGATCAGCGGCGCCTGTGCCGCGCTTGGCGGTCTGGTCGCCGGCGCAAACCTCGGCGCGGGCCGCCCGCAGGGGGTTGGCGACGTCTATTTGCTGAACGCCTTTGTCGCCGTTTTCATCGGAGCCTCGACAATGAAGCCCGGAAAGTTTCATATCCTGGGCACGGCTGTCGGCGTGCTGCTGATCGGCGTCATCAACAACGGGCTTTCTGTGATGGGTGTGCAAACGTTCTGGCAATACATCGTGCAGGGTGGAATTCTGATCCTTGCGCTGATCTCGGCGTCGTTGAACTCGGTGCGGCGCAGCTGATGGCGGGCAACCCATTTGAGCGGGAGACACTGAACCTTCTGCTGTTCGACTGGCTCAGGATCGACACCCTGGCGGAACTGCCTGCCCATCAGGGGCAGGACGTCGCCGACTGGACAGCGGTTCTGAACCTCGCCGACCGGGTTTCGAAAGAGGCACTGGCCCCGGCCTGGCGCGCCTCTGACCGGACCGAGCCGGAGCTGCGGGACGGGGTCGTCCGGGTGGAACCCGGAACCCGTGCCGCCGTGCGCACCTGGCTTGACGCCGGCTTGCATCTGGCCGCCGTGCCCGAGGATGAGGGCGGGTTGTCGCTGCCCTTTACCGTGGCGGCCGCAACCATGGCGATGAGCATGGCGTCGCATATCGCGGCGGCCTCCTTCCCGATGCTGTCGGTGGCCAATTCGCGGGTGATCCGCACCTTTGGCACGGCCGCCCAGATCGCCGCCTTTGCCGCCCCGCAACAGGCCGGCACCGCGCTTGGAACAATGTGCCTGTCCGAGCCCAACGTCGGCTCTTCGCTTGGCGATGTCGCCACCCGCGCGGTGCCGGACGGTCACGACGATCTCGGCCCGCGCTATCGCCTGCGCGGCACAAAGATGTGGATCAGCGCGGGCGGACAGGACATCACGGAGCAGATCGTCCATCTGGTCCTGGCCAAGGCCGAAGGACCGGACGGCCGTGTCATCAGCGGGTCCGGCGGCCTGTCCCTGTTCGCGGTGCCCTCTGTTCTGCCGGATGGCCGGGTCAACGACGTGGCTGTGACCGGGCTGAACCACAAGATGGGCTGGCGCGGTACACCCAACTGCGTCATGGCCTTTGGTGAAAAGACCGGCGCGCAGGGGTGGCTGATCGGAACCGAGGGACAGGGACTGCCGATCATGTTCCAGATGATGAACGAGGCGCGGATCGGGGTCGGCATCGGGGCGGCGGCGCTGGCCTGGCGCGGCTATCTGACCTCGCGCAGCTATGCCCGCGAACGGGTACAGGGTCGCGCGCTGGATGCCCGCGACGCGCCCGACCCGGTGCCCCTGACCCGCCACCCGGATGTGCGCCGAATGCTCCTGGCGCAAAAGGCGATCGCCGAGGGAAGCCTTGCGATCTGCCTCTATGCCGCTCGATTGGTCGATCTGTCCGGCGCCGGGGACGAAGAGGCGGAAACGCTCCTGGGTCTGCTGACGCCGATCGTAAAGAGTTGGCCCTCCGAAATGGGGCTGGTGGCCAATCATATGGCGATCCAGATACACGGGGGGTACGGCTATACACGGGACTTCGAGGTCGAACAGATCTACCGGGACAACCGCCTGAACCCGATTCACGAGGGCACGACCGGAATTCAGGGCATCGACCTTTTGGGGCGCAAGATGCTGTTCGATCGGACCGGCGGTCTTGATTTGCTGCTGCGCCGCATCAGCGAGACCGCGGACAACGCACCCGATGACCTGGCCGGTTGCGTCACCGCCCTGCGCGCGGCCCGCAAGGCGCTGGAAGAGGGCGTCGCCGCCGCGCACGACATGAACGACCCCGCCGCCGCGCTGGCCAATGCGACCCAGATGCTGAGCGCCGCGGGCCATGTGGTCGCCGGCTGGCTCCTGCTTGATCTCGCCTCGACCGAACGGGCGGGAGAGGGACAGAAACTGGCGTGCCGCTATTTCTCACAGTTCGAACTGCCGCAGGTCCGGGCATGGCTGGCCCCGGTCGTCGCGAAATCCGATCTGACCGCCACGCTGAACGAGGACGCCCTCTAGGCAAAGCCGGTCCGCGCCCCGCGGCCAGGGGCGCCCGGCCGGCTGCCGATGGGCCACCCGAAGATTGTACGGAAATGACGGCGAAATCTTCAGGTTCCGAACCGTCGCGATCGGCGCGGGTTCGTCCCGCGCCGACCAGCCTCACTGGCGGGCGGTCGTGCCGCCGTCGATCGTCAGGATCGTGCCGTTGCAATAGCCGGCCTCGTCCGAGGCGAGGTAAAGACAGCCATAGGCCATCTCTTCCGGTCTGCCGGGGCGGCGCATCGGGGTGATCGAATCGGCAACCGCCTCGTCCTCGAACAGGGGCAGAAAGCTTTCGACCATCCGGGTGGCAATGAACCCCGGTGCAATCGCGTTGGCGCGGATCCCGTCCTTGGCATAGGCCACGCAGAGCGAGCGGGTCAGGTTGATCATGCCAGCCTTTGCCGCCGTATAGGTATGCGCGCCGGGCAGGCCCTGATATCCGCTGATCGAGGTAACGTTCACGATCGCGCCGCCCCCCTGTTTCTGCATTTCCGGGATCACCAGCCGGCACATGTAGAACCCCGAATCGAGGTTGATCGCCATCACCTGCCGCCAGGCCTCGGGCGAGGTGTTGGCGGTGTCCTCCATCGTGCCGGGATTGTTGTCCTGGAAATTGTACCCGACCCCGGCAGAGTTCACGAGAACATCGATCCGGCCATAGGCCGCCATCGCCGCATCCACTGCTTTTTGTGCCCCTTCGGGCGTGGACAGATCGGCGGCGACAACCTGACCCTTGCCGCCTGCCTCCGTTACGCTTTTTAGCGTTTCGTCCAGATTGGACTGGGTCCGCGATACACCGACGACGCTGGCGCCTTCGCCTGCGAAAATCTCCATGCAGGCGCGCCCCACGCCGGTGCCTGCACCGGTGATCAGCGCCACTTTGTCCTTCAATCGAGCCACCGAAATTCCTCCCTCTTGAATCCCGCCCTGCAAATCAGGGCACGCCAATGGACATACACACAAAATTGTCCTACGAAAAGGAAATACGAAATTTGGGAGGATTCGTCATGGTGCAAGCGGCTGTATTTCACGGGCCCGGAAAGAAACTTTCAGTCGAGCAGGTGCCGGAGCCGGCGGCCGGGGATGGCCATGTCGTGCTGAAGGTGCATTCCTGCGGCGTCTGCGGATCGGATCTTCATGCGACACAGGAGGGCGCCTTTCTTCAGGAACAGGGCACGATCCTTGGCCATGAATTCGCCGGAGAGGTAATCGCCTCGGACGACCCGGCCGTCCCGGTCGGGCTGCGCGCCACAGCCGTTCCCGTCAATGCCTGCGATACCTGCCGGGACATGGGGTTCGGATCCTGCCGCAACGGCCTGGGAATCCTGTGCCCGGAGAACCGGATCACCGGACTGGCCAAATCCGTGCCGGGCGCCTACGCCCAAGCCGTCCGCGTCGGTGCGGAGCAGGTCGTCGCGCTGCCCGAAGGCGTATCCTATGATGAAGGCGCGCTGGTCGAGCCGCTCGCCGTCGGGCTGCATGCGGTGGACCGGGCCGATATTCCCCTGGGTGGCCGGGTGCTGATCCTCGGGGCCGGACCGATTGGACTGTCGGTGCTCGCCTTCGCGCGTCTGCGCGGCGCCGGATCGGTTGTAGTGTCCGAATATGCGCCCGCCCGCCGCGACGCGGCGGCGGCCTTTGGCGCCGACCTCGTGATCGACCCGGCCCGGACCGAGGACATCGGCGGGGCCTTCGCCGACGCCGCGGGCGCGCCGCCTGATGTGATCTTCGACTGCGTCGGCGTGCCGGGTATCATCCAGCAGGCGATCGACCTGTCCCGCCCCCAGGGCACAATCGTTCTGGTCGGGGTCTGCATGAAGCCCGATGAGATCATACCCATTTCCGCGACGCTCAAGGAACTCAGGCTGCAATTCGTGCTGGGGTACAAGGACGCCGACTTTGCCCGTGTCCTCGCCATGATGGGGCGCGGACTGATCGACGCCAAGGCGATGATCACCGACCACACCGACCTTGCCGGTCTGCCCGAGACCTTCGAAGCCCTGCGCAAGCCCGGCGGTCAGATCAAGCTGATGATCCATCCGACCTGAAACCGCCCGCCCGCCCCGGGCGCGCGCATGTACAGCAATTTCTTAACCTGGGGTCCGGACCGGACCCCGACGGAGGATTTCATGAAACGGATCATCTGCGCCGCCGCAATGGCCTGTCTGCCGGCAATGGCCAACGCAGAAATTCACGTGATCACGGACGATGCCAATGGCGTTCCGCATGTCGAAACCACGCCGTCCCCGGCCATGTCCGACGTGCCGGAGATCGGCGGCAAGGCCAATGCCGGGTTCTCCTATGCGCGGCTCTGGTCCGGGATGGAAGGGTTCGAGGTCTTTGAGGGGCACATCGCGCCCGGCGGGCGCATTGTCAGCCATGACGGACCGGACACCTATATCGGCTGTATCGTCTCGGGTCATGGCACCATGGGCAATGACGCGCCGGACGGCACCACGGTCTCGCGTTTTGATTTCGGACCGGGGGATGTGATCGTCTTCGGTCCGGGCACCATGCATCACTGGGTGAACGGCGACGAAGAGCTGGTGTTCATCGGTGTGCAGCGCCGGGCCCCCGCGGACGGGGGTTGATCTTGGCCGGGGTTGCCGCCGCCGTACCGCCACCGCCCGGCACGGCGGATGCGCGGGATCGGCCGGAGGGTCTGTCAGGAGGACCGCAACAGGTCGATCATCGCCCGGACATGGGCGCGCGCCGAAACCTCTGCCGCCGCCGCGTCGCCCGCAAAAATCGCATCGGCAATCCTCTGGTAAGAGGCGGCGCGCTGTTCGGGCGTCATGACCAGCTTGTTGCGGACAAGGTGCACATGCAGGTTGAACAGGCTCTGTTCCAGCACCCGGCTGCGGGCGATCCGGGCCAGCGTCCGGTGAAAATGGTTGCGGGACAGGATGAAATCGAAACGCTCTTCCGACAGGGCGGCGGCCGTCACGGCATCCAGCGCATCCTGAAGATCCTGACGGGCGGTGCCTTCGTCGATATGCTCGGCGGCCTGGCGGGCGGCCAAACCGACCAGCACCTCTGCGATCAGCAGGATGTTCAACGCCTCGTCCCGGGTCATCGTCATGATACGGGCACCATGGTGATGACGGGTTTCGACAACCCCCTGCGCCGCAAGCCGTTTGATCGCCTCGCGCACAGTGGAGCGGCTGACCCCGTAGCGGCCGATCAGATCGGGTTCGACCAGCCGCTGGCCGGATACATAGCGGCCCTCGTAAAGTCCACGGAGGATGTCCCGAACAATGGTTTCCGCCGCACTTGTTGTCCCTTTGGCAGAGCCGACACTTTCCTTGGCCACGCTTATTCACTTTCTCCGTTCCGATCCGACCGAGGGTAAAGCGGCATGTCCCCTCTGTCCATCCGGGCGATGCGGCCCGACAGGCAAATCAATGCCCCGGTGACCGGACGGAACGCCTGTCATGGGCGCAAAATCGTGGCGCGGCCCCTCCGCGGCACGGATGAGACGATGCGCGCGCGTCGCCCCTCTCAACTGGATATCTGAAGACATCGGGAAGGACCGACATGAGCAAGGCTGAACTGCACCGGGACGGGCGCCTGGGAATTCTGAGGATCGACAATCCACCGGTCAACGCGATCGCCCCCGATCTGGTGACAGCGATGGACGCCGCCCTGACGGCATTCGAAGCGGACACATCGCTGGCCGCCCTGGTCATCGAATGCGCCGGGCGGACCTTTGTCGCAGGGGGCGATATCGCGGCCTTTGACGATCCATCCTTCAGCGCTGGCCCCTTCAACGCCCTGCTGGCCCGGATCGAGGCCAGCGACCGTCCCGTGGTTGCGGCCCTGTTCGGCACCGTCCTGGGCGGCGGTTTGGAACTTGCCCTCGCCTGCCATGCCCGGGTGGCGACACCGACGACGAGGCTGGGCCTGCCGGAAATCACGCTCGGACTTATCCCCGGCTCGCTTGGCACGCAGCGTCTGCCCCGGCTGGCCGGCGTGGCGAAAGCCTGTGAGATGATCACCTCGGGCAAGCCGATTTCGGCCAGCGCCGCAGCGGCGGCGGGGATCGTGGACAAGCTGGCCGAGGATCATGCCCTGGCGGCGCGGGAGCTAGCCTTGCACCTGGCCGGATCCGGCGCGCCGATCCGGCGGACCCGCGCCCTGATCGCGCCGGATGCCGACACGGCCGGGGCCGTGATCGCCGAGGCGCGCAGGGCGGCGCAGGCCAGGCCCTGGCTCCCTGCCCTTGCCGCCGTGGCCGATTGCCTTGCGGCGTCGGTGCAGAAATCCTTCCCCGATGGAGAGGGGGTGGAGGCGCGGGCCTTTTCCGATCTGGTGCGCACACCGCAGTCGCGGGCCATGCGGCATCTGTTTTTCGCCGAACGCGCGGCGCAGAAAATCCCGGGCCTGAGCAGGGACGCGGAGAGGCGAACGATTTCCAGGGTCGGCATTCTGGGCGTGGGCACCATGGGCGCCGGTATTGCCATGTGCTTTGCCAATGCCGGATATCCGCTGCATCTGGTCGAAACCTCGCAGGATGGTCTGGACCGGGGCAAGGGCCTGATCGCCGCGGCCTACGCAAGCACCGTCACGCGCGGGCTGATAAGCGAAGACCAGGCGCAGGCCCGGATCGGCCTGATGACCGGTTCGACCGACATGGCCGATCTGAGCGATTGCGACATCGTGGTCGAGGCGGTGTTCGAGGATATGGAGCTGAAGCTTTCGGTCGCGCGGAAACTGGGCGCGGTGTGCAAACTGGGGGCGATCATCGCCACCAACACCTCGACCCTCGACGTGGACAGGATTGCACGGGAAACCGGCCGGGCCGGCGACGTGCTGGGCACCCATTTTTTCAGCCCCGCCCATATCATGAAACTGCTTGAGGTGGTGCGCGGCAAGGATACCGCCCCGGAGGTTCTGGCCACAGTCATGGAACTGTCCCGCAGGATCCGCAAGACCGCCGTGGTCAGCGGCGTCTGCTACGGCTTCATCGGCAACCGGATGGCCGAGGTCTATATGCGCGAAAGCGAGGCGATGCAGCTTGAGGGCGCGGTGCCCTCGCAGATCGACGGCGTGGCCGAAAATCCGGCATTTCTGGGCATGGCCATGGGGCCGAGCCGGATGCTGGACATGGCCGGGGTGGACGTGGGCGCGCGCACGGTGGTCGAATGGATCAAGAGCGGCAAGGGACCACAGGATCCGGCCTATCGTATCCTCGCCCGCACCCTCTATGAGCACGGCCAGCATGGCCAGAAGACCGGCCAGGGATACTATCGCTACGACAATCGCAAGGCCGTGCATTCCGACGACACCCAAAAGCTGTGCCGCGACCTGGCGCAGGCGCATGGCGTGACCCGCCGCGCCGCGATCCCCGACGAGGAGATTCTGGAGCGCCTGCTGTATCCGATGATCAACGAGGCCGCGCTGATCCTCGAGGACGGCATCGCCTATCGCCCCGGTGACATAGATATCGTCTGGACAGCCGGCTACGGATTTCCCGCCTGGCGGGGCGGTCCGGTCTTCATGGCCGATGAGATCGGGTTGAAGACGATCGTGGCGCGGATGGATCACTACGCCGCCGCGCTAGGCAACGAACACGGATACTGGACCGTCGCGCCGCTGTTGCGGCACCTGGCCGAAACCAACTCGCGTCTGTCGGACTGGCAGCGTCACATCTGATCCACTGGAGGGACCATCATGAGAGAAGCCGTTATCGTCAGCACTGCCCGCACGGGCATCGGCAAGGCCTTTCGGGGGGCGCTGAACGCCACCAAATCGCCCACCCTCGCCGGCCATGCGCTGCTACATGCGATCGATCGCGCCGGCGTCGAGCCGGGCGAGATCGAGGATGTGGTTCTGGGCACGGTCCTGGCCGCCGGCACGGCCGGCATGAACCTTGCCCGCAATAGCGTTCTGGCCGCGGGCGCGCCGGTCGAGGTCTCGGGGCAGACGATGGACCGGCAATGCGCGTCCGGTCTGATGGCGATTGCCACAGCGGCCAAACAGGTCATGGTCGATGGCATGGATGTCGTCGGCGCCGGCGGGCAGGAGAATATCTCGGCGGTGCAGGAGAAATATTTCGACTGGGCCTCGTCGGAGTCGGATCCGAACGTCATCGCCAAGGTGCCCCATGCCTATATGCCGATGCTCAAGACCGCCGAATTTGTCGCGCAAAAGTACAACATCAGCCGCGAGGCGCAGGACGAGTACGCGCTTTTGTCCCAACAGCGCACCGCCGCCGCGCAGGCCGCCGGGCGGTTCGACGCCGAGATTGTTCCCTTCACCACCAGCATGATGGTCAGGGACAAGGCCACGGGCGCCGTCAGCCAGCGGGAGGTCACCCTGGACAGGGACGAAGGCAACCGGCCTCAGACTAGCCTGGACTCGCTGTCGGGTCTGAACCCGGTGATCGAGGGCGGCGTCGTGACAGCCGGCAATGCCAGCCAGCTGTCGGACGGTGCCTCGGCCTGCATCATCATGGAGTCGAAACTGGCTGAACAGCGCGGCCTCAGCCCGCTTGGCACATATCGCGGCATGGCCGTGGCCGGCTGCCCGCCGGAGGAAATGGGGGTCGGTCCGGTCCACGCCATTCCCAAGCTTCTGAAACAGCACGGCCTCAAGATCGGCGATATCGGCCTGTGGGAGTTGAACGAGGCCTTCGCGGTTCAGGCGCTCTATTGCCGCGATCATCTGGGGATCGACCCGGAGATCTACAACGTCAACGGCGGAGGAATCTCGGTCGGCCACCCCTACGGCATGACCGGGGCGCGGCTGGTGGGGCATGCGCTGATCGAGGGCAAGCGGCGCGGCGCGCGGTATGTCGTCGTGACCATGTGCGTCGGCGGCGGAATGGGCGCCGCCGGGCTCTTCGAGGTGAACCTTTGACATCGTGAACGCAACAACCGGCACAGGACATCTGTGCCGGTTGCTCCAACGCCCGCAGCGCCGGGACACGCCGTGCCTCCGGGCCGCCAGGTTTCCCGCTTTGCCACGCCCCCCATCGGATCACCTGACGAGGGGGGATCGCAAAGGCGCAACCGGGCGCCTTTGCGCAGGTCTATGCGTCGGCGGTGCCAAGCGCCGCGTCAGACAGCGCCGGTCCCCAATTCAGCGCGCCGGCGGCGTCATTCCGATTGCGGTGACGTTTGTATTCCAGACGCGCGATCTGGTCGCGGTGCACCTCGTCCGGGCCGTCGGCCAGACGCAACAGCCGCGCGGTGGCATAGGCCGCCGCAAGACCGAAATCATTGCTGGTCCCGCCACCGCCGAAAATCTGGATCGCCCAGTCGATGACCTTGCAGGCCATCTGCGGCACCGCGACCTTGATCATGGCGATCTCGGCCTTGGCCTCCTTGTTGCCAACGGTATCCATCATATGCGCGGCGCGCAGGGTCAGCAGGCGGGACTGTTCGATCATGATCCGCGATTCCGCGATCCTTTCGCGGGTCACGGATTGCTCTGACAGAACCTTGCCAAACGCCACGCGGCCCTCGGCGCGGGCCACCATTTTTTCCAATGTGCGTTCCGCAAGCCCGATCAGCCGCATACAGTGGTGGATCCGCCCCGGCCCAAGCCGCCCCTGAGCGATCTCGAACCCGCACCCTTCGCCCAGCAGCATGTTGGCGGCCGGCACACGGACATTCTCAAACACCACTTCGGCGGCACGATCCGGCACCCCATAGAACCCGAAGACGGGCAGAGAGCGGATCACCTTGACGCCCGGAGTGTCCTTGGGAACAAGGATCATGGACTGCTGCCGGTAGGGATTGGCATCGGGGTCCGATTTCCCCATGAAGATGATGATCTTGCAGCGCGGATCGGTGGCGCCGGTCGTGTACCACTTATGCCCGTTGATGACATATTCGTCGCCGTCCCGGACGATGGCACTTTCGATATTGCGCGCATCCGAAGAGGCGACGGCGGGTTCGGTCATCGCAAAAGACGACCGGATTTCGCCGTTCAGGAGCGGCGCGAGCCAGCGCTTCTTGTCCTCTTCGCTGCCATAGCGCTCCAAGACCTCCATATTGCCGGTGTCCGGGGCCGAACAGTTGAACACCTCGGGAGCGAGGTGGCTGCGGCCCATGACTTCGCACAGGGGGGCGTATTCGAGATTGGTCAGCCCGGCGCCGCGTTCGGATTCCGGCAGGAACAGATTCCACAGCCCGGCCTCGCGCGCCTTTGCCTTCAGCTCCTCGACCACGGGCTGGACCTTCCATGGACCCAGATCTTCGGATTCCCGATAAAACCGCGCCTCGTTCGGATAGATATGGTCTTCCATAAAGGCTTCGATCCGGCTCTTCAGCGCCAGAGACCTTTGAGAGCTTTCAGGAATCATGTGTCGTTTCCCCTTAAAGTCATGACTTTTTCATTCTTCGCCAGCGAACCTATCACCAGCATTATCGGCAGACAATAATGTATGACGAAAAAGTTGACCAAATGAAATTTGCCACCTATCGCTATCATGGACGGACACAAGGGACGCAGGCATCGCGGCATCCGGCACCCGATGACCGCAGGAGGCAACGACCCGCCGGAAGGCCTCGCCCGGTTCCACACAAGACGCGCGCCACACTTCATGGGAACGTATTCATGACTCAGCCAAAAACCATCTCCCTGGCCATCGACGGGCCAATCGCGACCATCACCCTCGAACGGCCCGAGCGGCGCAATTCCGTGAATGCGCAGCTCACCCGGGAGCTGAGCGCGGCCGTGCAGGCCTGTGAGGCCAATCCGCAGGTTGCCGTGACGATCCTCACAGGGTCCGGCTCATCGTTCTGCGCGGGTATGGACCTTGCGGCCTTTGCCGACGGCGAGACCGAGGCCATCCTGCACGGCAAGGGCCGGTTCGCGGGGTTTGTCGGCGTCCGGCGCACCAAACCGGTGATCGCCGCAGTCAACGGCCCCGCCATGGCCGGCGGGTTCGAACTGGTGCTGGCCTGCGACATGGCCGTGGCCGCCGACACCGCCATCTTCGGCCTGCCCGAAGCAAAGCGTGGGCTGATCGCCGGGGCCGGGGGCGTCTTCCGGCTGGCAAACCGCCTTCCCATTGCGCTGGTGAACGAGATAATCCTGATTGGCGCGCCGATCGACGCCGCCCGCGCCTGTGCCCTGGGCCTGATCAACCGCGTTGTCCCGGCGGCGGATGTCATGGCCACCGCGCGCGACATGGCCGGAAAGGTCGCCGCCTCTGCCCCGATGTCGGTGGCCCTTGGCCTCGATCTTGCGCGCAGCGCGGCGAGCGGTGATGAATCCGCGCTGTGGTCGCTGAATGACGACTACCTCAACAGGACCACGGGGTCGAAAGACGCACAGGAGGGCGCGCGTGCCTTTCTGGAAAAACGCCCCCCCGCGTGGCGCGGCGAATAGATGCGGAACCGGAATGGTCCGGGTGCTGGCAAGTTTCCCCCGGCCCTGCCGTCATCGCGGCACCGGTCGTCCTTCGCGCGCGGCTAGCCGACAAGCCGGGCGGCCCAGACCCTGAACCGCTCCTGCCCGGTGATCTCGCGGATGAGGCCGCGCTGCACCAGCCGGTCGAGGTTGCGCTGGACGGCGGCGCGGGAGGCGCCGGTTTCGGCCCCGGCCATGGGGGCAGAGACCTGCGGCCAGGCACCAAGCAGGGCAATCAGCGCCGGCGGCGTCCGCCCCGAGAAATCGGCGATCACCGCCTCGGCGTTCTGCCGCCAGGCGGCGACGCGATCGAGGTGCAGCAGCGCCGCCAGCGTGGCCCGCTCGGCTCCGCGCAACCAGGCAGAGAGTTTCGCATGTGGATCCCCCTGCCCGCGCAGCGCCCCGGCGCCGGTCTGCGCCAACGGCAGGAAAATGGCCCCCTGCCCCGGCGCCCTGGACATGGCAGCGGCATGGCGGGCGGCAAGCACGGCGGCCTCCAGATCCACCGACCCCGCCGGCCCCAGTGCGCGCCAGGCATGGAACAGCCGCGCCGCGGCGGTGATCGGATGCAGCGCCTGCTCGCCGGCCATCACCTCGGCCAGATCGGCCAGCGCATCCTCGACGGCCCTATCGGGCGCCGGTGCGGGCGCGCCGCCTGTCCGGCCCCGAGCCGCCGGCCCGGGCAGCCGGTCCAGGAAGACCGCCAGATCCTCCGATGGTGCGGGCGCGGGCCCCGATCCCGGGGCCAGCCGCCGCATCGCCCAGCCGGCGCGCGCCAGCGCCCGTTCGGTATCCCGGGTCGAGCCGGCCCGCAGGGTGACCCAGAGGCCGATCCGCTCCGGCCCCAGACGGTCGCCGGTCCACCAGCTCAGGTCCGAGACCTCGCGCAGGGCCAGCCGTTGCCGCCAGCCTGCGGGCGCCGTCCTCAGGCGCTGATCCAGCGCCCCGAACAGGCCCGCGACCTCGGCCAGCTCCCGCGCCAGATCGGCCTGCGCCGCCTGCCAGGGTTCAGGGTCGAACAGGGCCCTGTCCTGCCCCCGTCTGTCCGGCGCGGCGCCCGGCGGGACATCCTCCTCCGGATCGGGACCGGGCAGAAACCACAGATCCTCTTCGGGGGTCTCGTCGTCTTCCAGGTCCTCGATGTCCGGGATCGCGCCAACTCGGAGCATCGCTCAGGCGCCCCGTCCGAACGGCAGGTCCAGCCGCTCGGGCAGGCGGACATAGCCGCGGCGGCACTTGGCCTCCGCCAGCCGGCGGGCCGCGGCCAGCGCCGCCTCCGCGGTGGCAAAACGCTCGACCCGGGCGCGGCCAAAGGTTCCGATCCGCCCCCAGCTGCGGCGCAAGGACCAGTCGCCGAACAGGGTCGGCTGGATCTCGAGCCTATAGAAGCGGGCCATGTTGTCCGCCGGGACATGGCGTTCGAAATGACCTGTCATAGCGCGCCCCTCTGGCTGCTCCCTCTGTGCAACTATAATTGCACATCATGGCCATGATGTGCAAAAAACAATCCTTTCGCGCGGCACTGGGGGATCCGTGCAGTAAGCCCCATCAGACATGATAAGGTTCCATTATCATGCCTATTGAGAAAACGGCGAAAACGGCGCAGTCTGGCCCCATGTCACAGCTCGATCGGACGTGCCTCCTGCCCCAACCACACCGCGAAGGCGGCCTCCTCCACCGTACCGGAGGCCAGGTCTTCCATCATCGCCACCCCGACCGCCGGCTCCGGCCGCATGGCATAGCCGTTCAGCCTCAGGAAGGTCAGAGCGGCGACGAAACCGGTGCGCTTGTTGCCGTCCACGAAAGCATGCGCCTTGACGATCCCGAAGGCATAGGCGGCGGCGATCTCGAACACCGAAGCCTCCTCGTACCCCGCCCGGTTCATCGCCCGGGCGCAGCCCATTTCCAGAAGGGCGGCATCCCGCAGACCCGGTGCGCCGCCGTGGCGCGCGATCTGCCGGTCGTGGATCACATGCAGCGCCTCGATCGGCACCCAGCGCCATTGGCTCACGCCAGGGCCTGCAACAGGTCCCGGTTCTCGTCCATGACATCCTCGGCCGCCGCCAGGGCCTCGGCAACGGCGGGATCCTGTGGCAAGAGCTTCAGAGACCCGTCATCCCCCCGCACCACGAAGAGCGTATCCCCGGGCTTTACATCAAGTAGAGCGAGCATTTCCCCGGTCAGGGTCATGACCGCGGAGTTACCGACTTTCCGAATGCGGGTTTCCATCATCATAGGCCCTCCAAGGATATACGCTTGTATATACGCCCCGGCGACGTTCCGGCAAGTGGCTCGGTTCTCTTTCCGCCACGCCCTTCGGCCCGGATCGCCCCGGTCTGGTTCGCGTGGAGGTGCTGCATGACCCCCCTGCCCTTCTCGATCCGCGCCCAGTTGAGCGAAGTCGACCAGGCGGCGCTCATGAAAGCCTATGTCATCGGCACATCCGGAACTGTGGAGCGTGGGCACATGCGCGGACTGCGCCGCTCAGAACGGGTTTTCCAACAGCACCCCGGTTGGCCGAAAATCCACGACATTCCCGGTGACCACGGTCGCACCATGATGCAGCGCCGTGGCCGCGATCATCAGGTCAGCCCCGCTGTGCCCGAGCTGGTGGCTCAGCCGTCCCCAGATCCTAGCCTCCTCTGCCCCGAAGGCCAGGAGCCGATCGGAGAAGATCAGCATCGTCCGGTCGAGCCAGGCCCGCAGGTCGTCCGCGAAATCGGGATTGCCGCGATCCTGCTGGCGGATTCCGCGCTCGATTTCGCCCAGGGTAATGACGCTGAGATAAAGGTCCGCTTCCGGCTTGCTCATCAACCAGGCGCGGACCTGCGGCGCCCGATCCGGACGCCGCACCGCCGAAATCACATTGGTGTCGAGCAGATACATCAGAAGGTCACGTCCCGTGGGGTGACCTTGGCGCGCGGGACCTCCTCCGGTCCCGGAAACCGCATCAGGTGGTCCGCGAAGCTTTCCCGCCGCATGACCGCATCCTCTATCAGCCGATGGTATTCCTCGGCCGAGAGAACCACCACAGCGGGCTTTCCCCGGCGGCTCACTTCCTGCGGCACACCGGCGAGCGCCGCGTCGACAACGGCGCTGAACCTGTTCTTAGCATCCTGCAATGTCCACATAGCGCACACCTCCCGCCGCTTACTGGCTAGTTAGATGGCTAGACTTTGATGAAACGTCAAGACGTCTCCGTGCCCTGGGGCAGATCCCCTGCCCTCTGCGAAGCCGATCAGACCGCGCTTATCGATCTTTATGTGCGCGGCACGCCCGAAAACACGCTGCGCGCCTATGAGCGGGATCTGCTCTATATCACCCGCTGGCGCGAGGTCGTATTCGGCGCTGGCCCCGACTGGCCCGAACGCGAGGAGGTGGCGCTGCGGTTCATCCTTGATCATTCACGCGATCTTGGCGCGGCGGATCCGGCTGACACCGCCCGCATCGCCGCCGAGACACTGATAGACGCCGGTCTGCGCAAATCCCTCGCCTGCCCTGCCCCGGCCACGCTGGACCGCCGCATCGCCTCCTGGCGGGCCTTCCACCGGATGAAGAACCTGCCCTCGCCCTTCGAGGCGCCAATGCTGCGTCAGGCCCGGTCCAAGGCCCGGCGCGCCGCCGCCCGGCCCAGGGCGCCGAAATCGGCCAGACCCATCGTCCGGGAGACGCTGGAACAGATGCTGGAAACCTGCGGCCCCGATCTGCGCGGCCTTCGGGACCGTGCGATCCTGATGCTGGGCTGGGCCAGCGGCGGCCGGCGCCGCTCGGAACTCTCGGGGTTGCAACGGGCCGATCTGTCGCTGGAGGCGTTCGAGGCCAAGGGGCTTGTCTGGATCCATCTGTTGCAGACCAAGACGACGAGGCCCGATGCAACGCCCCGGCTGGTGCTCAAGGGACGCGCGGCCAGTGCGGTCGCTGTCTGGATCGACACGGCAGAGATCAGCGATGGCCCCCTGTTCCGGCCGATCAGCAAGTCGGGCCGCCCCCTGCCCCGTCGACTGTCGCCCGATGGCATCTATCAGATCGTCAAGCGGCGCCTGAAACTGGCCGGACTACCAGAGGATCAGGCAAGCCCGCATGGGCTCCGCTCGGGATTTCTGACCCAGGCCGCCCTCGACGGCGCCCCGATCCAGGCGGCCATGCGCCTGTCCCTGCATCGCTCGATGGCCCAGGCGCAGCGCTACTACGATGACGTCGACATCACCGAAAATCCGGCGGCGGATCTGCTGGAGTGAGGGACGAACGGCCGACGGCCCTTCGATCCCGCCCTGCCACGGCGCTGCTGGTCTCTTGCCGCGCTGTATGGGCCTGCCGGGCCGGAAATATCCGGAAAAGAGCGGTGAATGACGCCTGGCAATATTGCATACCATTGGTTTTCCACACTTTTGCAGATTGCCAGCTGACAATCCGCTTGGGGGGAGCGGCGCAACAGCGCATTCAGCATCGGAAGGATCGAGAATTTGCCCGCTTCGGCCTTTTGTGCCGGCCGTCTCAGATAGGCCCCGGGGCGTGACCTGCCCCCCGGCGGTCCCTCGTTCATAACGAGAGTCTGCGGGTTGGATTTTGGTAGCCGGGTTCGTCGTCCTGAGCAAGCGCGCCGGGCGCGGAGCCCTCTCTGATCCTGCTCGGCGTAAGGAAACCAAAGGCGTTGTGCCGAAAAGCGCCACAGTGAACGCCCTTGAATCCGTTCATAAACGGCCGTTTAATCGCGATAACTTGAATTGCAAACGGCCCGTTTTCATGCCCCTGATAGGATATGCGCGCGTATCGACAGAGGATCAGACCCCCCTGCCCCAGTCTGAGGCCCTGCAGTCTGCGGAATGCGCCGAGATCTTTGAAGAGCACGCCTCGGGCGGCAATCACGCGCGGCCGGTGCTGGCACGCGTGCTGGAGCGCGTGGGCCAAGGCGACACGCTGGTCGTCGTGCGGATCGACCGGCTGGCGCGGTCTTTGTCGCACCTTCTCGAGGTGATCGACCGTCTGGAGGCAAAGGGTGCCTTCTTCCGCTCGCTCCAGGACCCGATCGACACTGCCTCGCCTCAGGGCAAGTTCACCCTGCAGGTTCTCGGTGCGGCGGCGGAGTTTGAACGCGCTCTGATCCGCGAGCGTACCAAGGCGGGTCTTGCCTCTGCGCGCGCCAAAGGTCGCGTTGGTGGCAATCCTGGGCTTCGCACCAAGGACCCGGCCGCGCTTCGCAAGGTACGGCTTGCCCGGCAGGATGGCTACATGGAACGCCTGAACGAGACCGCGCAGGATTGGGTGCCGCATGTGCGGCGCCTGCGACCGGATATGGCCTGGGAAGATGTGCTGCGGATCATTAATGGCCCCCTGCCCCACGGCCGCCACTGGACGCAAAGCCGGTTACTCCGCGCTGTGAAGGCATATGTGCGGGACGGGTTCCTGCCCGCTGAAGTGCTTGGACGCGCTGGACGTCGCGAAACCGACGATCGCCTGCCGGCGATTGTCGCAGCTATCAAAGGTGCGGACCCCGAGATCACGCTGCAGGCAATCTGTGACCGGCTGGAATCCATGCGTGAGCGCACCCCTCGCGGTCGCACAAGTTGGCAACCTTCCTCAGTCAGAATGCTCCTGGAGCGGGCAGAGCGCCTCGGCCTTTTGTAGGCGCCAATGGTTAGCAAACTACTCTTTTCGCTCGGCCATAATCTTCCAGAATCATCGCCACAATTGGACCAAAACCACCAAAATATCCAACAAAGGCTTGGGGTTAGTTCGCGAGAGCAGAAAATATCTCGAAGGATATCGGCCTCGCCAGATTCAGTCTTTTTCGTTAGTAATCAATGCGTTATCGAGCGCAGGCTCCACCCGCCCGATTTGGTGCTGTGGACAACTTTTCCACTACATCTAGATTCTTCTTGCCGGACTCAGATGTTCGTGGCATTTCCATTCTGACGGCAAAACGCGTCAGACGTGGCTTCGACCGTCAGAACGACAAAGAGCCTTGGCAAAGGCCATGAGAGGCGGCAGAACATGGATGATCGAAATACGGGCTACGCGCAAGGCATAGGCTCTTCCGACATCGGAGCATTCGCAGACAGTCTTGCTGAGTCGCTTGACCGGCAGATGAAAGTTGCGTTCGAGCCGGAAGAACGCAAGTCCTTGCGCCGCTTCAGCTCGACCGAGGTCGCCGAGCTACTGCGCGTTAGTACGTCGAACCTGCGCAACCGGCACAAAGATGGCAGCTTTCCTGAAGTTCACACTGACGGTCGTGGTCACAGGTTCTACACGGCCGAAGAAGTTGACGAACTCCGTAACATTTTGGCCCGGACGGGGAAGAACGCTGACGCATACAGGCCTGGTCGCCGAGAGGGCGACCGTCTTCAGGTCATATCGGTCGTGAATTTCAAAGGCGGCAGCTCGAAGACAACTGCGACGATCCATTTGGCACATCGGTATGCCCTGCGCGGCTACCGTGTGCTTGTTCTGGATCTCGACCCGCAAGCCAGTTTGACAACTTTTTTTGGTTTCCGGCCTGAGCTTGAATTTGCCGAGGGTGGCACAATCTATGACGCCTTGAGGTACGAGGATCAGGTTCCACTCTCTGAGGTAATCCAGAGAACATACTTCCATAAGCTCGACATGGTCCCGGCTGGCTTGATGCTGTCCGAATACGAGACCGAGACAGCGAACGCGCTCGCGCGCAGGATTCAGCCGATTTTCGCAGAGCGTCTTGCTCTAGCGTTGGAGGAGGTCGATTCCGACTATGACATCGTGCTGATCGATTGCCCTCCGCAGTTGGGCTTCCTGACATTGACGGCATTGGCGGCGTCCACGGGCCTGCTCGTGACAGTAGTTCCTGGCATGCTCGACATCGCTTCGATGAGCCAGTTTCTCAAACTTGCTTCGGAAACGGTCAAAGCCGTCGAGGAGGCGATTGGACGGCATGTCACTTGGGACTTCGTAAAGTTCCTGATCACACGCTACGAGCCGTCGGACGGACCACAAACGCAAATGGCCGGGTACCTGCGTTCAATCCTTGCGGGTCAAGTCATGACTGAGCCGATGCTGAAGTCGACAGCCATTTCTGATGCCGGCATGACTCAGCAAACCATCTACGAGGTAGACCCGAGCCAGCTCATTCGGAAGACCATTGATCGGGCTTTGACCAGCGTGAACAGCGTTGCCGATGAGCTGGAGCAGACAATCCAAATGGCATGGGGGCGTCGCTGATGGCCCGAAATATCTTCAACCAACCACCGAAAGACGAGAAAGAGTCGGCAGCCCCCTCTCCTGCCCCGGTCAAATCCACGAAGCTACCTGGCTCGGTTGGCGGATTGCGGGATTCTCTCCGAGAAATCACTGCCAACTCAATCCGAGATATCGAGCCCGACCGGATCGATGTGGATGGCCTCCGGGATCGACTGATCCTGGAGGACAGCAGCATTGAAGATCTCGCCGAAAGCATTCGCAAGCATGGTCAGCAAGTGCCGATCATGGTCCGCCCCTCAGACCAACCAGACCGATACCGCATCATTTATGGCCGTCGAAGACTGGCAGCCATTCGAAGAGTCGGCGGAACCGTAAAAGCGATCGTTCGAACACTCGATGACGATGCCTCTCTGATCGCGCAAGGCCAGGAAAACAACCTCCGGCTGGATCCGTCATTCATTGAGAAATCTTTTTTTATCAAAGAGATGCAGGAAGCCGGTTACAAGCCGGGCGTCATCCAGGACGCTCTAGGCCTCACCCGGCAAGGTGTGTCGAACCATCGTGTAGTCATCGAACAACTGCCTGACGAGCTTGTCCGACTTATCGGCCCGGCTCATGGCGTGGGTCGACGCCAATGGGGTGATCTGGCGGCTCTTTCGGAGAAAGTTCCGCTTGTCGATATTGCGCGCGAGACACTTGCTGCTCTCCCTGACACCACTCCAAGTTCAGACAGGTTTCAAGCTGTCTACGTCGCTTGCTCCAGCAAAGCGCGTGGCGCGGCCAACCAAAGCGCCCGTAGCCAAACGATCGTGGTAAAGGACAAAAGTGGTAGCCCTGTCGGCACACTTTCAGTGGATGGCAAGTCGATCGCGATCAAGATCACCCGCAAGGACAACCCGGAATTCGGCCAATGGCTCGAAGAGCGTGCGGAAAACACGCTGCGACAGCTTTTCGAACAGTGGCAGAATGAGAGAGGCTCAGGGACCTGATCCCCGGTCATAACCATAAACACGAGCAGAGGAGAAAGGCGAAGACCAAAAAGAAAAGAGCCCCCCAAGGTTTCCCCCGGAGAGCCCTCATCATCTGATTAGCACCTGTGATGTAGCAATCTCCGACATACCGGTCAAGAGTCACCGATTCGGTGGACGTCTTTTTGTTGC
This sequence comes from Antarcticimicrobium luteum, assembly GCF_004358185.1. Lineage (GTDB taxonomy): Bacteria > Pseudomonadota > Alphaproteobacteria > Rhodobacterales > Rhodobacteraceae > Antarcticimicrobium > Antarcticimicrobium luteum. The sequence continues at coordinate 157,530 of NZ_SMUV01000068.1, forward strand.
CTTTTCTCGCCAAAAACGGCGTGAAGAGCCGGGGAAGTTGTGGGCCGCAACGGTCGTCGTTCAACAAACATGGCATTCACAAAACTTTCCGTTCAAACTTTGGGCGTAGGGAAAAGCACCCCCGCCACATCCACGCCTGAAACCAACATCTGGGCAGTTTTCCGCGCGCTGAGAGACACTCGCACCCTCTTTGGTCTCCGTCCAGGACATGTTCAAACGCTCCAAGCGATGCTGAGCTTTCTCAAGCCTGGGCATGGAGATACAGTGTTCGCTTCCAACGACGAGATCTGCCGTCGAATTGGCGGGATCGATGAACGAACCCTCCGTAGGCACATCGATCGCTTTGTCGAACTCGGTTTCATGAAGCGCCATGACAGCCCAAATCGCAAAAGATACCGGGTGAAGTCGTCCGAAGGTCGGTCCATTAGCTATGGCTTGTCACTCACTCCATTGCTCGCGCGTGCCAGCGAGCTACTTGCGGCGGCCCAAGAGATGGAAAACGCACGCCGGGATCGCGTGTTCCTGCGAAAGCAAATCCTAACCAGGCTTGCACGTCTCGACGAAGATGACCCCGAAAACAACCTCACACATGTGGTACGCCGAGTTCTTCGGAGGAAGCTCTCGATCGCGGAGTATCGTGCTTTGCTCGACAAACTGGAAGTTCACTGCAAGCAGATGTCCACCGCGGTGGACGCACCAGAAGCAGTGAAACTGCCCGCCAATGACGGACAAACTGTCCGGCACCAATCTAAGTCTGAAAAAGAACAAAAAGATTTAGAAAGCGCGACCAACGACGAAACACCTGCTCTGCAAACGCTCACAACCGTTTGCGACCAAGCCACATCGTTCGCTACGAACTCGCTCAGAAACTGGATCGACGTCGAAAGACATGCCAGAACACTCGCTCCAATGATGGGAATCCACGAAAGCACCTTCGAAAAGGCTGCGAGGAAGATAGGCTCTCAAAAAGCATCATGCGCCATCTTCATAATTCTCCAGATGAGCAACCGCATCCGAGACTTTGGAGCGTATTTCCACAGCATCACGCTCGGTCGCAGAGAAACTGACTTCAATCCATCACTCTTGTTGGAGAGACTTTCTCGTTCTGGGGCAGCTACTGCGTGATGTCCACCGCGGTGGACATGTTGAGAGGTAGTGAATGGCTGTGAAAGGGGTGACGGGAAGTGAGATCGGAAGAGTGGCTTCCGGCGCCCGTCGTGGAGAAGATCTGATGGCGAAATCTGTCCAGAAAGTCACCCTGTCCCCCTCCCGGGACATCCCCTTCGACAAGCTCGTGCTGAGCCAGTCCAACGTGCGGCGCATCAAGGCCGGCATCTCGGTCGAGGAACTGGCCGAAGACATCGCCCGCCGCGGGTTGCTGCAGAGCCTGAGCGTCCGGCCCGTTGTTGAGGAGGATGGTTCCGAGACCGGTAAGTTCGAAATCCCCGCTGGCGGTCGGCGCTTCCAGGCCCTGTCTCTCCTGGTGAAACAGAAGCGCCTGGCCAAGACGACGCCCATTCCCTGCATCGTGCGGGATGCCAATTCCACGATCCTCGCCGAAGACGACTCGCTCGCTGAGAACATGCAACGCGCTGCCCTACATCCGCTCGATCAGTTCCGCGCCTTTGTGGCCCTGCGGGAGAAGGGTCAGGGCGATGAAGAGATCGCAGCCGCCTTCTTCGTCACGCCACAGGTGGTCAAACAACGCCTGAAGCTCGCCACCGTGGCCCCTGCCCTGCTCGAGCTCTATGCCGAGGACGAGATGACGCTGGAGCAGCTGATGGCCTTCACGGTCAATCCGGATCATGAACGCCAGGTTCAGATCTGGGAGGCGATTCGGTCGTCCTGGAACAAGGAGTCGTATCAGATCCGACGGATGCTGACGGAAACCTCGGTGCGCGCCTCTGACCGTCGTGCCGCCTTTGTCGGCGTCGAGGCTTATGAGGCTGCTGGCGGTACGATGTTGCATGACCTTTTCCAAGGCGATGACGGCGGCTGGTTGGAAGACCCTGCCCTGCTCGATCGTCTGGTCAGCGAGAAGCTTCAGGCTGAAGCCGAAGCCATCGCGACAGAAGGCTGGAAGTGGATCGAGGTCTCGCTCGACCTGCCCTATGGCTACAGCCATGGCCTGCGGCGATTGGGCGGAGACCCGGCGCCGATGACGGATGATGAAGGCGCGGCCCATGCCAAGCTGCTTACCGAGTACCGAGCGCTCGAAGAGGAATACGAGGGCCAGGATAAGTTCCCCGAAGAGATCGACGCGCGTCTTGGCGAGTTGGAAGTCGCGATGGAGAAGCTCGAGGCTCGGCCGCTGATCTTCGACGCGGAGGAGATCGCGAGGGCAGGGGCTTTCGTGACGCTTGATCGCTATGGCGAGCTTGCCGTCTATCGGGGCTTCGTGCGGCCCGAGGATGAGCCTCGGGAAGACATCGACGTCCACAGCGGTGAACAGGCCGTAGGCGGGCAGGGCGCTGAGCTTTCAGTGGGGGGCAGCGCGGATGGTGTCGGCCATGGCACGGTGATCACCTCTGCCGGTCAGGCGCTTGGCGCCAACGTTCCCGACGAGGAGGACGATGGTGCGTTAAAGCCCTTGCCTGAGCGGCTGGTCATGGAGTTGACGGCGCACCGGACATTGGCACTGCGCGAAGCTGTCGGGCGCACCCCTGATGTCGCGTTGACGCTGCTGCTCCTGAAGCTTGTCAACGACACCTTCCGGACGTCCAGTTCGGCCGGCAGCTGCCTCGAGGCCTCGGTCCGTCACGTCTACATGTCCGCGCAAGCCAGCGATCTGAAGGACAGCGTGGTGGCCAAGCTGGTGGACGATCGTCACGCGGAGTGGGAGGCCGACCTGCCGCTCGGCGACGATGCCGCTCTCTGGGATTACCTGACCTCCCTCGATCAGGCGAGCCGTCTGTCCCTGCTCGCGCATTGCCTCAGCTTCGGGATCAATGCGCTGCATGAGAAGGTGAACCCTTATGGTGCCGGCATCTCCGCCAGCGGTCTGACGCGGCGGATGACCCAGGCCGACCTGGTCGCACAGGCGGTCGACATCGACATGGTCGAGGCGGGTTGGGAGCCGACGGCCGATACCTACCTGAACCGCGTGCCCAAGGCCCGGATCCTCGAGGCCGTGCGTGAGGCGAAAGGGGAGGGGACGGCGCAACTCCTCGATCACCTGAAGAAGGGCGAGATGGCGACCGAAGCCGAGCGCCTCTTGAAGGGTAGCGGCTGGTTGCCGGAGGTTCTTCGTCGTCATGATCCGGCGGCACTCGACGGTGTGGAAGGGCAGGGGGCGTCTGAGCCCGTTTCCGACGCTGAGCAGGCCGAAGATGTCGACCTGCCCGCCTTCCTTACAACGGACTTGCCGAGCAATGAGGCATCGATGATGGCCGCGGAGTGATCCGCGCCATCCGAGGGCGGGGAAACCCGCCCTCAATCACATAAAATATAACAATATCAATAACATGAATGCGATCTTACGCATTCAGGATGAGGAATCATGTCTGCAACCAACATTCTCGACACTGCGCCCCTGGGGGCGCTCATTCGCTATACGGACGGCAGTCCGAAACCGCCTGCGCGGTTCACGAAGAAGCTCGCGGCCTGGGAGCGCTCGAACGGCGTCGGCCGTCTCGTCAAGAAGGAGCCGCCGCGAACCTGGACGGCGCCGGCGTCGTTCACGCTGCACGAGGGGAACTTCTCCTCGGACGGGGTCATTCTCGTCACCATCATGCGAACGCATTCGGCGGATAGCGCCTTGACCTTCGAGGTCGCTGAGGAACCACGGCCCGGGCAGGTGCGTGTCCTGCTGGATTTCGGCGGTTGCACGGAGCTGCTCCACCTGGCCGAGTCTGTCACGGCTGCCGAACTCTGGATCGCCAAAGAAGGCTATCGCAACGCGCGGCTCGAGATCGTCGGCAGCGAGGACGGCGATAGGGCAGGGGGCGCGGAGCTTGCTGCATGAGCCCATTTAGAACTCAGGGGGCCCGCCTAAGCGCGGGCCTCTCACCCATCACGACCCTTTCCCACGAGATCGCGGGGCACCATAGGATCCAATCCAAAACGGAAAGAAATCTTCACTTAAGAGCCTGCCCGGGAGGCTGGCAGCGAAAGCATCTGCGGGACACCCGGCTCCAGTCAGCGGTCGCACCATCCCCCGCTCACCATTCCCTTCCTTGCCCCGAATCCCGTCTTCGAGATCAACCCGCGAGGGGTCGGACTACGGGCGAGCCCGTGCCGCCGGGTGGATTCGGACGAGCCGAACGCACCCGGTGATGTCAGCCAGTCTTCGGGCCTGCGGGGTCCTGTCGCGCGGGGGATGGTCCTCCGCCTCCAAGACAGGAGCCAAACAGATGTCCCGCAAAGATGCTCACGCTTTCGCCGCCTCCCTCGCCGCCACGCTCATGGTCTCGATCGTCGTCTTCCAGGCAGGGGATGGAACCTATGGTGCCGTCCCCGCCGATGAAATCGACGGCGACGAAGTTCAGGTGGTGGGTGAGATCGACCCGTGGGCGTGAAGCCCACGGTCTCGGAAAGGGCCCTGGTTCGGAACAAGGCTCCGGACCTGGTCCTTCGCCAGTCGCCTGCGTCGGCCGACAAGCGGATCACGCCGAATATCCCGGCTGCTCACTAATGGTCTGACGCCCAAGCGGGCAAAGCTCCGGCATCGATCAGCCGTTGCCGGACGAAGGGATCGAGCGCCTCCGGCAGAAGGTCACGCAGCAACCGCCATTCCGGCGATTGCTCATCAACTTGCTCGACATGGCCAAGCCTGTGAGAGGTGATCGATCGGTATAGGTGTTCACCAACCTTGCCCTTCAACAGAACGCGTTGCGACGTGTTTTCGATCAGGGTAGTCAGCAAGCGTGCAAAAGGCGCCAGTGAACCAGAGTTCTGAAAGGTGTTTAGCATCGCCCGAATGTTTGGATGATCGCTCGCGTAGTTTTCGGGTTTGCCAGCCGCCTCTGCAACGATGGAAAACGCGGCAGCAACAAGGCGGTCGATACGCTGCCGTTCCGCGAACTGTTCAAGTTCCGCCAACGGCAGATGGTTCATTCGATCACCCCACGCTCGCAAAGCGCGGAAATAGGGCAAACGTTTCGACTTGATCTGTTCGAGTAGCGGTCCCGCAAGTCGATCCTCTAGAAACGGGCACTCAGATCCAGGGAATGTGAGGGAGTCGAACCTGACCAGAACGGGTACGTCATATCCCACTCCGTTCGACAAATAGCAGGTCAGTACCAAGGTGCGTTGTTCCCGCGATGCGGTGACCGCTTGCTGATCTAGGACGAAGGCATTGCCTTTGTGCCGATGAACCACGTCTGAAACTGCCTGTGGCACATGGTCAGGATTGAAAGATGACAACACCCAAAGTAGCGGAATGCCTTCGCGGTCGTAGTGGATGCAACGTTGCGACACTTCGGTCTGAAAAGTATGCGACATTTGGTATTCGACGGCGAAGCGTCCGAAGCCGCGCCAGTCAACCAGCACGTCCGGAAAACGCCCGTGCTGACTTTCTGTCGGCGGCAGATACTCGTCGACCTTCGTGCCCTCGCACCGCTCATCCAGCGCGGTAAGTTCGGCAATGAGTTCACACATGCGGCGGTGCAATTCGGACTCTTGCTGGCCGCGATACTGCGCTGCGCGTGCGTCATCCGGGTGCATGTTCTTTCCGGAGTACCAAGGACAACGCGGATCTGATCCTTGGTAGTGGGCGAACAATGGGCGACCGTGCGAGGTCGAGATATATACCTGCCCATTGCAGGCGATGCACCGGGCCACTAGGCCGTCTTTTCCGTTCCGGTGGTCCGTAATGCCAGCCCGCAAGCTCTCCCATCCCTCGCGTGGCATGGCGAGAAGATCACGGGCCGACAGTGGACCCAATTTCTCAAAGATCACTTCTTCGATTATGCGGCGAGGTTCACGAGACATGGTCTATTTAGTTTAGCCGTTTTGAGGTCTTGATGTCTTCGACGAATGACGTGTTTGGCCGCTGATCCTCTCACCTGACGTTTGCGCCCACGGCTGGTTTCAGTGAGCCTCGAGTTCTCAGGCGACCGGAAACACGAAGCTGCATGGCCGGGCTTCAATCTCTACCGATTTCGGGTGGCCGGGGAGAAGTTCATATCGCGACACAGATCTCCGCCGTTGCGCAAGTTTCAGCCATCTGCCGTTCCTTGATGCTGGAGATCGCCTTAGTGACTTCCTTCTGCATTTTCTGCAGAGCGTTGAGCGACAGCATCCCGAGATCGAAACCAGCTATCGGGTGCGTCCCGTGTCTTGGATGATCCGGTATCATAGCCTGTCGCGGCAGGAACAAGCATTCCGCGGCGGGCAAGGGCAGGCGGGGCGAGAGCTGGTGATCGCCACTTTGACCGCCAGCGGCGTGGTGGGCTTTGGGTCAAACAGTCCCGATTGGCAAGGGGACATGGTCTGGCATGGGCTCCCCGCGCATCTCTGTCTTCTGGGCCATCCCTTCGACTGACAATCCCCTAATCCCGTTCGGGCTCTCGCGCGCAACCCCGCGTCAGTCCGGGCCGTGTTGCCCCTTCGGGGCTGCCCGCGCCACCCCGGTCCTCTGGGGGTTTCCGGCGTCCGTTCCGTCCACCGTGCACGCGTCACCCGACGGGCTTTTCCCGGGTCTTGTCGAAGGGACGGTCCCGAAGACAGGACACACAGGAGCTTATCATGCAGAACATCGTCATCCTCGCCGGCAACATCGGTCAGACCCCCGAAATCCGCACCACCCAGAGCGGCACCAAGATCACCAACTTCAGCCTCGCCACCTCGCGCCCTCGCCTCTCGGAAGGCCGTGTGATGCGCGACGAGAACGGCTACCGGGTCATGGACACCGAATGGCACCGCATCACCTGCTTCAACGGTCTCGGCAAGACGGTCGCGGAGCATTGCGAAAAGGGCATGAAGGTCCTCGTCCACGGCCGCATCCACTACACCAAGTGGATCGACAGCATGGGGAATGACCGCTACGGCTGCGAGATCATCGCCGAGAAGGTCGACTTCCTGAGCCGCCCGAAGTCGCCCGAGAACGAAAACCCCGAGCTGGTCGACCGCGACGACGAGATCCCGTTCTGAGGAACGGGGTTTCCCCCCTCGGGCCCGGCGGGGAAACCCGCCGGGTTTCCCCGGTTCCAACCGAACCGGACCTTCCTGATTGGCGCGGCGAATTCACACTTTGAGCCCAGATCGACTGGGCAATTTGCAGCGTCCATCGCAGCCGCAGCACTCACGGGAAACTCTTCCAAAGCCGCGAAGAACGACGAATGTCTCTCAGCTCTCCCACATCCGACGGCAGACTGCGTCGACGGCGGCGTGGAGGACGAGCGTCAGGACGGCCAGAACGATCAGCGCGGCGAACATGAGGTCGATCTTTGCGCGACCGTTCGCCAGCAGCATGAGGTAGCCGAGCCCGTTGGACGCTCCGACCCACTCGCCGATGATCGCGCCGATGGGGGCATAGACGGCCGCCAGCCGCAGGCCCGAGGCAAAGCCGGGCATGGCGGACGGCACCCGGACGCGCCACAGTATGCGGCCGGGCGTGGCGTTCATCACGCGGGCGAGTTCCAGCCAGCCGGACGGCACCCGCATCAGCGTGTCGAAAAACGCCGAGGTGACGGGAAAGTAGATGATGAGCAGCGCCATCGCGACCTTGGACCAGAGCCCGTAGCCGAACCACAGCGTCAGGATCGGCGCCAGCGCGAACACCGGGATGGCCTGGCTGAAGACCAGCATCGGGCGCAGCAACGCCCGCGCCAGCGGCGAGGCGACCAGCAGAAGCGCCGTGGCAAAGCCCAGGGCCGCCCCGAGCCCGAGGCCGACAAGCACCTCGATGGCGGTGACCAGAGCATGCTCGGCGATCAGCGCGCGGCTGGCCCAGAGCGTGGCGAAAACGCGCTGCGGACCGGGCAGGATGAAACGCGGCAGATCCCCCAGCGTGACCACCGCCTGCCAGGCCAGCAGGGCCACAAGCGCGGCGCCGGCCATGCGCGCGGCCCGTCTCACGCCGCCTCCATCAGCAATCGCAGCAACCGGCCCTGAAAGGCGAGGGTTTCGGGCGCATCGTAGAGGCGCGGCGTGGGGGCCTCGGGCGGGGTGACATTGGTAATCCCCTCGCCTGTCATCAGCAGGACGCGGTGCCCCAGTCGCGCGGCCTCGGCGGCGTCATGGGTGACGTGCAGGACAGTGCGGTCCGCCAGCACCTCAGCGGCGAGATCCTGCAGCGCCGTATGCGCGCGCGCCGCCGCCGGCACGAAGCTTTCGTTGACGGCGGTGGCGACTTTCGCCCCGCCGTAGCCGAGTTCGTCCAGAACCGCGGCGAGCGTGTCGGCCCGCACCTCGGTCGCGGTTCCGTTAATCGTGATCTTCATGCCAGAACTCCGGTTTTGTGCCGTCACAGGCCGCCTCCACCGCCATCCGTGCCAGGGCGGGCGCGAGCAGGAAGCCGTGGCGAAAGAGGCCGTTGACGTGGATCGTCTGGCCCCGCCTGCGAAGGCGGGGCAGGTTGTCGGGAAAGGCGGGACGGGCATCGACGCCGATTTCCACCAGCTCCGCCTCACCAAAGGCTGGATGCAGCGCGTAGGCGGCGGAGAGCAGTTCCAGCACCGACCGGACGCTTCGACGGCGATCATCGCTCTCGATCTGCGTCGCGCCCAGCATGAACAGACCGTCGCCGCGCGGGACGACGTAAAGCGGAAAGCGCGGGTGCAGCAGCCGCACCGGGCGGCTCAAATGGATATCGGGGCAGCGCAGAACGGCCATCTCGCCCTTTACCCCGCGCAGGTCACGCAGGGCGTCCCGCGCCGAAAGCCCGCGACAATCGAAGGTCAGGCCATCGGGGCGACCGGGCGCGGCGATGAAAGTGACGCCGGCCTGTTCCAGCCGGTCGCGCAGATGGTTGAGCGCCACGCGCGGATCGAGATGCGCCTCGTCCTCGACGTGCAGCGCCCGGTCGAACCGGCCGCCAAGATCGGGCTCCAGCGCGGTGAGCGCCTTGCCGTCGAGCTGTCGGTGGCCTTCGACCCGCCGCGCAAAGCGGTCAAGCTCGCGCCTGTCCCGGTCCAGCGTCACGACGATGGTCCCGCGTTGCGCCACGGCCACCCCCTGCTGCGTCCACCATCCGGCGGCCTGTTTGCCCAGCCGGACCACCGGCTCTTCCGCCGTGTCGCCCTCGCAGAACGGCGCCAGCATCCCGCCGGCCCACCAGGAGCAGCCATGCGGCCCGGGCCGGGGGGCGGGATCGAAGACCCTCACATCGCAGCCCCGGGCGACCAGTTCGGTCGCGACGCAGAGCCCGGCGACACCGGCGCCAAGGACCGTCGCCCGCGTCATGTCCAGACCTCGTGGAAATGGTGGACGGGTCCGTGACCGTCGCCGATATCCAGCCCGTCGGCCGCGCGGATCGCGCCGTGCACCCAAGCCTGTGCCCGCCGAACCGCGTCCATGACACTGGCCCCCTGGGCCAGTTCGGCCGCGATGGCCGAGGACAGGCTGCACCCGGTGCCGTGGGTGTTGCGCGTGGCAAGGCGGGGCTGCTCCATCGCCACGACGCCGGACGCTGTCACCAGCCGATCGATGCAACTCGGCCCCTCCGCGTGGCCGCCCTTCATCACCACCGCCCGCGCGCCGAGCCCGAGCAGGGCCCGCCCCTGCGCCTCGGTCTCCCCGGCATCCCGTGCATCGCCGCAGCGCAACAGGCGGGCGGCCTCGGGAAGGTTCGGCGTCAGCACGTCGGCGCGGGGCAGCAGCCTCTCGATCAGCGCGACCTCGGCCTCCTCGGCCAGCAGCGCGTCCCCCGACTTCGCGACCATTACCGGATCGAGCACGACCGGGCCACCGTAGCCCGCAATCGCGTCGGCGACCGCGGCGACGATCTCGGGCGAGGCCAGCATTCCGATCTTGATCGCCTGCGGCGGGATGTCGTCCAACACGGCGGCGATCTGCGCCATGACCACGGCGGGCGAGACCGCCTCGACCGCGAAGACACCGCGGGTGTTCTGCGCGGTGATCGCGGTGATCGCGCTCGTGCCATAGACGCCGAGCGCCGAGAAGGTCTTCAGATCGGCCTGGATGCCCGCGCCTCCGCCGCTGTCGGAGCCCGCGATGGTCAGTGCGGATTGATGTGGCATCGTCGCTTCCTCCTCCGGCGAGGGGAGGAGGAAGAAAAGGCGGGCATCGTCGTGCGCGCCAAATCTTGCTCCGTTCCCTACGCCGGTATTGCCCGGATCAGGTTCAATGGGTTGGCTCGCGCCTCTCAGCCCCAGACGGGGCACCCCAACGGATTCGCGAGATGAATATCAGCGCGCGGGCGGACCTGCAACTGCGCGTAGTCAGGCGGCATCGTTTCTCACCGGAGCGGGCGGGCTTCCCTCCCTTCGTTCACCCTCTCCGGCCGAAGATACCATGATGCATGCGCAGTGAATGGCAGATTGGCCCGCACAGCCGGCACTCGAGCGACGGTCATGCCATGCCTTGCAACGGGCTGACCGGCCGCTTTTGTGATGCTGCGCCGCGGCCTCCGGCCGTCGACGAACGGCCGCTCCGGGCCGATCGTGTCGTCTACTGGAAAGCGGGGCAAGCGGCCTTTCCTATCCGTTCGAGGCGCGTGATGAGATCGGCGAGCGCGGGGCACTTCACAAACCATGACGTTGTCTGACGCGGGCCCGTCAGATGAAGACGATGTCGTCTGTCAGGGCAAACATGTCCCCGACGTCGCGCAGAATCAGGTCCTGCTTGCCAAAGTCCAGAACGACATCTGCTCCGGTATCCGTCCCGTAGGTTTCCAGCACCTCGCGCACGTCCAACCCGCCGCCCCACAGCGCCTCGCCAAGGACAAGCGTGTCCGTGCCGGCCGTGAAGTCCTCGATCTCGTCGTGACCGGACCCGTGGAGAAACACGAAGGTATCCTTCCCGCCCCCGCCGTGCAGAACGTCGTTCCCGGCACCGCCGTCGAGCCAATCCTTGCCGTGCCCGCCGGAGAGAACGTCGGTTCCCTTGGCGCCTTTCAACGTGTCGCCGCCGGTTCCGCCAAGGAGGGTGTCCGCGCCTGCGGATCCCGACAGCCTGTCGCCTCCTGCGCCGCCAGAAAGCTGATCCGATCCGCCCCGGCCCTTGATCTTGTCGGCGCCGCGCCCGCCGGAAAGCAGATCCGCCCCCTTGCCGCCGTCGAGGAAATCCCTTTCGGTCCCGCCCGCGAGGATGTCGTCCCCGTCGCCACCCAGGATCCTGTCCCTGCCCGCACCTCCGGACAGCAGATCGGCGCCGCCCTTGCCGTTCAATTCGTCATTTCCGCCGAGCCCGAGGATATAGTCATCGGCGTCGCTGCCGATGAGCGCCCTTCGATCCGCGTCGTGTTCGTATCCGCTGTCCTTGGCGCGCATGTAGTCGCCGAAAACTTCGAACTCTGTCCCGCCGAAATCCGGGACGGTGCTGTAGTCGGTTTCCCCCGCGATCACCCTGTGGCCGTCCAGGTGGCCAACCAGCGTATCGTCGGCCACCATGCTCATGATGGCCCAGTAGAGCCCCTGATTGTGCTCGGCCCCGAACCCGCCCAGCTTGAACGATTCCGTCGGGTCGGTCATCGCGACATTGGGCAGGTCGATGGCGCGCAGGCCGTTGTCGAAGTTCTGATTGGCGTTCAGGGGCGAATTGGGGACCAGGGGCAGCGACGTCGGGTTCTCGCGGTCGAAGGTCACGGGATCATTGGTGAAGGAGAGCCCGATGTAGCTTGTGGGGGCGTCCAGGGACACGGTCTGAAAACTGCCGCCGAGCTCGATCGTGCGCACCAGCGAGGGGTCATACTGGCCGTCCATGCCCTTTTTCGTATAGCCTTCGAGCAGGGCCTCATGATGCAGCCCGGCCGAGGCCAGAGAGACGATGGTGAGATCAAGCTCGGACTGCAGCCGATGGGCATCCACCAGCGTGAACAGATCCACCGTGGCACCGCCCAGGCTGTGACCCGAAACCACCACCTTGTCGATGTTGTTGCCGTCGTCGTTCGCATAGCCGATCGCGGCGTCGATCAACGGGCGCATCGCCTCGTAGTAGTTGTAGATGCCGTTGCCGGTAAAGGACTGCCCCAGGGCGGCGTCCACGGCGTCCTTGTCATCCGTGCCGCGAAACGTCAGCGCCAGGGTTTTATTGCCCTCCGGGTCGAGGCCGACGGCCACCAACCCTTGCGCGGCATAGCGAGTGAAAATTCTGATGTCCTCAGAATCGCCGATATATAGCCCATTGGTGGAGAAGAACGCCTCGCCTGTCTCGGCGCGGAAATAGTCGCCCAACCCGTTGCCGTCGTCGAGAACCGTCCATTCGGCGGCCTTCAGGTACGCGCGGTAATCGTCCATCAGCCCGTTCTCGGCCAGTTCGTGTGTCGACCGGTAGTCTTCGGGCAGGTTCTCCATACCGTAGACCGCCCGTGCCATGAAGGCGCCGAGCTTTACCTCGAAGGCCGAATTGACGATAGTCTTCCGCGGGCCGCTGTCGTGATCGTGGCCGAAGTCCTCGGACCAGCTGTTGTTGGCGGTCGACAGTTCGGGATCGCCGCCGGACACTTTTACCTCGACAGTGTGCGGCCCGTCCTCTGTCAGCGTGTAGTCGAAGCTTTCCCAATCCCCGAACAGCGGCGTTAGGCCCCAGCTCAGCTTGTCGGTGCCGACGCGGGCGCCATCGACGATGTACTCGATGTTGATCGGGCCTTTCAGCAGGTTCCAGGACTCGGTTCCGATGTTCTCGATGAAAGGCCGGATCTCGATCGTGTCGCCCTTGTCCCAGCCGCCAAGCACACGCACATCGCTGACGGTCAGGTCGGGACGGTCACCGATGGCGAAGGTGTAGCTCTCGGAGCGGCTGTCGTTGCTGGTGTCCGCGTCACCGGAATCGACGATGCGCACCTGCACGGTGTTGGTCCCGACCTTGTCGAAGACATGCAGGTCGCTTTCATAGTTCACCTTGCCGCCCCCCAAGCCGGCCGGCAGGACGCTGGTGCCGATGACCTCGCCGTTGACGAGATACTCGATGTCGACCTTGCCGGTGTAATACTGGTCGCCCAGGTTCTCGATCCAGGCCTCGATCAGCACCGGCGAACCGACCTCCTGCGTTCCCGAGATGTCGATGTCCTTGACCCGCAGATCGGCGGCCGAGTTGTAATCGACCCAGACCTCCAGATAGTTGAGGTCGAGTGAGATCCCGGTCCGGTTGTCGATCCGCAGCCCCCAGTTGCCATTCACCGGGTTGCCGTCGAGCCCGAAGAGAATGCTGGATTTCAGATCGCTGCCCCAGAAGGAAATGTCGTAGTCGTCCGACTTGTCGCTGTCGTTTCCGTCGTCCCCGTCCGCGCCAAAGCCATCCCAGTTGTAATAGATGCTGTTCTTTTCGCCGTCGGGAGAGACGATCCACATGTCGACCTTGCCCAAGTCCACCTTGGTTCCGGAGTTATGATCAAGGTGCAACCGGAACCGCACCGCCTCGACCTCGGCCCCGGCCGGATCGCCCGACGGGTTGAACGTAACCGTACTGAGCCCCTTTGCGATGGTCATGTCGTCGTTGTAGTGGTCGGAGTAGCCGTCGTAGAAATAGGCGGTGCCCATGGCGCGTCTCCCGCAGAGAATACGTTCCGTCAGGTCAGTTGTAGCCGGACAGGGTGACGGAACTGAATGAGGGAAACACCTCATTCGAGCGACGGACTTGAAATTTGGTCCCAAAAACAGAGACATGTGCCTGACGCTTCGCTTCAAGCGGGTGTGCTTGACGCAACGCAAGGCCGCAAGGTAGCGTTTTGCGATGCGTGGTTTGCCGGTGCTGCTTGTCTTTCTTCTGTGTCTTGCAGTGCCCGCCTCGTCGCAGGGGCTTCGCGGCTGCGGTGTCGCGCGCCTGTCGGATGCGGCGGAGTTTTCACTCAATCTTGGGGCCTATGCCTGCGCCATCGCCGACGAGAGCCGCGCCTTGACGCTGGAGGACGTGTTTGGCCCCGAGGGCGACGCGCTGTTCGCGCCGGTCCCCGGCAACCTGATCGACTTCGGCTTCGGCACCGGGCGGTACTGGGTGCGTGTCCTGCTGGAAAACACCTCGTCCGATCCGGGCCTGTGGTGGGTGACCCACGACATTCCGGTCGCCGAGCTGGTGCAGGTCCATCTTGTGCCGGATGGCGCGCCTTCCGCGTCGGCACGGACACTGTTGAGCTACCGCGCCACGGACCCGTTCGGCGCCCGGCCGATCCCGCATCGTCACCTGGTCTCCGAAATAACCCTTGCGCCAAGGGCGAAGGCGACCCTATTGATCGCCTATACCACCGACCAGGCCACCGAGATGCCGCTCTTTGTTGAATCGGTGCCGCATTTCGTCGCCCGGACCCAATCCGAGACCCTCTGGATCGTGATGCTCACAGCCCTTGTCCTGGGCATGGGGCTGATCAACACGGTCTACCTCTACGGGCTGGATGGGCGACCGGCCCTGGCCTATGGCAGCTACATGCTCGGCGGTGTCCTCCTGCTGACGCATATCGAGGGCTACACCTTTCAATACGTCTGGCCGAATGCCCCCGGCTTCAACAACGTGGCACTGGCGATGATCGCGCTCACGTCCGTTGCGCTCGGGGCGCTGTTCGTCGACCGATTTACCGAAACCGCACGGCATGCCCCGCGGCTTCACCGGGCCGCCATGGGCACCATTGCGGCGCTTGCCGCACTGGCGGCCCTGTCCTGGGTGTTGCTGTCGTCGATCTGGTTCAAGTTCGCGCTGCTGGCCGCGGTGGTGGCCGGAACCGCCATGCAGGTGGTGCTTGCGAGTGCCGCGCTGCGACGGGGCCAGGCCGGCGCCGGGACGCTGTTGCTCGGGTTCGGCGCGCTGGCGGCCTCGCTTCTGGTCGGCGTCGCCGGCTACCTGACCGAGGGGCTGTTCGAGCAGGAAGTGGCGGGGGTGGCCATACGGCTTGGCTTTCTGGCCGAGGCCACGGCCTTCTCTGCCGCCATCGCGCTGCGGATCCGCGCCGCCCGACGGGAACGGGACCACTCGCTGCGCGAGCAATTGCGCCTGTCCGAAGACCGGCTCTACCTGTCCGAGGCGCTGCGGCGCGCCGAAGACGACCGCCTCGAAGCCTCCCGCGCCGCCGATCGGAGCCGCGAGGCGCTCGCCAGTGCGGCCCATGACATCCGCCAACCCCTGACATCGCTGCAGATGGCGCTGTCGGGACAGGGCGAACAACGTGGAGGCGTGGAGACCAGTCTCAACTATCTCAGGGAGATCGTGCGGGTCGGACTGGAGGAGGCCAATGCCCCTCTGGGGGCGGGCGATGCCGACCCGGTGTCGCGCGGGTCCCGGGAACGGTTCACGGCAGACATCATCCTCAGGAACATCGAGGCGATGTTCGGCGCCGAGGCCGCCGATCAGGGGACGGCCCTGCGTGTGGTCGCCTGCACGAAAGACCTCGTCGCCGACCCGCTCGCGCTGATGCGCATGGTCGGAAACCTCGTTTCCAATGCCTTGCAGCACGCCGGCGCCGGGCGGGTGCTGGTCGGATGCCGACGATCGGCGACCGCGCTCTGCCTGGAGGTGCATGACACTGGCTCCGGCCTGTCCCTGGCCGAACTGGCCCGCGTGACCCGGCGCGGGGAAACCGGGGCGACCTCGGGCGGCCACGGCTTGGGTCTGTCCATCGTGACCGAGCTGGCCGCGGCACACGGGCTGGCATTCGAGATGCAATCCTGGCCCGGACGTGGCACGGTGGCCCGCATCTGCGTGCCAAACGACGACACGGAGATAGTGCTGTCGCGCGCGTCCACACCGACCGGAGAAGCGCCATGAAGGACCAAACCGCCGTCATCGCGGACGATCACGCGCTCATTCGGCAGGGGATCCGCCAGATTCTGACCTCTGCCGGGCTCGACGTGGTGGCCGAAGCCTCGGACGGGCTCGAGGCCATCGCAATGATCCGCAGCCATCGACCGGCGCTGCTGACGCTGGACATCGCCATGCCCTATTCACGCGGCATCGAGGTTTTCGGAGAGGCGCGCCGGTGGTCGCCGGAAACTCGGATCATCGTGTTTTCCGGGATGACCTCCACCGGCCTTCTGAGCGAACTGGCCGGTGCGGGCGCGGATGCGATCTTTCTAAAGCGCGACGAACTGGAGTCCTTTTCGGCGTCCATTCCGAAGGTGATGTCGGGGCAACGGATTCTCGGGCCCGGTGTCCGCGACCTCCTTGACAGCACGAGCAGTATCGAAACCTTGACGGCCCGCGAGCGGCAGATCCTGAACCTCGTCGCGCAAGGGCTCAACAACCGGGATATCGGAGCGCGCCTCGGCGTCAGCGCCAAGACCGTGGACAACCATCGCACCAACCTGATGCGAAAGGTGAACGTCCATTCCGCGGCGGAACTGCTTGCCCTCGCCCTGCGCGAAGGCCTGCTGGACACCAACCGCGAGACGTGAGCCTGCCAGTGGGTCATGTGTCCGCAGCGCCGTGATCCGTCCCATGATTATGTTGCGCATTGCACCAACGGCCGGTTTGGTGAAACAGCGCCGTGGGTGTTTACATTTGCGAAGGTCGGCTCCGGGCCGGTCACGCCCCGAAGGACGACCCCGGCTCGCAACTTTGCACCGGCGGCTTCCTGCGCATCGCTGACGTCCATATCAGGGACGGTGAAGGTCGGAAGCCAGCCCAACAAAGACATTCGAGCAAGGTGCAGCGACAGATCTGCTGCAGGCGCGAAGGCCAGTGGTCAATTTCCCGTAACCGGGCATCCAGCTCGGCGTGGGCCAGCAAGGGTGATGGTGTGCACCGAACAGATGTCAGCGATGCGCAGGAACCGGCCTTTCCGGCGGTGGCAGCGAGGTGGAATCTTCGCCGTTCATCATATCTTCCACGGGCCCGGCCGACAGCAGGCCCGGGCGATGTAGCGCCACGCGACCGATCAGCTCCACGATCACTGACCGAAGCCGGCTGATCTGATGGATGCCGGCGGGTATGGATTGCGTTTTTGCGTGCTCTTTCCCTGCCATCTTGTCCTGGCCACCGGATCATGACCTCAGGGCGCCCAGCAAAAGGCATCGTCTTGACGGACGCGAACAATTCTTGCGAGTGTTGAACACCTCCACACCACGCCGCCTGTTCAAACGAAGTCATCCTCTCTCCGAAAACGTATATGAGATTTGCGCCCGACTTTTCATTCGCCGAGCGGCCAGACCGAGAGCGGGTGACCTTTACGCGCTCGGAAAAACGGGCGCTTGAAATACTGTGCCGACATCCCAACCGCCTGCTGACCCGCGATCAGATCCTCGATGCGCTCACCGGATCGGGATCGGACAAGGGTGACCGCAATATTGACTTTTTGATCAACCGGTTACGCCGCAAGCTGTCGGACAACGCTCGCGATCCGCGCTATATCGCGACCCGCTACGGCGAAGGCTATGTCTGGATCGGGCCGCCGCCCGGTGTTGTTGCCGATCTGGCCGATGCGTTCCTTGTGGTCGGCCCGCTGCGCGGCCTCGACAATCTGTCCGATTGCCACAGCCTTGCCCACCGGTTCGCCGCCGACCTGCGCGCCAGCCTGAGCGCCGATCTGCCGCCCGCGCAGCGGGTTGCACTGGCGCCGGACTGTCCGCCGGCGACCGATTTCGCCGACCAGAGGCCGAGCTTATCCGTCGAGCTGTCTTTTTTCGAGGAGTGCGGCGTGGTCAATTGCGTCGCCGCCGCGCGCGATTTCCCGACCGGCCGCATTCTGGCGATCCTGCGCGTATCTCTGCCCACCGACATACCGGCCGGGACCAACCCTGCCGCCGCCGACGCCGCGAAGCAGCTGCTCAACAATACCTGGCGGACGCTGGCAACAGAGACCGACAGCGGCTTGCCGCTTCCGGTTCTTATACACCTGGCCGCGACCGAGCCGGACCACAGCCATGGCGCCGCGACCGACAGCGACCGGCGACTGGACAAGCTCAATACGCAGCTCGAAAACCGCTCCATGGCGGCCTGGCAGGAGAACGAGACGCGGCTGCGCGGCCTGATGGAGGTCGAGCCCGGCGATGCCGGCCTCAAGATCCTCTACGCCACCCATATCCATTCGAAGTATATCTCTTTCGGGCACCGCCTATTCCGCGCCGGTATCGACACGCGCGCCGAGGACGAGGACCGGATCGAGGCTTTGGTCCTCGCCGCGCTGCCGCATGTGCAATCCGAACCAGAGTACGCGATCATGGCGGCCAAGCTGTTGCACTTTCTCGATCGCGGTTATTTCGACCTGGCGCATACCTTGTCGGAGGAGGCCTTGGCCTCCAGCGTCGCGCCGGCAGGCTCACTCGTTATCGCCGGCCAGCTCCGTGCTTTCGCTGGCGAGACGGAGGCAGCGCTGCGGTGTTTCGATCAGGCGCTGAACCTCGTCGCACACGGGTCCAAGGCGCATCTTTATGCGCTGACCCTCAAGATTCAGGCGCTGCGCGCGGTGGCGGATTTTGATCGCCTGAACCTGACCAAACGCGAACTCTACGGCATCTCGACTGCCGCAATGCTCTTCTTTGAGCCGATGTTCGCCGACCCCGACAACCTTTCGATCCGGGCCAGGGCGGTGGTGCGGATGCTATCGTATGAAAAGGCGGCAGCCCTGCTGCGGATGAACCATTACACCAGCGCCCGCCTGTTTCGCGACGCCGAGCATCGCGCAAACAGCATCCTGACCCCGCTGACGCTGGTAATCCGGCGTTTTGGCAAGGCGCGTCTCCCCGAGGAAATCGCCAGCGCATACCCAGAGTTGCTCGACCGTATGCCCTGAACCGCCTCGCGGTCTAAAAAAATCTACAAATCTAACAATCCTACAACAATCGCCTCCGACAACCGGCGTCGACTACCGATCCCGGTAACCGGCCCCGAGGA
>NZ_SMUV01000017.1 GCF_004358185.1 Antarcticimicrobium luteum
CCGGCAAAGCTCCTTGGCCCCCATTCCGGCCTGATGCTCCTTCAGTATCCCGATGATCTGTTCTTCGCTGAATCGGCTTTTTCGCATTATCTGTCTCCTCGTTTGGAGAACAGGCTAACTTCAAACCGCGGACTTTTCAGGGGAGCAGGTCAGACGCCTTCGAGTCCCGCAAGGTTGGGGCCCAGACGCTGTTCTATCTCGATCCGCCTTATTGGGGTGGGGAGAACGACTATGGCAATGGGCTGTTCGATCGCAGCCAGTTCCAGGCCATGGCCGAGCAGCTGGCCGGGATCCACGGCAGGTTCATCCTGTCGATCAATGACCGCCCCGAGATCCGCGAGACATTCGCGGCGTTCGAAATGGAGGAGGTGAGGCTGAAATACTCCGTTGCCGCGGGTGGGTCGACCGATGCCGCCGAGCTGATCATCGCCAACTTCCCGCCCGGGGTTGGGTTGATCTGAGGGCGCGGCGTCAGGCCGGTCCGGGGCAGGTTATGCCATGGGCCGCGACGCCGGACGCCCTGCGATCTCGGCTTCGAGTTCGGCGATCCGTGCCGCGAGCGGCGCGGTCACGGCACTCACTTCAGCCAGAGTGTAGCGCTCAGTGATGTGCTGCGGGCAATTCCAGTCGAAGCCCTCGATCCTGATAACAATGCCTCGCTCGATCCGGGCGCGGTAATCCGAGAGCTCCAGCCGCGACAGCGCGGTACGATCCTCAAGATCGATTATCCGGGCGCGGCCGAAGACCTTCAGTCGGGTCTTGTTCGGATAATCCACGAAGAACAGCGACACCCGGTCGTCGGTCATCAGGTTTCCGACGCTGACATATTGCCGGTTGCCTCGGAAATCCGCAAAGCCGATCGTGCCTTCATCAAGCACGCGCACGAAACCGGCTGGCCCGCCGCGGTGCTGTATGTACGGCCAGCCGGTCTCGCTGACGGTCGCCATATAGAACGAGTCCCGTGCGGCGATGAACCCTGCCTCGGCTTCTGTGAGCTTTTGGTTCCGTGGTTCCGGCACATTCTCCATTCGGGCATATGCACTCCGGCTTCCCAGAGCCTCCTGCACCTTCTTGACCGTCGGCGTGAAGGCGATCTTCGCGAAATGATGTGGCATGATTTCCTCCTGCGGGTCCTTGCCCCGCGCCCTATATGCCGAGATCCGAAAGGCCCGCGTGGTCCGCTGGGCGAGGCCCCTGCGGCCAATGGAACTTCCGTTCGCTCTCAGAGATCGGCTGGTCGTTGATGCTGGCGAAGCGGAGCCGCATCAGGCCGCGCTCGTCGAACTCCCAGTTCTCATTGCCGTGACTGCGGAACCAGTTGCCGGCGTCATCGCGCCATTCGTAGGCAAAGCGCACGGCGATGCGGTTATCGGAAAAAGCCCAAAGCTCCTTGATCAGGCGATATTCCAGTTCGCGTGCCCATTTGCGCTTCAAGAATTTGACGATCTCGGCGCGACCGATGGGAAATTCGGCCCGGTTGCGCCATCGGCTGTCCTCCGTATAGGCTAGGGATACGCGCTCGGGATCGCGAGAGTTCCAGCCATCCTCGGCCATCCGAACCTTCTTGATCGCGGTGTCGCGCGTGAAGGGCGGCAAGGGTGGGCGAACTTTCGAAGAACTGTTCTCGGCCATGGGAGTCTCCTTTCAAGGTTGAGGCACCGGCGCGGCATCGCACCGGTGTTTCGATCAGTCGACGTAGGACCAATCCGCTGGCAGCCACTTGAGCGCACCGCTGTCCTTCACGATTCTGCCGACGCCGGGGAATGGCATATGCGTGGCGGCAAGCAGCGCCTTCTCCTCTGCTGCCTGCGGGAAGAACCGGGCACGGGACGCGTCTGCCGCCTCCTTGTCCATCTCGAAGATGATGCCGAAGCCCGGAAGTGCCGGATGCGCGGCCGGATGAAAGAGCATGTCCGCGACGAGGTTCAGGACCTGTCCGCCATCCTCGATCTTCACGCCGATCTGTCCCGGCGTATGGCCAGACAGATCGAAGACCGAAATGCCTCGCGTGATCTGGCGTTCGCCGTCAATCTGCTGAAGCCGGGGATACAGCCGGACGAGTTGCTCGGTCGCCGCGAAGCTCGACTTGACGATCTCCGGCGCCCGTACCTCGATCGACGGATCGGTGAAGGTTTGCACATCCCGCCTGTGGATATAGACATCCGCGTTCGGGAAGTTATTGCGATCGCCGGTCACCATGCCGCCGATATGGTCAACATGGGCATGCGTCAGGATGACAGCGTCGATATCCGTCTGCTTCACTCCGAGCGCCTCAAGCGTGCCCGGCAGATAGCCCGAGGTTTTGCTGACAGTTCCGGCCGGGCCGCTGTCGACAAGAACGTAGCGCTCGCCGTCGTTGATCAGGTAGGTGGCGAAATTGCCGCGCACGCCATTGCTGCCCGCTGCGAATACCGCCTCGGCGGCGGCGCGCGCCTGATCCGGTGTCACACCCGTGAACATGTCATAGGGAAAGTCGATATACCCGTCCGAGATCACGGTCACTTCGAAACGCCCGATCTGGTAGCGGGCAGTGATGGGAATCGGCGCCAGGGGGCCGGCCGACCGCGCTTGCAACTCAGGCGCCGCCGCCGCCGCAATGGGCAACGCAAGGAGGGATGCGGCAAAGCCGCGACGAGACAGGTCAACCATGGGATAGTTCCTTTTTGAAGGGCCCTGCGTGCCACGCGGGGCCAATTGCGGATCGGGCTCAGGCGGCTCCGGTCAGGTCGATATTCGGGAAATCGATCTCGACCTGGGTCGCCTTGCCAAGCAGGTTGGTGAAGATGTTCATCGCGACATGGGTGATGATCTCGATGATCTCGCCGTCCGAATGGCCGGCGGCGCGCACGGCCTCAAACTCAGCCCCGCTCACCTGCCCGGTATTCTCGACCAGGGCGCGGGCGAAGGTCAGGGCCGCTTCCGCCTTGGTGTCGGCCGAACGACCCATGCGGTTGGCCAGCATCTCCTGATTGTCGAGGCCGACCTTGCGGCCGATGGCCGTATGGGCCGAGACGCAGTATTGGCAAGCGTTCTGCTCGGCGACCGTCAGGGCGATACGCTCGCGCGTCTGTTCGTCCAGAAGGCCCGCGCCGGCAATCCCGTGCAGCCCGAGAAATGCGCCGAGCGCGGCCGGAGAGTTGGCCAGCACGCGAATGAAGTTGGGCACCATGCCAAGCCCGGACTGGACAGCATCCAGGAGCGGTTTGGCTTCGCCAGTGGCGGTTTTGGGGTCGATGACGGCAACGCGGGCCATGGGAGAGGATCCTTGTCTGGTTGAATGAACGGAGCCTTTGGGCACCGCTCGCCATGACATGGCCCTTTCTTTTGATTGAAAGAATACTCATTCTATGGAATTCATTATTCCGATTGGGGGAATAAAGAGTGGATCGCCTGCACCAACTCGAGGTCTTTGTAGCGGTTGCCGACGCCGGCAGCTTTACGAAGGCCGGCGCCCGCCTGCGGCTCTCGCCGCCCGCCGTCACTCGGGCGATTTCCGCGCTCGAGGCGCGTCTCGGTGCGCGCGTTTTCAACCGGACGACGCGCAGCCTTTCGATTACCGATGTCGGCGCGCGGTTTCTTGAAAGTGCAAAACGAGTGCTTGCCGATCTGGAGACGGCGGAGATGGACGCGGTCGGCGCAACCGCGAACCCTCTAGGGCACCTGACCATAACGGCCTCCGTTACCTTTGGCCGCTCGGCATTATCTCCGGTGGTTTGCGACTTTCTCAGCCACTACCCCCGCGTCACGGCAACGGTTGTGCTGGCGGACAGGATCGTCAACCTGGTCGAAGAGGGCATCGACGTCGCCATTCGGATTGGCCCCCTGCCAGATTCCAACCTGATCGCAAAGCGGATAGGATCAGTGCGCCGTGTTCTCGTCGCCAGCCCCGGCTACCTGGCCCGTCGTGGGACACCCGCCACACCTGCGGAGCTGAAACTTCACTCGGTGATCGCGTTCACCGGTTTGATGCCTAACCGCGAATGGCGTTTCAAGGACGATCAGGGCCGAAGCAGCGTCGCGCTGAAGCCGGACTTCGAGATCAACGATGCGATCGCCGCGATCCATGCCGCAGAAGAGGGTCACGGGATCACGATTGGCCTTTCCTATATGGTCTCCGACAAGATCCGGGAAGGTAAACTGGTCCCGGTTCTCGACCACATCTCGCTGCCACCTCAACCCGTTCACCTCGTCTATGCGCAATCGCGACTGGTCGCACCCAAGATCCGCGCCTTTGTCGATTTTGCAGCACCACGCCTAAAATCGGCACTTGACCAGCTTGCTTAAAAGCAGTGCGCATGAGGGGCGCTCACGTGAACGGCCGCTTTCGCCATACACGATGGTGAGTTTGCGCCCGCGGAAAAAGCCTGGAGTCCGCCCTCTCGACCGAACGGGCATGGTCAGCACGGCGCCAGAGCGCATGTCAAGTTTGGGCTGGGAACGGTCATCCGCTGCAGCAGGTGTGAAGGTCAGCTCAGGGCCATTCATACAGAACGGCCCGATACCGTCAGATCTCGACCGCTTCGGCGATTGCCAGCGCGTCCTCCAGTTCGACGCCGAGATACCGAACGGTGCTATCCATCTTGGTGTGCCCAAGCAGGAGTTGAACGGCCCGCAGGTTTCCCGTCTTCCGATAGATATGCGCGACCTTCGTCCGACGCATGGAATGTGTGCCAAAGGAGGTGGGATCATGGGTCTTACCTCGTTTCAGGAGTTGAGGGGGAACGGCCAGCGGATCACGCCGCCAGCCAGGGAAAGATCCGCGCCAGAAGTGCGCGGAATGGGGAAGGTTGGGCTCGTCTCGCAGGGAGGATCGGCGGCAGGGCCCGCAGCGCCGCATGCAGCGCCGCGCGGGAGTTCGGGCCAAAGCGGCCATCCACCACCAGTCTGGCGCCGCGCTGGAAGGCGCGCAGATCCTCCGGGCCATGGCCCAGCAGAACCAGCTGCGCCCGATCGGTTAAGCGCTGACGCTCCGACAGATGGGTATAGCCGCCATTGATCCGGCGGGTGATCCGGCGCAGATCGCCCTGGTCCGCCAGCGCGTTCAGCCCCCGGGTCGACCAGTACCAGAGCGGCCCCAGCCCCTCCCAGGGATCGAGATTCGCCGCATCCGGATCCGCTTCGAAGTCCGGCGCCGTGGGATCAAGGGTGCGCACCCACCGGGTGAAGGCGCGGTAGTTGCCCCGCCCGGTGATCTGGATCCCGGTGCGGCCCCGGTAGAGATAGCCGTCGC
>NZ_SMUV01000038.1 GCF_004358185.1 Antarcticimicrobium luteum
CGCCGTGTCCCGGCCCAGGCCGTTGCGGCGCCCACCGTGGCGCCCGCCGTCGTCTCGCCCGCGCCGCGCCGGACCGCCCCGGCGGCGGCGCCGGTGATCGCGCCCCGCAAGTCCGAGGCGCCGGCCCGGAGCGGCTGCTCCAATGCCTCGTCCTTCTCCCAGCAGTTCATCAACAAGGGCAGCGATGTGCGCTGCGGCCCGCAGGCCGAGCCGCCGGTCACCTACGGTCGCGGCTGGGACCGACAGTCCGCCGTGACCCCGGCGCGGTCGGGACCGCCGCGGGTGGCCGCCGCCTCGCTCGCGCCCGATACCCGGGTGGTGCCGCGGCATGTCTATGATCAGCGCCGCAACACCAACACGCTGGTGGTTCCGACCGGTTACAGGCCGGTCTGGAGCGATGACCGACTGAACCCGCACCGCGCCGAGCGGAGCCTGCGCCCGGCCCGGCCGGGGCCGGTGAACGGGGCGCCGGACGGCTATCTGAAAGTGGTGCGCGGCGACGACCGGCTGAACCCGAACCGCGGCCGGCTCAGCGCGGCGGGCGATGCCGGCACCGACCGGATCTGGACCCGCACGGTGCCGCGCGACCTGGTCGGGCTGCCAACCGACCGTCCGGTGGTGACGGTCCCGACAGAGGTGGCGCGATCGCCGGCCGAGACGCGGCGCGGGGTCATCCGGCTCTCTACCCGGTCGGCGCCGGGGGCCGAGGCCCGGGGCGTGACCCCCAGCGCGCCAAGCCGTTATGTGCGCGTGGCCGCCTATGACAGCGACGCAGAGGCCCGCCAGGCCGCCGAGGCACTGGCGCGGGGCGGGCTGCCGATGCGCCTGGGCACCGCACATCGCGGGCAGGCGACCTATAAGGTGGTGCTCGCCGGTCCCTTTGCCGAAGAGGGGGCGGCGCTGGCGGCACTGAGCCGGGTGCGCGCGGCGGGCTATCCGGCGGCGCGGCTGAACCGGTGAAGGCGGCTTAGCCGCCGCAGATCCCCTGCAGCAGCACCCAGTCGCGGTCGGGCATCGCCGGCTCGGCGGCCTCGCGGCCGGCCATCGGATCGGCCTCGATCAGGCCCAGAACGCTTTCGCCGGTGATGTCGCGCGCATAGGCATAGGGGGTCGAGGGCACCGAGGCCTTGGCGAAAGCGGCAAGAATCTGCGCCTCCCCGAGCGCCGGGCGCGGCGCCGTCAGCACCTGTTCGGCATAGCGGTCGAGCGCGCCTTGCGTCACATGACCAGAGGTCAGCAGCCGGAAGGTTGACACCGGCCCACCCTGTTCGAGGAATTCGGCCAGCGGATCGATCTGTTGGGTGCGGGCCCGTTCGACCAGGATATATCCCGCCGCCACCGCCGGATCCTCGTAATCCTCGATCACCGCGCGGTTGATAAGGATGATGCCGCCGGGCAGATGCAGCGTGTCCTTGACCCCGGTGCGCAGCACCACCAGCCGCCGCGCCCCGGTACGGCGCGCCAGCCGCTCCAGCACCGGCCGGGTCTCGGGGGTGTCACAGGCGCGGCCCGCAACCCGCTCGATCCGGTCGAGCAGCGCCGCGCCGATCTCTTGGCGCTTGATCGCGGGCACCACCTGGACGGTGTGCCGCCGCATCGCGCCGGGCAGCCAGACCAGCAGCAACAGCAGAACCAGTGTCGTGCTGGCCGCCACGCCCAGCAGCCGCAGCCGCCCGGGCCGCGGGCGCGCCCGGGTGATCGCCGCGCGCAGCCGCTCGATCGCCTCGATCATCGCGGCCTCGTCCGCCGCAAGTTCCAGCGTCTCGCCGGGGTCGCCGTCGGGGTGATAGATCGCGGGGAAACTGCCGGGATTCTTCCGCTCCACCGCGGCCAGCGACCAATGCGCCAGCGCCCGGTCGTTGGTGTTGGCGATGGTCAGCGTCGCCTCGCCGACCGAGACGATCACCTCGCGTCGCTGATCCTCGGGGTTGGGGCGCCACAGCCCGCTGGCTTCCAGCCGCTCATATTCGCGCAGCGCCGTCATTCCGCCTGCATCCGCCGTGCCTCTGTTTTTCGATCAGACTAGCACGGCACAGGCACGGGCGGCAAACGGCTTCGCCGCCCGGGATCGGTTCTGGTCGCGGTCCGGCTTATGCCGCTTTGAAGCCCAGCTTGGACATGATGGTCGCCGCCGGGCAGATCCCGGTAAAGGCCGACTGGAACAGGTTGGCGCCGACAAACACGGTCAGCCACACGAAATAGGGCGACACATAATAGGTCAGCACCACCGACAGCAGGACCATGAAGCCGGCGAACGCCGTGACAGCCTGATTGATCGTCATTTGAAAACACTCCGTTGCAAAGGAGGCGCGTCCCCCGCGCCTTTGCATTCCAAATTAGGAATGTGTGGGCGGTTTTGCAAGCCCGTATCGCCGAAGGTCCCGCCAAAACGCAATGCGCATGGCAGGGGCCGCGCGCCGCCGCGGGAGGGCGGGGCGCGCCGGATCCTTCGCCTAAAGCTCCCTGGCCAGCTTGCGCAGCTCGAACTTCTGGATCTTGCCGGTCGAGGTCTTGGGCAGCTCCTGGAACACGACTTTTTTCGGCGTCTTGAAGCCGGAGAGCGTCTTGCGGGTGAAGGCGATCAGATCCTCTTCGTCGGCCTCTGCCCCCGGTTTCAGCTCGACAAAGGCGCAGGGCACCTCGCCCCATTTCTCGTCGGGCTTGGCGACCACGGCGGCGAGGTTGACGTCGGGGTGCGCCATCAGCACCCCTTCGACCTCGACCGAGCTGACATTCTCGCCGCCCGAGATGATCACGTCCTTGGCCCGGTCGGTGATCTGGATATAGGTGTCGGGGTGCTGCACGGCGATGTCGCCGGAGTGGAAATAGCCGCCCGCAAAGGCCTCGGCGGTGGCCTCGGGGTTCCTGAAATAGCCCTTCATCACGCCGTTGCCGCGCATCATGATCTCGCCCGAGGTCTCGCCGTCCATGGCGATCTGGTGCATCTGCTCGTCCATCACCGTGATATGTTCGAAGATCGGCATCGCGACGCCCTGGCGGGCCTTGATCGCGGCGCGGTCGTCGCCCTCGAGGTGGTCCCAGTGTTCGCCCCAGGTGCATTCGGTGGCCGGCCCGTAGGTCTCGGTCAACCCATAGACCTGGGTGACGTGAAAGCCCATCGGCTCGATCTTGGCCAGGGTCGCGGCGGCGACCGGGGCGCCGGCGGTGAACACCTCCACGGTGTGATCGAAGGTGCGCCGCTCCTCCTGCGGCGCGTTGACCAGCGCGTTCAGCACGATCGGCGCGCCGCCGAAATGGGTCACCCCCTCGTCGGCGATGGCGTCGAAGATCGCCGGTGCGGTGATGTCGCGGCAGCACACCAGCCGACCGCCCAGCATCGGCATCATCCAGGTGTGGCACCAGCCGTTGCAGTGAAACAGCGGCACGATGGTCAGGTAGGTCGGCCGCAGCACCATGCGCCAGCTCAGGATCTGGCCCATGGCGTTCAGATAGGCGCCGCGATGGTGATAGACCACGCCCTTGGGCCGCCCGGTGGTGCCGGAGGTGTAGTTGAGCGCGATGCTCTCCCATTCGTCCTCGGGCATGATCCATCCGAAATCATGCTCGGCATTGCCCAGAAGCACCTCATAGGCCGTATGCCGCCCGGTCGCCGGGTAGCCCGCATGGGGGTCGGGCACCTCGATCAGGATCGGCCTGTGCCCCTCCATCTGCGCGACGGCGGCCTCGGCCAGGTCGATGAACTGGGTATCGACCAGCGCCACCTTGGCCCCGCCATGCTCGAGGATATAGGCCACCGTTCCGACATCGAGCCGGGTGTTGATGGTGTTCAGAACCGCGCCGCAGGCCGGCACGCCGAAATGCGCCTCGGCCTGGGCGGGGATGTTGGGCAGCAGCGTGGCGACCACGTCGCCGGGTTCCACCCCGAGCCCGGCCAGCGCCGAGGCCAATCGCGTCACCCGGTCGTAGTACTCCGCATAGGTCTTGCGGTGCGGGCCATAGACCACCGCGAGTTCGTTGGCAAAGACATGCGCCGCCCGCGCCAGCGCCGACAGCGGTGTGAGCGGCACATAGTTCGCCGCCGTCTTGCCAAGCCCGGTTTCATCGGTCATCCATCCCATGCGTTGTCCTCCCCTTCGCGCATTCGGTGTCGCGTTCAGATGCGATATTGCGCCGCCTGTCTGACAATGGAAAGCCCATGACGATGCCGATGACCCTGCCGGACGACACCCGGCCTCTGACCGCCGCCGTGGTGATGATCTGCGCCATGGCGATCATCGGCGTGATCGACAATTTCATCGTGACGCTGGCGCAGCAGATCGGCCTCTGGCAGTTCCATTTCGTCCGCTCGCTGCTGGCGCTGCCGCTGGTGGCGGCGATGTCGGCGCTGGGGCTGGGGCGCCTTGCGCCGCGGCGGGTGCGGCCGGTGGCGCTGCGCAGCCTGGCGGTGGCGCTGGCGATGCTGTTCTATTTCACTGCGCTGGCGATTCTGCCGATCGCCCAGGCGCTGGCCGGGCTCTTTACCTCGCCGATCTTCATCCTGCTGATCACCGCCTTCGGGCTGCGCAAGCGCATCGGGCCCTGGCGCATCCTGGCGGTGGCGGTGGGGTTCATCGGCATCCTCTTCGTGCTGCAGCCCGATCCGGGCAATTTCGATTGGAGGATCCTGATCCCAGTGGCCGGTGGCTTCTTCTACGCGCTCGGCGCCATTGCGACCCGCAGCCTGTGCGCGGGCGAAAGCACGGTGGCGCTGCTCACCGGCATGCTGATCGCGCTGGGGCTGATGGGGGCGGGTGGGCTGATCTGGCTGGCGCTGTTCCCGGTCGAGGCGCTGCCCGGCCCCGACGGTTTCGTCGCCCGCGGCTGGGTCTGGCCGATGTGGCAGGCGCTGCCCTGGGTGGTGGTTCAGGCGGTGGGCTCGGTCGCCGGCGTGTTCCTGATCATCAAGGCCTATCAGCTGGGCGAGCCGTCGCATGTCTCGGTGTTCGAATACTCGGTGATGGGGTTCGGCCCGATGTTCGCCTGGTATGCCTTCGGCCAGCCGGTCGGCCCCTGGCAGGCGCTGGGCATCGGACTGATTGTGGTGGCCGGCGCGATCATTGCGGTGCGCTCGAAATAGGCTAGGCTCGCAGGTCATGATCCTCAGCCCCGGGCGCGGCTACGTCTTCATCCATATTCCGAAAACCGGGGGCACCGCGCTGGCCCTGGCGCTGGAGGCGCGGGCGATGAAGGACGACATCATGCTGGGCGACACCCCCAAGGCCCGCCGCCGGCGGCGCCGGGTGGCAGGGGCGGCGGCGCGTGGTCGGCTGTGGAAGCATTCGACGTTCGCCGATATCGAGGGGCTGGTCCCGGATGCGGTGCTGGACGGGCTGTTCGCCTTTACGCTGGTGCGCAATCCCTGGGACCGCGCGGTGAGCTATTTTCACTGGCTGCGGGATCAGCGGTTCGATCACCCGGCGGTCGATCTGGCCAGATCCCTGGATTTCGAGGGGTTCGTCACCCATCCGCAGATCCGCGCCGGGTTCCGGGCCAGCCCCGCCGGCTCCTACATGCGGCGGTCAGACGGGCGCGAGCAGTGCAGCGCCTATATCCGCATCGAGCGGTTCGAAGAGGACGCCGCGCCGCTGAACGCGCATCTGGGCTTCCGGCTGGCGCTGCCGCGGGTCAACCTCTCTGCCAGGCCGGCCGATTACCGTGCCGCCTTTTCGGACCGCGCGGCGGCGGCGATCGCCGCGGATTGCAGCGAGGATATTGCCCGGTTCGGCTATCGTTTCGGGTAACTGCTGCTGCGGCGGCGGCCTTGCGACGGCCTCTGTTTCCGTCTTCGTTCCCCGGCCTGCAATCCCTGCATGGATTCCGGCACCAATCCCGGCGTCCCCGCCGGATCAGCCGGGCGCTGGAAACAATGCCATGACCTTTCCTTTTTTCCGACCCATGGCCGGCACCCTGCTGCGCTCAGATGGCCCGGTACAAACACAACCGCGCCGGCTCCCTGCGCCCATCCGGAAGGTTCACCTATGCTGCGACTGCTGAAGGCGCTGATCGGCGCCGGCACCCAGCCTGAAGATCCCGAGATCACGCCCGAGGGCATGGTGATCACCGGGCTGGCCGGGCTGCTGGGCGGGACGCTGGTGGCCACCGATCAGGGCTGGTGCCCTGCCGAGACGATCCGCCTCGGCGACCGGCTGCTCAGCTTTGATCGCGGGATGCAGGCGGTGACGGAACTGCAACGCGAACGCCCGCGCGGCCATTCCGGCCACCCCGCCGCGCTGCTACGCGCAGTCGAGGTGCCGACAGGTGCGCTCGGCAACGACGCGCCGCTCTGGCTGATGCCCGATCAGGGGGTGCTGCTGGAGAGCGACAAGGCGCAGGAAATCCTCGGCGATCCTTTCGCGGTGGTTCCCGCCCGCGCGCTGCTGGGGATCAACGGAATCCGCCTGTCCGTGCCGGGATCGGGCATCAGCATCACCACGCTGGCCTTTCCCCATGACGAGACGATCTATATCGACGGCGGCCTGCGGCTGTTCTGCCCGCGTCCGCGCACCGTCCTGACCGAGGCGCTGGGCCCATCCGATGGCGGCGTGTTCAGTGTGCAGACGCTGCAGACCGCCCGGTTCCTGGTCCGGACGCTGATCGAGACGCGCGGCGCCGGGGCGCTCTGCGCCCCGCCCGAGGAGATCGCCGGGCAAATGCCGCTCGATCCGCGCGGGGTCCGTCCACTGGCGGGATAGGCGGACGGCGGGTCGGAGGCGATCCGCGCCGTTCCGATTGACGGCATCGGAGAAATCGCGCAGGAAAAAGGGGCAGATTTCTGCCCCGCAAACCCTTTTCCTGCCAACAGCCTCCGCGCGGTCCCGCTCATGTCCTTTTCCGTCGATGCCGCCGAAACCCTCGCGCTCCGGGCGCTGGCCTGGCTGGTCGGCAATGAGGAGCTGCTGCCGCTTTTCCTCGGCTCCACCGGCGCGGGCGAGGACGAGTTGCGCGCGCGCGCGGGCGATCCCGAATTCCTTGCCGCCGTGCTCGACTTCCTGATGATGGACGATGCCTGGGTGGTGGGGTTCTGTGACGCCAGCAACACCCCATATGATCATCCTAAGCAGGCCCGCGCCGTGTTGTCCGGCGGGGCGCAGGTACACTGGACCTGAGCGCCCGTGATCTGATCGCCTGAGACCTGACCGCCTGAGAGGAGCCCGGGGCATGACCATCGACGCCATTTTGTTCGACAAGGACGGCACCCTGTTCGATTTCGGCGCCACCTGGGAGGCCTGGGCCGAGGCGTTCCTGTTGCGCGCCACCGGCCAGGACCGCCCCCGCGCCCGGGCGATCGGCGCCGAGATCGGCTTTGACCTCGAGGCGGGCCGTTTCGATCCGTCCAGCGTGGTGATCGCCGGAACCCCCGCCGAGGTGGCAGGCGCGCTGGGTCCGCATTTCCCGCACATGTCGCCCGCCGCGCTGATCGACATGCTGAACGAAGAGGCCGAGCGCGCGCCGCAGATCGAGGCGGTGCCGCTTGCCCCGTTTCTCGACGGGCTTCGCGGCCGCGGGCTGCGGCTGGGGGTGGCCACCAATGATGCCGAGGCCCCGGCGCGGGCCCATCTTGGCGCGGCCCGGGTGCTCGACCGGTTCGATTTCATCGCCGGATTCGACAGCGGTCACGGGGCCAAACCCGAACCCGGGCCGCTGCTGGCCTTTTGCGCTGCGGTCGATGTGGATCCGGCCCGGGCGGTGATGGTCGGCGACAGCACCCATGATCTGCACGCCGGGCGCGCTGCGGGCATGCTCACGCTGGGTGTGCTCACCGGCATGGCGGCGGCGGACGAGCTGGCCCCGCACGCCGACGCGGTGCTGCCCGACATCGGGCATATTCCCGCCTGGCTGACCGCACGCGGCTGATCGCTGTCTGAAAACGACACAATCCGTCGCGGACAAGGCGGCGCGCGCGCCGTACCTGGGGCCTGCTGGACATCGGACCAGGCACGCAGGAGGGGCATCCATGGCGGATCAGGCGACTCGCAGACGGCGCGGCGGCGGCCGCGCGGGGGCGACGGCGCGGCGCGGCGCGGCGGTGATCGAACAGATGCCTTTTTCCCCCCCGATCAACCGTGACCGCCCCATAGAGCCGCTGAGCCAGGAGGGGGTCGCCGCCATCCATGACGGCGCCATGCGCATCCTCGAAGAGATCGGCATCGCCTTTCTCAACCCCGAGGCCCTCGGGATCCTGCGCGAGGCCGGCTGCACCGTCGAGGGCGACACCGTCCGCATGGGCCGCGATTTCGTGATGGAGATGGTGGGCAAGGCGCCGTCGCAGTTCACTCTGACCCCGCGCAACCCGGCGCGCAGGCTGACCGTCGGCGGCGATACCATGCTGTTCGGCAATGTATCATCGCCGCCGAACTACTGGGACATGGAGATCGGCCGGAAGGTGCCCGGAACGCGCGAGCAATGCGCCAACCTTCTGAAACTGACGCAATATTTCAACTGCATCCATTTCGCCGGCGGCTATCCGGTCGAACCGGTCGACATCCACGCCAGCGTCCGGCACCTCGACGTGCTCTATGACAAGCTGACGCTTACCGACAAGGTGATGCACGCCTATTCCCTCGGCAAGGAGCGGGTCGAGGACGTGATGGAGATGGTGCGCATCGCCGGCGGCCTCAGCCACGAGGAGTTCGAGGCGACGCCGCGGATGTATACCAACATCAACTCCACGTCGCCGCTGAAACACGACTTTCCGATGATCGACGGCTGCCTGCGGCTGGTGCGGCGCGGCCAGGCGGTGGTGGTCACCCCCTTCACGCTGGCCGGTGCCATGGCGCCGGTGACCATGGCGGGCGCGGTGGCGCAATCGCTGGCCGAGGCGCTGTGCGCCATCGCGCTGTTTCAATACGTCCGCCCGGGGTGCCCCTGCGTGATCGGCACCTTCACCTCCAATGTCGACATGAAATCCGGCGCCCCGGCCTTTGGCACCCCGGAATACATGCGCGCCACCCAGATGACCGGCCAGATGGCGCGGTTCTATGGGCTGCCGATGCGCAGCTCGGGCGTCTGCGCGGCCAATGTGCCGGACGGGCAGGCGATGTGGGAAACCTCCAACAGCCTCTGGGCGGCGGTGCAGTCGGGCACGCATATGGTTTATCACGCCGCCGGCTGGCTGGAGGGCGGGCTGATCGCCTCCCCTGAGAAATTCATCATGGATTGCGAGGTGCTGCAGCAGATCCAGCGCTACATGCAGCCCGAGGTCTGGGACACCTCGACCGACGGTATCGCGCTGGATGCGATCAAATCGGTCGGAAAAACCGGGCATTTCTTCGGCATCCAGCACACCCAGGACCGCTATACCACCGCCTTCTACCAACCCTTTCTCAGCGACTGGCGCAATTACGAGGGCTGGGAGGCCGCCGGCGCCATCTGGACGCCGGAGCGGGCGCATCTGCTTTACAAGCGGATCCTGGAAACCTTCGAGGCGCCGCCGATGGATGCGGCAATCCGCGACGAGCTGGCCGCCTTTGTCGCCCGGCGCAAGGCCGAGGGCGGCGCGCCCACCGATTTCTGAGACATTCCGTCGCGACCGGCGGTTCCGGCGGTCTGCCGTTTTGGATTTGTTAAGCCAATCCGGACCAAGCTGAAGCGGGAACGGAAATGGGGAATCGGCATGCACGGTCTGGTCAACAGAGCGATACAGTCCTTTGTCACCAATACCTATGGCCGCGCCCGCTGGCGCTCCGTGACCGAGGCTGCGGGGTTGGGCGGGATCGAGTTCGAGGCGATGTTGAGCTATGAGGACGGGCTTACCGACGCTGTGATCGACGCGCTTTGCGCGGACCTCGGCGTCTGCCGGAACGACGTGCTGGAGGATCTGGGCACCTATCTGGTGTCGCATCCCGAGGTCGAGGCGCTGCGCCGCCTGCTGCGGTTTGGCGGCGAAAGCTATGTGGACTTTCTGCATTCGCTCGACGATCTGCCCGACCGGGCGCGGCTGGCGGTGTCGGATCTGCGCCTGCCGGTGCTGGAGCTGCGCGAGGAGGGCGCCGGGCGGTTCACCCTGACCTGCGGACCGGACCTGCCCGGGTTCGGCTGGGTGATGATGGGGATCCTGCGCGCCATGGCCGACGATTACGGCGCGCTGGTGATGCTGGAACACGACGGCATCCGCGACGGGGACGAGGTGATCGCCATAACGCTGATCGAAACCGCCTTTGCCAAGGGCCGCGATTTCAATCTGGGGGCGCGGGCCGGATGAGCGAGGCTGCGATGCTCGACGATCTGCTGACACGGCTGTGCCCGATGCATCTGATCCTGGACGCCGAGGGAACGATCCGCCACGCCGGCCCGACGCTGCAGAAACTGCGCCCCGGGGCGCAGTTGGCTGGACAGCGGTTCCTCGAGCTGTTCCGCCTGACCCGGCCACGTGCGGTCACCGGTTTTGCCGATCTGATGGCGGATGCCGACGGCAAGCTCTCGGTCGGGTTCCGCGATGCCCCTCATACCACCCTCAAGGGGCAGATCGTGGCGGTCCCCGGCGGCGCGGTGGTGGCGCTGTCCTTCGGTATCTCGCTGCTGGACGCGGTGCGCGACTATGATCTGACCAGCGCCGATTTCGCCCCCACCGACCTGGCGATCGAACTGCTCTACCTGGTGGAGGCGAAATCGGCGGCGATGGAGGCCTCTCGCCAGCTCAACCAGCGGCTTCAGGCGGCCAGGATCGCGGCCGAGGAACAGGCCTTTACCGACACTCTGACCGGGCTCAAGAACCGCCGTGCCATGGATCACGTTCTGGCGCGTAAATCGGGTGGCGGCATGCCCTATTCGCTGATGCATATCGACCTGGATTTCTTCAAGCAGGTGAACGACACGCTGGGCCATGCCGCCGGCGATCACGTGCTCCAGCAGGTGGCGCAGGTGCTGGTCGAGGAGACCCGGCGCGAGGATACCGTCGCCCGGGTCGGCGGCGACGAGTTCGTGATCGTGTTCGACAATCTGACCGACCGGCCCAGGCTGCAACGCATCGCCCGGCGGCTGATCGAGCGGCTGGAGCACCCGATGCGGTTTCAGGGGCGGACCTGCGCCATCTCGGCCAGCATCGGGCTGGCCCTCTCGGTCGAGGAGCCGGGCTGCGCCCCGGAGGATTTGTTGCACCATGCCGATCTGGCGCTCTACGCGGCGAAACGGGCCGGGCGGGCCACCATGCGGTTCTACGCCACGCCCGCGCCGGGGGACGCGGCGCGATGCGCTCCGGGCTGGGCGGAGCCCGGGCGGGATGAGGTCGGGCCTGAACCGGGCCTGAACCGGGCCTGAACCGGGCTTGGGCGGGTTGGCGGATCCGTGCCTGCA
Organism: Antarcticimicrobium luteum; assembly: GCF_004358185.1. Classification (GTDB taxonomy): domain Bacteria; phylum Pseudomonadota; class Alphaproteobacteria; order Rhodobacterales; family Rhodobacteraceae; genus Antarcticimicrobium; species Antarcticimicrobium luteum. The sequence continues at coordinate 11,293 of NZ_SMUV01000038.1, forward strand.
GGGCGGTTGCGACCCTGTGCAACTTGACAGTTAGGGCGCGGCTTGGTCATGCTGTGCATCATGGGTTAATCGCATTTCCGGCCTGCCGCCCCGCTGACCCCTGGGGGCGCCCGCAAGACGCCTCCGTTTCGGCCCGGCACGCCACCATTGGTGAGGATAATCAAGATGTGGAAACGTAATCTCTGTGCATCGCTGGCCGCGGCCAGCATGGTCTTTGTGGGCGTCGAACGGGCCCGCGCCGACGACGCCGCCGCGCTTCTGGGCGGGGCGCTTCTGGGCGGCATCATCGTGAACGAGATGAACAAGAACAAGACGCGCCGCACCACCACCACCACCACGCGGACGACCGTGTCGTCGTCGCAGCGCGAACAGAACCGCCAGGTGCAGATCGCACTGAACTATTTCGGCTACAACGTCGGCGGCGCCGACGGCGTGCTGGGCCAGAACAGCCGCAACGGCATCCGCCGCTATCAGGCCGACATGGGGTACAACGTCGACGGCTATCTCGACCAGCACGAGCTGAACTTCCTGCTGGGCAGCCATCAGCGTGCCATGGCCAGCGCCCATATGGCGCCCTATTCGCAGATCGTCGCCACCCAGGGCCAGATGGGCCTGTTGCGCACCTATCGCAACGAACAGCTTGGCATCGCCACGCCGGGCACCCAGATGGCGCCGCAGACCCAGATGGCGACCGCGCCCGTGCCGATGCCGGCCCCGGTGCCGCAGCCGACCCAGCCTGAGCCGGTGACCGCCCGCGCCGATACCAGCGGCAGCACCGGCGGCGGTCTGCCGCAATTCGGCTTTGCCCCGGACGACCGTTCGATCCGCGATTATTGCGATCAGGTCCACGTGCGCACCGCCGCCAACGGCGGGCTGAGCACAGCGGGGAACATGTCCGACGCCGGCTTTGCCCTGTCCGAACAATTCTGCATGGCCCGCACCCAGGCGATGTCGGACAGCGCCCGGATCGAGGCCTCGATCGCCAACATGACGCGCGAGCAGGTCGAGGCGCAGTGCGAGGGGCTGGCCCAGGCCGTCGCGCCGCAGATGGCCGGGATCGAGAACCAGCCCGCGACCCAGGTCATGGCCCGCACCAAGAGCTTCCTCGAAAGCTCGGGTCAGCCGATGGCGCAGCTGGTCTCCGGCGGCAAGGTCTGTCTCGGTGCCGGCTATCGTGCGGATAACGCCCAGATGGCGCTGGCCAGCGCCGTGCTGCTGACCGCGGCCGGGCAGGGCGGTTATGGCGAGATGGTCAGCCACCAGCTGCGCGAGGGGTTCGGCGCGATGCAGGCCGCGCCGCAGACCGCCGGCTCCTGGATGCAGGTGGCGCTGAGCGCGGTGGCCTCCGGCCAGCCGGTGCTGGGCCAGACGCCCGAGCGCGTCGCGGTGATCCAGGCCGCCGCCGGCGGCGCGCTGCCGGTATTCGGCACCGCCAGCGAGTGATCGCAGTCTGAAGAGACGTTCAAGGCCCGTCCCCGGAATAGGGGGCGGGCCTTTTTGGTTTTCGCGGGTCTTAGGCTCCAGACGCATGGGTTTTCAAAGCCAGAGCATGACGGTTGCTGCGAGGGCGAATGCGAATGCCTCGCCGCGATCCCCGATACCTCGATCTCGGGGCGTCGGGTGGCGCCTGAGTTGACGGGCCCGATCGAACGGCGGGGAAAGCCCGGTAGGGTTGTCTCGGACAACATCCAGTCGACTGGCAGCATGCGGCGCTTGCTTGGGGCGCAGCGGCGAATATCGCCCGAACCGCCCCAAGAGGCCGCTTGTCGCGCCGTGGCGCAGTTCAGTCGTCCCCGCCCCGCGCGGTGACGATAGCCGCGTCCCAAAGCGTCAGCTCAACTGCGCTTCAGCATGGCCAGCGTTTCGAGAATGATACGGTTCGCGGCGATCTGCGTCACCTTCGTGGGATCGAGAGAGGGCGCGACCTCCACGATGTCGAAACCGCCGATGTTCAGTGCCTTGAACTGATCCAGAATCTCGAACATTTCGCGCAGCATCATTCCGCCCGCCGTCGGTACGCAGGTTCCGGGTGCGGTCGTCGCGTCGAGCGCATCGATATCGATGGTCAGGTAGACATCGCTGGCCCCGCCCGCGATGTCGGCGGCTTTCTTTCCTGCCGCTTTCGCGCCGTCGCGGATGATTTCATCCAGGGTGATCACGGTCAGCCCGTGCTTTTTGGCGTTTTCCAGTTCTGTGCGCGGATTGAGCCACCCGCTGATGCCGATGAGGACCGTGTGCCGGGGATCGAAGCCCGCGTCGAGGGCGCGGGTGATCGGGCAGCAATGACTGTCCTTGACCCCGCCGATGTCATCGGCGGTGTCATAGTGGGTATCGAACAGGATGAGCCCCGGTTTCTCGTGATGTTTTGCAAAGGCCCGTGCCCCGCCGATCGTGACCGAGTGGTCACCGCCGAGAAGCACCGGCTTCGCGCCGCCTGCGATGATGTTGCCGATCATCTCCGTGGCGATCCTCATCGTGTTTTCGACGTCACCGGGAATGACGGGGATGTCGCCGCAATCGACCATCGTGAATTTCTCGCGAAGGTCGATGTCGGACGTGGCGTTGTAGGTCAGGAAAAGGCTGGAGTGCTCGCGGATCCCGCGGGGGCCGTAGTTCGCGCCCGTGCGGCTGATCTGCGTGGAATCGAATGGGAAACCGATGAATGCCACCTCCGCCCGGGCGGTTTCGATGGCCTCTTTTTGCGGCGGGACGAAAGGAAGGCCGAACATGGTTCCGGCGATGCCGGAATGAAGCAAGCCGTTCCACATCGTTTCATCCATAGGAACAGAGGTGCTCATGATCGTGGCCTTTCAGATGTGAACCCGGAACGCACGGGCCCGGAGAGATACGTTGAAATCCTGAAGCGAGTTTCAGACCAAAATCGACGCATGGGCAATCGTGACAGCTGTCACCGTTGAACCCGTCTGATTTATCTGTCCTGCTGCTGCTCTGCATGAAGACATGGCGCCCGCATCGGTTTCGGGTGCGGAGAGGGCCGTTCCGGCACCCCGGCGACAGGCCGGATCACTGCCCCCCGCGCCCCGCGCTGCGCCGCCGCTGCAATCCGACAAGCCCGCCCGGAAAAAAGATCACCAGGATCACGACGGCAACGCCCAGCAACAGCAGCCGGTAGTCATCGAAACTTCTCAGCAGCTCGTTGCCGATCACCACGATAAAGACCCCCAGGATTGCGCCGGGGAAACGGCCCAGTCCGCCGACGGCGATCATGACCATGGCCATGAGAAAGAACTCGGTCCCCAGAATCTTGGGGGTGACAACGGTTGTATAGTGGGCATAGACGCCCCCGGCGATGGCGGTGAAGACGGCCGAAACGACAAACGCCAGAAGCTTGTACTTGCCTTCGTTCACGCCGATGGACTGGGCAAAGGTGCCGGCATCCCTCATCGCGATAAAGGCCAGACCCATGCGCCCGCGCAGCACGATGAAATAGATCAGGTAGACGCAGACTGATCCAAAGGCGAGCGACACCCAGAACCAGGTCAACTTGTCGATGGTCGAGACCTGGTGGCCGAACAGGTTCAGCCAGGGCACGCCCAGCAGGCCGGTGTGCCCCCCCATCCCTATGGCCTTGCCCTGCTGGATGACCGGCGGCAGGGCAAGGTGCACGGCGAATGTGAACAATGCGACGTATTCCCCTTTCAGCCGAAGGCTGGGAAGGGCGATCAGCGCTCCGACCGCCGCGCCGACACCGGCCGCACAAGCGATCGAAAGCAGCGGCGTGAACCCCGCGTAGATCGACAGCATGGCCGAAGAGTAGGCCCCGAAGGCAAAAAACACGAGCTGGGCATAGTTGAAGATCCCGGCATATCCCAGGATCAGATCCCAGGATGCGATGACAATGCACCAGATGAACACCAGGATGAAAACATGCCGGATGTAATTGTCTCCGATCAATGCCCCGAGCACTGCCAGACCGGCCACGACCGCCCAGAAGATCAGGCTGTCCTTGACGAACCCCCGCCCGGTGAAAACCGAAGAGATCGTCCGAGCGGGGGCGTGTTGGTTCTGTGTCTTCATTTCAGTTCTCCCACACTCCGAACAACCCTTTCGGCCGGATCATCAGCACGACGATCAGCATGACGAGCCAGGCCGGCATCGCCCAGTTCGACCCCAGAAAAAAGATGATATAGGCCTCCAGCACGCCGAGGATGAATGCCGCCACGAAGGCGCCCTTGGTGCTGCCCAATCCCCCCAGGACCACGATGACAAAGGCTTTGAGAAATGGCCCCCATCCGCCCAGCGGCGAGATCAGGAACACCGGGGCCAGCAGGATTCCGGCGATCCCGGTAAGAACCACCGACAAGGCGAAGGTCAGGGCGAACACCTGGTTGACGTTGATGCCGACCTGACTGGCGCCCTGCATGTCCTGCGACACGGCGCGCACGGCCTGGCCGTAACGCGTATGGGTCAGGAAGAACTCCAGCGCGCCGACCAGGCCGAGGGACACCACGAAGATCCAGATCTTGTACCAGGAAAGGGTGATACCGCCCATGGTCACGACCCCTTCGGCAAAGGCCGGAATGGTCTTGGTGCCGGGCCCGAATACCAGTTGCAGTCCGTTCTCGATGATGAACGCAAGGCCGAGCGTCACCATGATGGTGTTGACCTTCCAGTTCGCAGAACTGCGCAGGGGACGAATGATCACCCGTTCGATCGCGACGCCGCTCGCCGCCAGGATCGGGATCGCAGCCAGAATGCCCAGCCAGAGCGGCAGGCTGAAATAGCCGACCACGAAGTACCAGGCGATGTATCCGCCCAATGTGTAGAGCGAGCCGTGCGCGAAGTTGAGGATGCGCGACGCGCCGTAGACGAGTGACAATCCGATTGCGATGAGACAGTAGACTGCGCCCTGTGTCATGCCGCTCAGCAGTACTTCGATCATCTGGGTCATAGGGGCTCCTGAACGTGGTTCGGCTCAGCGGCGGATACGGCGCCTTCTTCGATGAAATAGACGCGGTCGATCATCCCGCGGAGCAGCGCCATGCTCTGTTCGACGATCAGGATCGTCAGACCGTCCCGGTTCAGCGCGGCGACAGTCCGGAGCATGGTTTCCGTGAGGTTCGGGGCCAGGCCCAGAGACGGCTCGTCGATGGCCAGCAGGGTGGGATTCGACATCAGCCCCCGTCCCAGCGCCACCATCTGAGCCTCGCCTCCGCTGAGCGTCCGGCAAAGCTGGCCGCGCCGTTCCGCCAACCTGGGATACAGGTCGAAAACCCGCTCGAGGTTCTGTTTTTCCATTTTGCGGGCCTCCGGCAGGAACGCCCCCAGTTCGAGGTTCTCCAGAACGGTCATGTCAGGGAAAAGCCGCCGATCCTCGGCCACGTAGACCAGCCCGCGTCCGACCAGATGCGGCGCCGAGCGGCCTTCGATGTCCTCTCCATTGAACCGGATCGAGCCACCGGTAACGGGCATTATTCCGCACACGGCCTTGAGAAGGGTGCTTTTGCCATGCCCGTTTGCGCCCACGACCGCGACCATTTCGCCCTTTGCCACGTCCAGAGACACGTCGTGGAGAATATGGAAGTCGCCGTATCCGGCGTTGATGTCCCGGATTTCAAGCATCGTGTTTCTTGCCCAGGTAGATTTCTACCACGTGGTCGTCGTTCAAAACGATCTCGGGGGTATCGAGCATGACGAATTCTCCGAAATTGATGATCAGGATGCGGTCCGCAATCTCGGCAAGCGCCCGCGTCTTGTGCTCGACCATGACGACAGTGATCCCAAGCGTATCGCGGACGTGACGGACCACATCGAGAAAGTCCGCGATTTCCTCGGCGTTCAAACCGCCGAGCGGTTCGTCCATGAAGATCATTTCAGGCCCGGTCGCGAGCGCGGCGCCCAGCATGATCCGTTTCCGGGTCAGCAGATCGGCCCTGGCCGCCTCCATCTCCAGAAGGTCGCCAAGCTTTGTCAGTGACAGTATCTCGTCCAGCGAGATGCCGGGAGGCGCGCCGCGGGCCTCGCGGCCGAACAGGGCACCGGCCAGCAAGTTCTCTCCGACGGTCAGGGACGACAGCAATGTCGGAACCTGAAATGTCTGGGCAATACCCAGGCCGCAGCGGACGTGGCGGGAAAATGGCGTGATCGTCTTGCCGTCGAAGATGACCTTGCCCTCGGACGCTCTCAGCCCGCCGGTGCAGACGTTCATCAGCGTGCTTTTCCCCGCGCCGTTGGGGCCGGCGACGCCCAGTATTTCACCCCGGTCGATGTGAAAGGAAACGTCCGTCAAGGCCCGGAACGGCCCAAACTTCATCGTGACGTTTTCCAACGACATATGGCTCATGCGAAAACTCCCATGCGGTCCGGAACCGACGTGAGAACCGCCGCAAACCGGCGGAGAACGAAAGCTTGGGAAAGGGCCGCGCCATTGCCCGGGGACAACGGCGCGGAGTGCTCCCGGTGCATTACTTGCTCCAGGACGGGGAAGCGATCTCGCCGACCTTCTCTTCACCCACGATGAGGCGCACCCGTTTCCCGTCCTGCACCTGAAACAGTTGCGCGGGTTGGGTGTCCGAACCGGTGTTGATGAAGTTGCGGTCGTTGAAGGCATAGATTCCCGCGATCCCGTCGTAGTTCATCTCGCGGATCGCATCGGCCACGGCGGCATAGTCAGAGGCATCGCCCACCTTCTCCACGGCTGCGGCCCACATGTTGACCATGTCGTAGACTGCGGCGGCAAGGCTGACGGGCGGCTCCGCGCCATAGGCATCACGCCATTTCTGTTCGAAAGCGCGGCCTTCCTCATCTTCAAGATGCGCGTTCAGGGTGAAGGCCAGAACGCCCTCTGCATTGCCCTGCGCGATCACATCATCAAGGCCCGGCGTGGCCCCCATATAGCCGACACTGACCAATGCGTTGCCGGCGGGGTTGTCCTTGAACTGAGAGATGAATGTGGTCGCCACCGCCGGGTCGAGCGCCTCGAGATGGACCAGGGCCGGTTCAGTCGCGCGGATCTTGGACAGGATGCCGGTCCATTCCACGGTGTCGTAGGGGACCTCCTCGGTAAAGACGACCTCCCAACCGGCTGCTTCCGCCGCCTCGGTCATGCCCTTTGCGACCTCAATATCCCATTCGTAATCGCCATGAACGATGGCCAGACGCTTACTCTCGAAAGAATACCCGGTGTCGACGAATTGTTCGAAAATCGCCCTGCCATAGTTCACATCGACATCCGAAGCGTTGAAGATGGCGCTGCAGCGCATCCGTTCGGCCAGGTCGATGACGCTGCTGACCGCGTCGTTGTGGATATAGGGAATTCCGTAGGGGCAGAATGCCGGGATATCCGGCCCCATGCCGCCATAGCCGTTGATCAGGACGCTGACACCTTCACGTTCGATCAGGTTGGCCGCCGCCGCCGAAAGCTTGTCCGGGGTGAGATCGCCGATGTCGAAGGTCACGACATCGACCTGTTCGCCGAGAACGCCGCCGTTCGCATTGAGCTCGTCGACGGCCAGGCGGATCGCCTGTTCCATCGTCGCCCCGTCGGCGGCCAGATACCCGGTGAGCGGGATCGGCGCACCGAGGGATATGGTTTCAGAGATCGCTGGCTGGGCGCCCAGGGCCGCCACGAAGGCCGCGGCGAGCACTGTATGTCCGCGCCCCAGGCCGAACAGATTTGACCATTGGAAATGCTGCATTTCTTTCTCCTGTTGGATTTTATGAACGGATGCGAATTCGTTTGCGCACCGCCTTGGTTTGCCGCTTTTCCAATTGATGGGATTTCGGAAAAGCGGCTGATTAGCGAGCCTTCATGCCCAGCGTTTGCTGTCGCAGCCGGCCGTCAGGATCTCGGCGCCCTCCGGCGTGACGAGCACGTTTTCCTCGAAGTTCGATGCGCCGACCCCGGGTTTGCTGACCAGTGCTTCGATGGCCAGTGTCATGTTGGGCACGATCACGGTCTCTTCGTCGTCGACGATCCACGGCCCGTCGATTCCCAGGCCGAGCGCGTGGCCGAAGCAGGGGAAAAGCCTGCTGAAATTGTTGGTCTCGTCGCCGGTACTCTTGTGGTTGGCAAACCCGTTGTCGTCGAGCCATTTGGATCCGGTCCGATAGAGATCCCCGAAGGTCGTCCGATTGGGCTGGATCGAGGCGACCAGATGGTGGATCAGGGCGACATTCCCGTCGAGCAGTTCACGCTGTCCTTCGGTGGGTTTCCCGCCGACGACGGTCGAACGGGCGAAATCGGTATAGTAGGCGTCGACTGGCCCCCATTGGTCGACATGGACCAAGTCGCCTTTCTGCAACGGACGGGTAATGTTCCAGTGCGGCATGCCGGAGCTGCCCATGTAGTGCCGGGCATTCGGGCCGCTTGCGATGGCGATGTCCTGTTGCGTGCCACCGTTCGCGGCCAGAACCGCGAGGCCCGCGCCGACGGCGTCGCCCTCGGTGTTCCCCTCGACGATGGCGTCCATCGTGGCCTGCATCCATTTGACGCCGACATTGGCCGCGTGGCGCATCTGGGCGATCTCGGCCGGGCTCTTGATGACGCGCAGCCGGTCGAGGATATGGTCGGCATCCGTCAGGTCCAGCCGGTGACCGGCCCGCTCTTGCATTCGGTGGAGCGCGCTCACCAGGAAGGACATCATCCCGACCATGCCGAGTTTACCGCTCGCCAGCCCGGTTTCCTTGAGCACATCGGCCACACCGGCGGCCAGGTCCGGTTCGGCGCGCACATCCTTGACCTTGATGCGGTCCTCGGGATCGTCCAGATAATCGGTCACTAGGATCGGCTCGCCATCGACCGGAAGGATCAGCGCGCCGTGCCCCCGGCTGGACCAGGTGCGCCGGTCGGGCACGCAGGGGAACAGGGATACGAAGTTGGTCAGATAGTAGAGGTCGCCGTAGGCTTCGACGGAATGGCCGCTGCGCGACCAAACGATCAGCGCGTCGAGCCCCATGTCCTTCGCCATGGCCTGCGCCTTTGCGCGGCGCTCGGTGAATTCTGAATCGGGGATGCGGGGAGCGGGCATGGGTGTCTCCTGTGTTGTCCGTGGGATCAAAATTGTGGAACCGGCAACGGGTCGATCAGCGCCTCGATGGTGGCCGCGGCGGACAGCACCGCCTCGTCCTCGAAGGGCGGGCCGACGATCTGCATCCCGATCGGAAGGCGCCCCTCGGTCAGGCCGATGGGGAGCGACAGAACCGGGCTTGTCGGGACCATGTTGAAAGGGTGCGTCATGTCGAAGGCGCGAAGCTTCCCGTCCGGAAGCGTCTTCTCGAAATCCGCGTCGCTTTGCGTCACCGGCGGCGCCGGTACGGCATTCGTGGGGCAAAGCAGGACATCGTATTGGGCAAACACGCTGTTGAGCTGACGGTTCATATCGCTGCGGATCAGATCCACCCCCATCAGGTCCATCGCGGAATAGCTCCGTGCCTGCTCCAGGCCCGCCGCCAGTTCCGGATGCATTTGCGCGCGCTGCTCGGCCGTCCGGGCATTGGGAAAGGTTGCCAGCAGGCAGAACCAGCGGATCGCCCACTGATCGAAAATGTCGCGCGTCCAGGGCAGATCGACCTCATCGACCACCGCGCCCGCGCGGCGCAGCCGGTCCGCGATGCGCATGAGGCCGGCCTGGATTTCGGGGTCGACGGCGCAATACCCCAGATCGGCCGACAGCGCGAACCGCTTGCCCGCAAGGCTCTTGGGGGCGGTCGCGGCAAGGTCGAACCGGCTCCGGCGCGACAGCATGTCCGAGGGGTGGTGGCCGGCCCCCGCGGCGACGAACCGGGCGGCGTCTTCGACGCTGGCTGCCAGAGCGCCGAAATGGGACAGGGTTTCCAGCGCACTCGGAACGATGTCCATGGGAATCCGCCCCAGGCTCGGCTTGAACCCCACCACGCCGCAGGCTGCCGCCGGAATTCGAACCGATCCGCCCATATCGGTGCCTTCGGCGAGCGGTACCACGCCGCTTGCAACTGCGGCGGCAGAGCCGCCGGACGACCCGCCCGACGTTCGCGTCAGGTCCCAGGGATTGCGGGTCACCCCGTAGCGGGCCGTATTGGTAAAGCTTGAAAACGCCAGCTCTGCAGTGGTGGTCTTGCCGACAATGATCGCACCGGCGGCCTTCAGACGTTGCACGATCACCGCATCATGGAATGTCTTTCCCTCGCCGCTCGTCCAGGATCCGAGCGTGGTATGATGCCCCTTGGTCGGGGTCATGTCCTTGATACAGATCGGAACCCCGTGCAACAGGCCGGGCGCCGCGCCCTGCGCGCGCTTCCGATCCAGGGCGCGCGCGGTTTCCAGCGCCTCGTCCGGGAACCATTCGGTGAAGGCGTTGCACCCCTCCTGGATGCGCGGCAGCTGCGCGAAGACGCCGGACACGGTCTCCTCGCAGGTGGTTTGCCCCCGGATGTGGCTCTCGACGATTTCGCGTGCTTTCGGTCTCAGGCTGGGCACTGTGTCTCTCTCGGTTGGATCCGCCTCAGCAGATCGCAAACGCCCATTCCGAACAAGAATGACAACTGTCATCATGCGCCCGGCCAGGTTGCCTCATATTCAGGCAGAGGACGAATTCCGCCCTGAACGGCGATGCCGGGCTTTTCCCGCGCAGGGCGGAGTTCTAGGATCATGCAGCGAGAGGGAAACATGCAGGGAATACAGCATACCGAACGAGGCGCGCCCGATCCTGCCCTTGAATTGCTCATGGATCTCGCGCCGGTTCTCGACAGTCTGGGCAAGGATGAATTCTACTGGAAACTGGCCGCGGCGGTGGCCCGCTACATGGATTCCGGCCGTTTCCTGACCGTCCGCTACGCGCAGTACGCCCGGCCCGAATTTCTGGTGAACGCCGCGATGAGCACGAAGGCGGTCCAGAGTTATCTTAAGAATTACTATCGGATCGACCCGCTGCTGCGGATGGTCCGGGACGAGGCGACACGACCTGTCGTGACCTTCGACGAGCAGCGGCGGAACGGGTCCGACACCCTATTCTACGACGAGATTTACCGATCCGCGGCGATCAGGGACGAATTGGTGTTCCTGCTGCCGTCGATCGGCGGCGTCTATATCGCAATCTGCATCGACCGGGCACGCAGGTTGTTTTCCGAGGCCGAGCAGCTGCGGGCGCGGCTGATCTATCCGCTGCTGGCGCGGATCCATTCGCTTCACACCTATCAGACGCTCTATGGGCAAGTCGGCCTGGATCTGGACGACGGCGAGATCGCGACGATGATCCAGGACGTCGCCGGAAACATCCTGTTCCGAAACCGCCAGTGGACACAGAAGGCCGACGCCATGCTCGAGGCCCGGCTGCCGGAAATCGTCGGATCGCTCCGCAACGGGTCGGAGAAGATCGACGACAAGATCATCCTGCATTGGGAAACGCTCGACACCACCAACGCGATCGCGCCCAGTGGCAAGGCGGTGATGCTGGAAACCGTCTCGCCGGGGTTCCTTGACCTGACATCCGAGGAGTTGATCGACCGTTTCGCGGCGCAAAACAGCCTGACGCCAACGGAAAGAAAGATCGTGAGCTACACCTTGCAGGGCTATACGCCGGGCAAGATCGCGGACTTTCTCGATGTGAGGGTGGGCACCATCCGGAACCACAAGCACAGGCTGTACTACAAACTCGACATCACCACCGAGCGGGAATTGTTCAGCATGATGTTCGAATCCTTCGTGGCCCAGTAATCGGGATCGCCCAGCCTGCCGCGCGGCCGGCGTCCGGCCCGGAAGGCCAAGGGCGTGATCCTGCACGCGGTGTTTTTCTATGTCCGCTGCGCCATGTCCTATCGTGACCTTGAAGAGATCATGGCCGAGCGCGCTGCCGGTGGTCGGCACCGCCAGCGAGTGATCGCAGCCTGAAGAGACGACCAGGGCCCGTCCTCGGAAAAGGGGGCGGGCCTTTTCGGTTGTTGAACCGTTTACACTCTGTACAGAACGGGCCGGAAACTCCCCGATTTAGCGGAAGCTTGCGGGCGGTCGGCGCGCAGCCCCAATGCGCGATGCAAAGCATCGCGCACGCGCCCGACCCGCCCCCCAAGGGCGGGCGCGTTCCGCCCCCACCCTTCGGGCCGGGCGCGACTGCGGGTTCAGGCGGAAGGAATTCGGAGTGTATGCGGTTTACTCAGTTTGAGTTAACATTCGCCGATACCAGATCTAACACGTTACTTATTGTATACCTCCAAAAGAAACTGCCCGACTTTTTCTTTGTCCATTTTGCTGTTTCTCGTCAGCCAATCTAGTGCTTCTAAATAGTTCCTATCGTCTATTGGAAGGCTCAAAATTGCAGATTCTTGCCACGAAAACCAGATACTAGGAAATGGCCCAGGAGGTTCCTTAAAGAACTGAAAGTTCCCGGAACACAGAGCGTCGTTCATCTCCGGGAAATGACGCCGCTCACTTTTTTGCAGCCTCCCAAAGCCTACTAGCGTCTTTGGGTTTTGAGTTAAATACTCTTTCCATGTCAAGCCATCTTCTCTGAGTTCATTTAGGCTCACACAAACCTGCCGGATGTTTATGCAAAGAGCATCGAGTTTGTGTATGTCATAGGGCCTTACATAATGCCCCGCTTCACGATATCGCTGCTTCGACTGGCCATTTTCCTCAAACCTTTTAATTGCATCGAAGGTTCCTTCGGGAAACTCCCCCTCGGTTCCTTCGATTAAGTCCAAATCTTCCGGTTTCTCAATAGAATCCGCGATGAGGTTTCCGCAAATTGACTGAAGCTTTTTAAAGTGTGGCGAAAAACCATGCGAAAAATTCGCAGATCCACCATTAAGCAAGAGGGCGCATTTCGTATACTTTTCAATAGCCTGCCCTGCAGACCAACAAAATGCATTCGCAAGCCTCGCTCTCCATGCATATCTTGCTGTGGCATAATCTTCATCGGCTGCATCAAGAAAAACTTTGTGACAAAGCTTAGTCTTGTGCATTTCAAACTGTTTGACATCAAACCGTCCAACTGGACGTATGCCTTCAAATAAAACTACGTTTTTCCCAGTTTCCCTCAAACATCCAACTCCTCCACGAACCGCGCGTTTTCCTGGATATACTGGAACCGCAATTCGGGTTTTTTCCCCATCAGCCGTTCCACCAGATCGCCGGTCTCGCCCGGTTCGTCCTCGTCGATGGTCACCCGGATCAGCTTGCGCGATTTGGGGTCCATGGTGGTTTCCTTCAGGTCCTTGGCGTCCATCTCGCCCAGGCCCTTGAACCGGCTGACGTCGATTTTTCCCTTGCCGCCCAGTCCCTTGTCCATCCAGGCGTCGCGCTCGGCCTCATCCAGGCAGTAGACCCGTTTCGCCCCTTGCGTCAGCCGGAACAGCGGCGGGCAGGCCAGGTACAGATGCCCGGTGTCGATCATCGGCCGCATCTGGGTGAAAAAGAACGTCATCAGCAGCGAGGCGATATGCGCGCCGTCCACATCGGCGTCGGTCATGATGATGATCCGGTCATAGCGCAGATCGTCGATGTTGAACTTGGTCCCCAGCCCGACGCCAAGCGCCTGGGTCAGATCGGAAATCTCGGCGTTCGAGGACAGCTTGTTCGAGGCCGCCCCCAGCACGTTGAGGATCTTGCCGCGCAAGGGCAGCAGCGCCTGGGTCTTGCGGTCGCGCGCCATCTTGGCGCTGCCGCCCGCCGAATCGCCCTCGACGATGAACAGCTCGGTCCCCTCGCGGGTGTTGGATGAGCAATCCACCAGCTTGCCCGGCAGGCGCAGCTTTTTCGTGGCCGTCTTGCGCTGGGTCTCCTTCTCCTGCCGCCGCCGCAGCCGTTCCTCGGCGCGCAGCACCAGGAAATCCAGGATCGCGCCGGCGCTCTTGGTATCGGCGGCCAGCCAGTTGTCGAAATGGTCGCGCACGGCGTTTTCGACCAGCCGCTGCGCCTCGACCGTGGCCAGCCGGTCCTTGGTCTGGCCGACGAATTCCGGCTCGCGGATAAAGCAGGAGACCAGCGCGCAGCCCCCGGTGATCAGGTCGTCGCGGGTGATCTGCGCCGCCTTCTTGTTGCCGGCCAGCTCGCCATAGGCGCGGATGCCCTTGAGGATCGCGGCCCAGAAGCCGGCCTCATGGGTGCCGCCCTCGGGCGTGGGCACGGTGTTGCAATAACTCTGGATGAAGCCGTCGCGCGAGGGAGTCCAGTTGATCGCCCATTCCACCTTGCCCGGCGTGTTGAACCGTTCGTTGAAATCGACGGTGCCGGCAAAGGGGGCCTCGGCATAGGTCGAGGCGCCGTTCATCGTCTCTTTCAGGTAATCGGCCAGCCCGCCGGGGAAATGAAAGGTGGCCTCAAGCGGCGTGTCGCCATCCTGAATCGCCGATTTCCAGCGGATCTCGACGCCCGAGAACAGATAGGCCTTGGAGCGGATCGACTTGAACAGCCGCGACGGTTTGAACCGGTGAGAGCCGAAGATCTCGGCATCGGCGTGAAAGGTCACCGTGGTGCCGCGCCGGTTGGGCGCCGCGCCGATTTTTTCAATCGGCCCCTGCGGGATACCGCGCGAAAACCGCTGCTCGTAAAGTGTCTTGTCGCGCGCGACCTGCACCACCATCAGATCCGACAGCGCGTTGACCACCGAGGCGCCGACCCCGTGCAACCCGCCCGAGGTCTGATAGGCCTTGCCGGAGAATTTGCCGCCCGCGTGCAGCGTGCACAGGATCACCTCCAGGGCCGATTTGCCCGGAAACTTCGGGTGCGGATCGACCGGGATGCCGCGGCCGTTGTCGCGGATGGTGACCGAGTAATCCTCGTGCAGCTCGACCTCGATGCGGTTGGCGTGGCCGGCCACCGCCTCGTCCATCGAGTTGTCGAGCACCTCGGCCACCAGATGGTGCAGCGCGCGTTCGTCGGTGCCGCCGATATACATCCCGGGGCGTTTGCGGACCGGCTCCAACCCCTCAAGCACCTCGATCGAAGAGGCATCATAGGTGGTCTGGGCGGCTCCGGAGAGGAGGTCGTTGGGCATGGGCTGCTGCTCATTTTTCTTGGTTGGGGGCCAGTATGCCAGAGTGGCCCGGCGGGGGGAAGTGGCTGCGCCGGGTGCCGGGGCCATGCCGCGGGCGCCCCCCGGTCTTTGCCGGGCCCGCGGGGGCCGCTGCCGGGGGCCGGAATGTCGGTTTGTGGCAAGAATCCGGGGGGTGTTTGCCTCAGTGAGGGCCGAAACCCACTTTCTCCGCGAGGATGGAAAAATCATGACCATACTGCAGGGCGCCGCCGATCCGGAAATCCGCCTCCGGTCCTGCCCGGACTGGGGTTATCTGTTCCGCGATTTCTATGAACTTTACCGCTTTCTGCCCTCGGGGGGCAGTCCCCGCATCCGCAGCCATCAGCGCGCCGTGCGCGAGGCGCTGCGCCGGGGCACCTCGAAAAATCCGGTGGTGACGCTGCAACCGCCCGCCGACAAACCGGTGACGGCGCATCTGAAGCGGGCGCTGGACCTGGGGCGCGAACAGAACCTGGCCCCGGTGGTCCGGGCGCTGGAATCGGTGGCGCCGCTGCTGTCCTGGCAGCATGGCTATGAAAAGGTGCCCAAGGGCCTGAGCGGCAGCTATGCCTATGCCGAGCTGTGCGGCCCGCATGGGCCGGTGGTGATCGACGAGTTGATCCTCGGGGTGGTGCTGTTCGCGCCGGGCTGTACCTATCCCGCCCATGCCCACCGCGGCATCACCGAAAGCTATATCTGCCTCTCCGGCGCGGTGTCCGAGAACCATCAGGGGGTTTATGCGCCCGGCTCGATGATCTTCAATCCGCCCGAGCACCTGCACCGCATCACCGTCGGCGACCGCGATCCGGCACTGCTGGCCTATGCCTGGATCGGCGAAAGGGCCGATCTGGCCGATCAGAAAATGGTGTTCTCCCGCAAGGGGCGTTAGCCGTCCGGCAACCAGTCCCCGATCGCCTGCGCCACCAGTTCCGGGATCTGGTGACAGATCCAGTGATTGGCCTGATCGAACGCCACCCGGGTCAGATCGGGGGCGAACTCCTCCAGCCCCTCGGTCGCCTCGGGCAGCAGCGCGGTGTCGCCCCGCCCCCAGATCAGCAGGTGCGGGCAGCGCACCATCAACCGGCTGCGCGGCATCTCGGGCAGGTCCGTGATCGGCTCGCCGGGTCTGGCCACCTGCAGCGGCGAGGCGCGATACCAGTGGATCATCGTTTTCAGCCGTCCTGGCCGGGACCATTCGGCGGTATAGTCGGACAGCCTGTCGGGCGTCATCCAGGCGTTGTCCATCCTGGCGAGGAACAGCGCCTTCATCTTCTCGAAATCATTGGCGGCGAAATACCGCTCCGACCCTTCGCGCCGCAGCGCGAGGATGTATTGCGAGGCCTCCGCCTGCGCCCCGCCGGCGGCCAGCGCCCGCTGGAACGGCACCGGGTGCACGCCGTTGGCGATGATCAGGCGGCTGACCAGCTCGGGGCGGAACATCGCCAGCCCATAGGCCACCGCCGCGCCCCAGTCATGGCCCATCACCGTGACCGGGCCGCCGATATGGTCGATCAGCGCCGCCATGTCGCCCACAAGCTGCGAGCCCCGGTAGAGCGCCACATCGTCCGGCGCCCAGCTTTGTCCATAGCCGCGCTGGTCCGGCGCGATGCAGTGGAAACGGTCCGTCAGATGCGGCGCCAAATCGCCCCAGGCGCCGCCGTATTCGGGGAACCCGTGCAGCATCAGCAACGGTGGCTTGGCCGGGTCGCCCCAGCTGCGGAGAAAGAACGGATGGCCGTCCAGATCGACGAATTCTGTTTTCATGGGCCCAGCGTACCGCCTGTGCGCGATCCGGCAAGGGGGCAGGGCGGTGACGCAGGGTCACGAACCACAGGCCGCGCGGTGGCGCGGGAGCGCGGCGGTGTTGATGGCGATCAAGGCGGTGGGTCGAGAAATGGGTTAACATAACAAACATGATTTCAGAGAAAGGAAATTTGCCAGTGCCAACACCCGCCATCATGCCCCCCCAGCCCGAGCCAGACCTGAAAACCGACGCGGTGGCCGCGCCCGCGCCCGCCTCCGCGCCCGCCTCCGGGGGCGTTGCCGCGCCGCTGCCGGCGGCCTCGGGCACCGCGCCTGCAATGCCGAGGGTTCCCAGCCGCGAGGAGGTGCGCCGTGCCTTCGAGACCGGTCGCTATCCCTACCGGAAAAAGCTGGGCCGCCGCGCCTATGAGGCGCAGAAGGCGCAGTTGCAGGCCGAACTGCTCAAAGTCCAGCTCTGGGCGCAGGAGACCGGCGAGAAATTCGTGCTGCTGTTCGAGGGCCGCGACGCCGCCGGCAAGGGCGGCACCATCAAGCGGTTCATGGAGCATCTCAACCCCCGCTCGTCCCGCGTGGTCGCCCTGAACAAACCGACCTGGGAGGAGAAGGGCCAGTGGTTCTTTCAGCGCTATATTCAGGAGCTGCCGACCAGCGGTGAAATGGTGTTCTACGACCGTTCCTGGTACAATCGCGCCGGGGTCGAGCGGGTGATGGGCTTTTGCACGCCCAACGAATATCTAGAATTCATGCGTCAGACGCCCGAGCTGGAGCGCATGTTGGTGCGTTCGGGAATCCGGCTTTACAAATACTGGTTCTCGGTGACCCGGCCCGAACAGCGCCGCCGCTTCACCTCGCGCGAGACTGACCCGCTTAAACAGTGGAAGCTGTCGCCGATCGACAAGGCGTCCCTCGACAAGTGGGAGGATTATACCGAGGCGAAGGAAGCGATGTTCTTTTACACCGACACCGCCGACGCGCCCTGGACCATCATCAAATCGAACGACAAGAAACGCGCCCGGCTGAACACCATGCGGCATTTTCTGGCCTCGATCGACTATCCGGACAAGGATCACGACATCGTCGGCCAGCCCGACCCGCTGATCGTCGGGCAGGCGCATCACGTCATCCATCGGTCCGAGCATATCTTGGGCACCGCGCTGCATCCGGGCAGCCGGGTGAAATAGCGACAGTTTCCCCGCGTCCCGGGACGGCCCCGGCGTAAATCTTGCGCCGGGGGAGCGGTCGGCCTAAGGGCGATGCATGAGCACCGCGATGACATATGGCGGCCATGTGCGCGCCGTGGCCTTGCTGGGGCTGCCGCTGGTGGGCGGGCATCTGGCGCAATTCGCCATCGGGCTGACCGACACCATGATGCTCGGCTGGTACGGGGTCGAGGAGTTGGCGGCGGTGACGCTGGCGGGCAGCTGTTTCTTCGTGCTGTTCCTGACCGGGGCCGGATTCGGACTGGCGGTGATGCCGATGGTGGCCACCGCCAACGCCGAGGGCGATGAGACCAGCGCGCGCCGGGTCACCCGCATGGGGCTGTGGCTGTCGCTGTTCTATGCCGCGGCGGTGATGCCGCTTTTGTGGGGATCGGAACCGATCCTGCGGCTGATGGGGCAGGGGCCGCGGGTGGCGGCGGACGCGGCGCAATACCTGCGTTTGGCCGGCTGGGGATTGTTTCCCGCGCTGCTGGTGATGGTGCTGAAATCCTACCTCGCGGCGCTGGAGCGCACTCAGGTCGTGCTGTGGATCACGGTTCTGGCCGCGCTGGCCAATGCGCTGGCCAATTACGCGCTGATCTTCGGCAACTGGGGCCTGCCCGAGCTGGGCATCCGCGGCGCCGCCATCGCCTCGGTCTGCACCCATCTGGTGTCGCTGGCGGCGGTGGTGCTCTACGTGCTGCGCCGCCTGCCCGCGCAGGAGCTGTTCCGCCGCCTCTGGCGCCCTGACTGGGAGATGTTCGCGCGGGTGTTCCGCCTCGGCGTGCCGATCGGCATCACCAGCCTGACCGAGGTCAGCCTGTTCGCCGCCTCCTCGGTGATGATGGGCTGGCTCGGCACCGCGCCGCTGGCGGCCCATGGCATCGCGCTGCAACTGTCCAGCGCCACCTTCATGGTGCACCTCGGCCTGAGCAATGCCGCCACGGTGCGCGCGGGCAATGCCTATGGTCGCCGCGACCGGGCGCATATGGCGCGCGGGGCGGCGGTGGTCACGGCGATGTCGCTGGCGATGTCGGCGCTGACCATCGCGCTGTTCCTGACGCTGCCGGTGCCGATGCTGTCGCTGTTCCTGGCCCCCGATGATCCGGAGCGGGCACAGATCCTGCTGATCGGCAGCGCGCTTCTGGCCGCGGCGGCGCTGTTCCAGCTTGTCGACGGGGCGCAGGTGGTCGCGCTGGGCCTGTTGCGCGGGGTGCAGGACACCGGGGTGCCGATGGCGATCGCCGGGCTGGCCTATTGGGGCGTGGGCCTCCCGGCCTCCTACGGGTTGGGTTTCGGGCTGGGGCTGGGCGGGGTCGGCATCTGGCTGGGCCTGGCCGCCGGGCTGGTGGTCGCCGGGGTGCTGCTGATGGGGCGGTTCTGGGGGCGCGGGCTGGCGCGCGCCGGCAGGTAGGCGCGCGGCGGCGGCACCGCGACCGACGCGGCGCCCGTCCGGGCCGATATTCTGATATCACTGCAAGAAAATTGGAGCGGGCGAAGAGATTCGAACTCTCGACCCCAACCTTGGCAAGGTTGTGCTCTACCCCTGAGCTACGCCCGCGTCCTGGGTCTTTGACTTCAATGGAGCGGGCGAAGAGATTCGAACTCTCGACCCCAACCTTGGCAAGGTTGTGCTCTACCCCTGAGCTACGCCCGCGTCATTGAGTGAGGCGTGAGATAGTAATTTCCGCCCGGGCCTGCAAGCGGAAAATGCAGCCCGGGCCGGATTTTCCTCCGGCGTCTCGCGGTGCCCAGGCCCCCCCGGTCGGGCCTCGCCGCCGCCGGCCCGCCGGCGGGTCCGTCCGTCCGCTGCCGCGGCTGGTACTGCCGCTGGAACTGGTGGGGTCATTGGAGTTCGATCATGAGGTCTTTTGCGTCGA